>NZ_JBNCKO010000003.1:291558-589468 GCF_049841595.1 Micromonospora sp. DT228
GTACGTGGCGCGATCTGACCGACAACGTCAACTCGATGGCGTCGAACCTGACCAGCCAGGTCCGCAACATCGCCTCGGTGACCACGGCCGTGGCGAAGGGTGACCTGAGCCAGAAGATCACTGTGGACGCGCGGGGCGAGATCCTGGAGCTGAAGTCGACTGTCAACACGATGGTGGACCAGCTCTCGTCGTTCGCCGACGAGGTGACCCGGGTGGCCCGTGAGGTCGGCATCGAGGGCAAGCTGGGCGGTCAGGCACAGGTGAAGGGCGTGTCCGGCACCTGGCGCGACCTGACCGAGAACGTCAACCAGCTCGCCTCGACGCTGACCACGCAGCTACGGGCCATCGCCCAGGTGTCCACCTCGGTGACCCGGGGCGACCTGACCCAGCGAATCGCCGTCAAGGCGCAGGGCGAGGTCGCCGAGCTGAAGGACAACATCAACCAGATGATCGTCACCCTCCGGGAGACGACGAAGAAGAACGCCGAGCAGGGCTGGTTGGACTCCAACCTGGCGCGGATCGGCGGCCTGTTGCAGGGTCAGCGCGACCTCGGCGAGGTCTGCCGCATGATCATGATGGAGGTGACCCCGCTTGTCGACGCCCAGCTCGGCGCCTTCTTCCTGGCCGACGACACCGACGGCAGCATGCGGCTGCGGCTGACCTCCTCGTACGGGTACGTGGCGCGGGGCAACGACGTCACCTTCGGTCCGGGTGAGGGGTTGGTCGGGCAGACCGCGCTGTCGCGCCGCACGATCCGGGTCAGCGCCTCCCCGAACAGCCGGCTCACCCTGCGGTCCGGTCTGGCCGAGACGCCTCCGTCGGACCTGGTGGTGCTCCCCGTGCTGTTCGAGGGTGAGCTGCTCGGCGTGATCGAGTTCGCGAGCGTGTCGGCCTTCTCCGAGCTGCACCTCGCGTTCCTGGAGCGGCTGGTGCTCACCATCGGCATCGCGGTCAACACCATCCAGGCCAACCGTCGTACGGAGGAGTTGCTGGCCCAGTCGCAGCGGCTGGCGCACGAGATGCAGGAGCAGTCGGCGGAGTTGCAGCGCACGAACGCCGAGTTGGAGGAGAAGGCGACTCTGCTCTCCGAGCAGAAGGGCAACATCGAGACGAAGAACCGGGAGATCGAGCTGGCTCGGCTGGGCCTGGAGGAGAAGGCGCAGCAGCTGACCCGGGCCTCGGCCTACAAGTCGGAGTTCCTGGCCAACATGAGCCACGAGCTGCGTACGCCGCTGAACTCGTTGCTGCTGCTGGCTCGCCTGCTGGCGGAGAACTCGGAGCAGAACCTCAGCCCGAAGCAGATCGAGTTCGCCAAGACCATCCACGGGTCCGGCTCCGACCTGCTGCGCCTGATCGACGACATCCTCGACCTGTCCAAGATCGAGGCGGGCCGGATGGACGTCGAGCCCACCGAGATCCGTTTCGCCGAGCTGCGCGGCTATGTCGAGCAGGCGTTCGCGCCGCAGGCCGAGGAGAAGAACCTGGACTTCCAGGTACGGGTGAGCAAGGATCTGCCGCCGGCGCTGGTGACCGACGCGCAGCGGTTGCAGCAGATCCTGCGCAACCTGCTCTCCAACGCGGTGAAGTTCACCGACAACGGCGCGGTGACGTTGCGGATCGCCCCGGCGGCGGAGAACGCGGTCTTCGACGTGCCGGCCTTGACGAACGCCCAGCAGGTGATCGCGTTCACCGTGATCGACACCGGGATCGGCATCTCCGACGACAAGTTGTCGATCATCTTCGAGGCGTTCCAGCAGGCGGACGGCACGACCAGCCGCCGTTACGGCGGCACCGGCCTGGGCCTGTCGATCAGCCGTGATCTGGCCCGGCTTATCGGCGGCACGATCACCGTGTCGTCCGCTCCCGGTCAGGGCTCGACCTTCACCCTGTTCGTGCCGCAGGTGTTGGCCCCGGATGCCGTGGTCGCGCCCCAGCTTCCGTCTCCGCAGCGCGCCGGCCTGCCCTCGTCGCTGCTGATGCCGCCGCTGGAGCTGTTGCCGGAGCGGCCGGAGGCGCCGGCCACCCGTCAACTCGATGGCGCCACGGTGCTGATCGTCGACGACGACGTCCGCAACGTCTTCGCCTTGACCAGCGCATTGGAGCTGCACGGGATGACCGTGCTGTACTCGGACAACGGGGCGGACGGTGTCCGCCTGCTGGCCGAGCATCCGGAGGTGGACATCGTGCTGATGGACGCCATGATGCCGGACCAGGACGGCTACGAGACCACCCGCCAGATTCGCCGCAACCATCGGTTCGCCGATCTGCCGGTGGTCTTCCTGACCGCGAAGGCCATGCCGGGCGACCGGGAGTCGGCGCTCGCGGCCGGCGGCAGCGACTACATCACCAAGCCGGTCGACCTGGATGACCTGATCGAGTTGATGTCGTCCTGGATCAACGGCAGCCGGACCGAGGAGACTTCGTGACCCAGATCGCCAAGGCGCTGCTCGTGGACGACCGGCGGCAGAATCTGACGGCCCTGGAGGCGATCCTCCAGGGCCTGCCGGTGCAGTCGGTGGCGGTGGAGAGCGGTGAGGCGGCGCTCAAGCAGCTCCTCGTGGACGACTTCGCGGTGATCCTGCTGGACGCGCAGATGCCGGACATGGACGGGTTCGAGACGGCGAGCCACATCAAGCGCCGGGAGCGGACCCGGCACGTGCCGATCATCTTCCTCACCGCCGCGGACCGGGACGCCCAGCTCGCCCTCCGGGGCTACCAGGTGGGCGCGGTGGACTACCTGACCAAGCCGTTCGACCCGTGGGTGCTGCGGGCCAAGGTGTCGGTCTTCGTCGAGCTGTGGGTGAAGACCCGGCAGTTGGCCACCCAGTCGGATCTGGTCCGGGAGCGCGACACGCAGTGGCGGCGGCTCACCGACGCGGTGGACGAGGCGACCACGCTGCTCCGCTCCGACAGCGCGGAGTCCCACGACCGGGCGGTACGCATGCTCGAGCAGGCCCGCTGGGGCAACACCGCCTGACGCTCAGACCTCGCCGGGCCGCAGGTGGCCGGTGGCGGCCCGGCGGGCCCGCCACCGCTCGCCCAGCGAGTCGATCTCCTCCTGGACGAAGATGAAGAAGTCGCGCATCTCGGCCACCCGCTCGCCGGCCGGCGTCTCCGGGCCGTCGAGGGCGACCACGCCGCCCTCGGCCACGTCGATGAACGTCTTGTAGAGCATGGTCTTGGTGATCGTCGCCTCGTACCAGGGGTTGTCCGGCATCCGGTAGCGATCCCGTCGGGATCGGGGGACCGGCTCGCGGATCAGCATGCCGAACTGGGTGAGGTAGCGGACCGCGCCGCTGACCGCCGCGGCGCTCACCCCGAGCCGCTCGCCGATCTCGGCGGCGGTGAGGGGGTCGTCCGCGGTCATCACGGTGAAGAGCACCCGGGCTGCCATTCGCGGGAAACCGACCTCGGCGAAGGTCAGGGCCATTCGCTCGACGAAGAGGTGCACCGGGTCGTGGCTGTCGCCGGTTGCCATGGTGGTCCCCTTCCACGTGCTGGTGTGACCCTCGATGCTGCCCAGGTCTCACAGTCTTCACAACTTTGTGAAACGAGTGTAGCTTCCGATATATGGAAACTCCCATTGCGGTGTCCGGTCTGGTCAAGACCTTTGGCCGGACGCGGGCACTCGACGGTCTGGACCTGACCGTCCGCACCGGCGAGGTGCACGGCTTCCTCGGCCCGAACGGTGCCGGCAAGTCGACGACCATCCGGGCACTGCTCGGCCTGCTGCGGACGGACGCGGGGGCCGTCCGCCTGCTCGGTGGCGATCCGTGGCGCGACGCGGTGGCCCTGCACCGCCGGCTGGCGTACGTGCCGGGCGACGTGACGCTCTGGCCCAACCTCTCCGGCGGCGAGGTCATCGACCTGCTCGGTCGGATGCGCGGCGGGCTGGACCCGGCCCGCCGGGCCGAGCTGCTGGACTCCTTCGAGCTGGACCCGCGCAAGAAGGGGCGGGCCTACTCCAAGGGCAACCGGCAGAAGGTAGGCCTGGTGGCGGCCCTCGCCTCGGACGCCGAACTGGTCATCCTGGACGAGCCGACCTCCGGGCTGGACCCGCTGATGGAGGAGGTGTTCCAGCACTGGGTCCGCCGCGCCAAGGCCGACGGGCGCACCGTGCTGCTCTCCAGCCACATCCTGGCCGAGGTGGAGGCGCTCTGCGACCGGGTGACGATCATCCGCAACGGCCGGGACGTGGAGACCGGCACCCTGACCGAGCTGCGCCACCTGCGCCGCACCTCGATCGACGCCGAGCTGACCGGTCCGGCGGACGCGCTGGGCCAGCTCGCCGGCGTCCACGACCTGCGGGTGGACGGGCACCGGGTGCGCTTCGACGTGGACAACGCCGCGCTGGCGACCGCGCTGCGCCAGCTCACCGAGATCGGCGTACGGAGTCTGGTCAGCCAGCCGCCGACACTTGAGGAACTGTTCCTGCGGCACTACCAGGCCGAGCAGGTGCGGTCATGACGGCCCTCACCGGGACGCGGCACCTGGTGCGCCTCATCCTGCGCCGGGACCGGGTGTTGCTACCGATCTGGATCCTGCTGCTGGCGGTGCTGCCGGCCAGCTACGCCAGCGCGTACGCCGAGCTGTACCCGACGGCCGCCGAGCGGGCCGCGTACCTCGCCGGCACGGCGAGTAACCCGTCGATCGTCGCCCTGCTCGGCCCGGTCTACGGCGACAGCATCGGCGCGCTCACCGTCCAGCGCGCCGGTCTGCTGGCGTTGATCGCCGCGCTGGTCAGCGTGCTCACCGTGGTCCGGCACACCCGGACCGAGGAGGAGGCCGGTCGCCGGGAGCTGCTCGGCGCGACAGTGCTGGGCCGGTACGCGGGGCTGACCGCCGCGCTGCTTGTGACGTACACCGCGAATGTGCTGCTCGGCCTGCTCGCCGCCGGCGGTCTGATCGCGGCCGGCCTGCCCGGCGCGGGTTCGGTGCTCTTCGGCGCTGGCGTGGCGCTCACCGGTGTGGCCTTCGCCACTGTCGGCGGGCTTGCCGCGCAGCTCACCGAGGGTGCGGGTGGGGCGCGTGGGATCGGCCTGGGCGCGCTCGGGCTGGCCTTCGTGCTGCGGCTGGCCGGCGACGCCGGAGGGTCCGGCGGCACCGGTGGAGACGCCGAGTGGCTGAGCTGGCTCTCACCGCTGGGCTGGTCGGCACGGAGTCGCGCCTACGCCGACCAGCGCCCGTGGGTGCTGCTGCTGCCGGTGCTGTTCAGCGTGGTGGTCGCGCTCGTCGCGTACCCCGTCGCGGTCCGCCGTGACCTCGGCGCGGGGGTGTTTCCGTCCCGGCTCGGCCCCGCCGCCGCTGCCGGCCTGGCCGGCCCGTTCGGCCTGGCCTGGCGGCTGCACCGGACCCAACTGCTCGGCTGGACCGTCGGCTTCGGGCTGCTCGGCCTGGTGCTCGGCGGGGCGGCGGATGCCGCCGGCGAGGCGGTGCGGGGCAACCAGCAGGTGGCCGACATCCTGTCCCGGCTGGGCGGCAGCTCCGCGCTCGCCGAGGCGTACCTCGGTGGGACGTTGAGCCTGACCGCGCCGGCCGCCGCCGGGTACGGCATCCAGGCCGCGCTGCGGGCCCGGGCGGAGGAGACCGCCGGGCTGGCCGAACCGCTGCTCGCGACGGCGGTGAGCCGGACTCGCTGGCTGGCGGCGCATCTGGTCTTCGCGCTGCTCGGCCCGGCGGTCGTGCTGAGCGTCGCCGGGCTCGCCACCGGGCTGGCCTACGGGCTCAGCGTCTCCGACGTCGGCGGCGAGCTGCCGCGGCTGCTCGGTGCCGGGCTGGCCCAGGTGCCCGCGGCCTGGGTGCTGTCCGGGCTGGCGGCGCTGCTGGTCGGCTGGCTGCCCCGCTTCTCCGCGGCTGCCTGGGCGGCGCTCGCCGGCTGTCTGCTGCTCGGTCAGCTCGGCGCGGTGCTGGGGTTGGACCAGTGGGCGCTCAATGTCTCCCCGTTCACCCACACCCCCCAGGTCCTCAGCGAGAACTGGCAGGTAGCCCCACTGGCCGCCCTGACAGCGACAGCGGCGGCCCTGCTGATCGGAGCTGTCGCAACCTTCCGCACCCGAGACATCCCCACCCCGTAACCGTGCCCCCCGACCCACCCCCTGACACGCGTTGATCATGAGGTTGACGGGCGATCTGGTGCCCGAATGACCCGTCAACCTCATGATCAACCCCGAGAGGGGGAGGGTGGGGCGCGGGGGGTTAGCCGGTGGGTTGGTCGTTGCGGATCATCAGGGCGCTGCGCAGGCCGGTGATGTCCAGGACGCGGATCAGGAAGTCGCCCACGTGGGTCAGCATCAACAGGCTCTGCGCGTGGCTGGCCTTGCGGCTGAGCACGACGAGGGTGCCCAGGCCCTGTGAGTCGCAGAAGGTGACTCCACCCAGATCGAGCACGATCCGCGGGGGTGGGTCCGCCAGCACCTCGTTGACCACCGTGGAGAGCTGGGCGGCCGTGAGCATGTCGATCTCACCGGCCAGGCGCAGCACTGCTTCGTCGCCCGTCCGGTGTAGCGTGATGGACAGTTCGGCACGATCCACCCGGTCAGCCTAGCGCGATCCGCCCGGCCCGGCCTGTTGAGGCCGCGAGCCGCCGCCCGCCGAGGTCACGAGCCGTCGCCGCCCACCGCCCGGCCAGGGGTGAGCCCGGTAACCCTGCCGCGGGGTGGCTGCTGGTTGACCGTGCGGCGCTGACACAATGGCGGCATCGTGACCGACATCTTTCCCGCCGGATCCGGCCGCTACCCAGCCGTCGCGCCGGCCTCCGAGGCCCTGTTCGACCGCGCCCGCGCCATCGTGCCGGGCGGGGTGAACTCCCCTGTGCGCGCCTTCCAGGCGGTCGGTGGCACCCCGCGTTTCATGGTCCGTGGCGAGGGTCCGTGGCTGTACGACGCCGACGGCCGCCGCTACGTCGACCTGGTCTGCTCGTGGGGTCCGCTGATCCTCGGGCACGCCCACCCCGAGGTGGTGGCCGCCGTGCAGGCCGCCGCCGCCCTGGGCACCAGCTTCGGCACCCCCACCCCGGGCGAGGTGGAGTTGGCCGCCGAGCTTGTCGACCGCACCCCGATGGAGCAGGTCCGGCTGGTCAACTCCGGCACCGAGGCGACCATGTCGGCGATCCGGCTGGCGCGCGGCTTCACCGGTCGGTCCAAGATCATCAAGTTCGCGGGCTGCTACCACGGTCACGTGGACGCACTGCTCGCCGCCGCCGGGTCCGGCGTGGCCACCCTGGGCCTGCCCGACTCGCCAGGAGTGACAGGCGCGGCGGCCAGCGAGACGATAGTTCTCCCGTACAACGACATCCGGGCCGTCGAGGAGGCCTTCGCCGCCGAGGGCCCGCACATCGCCGCGGTGATCACCGAGGCCGCCGCCGGCAACATGGGCGTGGTGGCACCCCGCGACGGCTTCAACTCCCAGCTCGCCCGGATCGCGCACGCGCACGGGGCCCTGCTGGTGGTCGACGAGGTGATGACCGGGTTCCGGGTCTCCCGCGCCGGGTGGCACGGCCTCGACGCCTCCGACGCCGACCTGTGGACGTACGGCAAGGTCATGGGTGGTGGCCTGCCCGCCGCGGCGTTCGGCGGGCGGGCGGACATCATGGCGCGGCTCGCGCCGGCCGGCCCGGTCTACCAGGCCGGCACGCTCTCCGGTAACCCGCTGGCCTGCGCCGCCGGCCTGGCCACGCTGCGACTCGCCGACGACGCGCTCTACCGCCGCCTCGACGAGACGGCCGCCGTCGTGGGCAAGCTGGCGTCCGACGCGCTGGCCGCCGCCGGGGTCCCGCACCGACTGTCGTACGCGGGCAGCATGTTCTCGATCTTCTTCACCGACGCCGACGTGGTCGACTACGACAGCGCCCGCACCCAGCAGGTGCCGGCGTTCAAGGCGTTCTTCCACGCGATGCTCGCCGCCGGCGTCTACCTGCCGCCGAGCGCGTTCGAGTCGTGGTTCGTGTCGGCGGCGATCGACGACGCCGCTCTGGAGCACATCGCCGCAGCGCTGCCCACGGCGGCGAACGCGGCGGCAGCGGCTGGTCACGGGGGGTAAAAGACCTTGAGCAAGACGGTGGTCCACGTGCTCCGGCACGGCGAGGTGCACAACCCCGACCAGATCCTCTACGGTCGGCTGCCCGGTTTCCGCCTCTCCGAGCTGGGTGTGCAGATGGCCAAGGCCGCCGCACAGGGCCTGGCCGAGCGGGAGATCGTGCACGTGGTGGCCAGCCCGCTGGAACGCGCCCAGCAGACCGCCGAGCCGATCGCCGCCCAGTTCGGGCTGCCGGTCGGCGTGGACGAGCGGCTGATCGAGAGCGCCAACTGGTTCGAGGGCAAGAAGGTGTCCCCGGGTGACGGGTCGTTCCGCGACCCGCGTAACTGGTGGGTGCTGCGCGATCCGGTGACCCCGTCCTGGGGTGAGGCGTACCGGGTGATCGCCGAGCGGATGTTCGCCGCCGTGCAGGCCGCCCGGGTCGCCGCCGAGGGGCGCGAGGCGGTGCTGGTGTCGCACCAGCTCCCGATCTGGACGCTGCGTCGCCACGTCGAGCGCAAGCGTCTCTGGCACGACCCGCGCAAGCGGCAGTGTGGGCTGGCCAGCCTCACCTCGTTCCACTTCGAGGGCGCGAAGGTGGCGGGCATCGGCTACAGCGAGCCGGCCGCGCACCTGATCGCTCTCTCCGCGACAGCCCGGACGGCCAAGGGGGCCTGAATGTACGCCCGGAGGTGGACCGCCGGCCTGCTCGCCGTCGTCGCCGCGGTGGCGCTCGTCGGCTGCACGTCGTCGAAGGGGCAGGAGAAGACCTGCACGACCACCACCGACGGGATCTTCGAGTGCGCACCGGACCAGCGCTCGGCACCCCCGAAGCTCGCCGGTGAGCTGCTGGACGGCGGCGGTTACGACGTCAGCCAGGCCCGCGGCCAGGTGGTGGTGCTCAACTTCTGGGGCTCCTGGTGCGCGCCGTGTCGTGCCGAGGCCGACGACCTGGAAGCGACCTACCAGGCCACCAAGGGCTCCGGAGTGACCTTCCTCGGCGCCAACGTCTCCGACGAGCGGGACAAGGCCAAGGCGTTCGAGAAGGGTCGGGTCACCTATCCGAGCCTCTTCGACCCGAGCAGCAAGCTGGCGCTCAACCTGGACATCCCACCGAACTTCGTCCCGGCGACAGTGGTGCTGGACCGGGAGGGTCGGATCGCCGTGGTGATCCGGGCCGCGGTCAAGCAGGAGGGCCTGCAACCGATCGTCGAGCGGATCGCGGCCGAGAAGCCGGCATCGGGCTGATGGGCGAGACCTTCAAGGAGCTGGCCGTCAGCGGGCCGCTGCTGCTCGCCATCGGCGCGGCGGCGCTCGCCGGCCTGGTCAGCTTCCTCTCCCCGTGCGTGCTTCCGCTCGTCCCCGGCTACCTGTCGTACGTCACCGGTCTGGCCGGCGCCGACCTGGAGGGTCGCCGGCCGGCGGCCGAACCCGCACCGGCCACCGGCGGTGTCGCCGTCAAGGAGCGGGTCGCGCGGGTCGGCGCGGTCAAGGGCCGGGTGCTCGCCGGCACACTCCTCTTCATCGGCGGCTTCACGGTCGTCTTCGTGGCCACCGCGATCCTCTTCGCCAGCATCGGCCGGGTGTTCTTCGACTACGAGCGCGAGTTGCAGATCGGCGTCGGCGTGCTGGTCATCGTGGCGGGGTTGAGCTACCTCGGGATGATCCCGGCCCTGCAACGCGAGTTCCGGATCTCCCGACTGCCGTCGGCCGGCCTGCTCGGCGCACCTGTCTTCGGAGCGGTGTTCGCGCTCAGTTGGGTGCCCTGCACCGGCCCCACCCTCGGCGCGGTGATGGGCATGGCCACCGCCAGCGGCCAGACCGACCGCGCCATGGTGCTCGCCGTGGCGTACTGCCTCGGGTTGGGGATACCGTTCGTGGTCTTCGGGCTGGGCTTCGAACGCCTGCTCGGGGTCTTCCGCGCCGTCCGGCGCAACAGCCGCTGGGTCACCCGGGTCGGCGGCGCCCTGCTCATCCTGATCGGCCTGGCGCTCGTCACCGGCGGATGGCAGAGCTTCGTGATCTGGTTGCAGACCACCGTCGGGGTGGGCGAGGTGAGCATCTGATGACGGTCGTCGACGACCGACCGGAGACCGTGGCCCCGGCGCCACGGCGTCGGCCCAACCGGCTGCTGGCCCTGCTGCGCAACTCGTGGCGGCAGCTCACCAGCATGCGTACGGCGCTGATCCTGCTCTTCCTGCTCGCGGTCGCCGCCATCCCCGGCTCGGTGCTGCCGCAGCGCGGGATCAGCCCGGAAAAGGTCAACCAGTACTTTGTCGACCACCCGGCCTGGGCCCCCCGACTGGACCGGATCGGCGCGTTCGAGGTCTTCGGCTCGGTCTGGTTCTCCGCGATCTACCTGCTGCTGTTCACCTCCCTGATCGGATGCATCACGCCCCGGCTGCGCGACCATGTCCGGGCGTTGCGGGCCCGGCCGCCGGCCGCGCCGAAGCGGATGACGCGGCTGCCGCAGCACACAGTGCTGCCCGCGCCGGCCGGTGGCGCCACGGCGATCGCCGAGGTGCTGCGCAAGCGCCGCTGGCGGGTGCAGGTGCGCGGCAACGAGGTCTCCGCCGAGAAGGGCTATCTCAAGGAAACCGGCAACCTGCTGTTCCACATGTCGCTGATCGCGGTGTTGATCGGCGTCGCGCTCGGCTCGTGGTACGGCTGGAGTGGCAACCGGCTCCTGGTGGCCGGCGCGGACAACACGTTCTGCAACACCCGCCAGCAGTTCGCCGAGGCCAAGCTCGGCCCCCGGGTGGACAGCGCGGACCTGCCCCGCTTCTGCCTGCGGCTGGACGACTTCCAGGCCCGCTTCCTGCCCTCCGGCCAGCCGCAGTTCTTCAACGCCACGGTCACCGTCGACGGCCCGGACGAGCCCACCCGCAGCGCGGACTTCTCGGTGAACTCGCCGCTGCGGTTGAAGGACGCAAGCGTCTACCTGCTCGGCCACGGGTACGCCCCGGTGATCCGCTACACCGACCGGTTCGGCAACAGCCAGCTCAGCGACGACCCGTTCCTCACCACAGGTGACATGGGTCTGACGAGCGAGGGGCTGGCGGCCTTCCCGGACGCGAACGTCGACCCGGCCACCGGGCAGCGCGCACCGGATCAGCAGATGGCGTTCACAGGCATCTACCTGCCCACGGCGCCCGAGCAGGGGCCGTTCGTACGCTCGCAGTATCCGGCCGAGCGCAACCCGGTGCTGAACCTGGTCGCGTACCGGGGCAACCTCGGCCGGGACGCCGGCATCCCCGGCTCGATCTACCAACTCGACCAGCGGCAGGTGCGGACCGGCAAGGTCAAGGAGGTCGGCACCAAACTGCTGCGCAAGGGCGAGACCTGGACGCTCGACGACGGCTCGACCGTCGAGTTCCTGGACACCAAGCGGTACGTCACCCTCTCCGTCCGGCACGATCCCGGCGCGACCCCGCTGCTGATCAGCTGCGGTGTTCTGCTTGTCGGGTTGATGGGCTCGCTGTTCGGGCGGCGTCGTCGGGTGTTCTTCCGGGTGGTGCCGGCCGACCCGGGGGAAGGATCTCCGACGAGCGGTAGTAGCTTGATGGAGGTCGGTGGGTTGCCGCGTACCGACTACCCAGGGTTCGCCGACGAGTTCACCCAGCTCGTCGCCGCGGTCAACGGTGCCGACCGGCCCGAAGGTGACTCCACCGACCGGGCCGGCGTGCGAGAAGGAGCCGAGTGATGTCCGCACTCTCCGACAATCTGGTGACCTTCGCGATCCTCGCGTACCTGGTCGCGATGATCGGTCACGCCGTGGAGTACGCGCTGGGCAACGCGCGTACCCGAATCGCCGCTGCGGCTCCGGTCCGTGAACTGGTGGGCGCCGGTGGCGGCACCCTGCCCCCGCCGCCCGCGCCGGTCCCGCCGTCTGCCGCGGCCGACCGGTCGGCGCGACGTGCCCGCCTCGCGGGTCTCGTCGGGGTGGGCGCCACCGCGGTCGCCGCCGTGCTGCACCTGGCGGCGCTCGTCACGCGCGGCCTCGCCGCGGACCGCATGCCGTGGGGCAACATGTACGAGTTCGTGCTCACGGTGACGTTCATCGGTGTCGCCGCCTGGCTGGTGGTGCTCTGGAAGCGGCCGTCGCTGCGCAAACTCGGGCTTTTCCTGACCCTGGTGATGGTGCTGCTTGTCGCCACCGCCGAGCTGGTGCTGTACGTGCCGATCGTGCCGCTGGTGCCGGCCCTGAACTCGTACTGGTTCGTCATCCACGTCTCGACGATCGTCTTCGCGTCCGGCATCTTCCTGCTCGGTGTGGTGCCGGCGGTCGGCTTCCTGATGCGCAACGGATACGAGCAGGGCAAGCGGAGCTTCCCGTACACCCTGGCCAAGCGCCTGCCCGGCGCGGTGGGCCTGGAGCGGCTGACCTTCGCGCTGCACGCGTTCGCGTTCCCGATCTTCACCTTCGCGGTCATCGCCGGCGCGATCTGGGCCGAGGCGGCGTGGGGCCGGCCGTGGGGCTGGGACCCGAAAGAGACCTGGGCCTTCATCTCCTGGGTCGTGTACGCCGGTTACCTGCACGCCCGCGCCACGCCCAGCGTCAGGCGCAACGTGGCCACCTGGCTGGCGGTGCTCGGCTTCCTCACCATGCTGATGAACCTGTTCGGCGTGAACATCTTCTTCACCGGCCTGCACTCGTACGGCGGGCTGGACTGAACCACAGTTGACAGAATGTAGAACTACACTTCTTGGAAGCGTAGTTCTACATTCTGTGGGGATGTGACAGTGAAGCTCTCCAAGCCAGCGGAGATTTTCGACCGTGACGTCGAGTGGGCGGAGCTGGTCCGGTTCGCCACGGACGACCGCCCAGGCGCGACGCTGGGCGTGGTCAGTGGCCGTCGCCGGCAGGGCAAGACCCTGCTGTTGTACGAGTTGGCCCGCGCCACCGACGGTTTCTACTTCGGGGCGACAGAGGCGACCCCGGTGGAGTCGCTGCGTCGACTCGGGGAGGCTCTCGGCCGGCACACCGACGCGCCTGGTCCGCTTCGCCTGGACGACTGGTCGGGAGCGGTCGACGCACTGCTCGCGCTGGGCCAGCACCGCCCGGTTACCGTGGTGATCGACGAGTTCCCCTATCTTGCCCGGTCGACTCGGGATCTCCCGTCGATAATTCAGCACGCGCTCACGCCGGGCCGGGTCGAGCGCACCGATTCCCGCACGCGCCTGCTGCTGTGCGGTTCGGCACTGTCGTTCATGGGTGGTCTGCTCGCCGGTTCGGCCCCGTTGCGCGGACGGGCAGGGCTTGAACTGGCCGTGCCACCCCTGGACTATCGTGCCGCGGCGACGTTCTGGGGGCTCGATGATCCTGCGCTCGCTGCCCGCGTGTTCGCCATCGTCGGTGGCACCCCGGCCTACCGACGGGAGTATGTCCAGGACGATGTGCCCGACGGACCGGACGATTTCGACGACTGGGTCGTCCGCGCCGTGCTGAATCCGGCCCGCCCGTTGTTCCGCGAGGCTCGCTATCTGCTTGCCGAGGATCCCGACCTGCGAGACACCGCTCTTTACCATTCCGTGCTGTCCGCGGTCGCCGAAGGCAACGGCACCCGAGGTGGGATCGCCGGGTACATCGGACGGAAGGCCACCGACCTCCAGCATCCGCTCACCGTCCTTGAGGATGCCGGTCTCCTCATTCGCGAGCCCGATCCGCTTCGCAGTGGGCGCAGCCGTTACCGCATCGCCGAACCCCTGATCACCTTCTATCAGGCTGTCATGCGGCCCTCCTGGACGGCCTTGGAGCAACGGCGTGGCTCGGACGTCTGGAGGCGTTCCAACCGCCGGTACTCGAGCGCGGTGCTGGGGCCAGCGTTCGAGGAGATCGTCCGGCAGTGGGCTCTGCGCTTCGCCACGCCAGAGACGTTTGGTGGTGTCGTCGCGGACGCCAGCTCGGCCGTCCTCACCGATCCCGCCACCCGTACCAGCCTGGAACTCGACCTGGTGGCGTTCGGCGAGCCGCCGTTCGGCGACGGCCCTCGGCCGCTGCTCGCCATCGGAGAGGTCAAGTGGGGTCGCACGCTGGGTCGGCCCGAGCTGGAACGACTGAGCCGCGCACGTGACCTGCTCGCCGCGCGTCCCGGCCTGGACGTGAGGGACGGTCGGTTGCTGCTCGCGAGCGCCGCAGGGTTCACCGACGAGCTGCGGCACGCGGCCGCTCAGCGTCCCGATGTCGTCCTCGTCGATCCGTCGCGGCTCTATGCGGGCGACTGAGAGCGTCGGGGTCGCTGGGGAGGATGTCGGGTGCCGCGCAGGGTCTCGTCCACGCGTAGCGTGACCTGGTACGACACCTCCGGCAGGTCGGCCAGCTCGATCCGTTCCCCGCGTAGCGCCAGTTGGGCGTGCAGCTCCCGGGCGACGGCGTCGCGAATCGCGACCAGGAGGGGAGACAACCCGTCCCGGTCACCGACGACGAACGCGTCCGACATGGTTCCACCCTGCCGCCACGCCCCGCCGTTTCGCCACCATCGGTGAGATGTGCCCGCCGGGCTTGACCCGGGCCTTGTCGTTCCGTGCGGCCTTGTCGTTCGCGCGATCTTGCCGTTCCGTGCGGCCTTGTCGTTCCGTGCGGCCTTGTCGTTCCGTGCGGCCTTGTCGTTCCGTGCGGCCTTGTCGTTCCGTGCGGCCTTGTCGTTCCACGGCGGTGTCGGCGGGCCACTGGCAGCCGCCGAACCAGCCGGGCACGTCGAGTCGGAACCAGTTGGCGGAGGCCATCGTGCGGAGGTCGTCCTCCATGGCGGTGACCCGTTCTGGGCCGAGGGTGTCGGCCCACTGCCCGCGTAGCCGGTCGAAGATCTCCGCGGAACGACGCAGTCCGTCGGCGCCCGTCGCCTGACCGTCCAGGGCGGTCACCCAGAACGATGCGCCAGGTGGCCGGCCTGCGTCGCCTGGCGCTTACCGCTCTGTCACGCGGACCGGTCGGCCGCCTCGAGGAAGTCGCGCAGCAGGGCGAGCATCTCGTCCGGACGCTCCTCGTACAGCCAGTGCCCGCAGTCCTCGATCACCTCGCCGCGGACGGTGTCGGCGTACCGGCGAACCTGCTCGGCCACCTGCCCGCCGAGGCTGGCCGCCGCGCCGACCGCCAGCACCGGCATCGTCAGCTTCACCGACCGGTGCTCGGCGTTGTCGGCGATGTCCTGCTCGAACGCCCGGAAGTAGGCGAAGCTCGCCCGCAGATGCGCCGGGTCGCGCAGGTGGCTGGCGAACTCCTCGATGTCGGGCGCGGCGATGCTGCCCTTGCGCACCATCAGCGCGTCGGTGAACCGGTCCACCCACAGCGACTCCCGCCCGCTGACCAACGCCTCCGGAAGCCCGTTGCCGAGCGAGAAGAAGCCGAAATTCCACACCCCGGGCCCGGCCGGGGTGAGCGCGGGAAACGTGTGGATGCTCTCGTCGGGGATCGGCGCCTCGGTGAGCACCAGCCGACTCACCCGCTGCGGATGGGCGGCGGCGTACGCGTACGCCACCATCGTCCCCAGGTCGTGTCCGACCACCCGGAGGTCGCTTGTCAGGCCGAGTTGATCGAGCAGGCCGTGCAGGTCGGCGGCTGCCGTCTTCTTGTCGTAGCCGTCGGCCGGGGCGTCGCTGGCCCCGAAGCCGCGCAGGTCGGGTGCGACGACGTCGAAGGAGCGTCCCAGCTCGGGCAGCAGGTGCCGCCACATGTACCAGCACTGCGGGTACCCGTGCAGCAGCACCAGTGGCGGGCCACTGCCGCCCCGGACGTAGTTCATGGCGATCTGGCCGACCCGCGCCCGTTGCTCGGTGAACCCCGCCGGAACCCGCTCCGCGCCCATCGCCGCCCCCGTCCGCCGTCCGTCCGCGCGCCTCGGCCTGTCGTCCGCCCGCCGCCTGCCCGGCTACCCGCTCAACCGCCCGCCATGCCCCGCGAGGCGCCGCTCCTGCCGGTTGATCCACTCGGTTTCAGTGAAGTCGCGGTGTCCTGCGGCCCGCGATGCACCGACTTCACGAAAACCGAGTGGATCTTGGGGCGCGGACCGCGCGGAGGGCGCGGACCGCGCGGAGGGCGCGGACCGCGCGGAGGGCGCGGACCGCGCGGAGGGCGCGGACCGCGCGGTCCGCGCGGACCGCCCGCGTCCACTGACCCGGCCACTGGTTCCCGGGTCATCGCGAGTGTCACAGCACCCGGCTTGGGCCGTGTGGCACCCGGTGCGGGAGACTGGCGACATGGCGGCTCGTGGCTTCCCGTACACCGATCTCAAGGACTTCCTCGCGGCGCTTGAGCGCGCGGGGGAGTTGCGCCGGGTCGACGTCCCGGTCGACCCCACCCTGGAGATCAGCGAGGTGGTCACCCGCACGGTGCGGGCCGGCGGCCCGGCGCTGCTCTTCGAGCGCCCGACCCGGGGCGAGATGCCGTTGGCGATCAACCTGTTCGGCACCGAGAAGCGGATGGCGATGGCGCTCGGCGTCGAGTCACTTGACGAGATCGGCGCCCGAATCGGCGCGCTGATCAAGCCGGAACTGCCGGTCGGCTGGTCCGGCATCCGGGAGGGCCTCGGCAAGGTCATGCAGCTCAAGTCGGTGCCGCCGCGCAAGGTGAAGACCGCGCCCTGCCAGGAGGTCGTCTACCGGGGCGAGGACGTCGACCTGAACCGGCTGCCGGGGCTACAGGTCTGGCCCGACGACGGTGGGATCTTCCACAACTACGGGCTGACCCACACCAAGCACCCGGAGACCGGCAAGCGCAACCTGGGCCTGTACCGACTCCAGCAGCACGGCCGCAACACCCTGGGCATGCACTGGCAGATCCACAAGGACTCGACGGCCCACCACGCGGTCGCCGAGCGGCTCGGGCAGCGTCTGCCGGTCGCGGTCGCGATCGGCTGCGACCCGGTCGTCTCGTACGCGGCAAGCGCCCCGCTGCCCGGCGACATCGACGAGTACCTGTTCGCTGGGTTCCTGCGCGGCGAACGGGTGGAGATGGTCGACTGCCTCACCGTGCCGTTGCAGGTGCCGGCGCACGCGCAGATCGTGCTGGAGGGCTACCTGGAGCCCGGTGAGCGACTGCCCGAGGGCCCGTTCGGCGACCACACCGGCTTCTACACCCCGGTCGAGCCGTTCCCGGTGCTGCACATCGAGGCAATGACCATGCAGCGCAAGCCGGTCTACCACTCGATCGTCACGTCTAAGCCGCCACAGGAGGACCACGGCCTCGGCAAGGCCACCGAGCGGATCTTCCAGCCGCTGCTCAAGCTCATGATCCCGGACATCGTCGACTACGACCTGCCGGCGGCCGGTGTCTTCCACAACTGCGCGATCGTCTCGATCCGTAAGCGCTACCCGAAGCACGCGCAGAAGGTGATGAACGCGATCTGGGGCGCGCACCTGATGTCGCTGACCAAGCTGATCGTGATCGTCGACGAGGACTGCGACGTGCACGACTACAACGAGGTCGCCTTCCGGGCCTTCGGCAACGTCGACTACGCGCGCGACCTGCTGCTCACCGAGGGCCCGGTGGACCACCTCGACCACTCGTCGTACCAGCAGTTCTGGGGCGGCAAGGCGGGTGTCGACGCGACCCGCAAGCTACCCACCGAGGGCTACACCCGCGGCTGGCCGGAGGAGATGAGCATGGCCCCGGAGGTCACCGCCCTGGTCGACAAGCGCTGGAAGGAATACGGCATCTGATGGCCCCCGCCGACAACACCCGCGATCTTGCACTTTCGGTCCCCGATTTGCCCCCTTCCTCCCCTTCTGCCCCGACAGAAAGTGCAAGATCGCGGGAGCCGGGGCGGGTGCGGGCGTTCCTGGACCTCGTCAAGATCGAGCACTCCGTGTTCGCCCTGCCGTTCGCCTTCCTGTCCGCACTGACCGCCATGCAGGTGAACGGCGGGCACGTGCGCTGGTGGGACCTGCTGCTGATCACGATGGCCATGGTCGGGGCACGGACGTTCGCGATGGCCGCCAACCGGATCCTCGACCGGCGGATCGACGCGCGGAACCCGCGCACCGCCGGTCGGGAACTGGTGACCGGCGCGGTGAGCGTGCGGACGGCCTGGACCGGCGCGGCCGTCGCGTTGGTGGTCTTCCTCGTCACCGCCGCCCTGCTCAACCCGCTCTGTCTGGTGCTGGCGCCGCTCGCCGTGGTGCCGCTCGTCGTCTACCCCTACGCCAAGCGGTTCACCAACTGGCCGCACGCCATCCTCGGGATCGCCCAGGCGGTCGGCCCGGTCGGCGCGTGGCTGGCGGTCACCGGCACCCTGGACGGCTCCGGGCCGGCCTGGTTGCTCGGTGCGGCGGTGGGGTTGTGGATCGGTGGCTTCGACCTGATCTACGCCTGCCAGGATTCCGAGATCGACCGGGAGATCGGCGTGCACAGCGTGCCCGCGCGGTACGGTCGTCGTTTCGCGTTGCACGCCTCCACGGTCGCGCACGTGGTGACGTTCGCGCTGTTCATCTGGTTCGGCGGGCTGATCGGCCTGGGCTGGCTCTGGTGGATCGGGCTCGCCCTGACCGCTGTGGCGTTCGGCTACCAGCACCTGGTGGTGACCCCCACCGACCTCAGCAAGGTCAACCGCGCGTTCTTCACGGCCAACGGGTTCGTCGGCATCGCGCTGTTCGTCTTCGCCCTGCTCGACCTGGTGATCCGGCTCGGCCTGCGCCCCTGAGGCGGCCCGGCCGGACGATCCCGGGGGTGCGCACCAGCGCACCAGCCGGACCAGGCAGGCTGGGGGCATGCGGGAACCATGGGTGGTCGGGGTCTCCGGGGCCTCCGGCACGCCGTACGCGGCGGCGGTCATCGGCGGCCTGCTCGACGCGGGCGAGTCGGTGGACCTGATCGTGTCCCGAGCGGCCCGACTCACCGTGCTCGACGAGACCGGCCGACCGTTCCGCGACGGGCACTGGGCCGAGGACCTCGCGGGTTGGCTCGGCCGGGACCTGACCGGAGCGGACGTGCGGTACTGGCCGGCCGGCGACCTGGCCGCCGGGCCCAGCAGCGGCTCCTACCGGGTACGCGGCATGACCGTGGTCCCGGCCAGCACGGCGGCCTGCGCGGGCATCGCGATCGGGCTGTCCAAGGATCTGTTGCAGCGTGCCGCCGAGGTCAACCTCAAGGAACGGCGGCCCGTGGTGGTGGTCCCCCGGGAGACACCGGTGACCCGCAGCCACCTGGAGCACCTGATCGCGCTGCACGACGCCGGCGCGGTGGTGCTGCCGGCCAGCCCCGGCTTCTACGGGGCCGGCGCGGAGGCCAGCGCCCAGCAGTTGGTCGACTTCGTGGCCGGCAAGGTGCTGGACGCGCTCGGCGTCCCGCACACCCTGTTCCGCAGGTGGTCCGGCCAGCTCGGTGCGGCCCGGGGCTGAGCTGTCGGCTCAGCGCGCGTCGTCGTGCCGCCCGACCGGATTCGGCCGAAACGGTACGCGGACCGGACTGGTGTCCGGTCCGCGTGGCGTAGTCCGCACCAGTTCAGTACATGCCGGCGTTGGCCGGACCCGGCCCCGTGGATGCGGCCGGCCCCACATTGCGTGGCTTACCGACCTCGTCCACTTCGTCCAGCATGCCCTCCCCCTCAAGCAGGGCTCGCACCTCGGATTCCCGAAACCGGCGATGCCCGCCTGGAGTCCGGATGCTTCCTATCCGGCCGGCCGCCGCCCATCTCGTCACAGTCTTCGGGTCCACCCGAAACAGCGCGGCGACCTCACCCGGTGTCAGCAGGCGATCTCCAGTGTCCACAGCCCCCTCCTCGCGTCGACGAAGCCCCTGGCTGAACACACTGCCCCCGGCTGGTGCGAGCCCAGAGCCGTCATGAGGGACGTATGGCAATTACAGCACCAGGGACCTGGCCTGTCCGCCAAACGCGAAAAATGCACTGAGTGGGAAGTTAGTAAATGCTACTGGTGCAACCCCTGCCTTGACTGTCGGTTCGTGAACAGTTACTCACTGTTCGGTCCAACGGATGCTGAAGGCGTCGCGTTACGCGTA
Organism: Micromonospora sp. DT228; assembly: GCF_049841595.1. Classification (NCBI taxonomy): domain Bacteria; kingdom Bacillati; phylum Actinomycetota; class Actinomycetes; order Micromonosporales; family Micromonosporaceae; genus Micromonospora; species Micromonospora sp. DT228. The sequence goes on from NZ_JBNCKO010000003.1 coordinate 311,525, forward strand.
ACCGGCTAAGGTCACTCTCCGTGGACGCCATCGACCTGAGCCTCGTCGACCTGCTGCGCGGCAACGCCCGCCTGTCGTACGCCGAGCTGGCCCGGCAGGTGGGCCTCTCCGCCCCGGCCGTGCACGAGCGGGTCGGCAAGCTGGAGAGCAGCGGTGTGGTCCGCGGTTACCGCGCCGACGTTGAACCGGAGGCGATCGGGCTGGGAGTCACCGCGCTGATCGGCATCGTCGAAGACTCCGGCGCGGACAGCGACGACATGCTCGAGTCCCTGCGGGTACTGCCCGAGATCGAGTCCTGCTACTTCATGGCCGGGGTGGAGTCGTTCCTGCTGAAGGCGCGGGTCGGCACGATCGCCGAGTTGGAGCAGTTGATCGTGCGGTTGAACCGGACCCCCGGGGTCGCCTCCACCCGCACCGCCATCGCGCTCTCCACCAAGTGGGAGAACCGCCCCCAGCCGGTCGGCCCGCCCCCGGCCTGACCCTCGCGTACCCCTGGTGTCGCCGGATCGGCCGGCCCGGCCGGGCCGGCCAACGCCGGCAACGCCGCCGGACCGGCGCCGACCACCCCTGACCTGCTTGCTACGTTTCCGAGCGTGACTCATCTCGACCGCTGCGACGAGGCCAGCCGGACCTGGGTGACGGGGGCGATCGCCACCGTCGAGGCGGACGCGAACCGCTCGGCCGACACCCACCTGCTGCCGTTCCCCCTGCCCCGGGCCTGGGGGATCGACCTTTACCTCAAGGACGAGTCGTCCCACCCCACCGGCTCACTGAAGCACCGTCTGGCCCGTTCGCTGTTCCTCTACGGGCTCTGCAACGGCTGGATCGGGCCGAGCACCACGATCGTCGAGGCGTCGTCGGGGTCCACGGCGGTCTCCGAGGCGTACTTCGCCCGGATGCTCGGTCTGCCGTTCATCGCGGTGATGCCCTCCTCCACCTCGCCCGAGAAGATCGCGCAGATCGAGTTCCAGGGCGGCCGCTGCCACCTGGTGGAGGACCCCGCGACAGTGGTGGTCGAGGCGCGCTGGCTCGCCGAGGACTCCGGCGGGCACTTCATGGACCAGTTCACCTACGCCGAGCGGGCGACCGACTGGCGGGGCAACAACAACATCGCCGAGTCGATCTACGCGCAGTTGGAGCTGGAGCGACACCCGATCCCCAGCTGGGTGGTGGTGGGCGCCGGCACCGGGGGCACCAGCGCGACAATCGGCAGGTACGCCCGGTACCGCCGGCTCGCCACCAAGCTCTGCGTGGTCGACCCGGAGAACTCGGCGTTCTACCCGGCCTGGCTGGCCGCCGACTGGTCGGTGCGGACCGGGAAGGGCTCCCGGATCGAGGGGATCGGCCGCCCCACCGTGGAGGCGTCCTTCCTGCCCTCGGTGGTGGACCGGATGGTCCAGGTGCCGGACGCGGCGTCCCTGGCCGCGATGCGCGCCGGATCGGCGCTCCTCGGGCGCCGCGTGGGCGGCTCCACCGGCACCAACCTGTGGGGTGCGTTCGGCCTGATCGCCGGGATGCTCGCGGAGGGCCGGACCGGCTCGGTGGTCACCCTGATCTGCGACCCAGGCGACCGGTACGCCGACACCTACTATTCCGACGACTGGGTGGCCGCCCAGGGCCTCGACCTGGCGCCGCACCTGGCCTCGATCGACCGCTTCCTGACCAGCGGCACCTGGCCCGTCTGAGCCTGTCCGCGCCGGTCAGCGCGGGTCGATCCGTTCGGCCAGCCCCGGGTAGCGCACCACGTAGCCGCTGTCGTCCAGATCGATCTCGGCGGTGAAGGTGCCACTGGCGAAACGCACCCGACCCGGCCCGAGCCCGGTGTAGATCTGCTCGGCCGACACCACCTCCAGACCCGGCAGCAGCACCCACGCGACGGTGATCCGGTGGGCCACGTCGGCCGGCTCGGCGGGCAACCCGAGCCGGTGGACCGGCAGGGTGTTGAACAGCGGCGAGCCGCTCAGGTCGACGTCGAGCGCGTTGGCCAGCCGGTCCGGATCATCCGTGCCCGGCAGACCGGCCCGAGGATGACCGGCCGCGACCAGCGCCGCGTCCAGGTCGCCCTGCTCGGCGGTGGTCACCCGCCACCGGTCCGTGGCCCGCTCCAGCTTCACCCTGCGCAGCCAGCCCAGCCCCTCGGCCTCGACCTCGACCCGGGTGGTGGTCCAGTCCGGCGCGGTGGTCAGCTGGTAACGGGCGGTCCAGGGGATCGGGTCCACGGCGAGCAGGGTGCCCCGGGCCGTCAACCCGTGACCGTCGTCGAGCAGCACCTGCTCGCTGCCGGCGGTGTCCGTCCGGGACCAGAAGATCGACTTCGGCATGGTCGGCATGAGCCGGACGTTACGCGACCCCACCGACATCGGCAGGGCATGCGCGAACGCCGCCGCGGATGGGCTCCGCGACGGCGTTCGAGAAACAGTCAGATCAGTGGGTACGCGCCGGCGGTCGCCCGCCGAAACCGCGCCGGTCGTCACGCGGACGGTCGTCGCGGGGCCGGTCGTCGCGGGGACGGTCGTCCCGACCACGGCTCTCCGGACGGAAGCCACCCCGAGTGTCGCGGTCGCCGAAGCGACGCTCACCGGTCGGGCGGTCCCCGTACTGACGGTCACCCTGCGGGCGGTCGCCGAAGCGCCGCTCGCCGGTCGGACGGCCGTCCCGGTCGCCGAACTGCGGCCGGTCGCTGGAACCCCGGCTGTCCCGATCGGCGTACCGCCGCTCACCCTGCGGGCGGTCGCCGAAGCCCCGCTCGCCGGCGGGCCGGTCGCCGTACCGCCGCTCGCCGGCCGGGCGGTCGCCGTGCTGCCGGTCGCCGTGCTGCCGGTCGCCGTACCGTCGCTCGCCCTGCGGGCGGTCGCTGTACTGGCGGTCACCCTGTGGGCGGTCGCTGTACCGTCGCTCGCCGGTGGGCCGGTCGCTGTACTGGCGGTCACCCTGTGGGCGGTCGCCGTACCGTCGCTCGCCGGTGGGCCGGTCGCTGTACTGGCGGTCACCCTGCGGGCGGTCGCCGAAGCGTCGCTCGCCGGTCGGGCGGTCGCCGTAGCGGCGCTCGCCGCCGGTGCGGTCACCGAACCGGCGCGGGCCGCCGGAGCGGTCGTCGAAGCGACGCGAGCCGCCGGAACGGTCGCCGTAGCCGCGGGGCTCCGCCTCGATCCGAACCGGGACGCCGCTGGGCTCGCGGGCACCGACCAGCTCGGCCAGGGCCTGGTCACCGACCCGCACCCGGGTCTCGGCCGGCGCGACACCGGCCTTCTCCATCATCGCCAGGGTGGTGCGGCGCTGCTTGGGCAGCACCAGGGTGGCGACCGCTCCCGACTCGCCCGCCCGGGCCGTGCGCCCCGCGCGGTGCAGGTAGTCCTTGGGGTCCTTCGGCGGGTCGACGTGCAGCACCAGGGTGACGCCGTCGACGTGGATGCCCCGAGCCGCCACATCCGTGGCGACAAGCACGTTCATCCGGCCCTCACGGAACTCGGCCAACGTCTTGGTACGCATCCGCTGGGTCTTGCCACCGTGCAGCCCACCGGCGCGTACGCCGACGGCGGCGAGTTGCTCGACCAGCCGGTCCACCCCGAGCTGGGTGCGGGCGAAGACCATCGTCCGGCCGTCGCGGGCGGCGATCGAGGCCGCCACCGGGAACTTCTCGTGCGGCGGGATCAAGAGCATGTGGTGATCCATGGTGGACACCGACGCGGTGGACGGCGCCGTCGAGTGCGTCACCGGATCGGTCATGAACCGCTTGACCAACGCGTCGACGTCACCGTCGAGAGTGGCCGAGAAGAGCAACCGCTGACTGTTCGCGGGGGTCTTCGACAGCAGGTCGGTCACCTCGGGCAGGAAGCCCATGTCGGCCATCTGGTCGGCCTCGTCGAGCACCGTTACCTCGACGTCGTCGAGCTGGCAGATGCCCCGCTCGATCAGGTCGCCGAGCCGGCCCGGGGTGGCCACGATGATCTCCACGCCGCGCCGCAGCGCGTCGATCTGACGGTCGTACGGGACACCGCCGACGGCGGTCTTGAGGAAGATGCCGACGGACTTGCCCAGCGGCACCAGCGCGTCGTTGACCTGCATGGCCAACTCACGGGTGGGAACCAGGACCAGGGCGCGCGGGCGCATCGGCCGGGCCCGGTTGCGGCTGGCCAGCCGGGCGATCATCGGCAGACCGAAGGCCAGCGTCTTGCCCGAACCGGTCTGCCCGCGGCCGAGCACGTCACGACCGGCCAGCGCGTCCGGAACGGTGGCCCGCTGGATCTCGAACGGGCTGGTGATGCCCTGCTGGGCCAGCGCGCGGACCAGCGGCTCGGGCAGGCCGAGGGAGGCGAAGGTGATCGGATCGGCGGTCGCGGCCGGGGCGGGCTCGGCCGCCGGGGCGGCAGTCGCGGCGCCGGTCTCGCTCGGGGAGGCGTCGAGCTGCTCCCGGGCGGTGTCGGTCGTCGCAGCGGGGTTGGAAACGGACGTAACAGTGCTGGGGTCAGCAGAGGTGGTCAACAAAAGCCTTTCGAGCGGGGCGCATCTTCGCGATGGCCTGCCGCGGCTGTGCCGCCGGATCGCCCGCAAGATCGCCCAGGGGCGCACACCACGCGCGCCGGGTCAGTGATCTCAGCCAGTGTACGGCGATCCGGCGAAGCCGCCAGCCGGTTGCCGGACGGTAGTGGGCGGACTCACCATCGTCCCGCTCGGTGACTCACCCATTGAGCACGCTGCCCACGAGACCGTCGAGCGCGTCACCAGCGAGGAGTACGACCATGACGCTGATCGCCACCAGCAGCCCGAGAGCGGCGGCCAGGACGATCATCACGCGGGTGTTCCGGGATCGTTCGGTCGGCGTGTCCGCCCAGCCCTGGGCCAGGATGTGCCCGGTCAGCGACCCGGAATGCTCCACCGCGTTGGCGGGTATCGCGATCGTGGCGAAGCCCGGCCCCTCGCCGCTGCCGTAGACGGTGCCGGCCAGGTCAGAGCCGCCGTTGTGCCGACCTCCGCCGCCGACCGCGCTCTGGACGGCGGGGGGACCCGAAGGCTTCCCAGTCGACGCGGCCACCCGTGAGTTTCCGCTGTCAGTTCCGGCCGCTCGGGAGGCGCTGGTGGCCCCGCGCGGGTTTCCGCTGTCAGTCCCCGCCGCTCGGGAAGCGCTGGCGGTGGACGGCGGCCAAGTCGGCAGGGCGGGCGCGGGCACCACCGGCGGCGCGGAGACGGGTGCGCCGGCCCACCCGTCGCCGGATGCCGGGCGTGTCGTCCCGGCGGTGGACGGCCATCCGGCCGGCGGTGCGGAAACCGCCGCGCTGGCCCGTACCCCGGGCGTGTCGATCATCGCCGGCGGCGGCGGGAACGGTGGTGCGGGCATCGGACCGGGCGGGCCGGGTGGCGCGGGCACCGGCGGACCGGGTGGCGGCATGGGCGGGCTCGGGATGGGCGGTGCCGGCGGGCCCGGGATGGGCGGCATCGGCGAGGGCGGCGGGACGGGTGGACCCGGAACGGGCGGAACCGGGCCGGGTGACGGCGTGGGGCGAGGCCCGGGCGTCGGCATCGGGCCGGGCGGGTACGGCCCCGGGGTGGGCGCGGGCTCCGGTTCGGCTGGCGACGGCTGGGTCGGTCCGGGGCCGGGCGGCGTGGGTGTCGGCTCCGGTGCCGGCGGCTGGCCGGGCTCGGGCGCCTGCCCCGGGTCGGTCGGCTCGGGGCGCACCGGTCCGGCGCGATAGACGGCCGGCGTGCTGCCCCGGGCGTCCGGAGTGCCCAGGTCACCGGGCGTGGCCCGACTGCTGCCGGGGACCGTGGCGCTGGCCCGCGCCGACGCCGCGGAGTCCTTCCGCTGCGCCGGCAACCAGACATCGCTGGGGCTGGGCGAGCCGGCGGCGCTGGGCGAGCCGGCGGCGCTGGGCGAGCCGGCGGCGCTGGGCGAGCCGGCGGCGCTGGGCGAGCCGGCGGGGCTGGCTGAGCCGGCGGGGCTGGCTGAGCTGGCGGCGCTGGGCGAGCCGGCGGGGCTGGTTGAGCTGGCGGGGCTGGTTGAGCCGGCGGCGCCGGGTGAGCCGGCTGAGCCGGTGGTGCGGTAGGTGGTCGGGGTGACCGGGGCGCTGACCGGCAGGTCACTGCGGAGAGCCCCCGCGGTCGCGACGCTGGCTCGGGCTCGTACCGGTGCGGCGGGCTGGTCCGGGTGATCGTCGGCGGCCGCTGTCCGACCCGCGCCGGCGACTACCGGCTGCCCGGCGTCCGCGCCGGGACCGTCCGCGCCGGGACCGTCCGCGCCGACGCTGCTGCCGGGAGCAGCGTCGACGGAGGCGTCGTCACCGGCGGCGGTGGCGGAAATGGGGCTGGCGTTCGAGGCCTCCGGGTCGGCGTCGGCGCTGGCCGGGCCGGCGGCAGGGACCGCCGCGGAGGCGTCGGTGGACACCGGGTCGACGGTGCCCGACCCGGACGGGTCGGCTTGGTCGACCACGGGGTCGACAGTCTCCGCCGGATCACTCTGCTCGGCCATCTCCGCCCTCCGCGCCATGCTCGCACCCGTACCCGAGACGTCGGGTCGGATGTGCCTGGTTGTCACGGTGCCACAGATCTTCCCGAGCGGACAGCCGGAGCCGGTCGTGGCGGATCAACCAGTGGCGCTGGGGCTGCCCGCCGAGCTGCCACTGCCCGTCACGCTTGTGCTGGCCTTCGGTGTGGTCGTCGGGGCGGTGCTGCCCGGTGCGCTGGTCGGCGCCGAGGGCAGCGTCGTCGGCGTGCTGTCCGGGGTGGGCGGCGGGGTCGGCGAGGCGCTCTCCGTCGGTGTGGGCGTCGGCGTCGGCGTGGGCGTCGCGGTGTCGGTGGGCGTCGGGGTGGCCGGCCCGGTCGGCGTCGGGGTTGGCGTCGGCTTCGTGGTCTGCGTGGGCTTCGGCGTGAGCGTCGGCTTCGGGGTGGGCTTGACGGGGGGCGTCGCGACCGGCGGGGTCGGAACGGTCACGATCGGCGCCGGCACCGCGCCGATCACCCGGGTCGCGGCGTACAGCCGGGACCAACCGACCACCGAGATCTTGACGACGTCGCCGGTGGTGGGCGCCTGCACCATCTTGCCGTTGCCGATGTACATGGCGACGTGGTGGATCGTCGTCCAGCTGCTGCCGGAGGCGAAGAAGAGCAGGTCGCCGGGGAGCAGCGCGCTCTGCGGCACGGTCCGGCTCCGGGTGGCGGCGTACTGGTCGCGGGAGACCCGCGGCAGGTCGAAGTAGTCGGCGCCCGGGGACCGGTACGCCGCCCACATCAGACCGGAGCAGTCGAACCGGTCCGGCCCCTCCTCGGACCACTTGTACGGGTCGCCGAGCTGGGCCAGCGCGTAGCGGACCGCGGCCATTGCCCGGGGGTGCGCGGCCATCCCGCTGACGTTCTGGTTGGTGACGTAGCCGGCGCCGAACTGCTGCTCGGCGGCTTCCTGCTGACGCTCGATCTCGATCAGCTGAGTGGCGTTGTTCCGGCGCAGCGTGAGCAGGCTCGCCTCGGCCGCGCGGAGGGCCGTCTCGCCCGTCGTGAACTCCGACTGGGCGGTGGTGAGCAGAGTCTTGGCTTCGGTGTGCTTCTGGTAGGCGGCCTGCTCATCGGCGTGGGCCCGGGCCAACGCCCCGGCCACTCCGGTGGTGCCGCCGTCGACCTTTTCACCGCGGGTGATCTGTTGCAGGCGGCTCAGCCCACGGAGGTCCTGGGCGAACTCGCCGGGCGGCAGCGCGGCGTCCGCCTTGACGGCTTCCGCGGCGGCCGCGTCGGCGTCCTGCTGGGCCCGGAGCAGGGCGTCCTGCGCGGTCGCGAGCACCTTGCCGGCGGCGTCGAGCTGGGCCTGGGCGTCGGTGCGTTTCTGCCGACTCTTCAGGAGCTCCTCGCCGCGCGTGCCGACCTGGGTCTCGGCGGTGTAGATCTGCGCGGCGAGCGGGCCGGTGCCGATGGTGCCCACCGGAGGCGACGGGACACCGCCGAAGGGCGGAACGCCGGGCGGTTGGAGCGCGCCGACCGCGGGCGGGCGGGCGCCGGTGTCCGGCACCGTCGTGGGCACTGCCGGATCGGCGTACGCGGGAGTGGCCAGCACGGCGGCGGCAATCGCGCCGAGCAGGGCGGCCCAGAGCTTCGGACGCAGAACCGGCGAGATCACCGGGCTCCGTCGTCGCTGCTGTCGCCCGCGCCCGCTGTAGACCATTCCGCTCCCCGTTCGACAACTCGTCGCCGCGCTCGGTGGGCGCGACCGCCGGGACGGTACCAGTGTGTGTGTTCCGCCCCACCTTGTTACTACCGCACCTCGCCACTCATGTCGATGCGTTGCAGGGTTACGGGAGGCTGAGAGTCTGGTGAAGTGGGTCGCTGTCGCCGACCGTGCCGCCGGGGTGTTCGGCTGCTCGACGTACGCTCGATTCGACCGCAGGTGGAAGGGACGTGCCATGGACGCCGGACTCAAGCGTGAGCTCGAAGCGAAGGTGTACGCCGGTGAGCGGCTGACCCGCGAGGACGGGATCGCCCTCTACGAGAGCGACGACCTGACCTGGCTGGGGCGGCTTGCGCACCACAAGCGCACCGAGCTGAACGGCGAGCGGGTGATGTTCAACGTCAACCGGCACCTCAACCTGACGAACGTCTGCTCGGCGTCCTGCGCGTACTGCTCGTTCCAGCGCAAGCCGGGCGAGAAGGACGCGTACACGATGCGCATCGACGAGGCGGTCCGCAAGGCCAAGGAGATGGAGGACGAGCAGCTCACCGAGCTGCACATCGTCAACGGCCTGCACCCCACGCTGCCCTGGCGTTACTACCCGAAGGTGCTGCGCGAGCTGAAGGCGGCGCTGCCGAACGTCAAGCTCAAGTGCTTCACGGCGACCGAGGTGCAGTGGTTCGAGAAGATCAGCGGCCTGAGCGCCGACGAGATCCTCGACGAGCTGATGGATGCCGGCCTGGAGTCGCTGACCGGCGGTGGCGCGGAGATCTTCGACTGGGAGGTCCGCCAGCACATCGTGGACCACGCCTGCCACTGGGAAGACTGGTCGCGTATCCACGCCCTGGCGCACCGCAAGGGCATGAAGACCCCGGCCACCATGCTGTACGGCCACATCGAGGAGCCCCGGCACCGGGTCGACCACGTGCTGCGGCTGCGGGAGTTGCAGGACGAGACGGGCGGCTTCGCGGTCTTCATCCCGCTGCGTTACCAGCACGACTTCGTGGACTCGGCGGACGGCAAGATCCGTAACCGGATCCAGGCGCGCACCACGATGGCCTCGCCGGCCGAGTCGCTGAAGACGTTCGCCGTCTCCCGACTGCTCTTCGACAACGTGCCACACCTGAAGAACTTCTGGGTGATGCACGGGCTGTCGGTGGCCCAGCTCTCGCTGAACTTCGGCGTGGACGACCTGGACGGCTCGGTGGTCGAATACAAGATCACGCACGACGCCGACTCGTACGGCACCCCGAACACCATGCACCGCGACGACCTGCTGCACCTGATCTGGGACGCCGGTTTCCAGCCGGTCGAGCGGGACACCCGCTACAACGTGGTACGCGAGTACGACAAGGCTCCGTCGCTGGCCGAGCGCCGCGCCGAGCCGCAGCAGGTCTGGGCCTGAGCCGCCACGTACCCTCGCAGTCGATGACCGAGCAGAGTGGTTCCGAGCAGCAGGGCGGGTTCCCCCGGCGGGACGCACAGGGGCGCGTTCGTACCCTTGGCGATCTGCTCGGGGTCTGCCTGGCCGGTCTGGTGATCGGCGCGCTGGCGTTGGTGCTTTTCGACTGGGCGTTCGCCTCGATCGGCGCCGGCGATTTCGGGCACACGAACGGCTGGCTGGCCGTGATCCTGCCGGCCTGGCTGTTCTGGGACGACTTTCGGGCCTGGGAGTTCGGGGCGGCCCGGGTGATGGCGGCGGTTGCCGCCGCCGCCGTCGGGGTGTTCGTCGGGCTGTTGATCGCCGATCTGGCCGCCGCCGGCCTGCCGACGCTGTTCTCCGGGACGTTGGCGGCGGGGGCGTTCACAGTGGTGTACGCGATGATCTGGTTCCCGGGCGTCCGCTGGCTGTCCCGCCGGACCGGCTGACCGGACCGCCCGCGGGGCGGATCGACAGTCCCGTCGGCACCGGCGGGCGACGAAGAGAACGGAGTGGTGCGGGTGAGCGCCGCGCTCAAGTACACCCTGGGCCGGATCGGGCTGTTCGTCGCCGTGCTGGCGGGCCTCTGGCTGATCGACGTGAACGTGTTCCTGAAGCTGATGTTGGCGCTGGCCTTCTCTGCCGCGCTCTCCTTCTTCCTGCTCCGCGGCTGGCGCGACGAGATGGCCGGAGAGGTCGCCGAAGCCACCGAGCGCCGCCGCGCCGAAAAGGAACGCCTCCGCTCCGCCCTGGCCGGCGAAGACCAAACCCCAACCCCAACCCCCGACCCCCCCACCCAGGCCCCCGACTCCCAGCGTTGATCATGAGGTTATAGCCATGACACGCCGAGTAGTCGGGCGATAACCTCATGATCACCTGCGCGGGACCGGGGGCCGGGGGCCGGGAGGGGTCGGGTGGGGGTCGGGTGGGGGTCGGGTGGGCGGGGGTTGGGGTTACCAGTTGGTGGAGTTGGGGACCTTGGGCCAGGGCTTTGCGGTGGGCTTGATCAGGTACGCGATGCCGCCGGAGCCACCGGAGACGCCACCGCTGGCGTTCGTGCGCTTGGTCCGCAGCCAGATCTGCTCGAACTGCGCGCGCTTGTAGACGTTGCGCACCACGTCGTTGCTCGACGAGGCGGGGTCGTTGACGATCACGTCGCCCTCGGCGGTGAAGCCGACCACCACGAAGAGGTGCCCGGAGGTGCCGTAGTTCGCCCCGTCCAGCTCGCTGGCGAGGAAGGACTGGCTGGTCACCACGGGTATGCCGGCGGCGATGAAGCGCTCCAGCTCGTCCAGTGAGTGCAGTCGGGTCACCCGCCCCTCCAGGCCGGGGAAGCTGGCCGCGTACGCGGTGTTGAACGGCCAGTTGCCGGCCCCGTCGTACGCGTAGTCGAAGGTCATCCGGGCCGCGTGGTTGACGGTGGGGTCCGGGTAGGTCGGGTCCACCCAGGAGGTGTCGGCCGCCGACGGCTTGCGACCCCAGTACTCGACCACCATCTCGGTGGAGGTGGGTGAGCACCACGCCTCGCCGCCGCCGTCGTACTCGGGATAGTGCCCGGCGTGCACGTTCTGCGAGTAGCGCGGCACCGGCAGCTCGACGCCCCAGGCGATGTGCCCGGCGCTCGGCGGCACGGTGAAGCGGTCCGGCACTGTCGAACTCATCGCGCCGAGCATCCGGACCACCGGCGCGGCGGTCTGCCCGGGTGCCCGGTAGAGGGTCAACCGCAGTTGGTACGACCGCAGCAGCACCCCGGCGTCGGCGTCGTCGATGCTGAAGGTGTCGGTCCAGATCGTCGACCAGGGATCGCCCTGCGGCTCGACGCTTGTCCGCCTGATGTCGGTGTCGCCGGACGCCCAGCGACCCATGACGTACCACGGGGTCTGGTCGCCGCTCGTGTAGCTGCCCTGCATCTCCACCTGGATCCAGGTGCCGGCGGGGGTCTCGGCGTTCCACGAGGCGATCAGTTCGGTGGCGTCGAACCCGATCCGGGTCACCGGTGAGGTCCAGGTGCCGTACTCCCAGGTGCGGGTGGTGCCGGTGTGCGGGTCGGCGTACTCGGTGGTGCCGGCCGGGCGGGCCAGGGTGAGGCCCGCTCGGGCGCCGGGCACCACGCGGGTGCCGGCCCGGCTGCCCCGGTGCCAGTCGGCGGGCCCGGACCAGTCCTGGAAGGTGATCTGCTCGTCGTGACCGGCGGTGGGTGGGCGGCCTGCCATCGCGGGCGCGGTGGTGGCGAGCAGGGTGAGTGCGGTGACGCCGGCGAGGGCGCCCGCGCGCATGCGGGATCTGGCCATGAGTGCTCCGCGGGTGTCGAGAGGGGCATCGTCGCTGGTCAGTTTTCCGCTCGGAAGGAAGTTTCGCCAGATGTTGGCGTATGGAAAATCATTGCCGCCGCGATGATCCGCCTGGGATGGACCAGGCAGCGATCAATGTTGATATGACCATGTGACAGGTGGTGAAGTGTCCTTCACCGAGCGGGATCTCCCGCCCATCGAGGAGGTAGTCCATGGCCCTCCGCACGCCCACCCCTCTCCGCCGCGTCCTGGTGCTCGCCGTCGTCACCGGGCTGGGCATCGTCACCGTCGCCGCCGGTCCGGTCGCCGCCCGACCGGCACCGGACCGCGGCACCGAGCCGGCCGCCGCCAGCTACCGGGTGCTCGGGCCCCGGACCCTCGCCGACCGCAACGCGGTGGCCCGCACCGGAGCCGCCATCGACTACTCCGAACACGGGGTCCTGCACATCTCGGCCACCGCCGGTGAGGCCGCCGCGATCGGCAAGCTCGGCTTCCGGCTGGAACCGCTGGCCCCGCCGCCGAACGCCGAGCGGGGCGCCGGCGAGATCGGCACCTTGGCCTTCCCGCCCGCCGACTCCAACTACCACGACTACGCGGAACTGACCGCCGTCGTGAACCAGGTCGTCGCCGACCATCCGGCGATCGCCCGCAAGATCAGCATCGGTTCGTCGTACGAGGGCCGCGACCTGATGGCGGTGAAGATCTCCGACAACGTCGGCACCGACGAGAACGAGCCGGAGATCCTGTTCAACTCCCAGCAGCACGCCCGCGAGCACCTGACCGTCGAGATGGCGATCTACCTGCTCAACCTCTTCACCGACAGCTACGGCAGCGACTCCCGGATCGCCAACATCGTCAACAGCCGGGAGATCTGGATCGTGCCGACGGTCAACCCGGACGGCAGCGAGTACGACATCGCCACCGGGTCGTACCGGTCCTGGCGCAAGAACCGGCAACCCAACAGCGGCTCGTCGAACGTCGGCACCGACCTGAACCGCAACTGGGGCTACAACTGGGGCTGCTGCGGCGGCTCGTCCGGCAGCACCTCGTCGGAGACCTACCGCGGGCCGTCGGCGTTCTCCGCCCCCGAGACGCAGGCGCTGCGCAACTTCGTCAACGGCCGGGTGGTCGGCGGCGTGCAGCAGATCAAGGCGAACATCGACTTCCACACGTACTCGCAGTTGGTGCTCTGGCCGTACGGCTACACCACCGCGAACACCGCGACCGGGATGAGCGCGGACCAGTACAACACCTTCGCCACCATCGGTCAGCAGATGGCCGCCACCAACAACTACACCCCGGAGCAGTCCAGCGACCTCTACATCACCGACGGGGACAGCCTCGACTGGATGTGGGCCACCCACAACATCTGGGCGTACACCTTCGAGATGTACCCCGGCTCGTCCGGCGGTGGCGGCTTCTACCCGCCCGACGAGGTCATCCCCGCCCAGACCACCCGCAACCGCGAGGCCGTGCTGCTGCTCAGCGAGTACGCCGACTGCCCGTACCGGGCCATCGGCAAGCAGGCGCAGTACTGCGGCGGTGGTGGCGGCACCACGGTCTGGTCGGACACCTTCGAGACCGCCACCGGGTGGACCATCAACCCGGCCGGCACCGACACCGCCACCCTCGGCGTCTGGGAACGGGGCGCCGCCCAGGCGACCACGTCCTCCGGCGCCAAGCAGCTCACCCCGTACGCCGGGTCCAACGACCTGGTGACCGGCCGGCTCGCCGGCTCGGCCGCCGGTGACTACGACGTCGACGGCGGCGTGACAAGCGCCAGGTCCCCGGCGGTGACCCTGCCGTCGTCCGGCACGCTGACCCTCTCGCTGGCCTGGTACCTGGCGCACGGGTCGAACGCCTCGTCCGCGGACTACCTGCGGGTGAGCGTGGTGCACAACGGCGGCACGACCGCGCTGCTCACCCAGGCCGGCGCGGCGACCAACCGCAACGGGAGCTGGGCGGTGGCCAACCTCAACCTCAGCCCGTACGCCGGTCAGTCGGTCCGCATCCTCGTCGAGGCGGCGGACGCCTCCGGAGCCAGCCTCGTGGAGGCCGCTGTGGACAACGTCACCATCACGTCCTCCTGATCGGGTGGGGCCCCGTCCCGCCCCTGACGGGGCCCCACCACCCGCTCCCGAGCCCCAGATCCGGGACATATGCCTCCCCGCGCCTGCCGGGCCGATCAACGAGCGACGATCGGTCCTTGATCGATCCGGCACGTCCCGGCGGTGCGCTACCGTCTTAGCGACCAGTCCGCAGCGAAGCCGGTGCGAAACCCGGCGCTGTCCCGCAACTGTGAAGCCCCACCGGCCGGTGGGGACAAGCCAGGTCGCCTACGGATCGGTCGCGATACGCGCTCTCGAGGAAGGGCGCCTCGTGGGCGGGCGTACGAAAGTCCCTGTCGGCGAAGCACCACACTCCTCGACCGACAGGAGGCCCCCATGAACAGACGTACCCCTCGGCTCTTCGCCGCGACCCTCGCGGTCGCCGCGCTCGCCCTCGGCGCCTGCGCCGAGAAGACCGACGACAAGCCCAGTGCCGGCACCGCGGCCGCCGCGTACCCGGTGACGGTCGGCGCGCTCACTCTCGACAAGCGCCCCGAGAAGATCGTCGTGCTGTCGCCCACCGCCACCGAGATGCTCTTCGCGATCGGTGCCGGCCCGCAGGTCACCGCCGTCGACGACCAGTCGAACTACCCGGCCGACGTGCCGAAGACCGACCTCTCCGCCTTCCAGCCCAACGCCGAGGCGATCGCCGGCAAGAACCCCGACCTCGTGGTGCTCTCCGACGACCGCAACAAGGTCGTCGAGCAGCTCGGCAAACTGAAGATCCCGGTCTACCGGACGCCGGCGGCAACCACGCTCGACGACTCGTACCGGCAGATCACCGAGCTGGGCACGCTGACCGGGCACGCCGACCAGGCCGCCGACGTGGCCGCCCGGATGAAGGACGACATCGCCAAGCTGGTCAAGGACGTGCCGCAGCGCGCCGAGAAGCTCACCTACTTCCACGAGCTGGGCCCGGAGCTGTACAGCGCGACGAGCAAGACCTTCATCGGCTCGCTCTACAGCCAGGCCGGTCTGACGAACATCGCCGACCCCGCCGACGCGGACGGCAAGAGCGCCGGCTACCCGCAGCTGTCCCAGGAGTTCATCGTCAAGGCCGACCCGGACTTCGTCTTCCTGGCCGACGCCAAGTGCTGCCAGCAGAGCGCCGACACGGTCAAGGCTCGCAGCGGCTGGGCCGGCCTCACCGCGGTGAAGAACAACCAGGTGGTCGCGCTTGACGACGACATCGCCTCCCGCTGGGGACCGCGAGTCGTGGACCTGCTCCGGGTGATCATCGACGCGGTCGCCAAGGTGCCCGCGTGACCGTCGTGAGTCAGTGACCGGGTCGCGACAGGTGTCCGAACCGGTACCCACCCGGCCGGCCGAGACCCCGCCGGCGAGCGCGCCCGCTGGCCCGCCGCCGGAGGGCTCGCCCGCTGGGTCGTCCGCGGCCCGGCCCGCCGGGCAGGAGTCCGCGGCCCGGCCCGCCGGGCTGCGGGTGCGCTGGCTGGTCGCCGGGGTGTTCGCGGTGCTCGTCGCGCTCGTCGTCGGGGTGTCGCTCGGCCCGGTGAGCCTGCCTCCGGGCAGCGTCGCCGCCGAACTGCTCAACCTGATCCCGGGGGTGCACCTCGACAGCGGGCTGACCGAGCGGGAGATCGCGATCGTCACCGAGCTGCGGCTGCCCCGGGTGGTGCTGGGCCTGCTCGTCGGCGGCCTGCTCGCCATGGCCGGCGGGTGCTACCAGGGTGTGTTCCGCAACCCGCTGGCCGACCCGTACCTGCTGGGTGTGGCCGCGGGCGCCGGCCTCGCGGTCACCGCGGCGATCGCCCTCGGCGGCGCCGGCCGGCAGGGCGCGATCTCGGGGCTGCCGATGACCATTCCGCTGGCCGCGTTCGCCGGCTCGCTGCTGGCCGTCACGATGACCTACGTGCTCGGCGCGGCCGGCGGGCGACGCGGCTCGCCCGCGATGCTGATCCTGGCCGGGGTGGCGGTCTCCGCGTTCCTCTCCGCCGGGCAGACGTACCTGCTGCAACGACACTCCGACAGCATCCAGCCGGTCTATTCCTGGCTGCTCGGTCGGCTGGCCACCGCCGGTTGGCACGACGTGCTGCTGGTGTTGCCGTACGCCGCCCTGACCACTGTGGTGGTGCTGCTGCACCGCCGTGAGCTGGACGTCCTCGCGGTGGGTGACGACGAGGCGAGGAGTCTGGGCCTGCACCCGCAACGCACCCGCTACCTGCTGATCGCCGCCGCCTCCCTGGGCACCGCGGCGGCGGTCTCCGCGACCGGGCTGATCGGCTTCGTCGGCATCATCGTGCCGCACACCGTCCGGTTGCTCGCCGGGTCGAGCTACCGGGTGATCCTGCCGATGTCGCTGCTGTTCGGCGGCGCGTTCCTGGCACTCACCGACGTGGTGGCCCGCACCGCCGCCGCTCCCTCCGAGGTGCCGATCGGAGTGGTGACCGCGCTGCTGGGCGGCCCGTTCTTCGTGCTGGTGCTGCGAACGGCCCGCCGGGTGCTCACATGAGCCGCGAAGCCACCGCCGGCCCGCCCGCCGGCGCTCGGTCGGCCGCCGGCGGCGTGCCGGCCATCGAGGTACGCGGGCTGCACGTGAGCCTGGACGGCACACCGATCCTGACCGGCGTCGACCTCACCGTCGCCGTCGGCGAGTGGGTCACCGTGATCGGCCCGAACGGCGCCGGCAAGTCGACCCTGTTGCGCGCCGTCGGCGGCCTGCTGCCCGCGCCGGGGGCGATCACCCTGTTCGGTACGGCGAGCGCCGCGCTGCGCCGCCGGGACCGCGCCCGGGTGGTGGCCACGGTGGCGCAGTCCCCGGTGGTACCGCCCGGCATGTCGGTGCTGGACTACGTGCTGCTCGGACGTACCCCGTACATCCCGGCGCTGGGCCGGGAGTCGACGGCCGACGTCGACGCCGCGTACGACGTGCTGGGGCGGTTGAACCTCACCGGCTTCCAGCGCCGCGAACTGGCCACCCTCTCCGGGGGCGAACGGCAACGGGTGTTCCTCGCCCGGGCGCTCGCCCAGGGCGCGACCCTGCTGTTGCTGGACGAGCCGACAAGCGCGCTCGACATCGGTCACCAGCAGGAGGTGCTGGAGCTTGTCGACCAGCTACGCCGCGAGCACGGTCTGACCGTCCTCGCCACGATGCACGACCTCTCCCTGGCCGGCGAGTACGCCGACCGGATGGTCATGCTCGACGGCGGTGAGGTGGTCGCCGCCGGAACTCCGGCCGAGGTGCTCACCGAGCACCTGCTCGCCACCCACTACCGGGCCAGTGTGCGGGTCGTCCCCGGCACCCACGGCCCTCTGGTGGTCCCGGTCCGCCCCACCCGCCCCTGAGCACGCAGGCGCTGGGTCAGGGGCCCAGGTCGATGACGGAGAAGAGGGCGCCCTGGGGGTCGCGGAGAGCGGCGAAGCGGCCCGCCGGGATGTCGCGGGGTGGGACGAGGATCGTTCCGCCCAGCTCGGCGGCGCGGGCCGCGGCGGCGTCCGCGTCGGTCACCGCGAAGTACACGGTCCAGTACGCCGGCAGGTCGGCCGGGAAGTCGTCGGCCAGCGGCGGCATCATCCCGGCGACGATCTGCGTCCCGAGCCGCCACCCGGTGTACGTCATCGGGCCCACCGCCTGGTCGTCGGGCTGCCAGCCGAACACCAGTTCGTAGAAGACCTTCGCGCCCTCGGGGTCGGGGGTGACGAGCTCGTTCCAGCTCATCGCGCCCGGCACGTTGAACACCTCGGCGCCGGCCATCGCCAGTGGCTGCCAGACGCTGAACGTGGCGCCCGCCGGGTCGGCGAAGACCGCCATCCAGCCTCGGTCGAAGACCTCGAACGGCGGCACCACCACCTGCCCGCCGGCCCGTTCGACTCGACCGGCGACCAGTTCGGCGTCGTCGGTGGCGAGGTACGTCGACCAGATGGGCACCTGGTCCGGGATCGCCGGCGGCCCGGCCCCGGCCACCGGTCTGCCGTCGAGCAGGAAGACCGTGTAGCCGCCCGCCTCGGGTTCCGGGGTGACCCGACCGGTCCAACCGAACAGCTCGGGGTAGAAACGCCGCGCGTCGGTCAGGTCCGGGGTGGCCAGGTCGGCCCAGCAGGGCGTGCCCGGCGGGACGGTGCTCACGGTCAAAGACCCCTCTCGGCCCGGGTGGCCACGGCGACCCCCTGCCGGAATCCTGGCACCGTCCCGCCGCGGCGCGGGGCGGAAACGGACGAATCGTCAGCTGAACCGGCGACCCTCGTCCCGCCGGTACGCCCAGCCGGCGAGCGCGGCGAGCAGCACCACCCAGACGCCCAGCATGATCAGTGCCAGCGGCTCGACGGGGTAGTCACCGACCGCCGACCACATCAGTTCGGCCACCCCCCGGGTGGGCAGGAACGGCGCGATCGTCTCGATGAAGCCGGGCGCGTCTCCCGGCGCGGAGAGCAGCCCGCCGCCGAACGCGAGCGGCAGGAAGACCACCTGGGCCACCACGATCGCGGCCTTGCTCGGCAGCGAGTAGCCGATGGCGAGGCCCATCAGCGTGAACGGCACCGAGATGACGGCAATCGTGACGGCGGTCAACAGGAACGCCGCCGGGGTGACCCGGGCCGGCGTGAGCGTCGCGCCGATGACCACGACCGGGATCAGGGACAGGTACGTCAGCGCCAGGCCGGCCAGCACCCGGCCCGCGAAGCGGGGCGCCGACCCGGCCGGCAGGGTCCGGGTGTACGGGTTCCAGGGCTGGTCACGGTCCTCCGCGACGCCGACGCCGTACTGGAAGATGTTGGCGCTCATCACCGAGAAGGTGACCATCGACGCGGTGGCGAAGGTGGCGCCGACCGCGTCGTCGCGGGCGAACGGCACCACGAAGAAGATCATGGCGGCGGCCGGGAAGAAGGCGCTGCCGACGACGGCCACCGGGATTCGGATGATCTCCAGGAGCTGGTAGCGGGCGTGGACCAGGGCGAGCTGCACGGTGGCCTCCTCAGGCGGTGGTGGACCGACCGCCGGCAGCGGTGGTGGCGGGCCGGTCTCCGCTGGCGCGCTGACCCCCGACGGGCACGTCCCCGCTGGTGATGGCGAGGAACGCCTCCTCCAGCGAGGTCGGCCGTACCTCCAGGTCGCTGAAGGTGGTCCGGGCCGTGACCAACGCGCGGACCAGTTCGTCGGCGTCGGTGGTGAGCAGGTGCAGCCGCCCGTCGATCCGTTCACTGCGAACAACCCCGGGCAGGTCGGGGAGGTCGTCGGCGACCAGGCTGACCCGGCGTACGCCGACGATGCCGCGCACCGCGTCCACCGTGTCGTCGGCGAGCACCCGCCCCTGCCCGATGACGACCACCCGCTGTGCCAGCGCCTCCACCTCCTCCAGGTAGTGGCTGCTCAACAGCACGGTGCCGCCGTCGGCGTGGAACGCGCGGATCGCCTCCCACAGGCTGTGCCGGGCGGTGACGTCCAGGCCGGTGGTCGGTTCGTCGAGCAGCACCAGGCGGGGCCGGCCGACGAACGCCAGCGCCACCGCCAACCGACGGCGCTGCCCACCGGAGAGCCCGCCACACTGCCGTCGGACGAGATCGCCCAGACCGAAGCGGTCGAGCAACTCCCCGCGGGGCACCGGGTCCGGATAGTGCGCCGAGACGAAGTCGACGACCTCACCGACGCGCAGCGTGCCCGGCAGGCCGGTCTCCTGCGGAGTGACCCCGATCTGCCGGCGGCTCGCCGGGTCGCGGGGGTCGCCGCCAAACAGCTCGACCCGCCCGGACGTGGGGCGGCGCAGGCCCACCAGCAGGTTCATCAGGGTGCTCTTGCCGGCGCCGTTCGGCCCGAGCAGGCCGACCAGCTCACCGGCCCGGACTTCCAGGTCGACGCGGTCGAGGGCGAGGACGTCGCCGTACCGGCGGCTGGCCTGGTCGGCGCGGACGAGGGTCATGTCAGCTCCTCGGGCATTCACACTGCCCCCGCGGCGGCGTCGTGGGGAAGCAGGTCGTGGCGGGTTACCCCCCAGCACGAACCCTAGGACGCGGAGTCAAAGTGCGGTGCCCCCGACGTCGCGGGCGGGGTCACCAGGTCGCGGGGGCAGTGCCTATGGTGGCAGCGGCGGCGGCTGACCCGTCGCACAGGACACAGAGGAGGGTCCGTGTCGAGCCCGCACAGCGAGCTGAACGCCCAGCCGGGGCGTCGATGATCGTCGACGAGAGTCACGCACGGTACGTCGAAGGGCTCACCCGACTGCTCCCCACCGGCGAACGGGTGCGTGCCGTGGCCCGCGTCCACGTGGGCGGTGGTCTGACCCCGGCGGCACCCCCGCAGCCGGCGACGCCACCTGCCTCCGGCGGGCCGAGCCTATTGGGCGCCCTGTTCATTGTGCTCTCGCCGAACATCACCTTCGGCCGGGCCGACGACGCCGTCGACTGGCTCTTCTTCGGTGTCGGAGGTCGAGGCGAACCGGGTTCGCAGGCATCTCTGCTGCACCATGCCCTGACCGTGGCGACGAAGGGTTCCGGCCTCCGCGACGTCGTGCTGGGGGTCACCGACGAGCGGTTGCTGCTCGGCGCGACAGCACCGGTCGGGCTGTTCTCCAGTTCGGGAGCGAGCGACCGGGCGCAGGCCGACGTCGAACTGCTCGGGTCGGCGCCGCGCACGACGGTGGCCGCCCGGGTCGGCTGGTACCGGTTGAACTGGAAGCGGCTGCGGCTCGACTTCGCCGACGGTTCGTGGTTGTCGTTCCACGTGCCGCTGGCTGACTCCGGCCGCCCCCTGCGCGAGGTAGCGACGGCCGTGTCAGCCGGCTGAGCCGCCCCCGAGCGGGGCGGGCAGCGGCTCGCGGTGCAGCACCGCCAACCGGGACACCGCCCGGGTGAGCACCACGTACAGCCGGTGCAGCCCGCGCGGCTCGGCCGCGACGATCGCGGCCGGCTCGACCACCACCACATGGTCGTACTCCAGGCCCTTGACCAGCGTGGCGGGCACCACGGTGACCCGCTCCGCGGCCGCGACGTCGTCGGCGGTCGCGGTCGCGACACCGGCGGCGGCCAGCGCCGCGCGCAGTTCGTCGACCGCGTCGTCGGCCGCGATCACACCCACCGAGCCGTCGTGCGCGAGCGCCGCCCGCACCTCGGCCACCGTCTCCGCGACCAGGTCGGTCACGGTACGCACGTCCAGGCCGCCGTCGTGGCGCAGCGACTCGGCCGGCGGTACGTCCACCGCGAGTGCCGGGAGCAGCAGGTTCGCGAACGCGACAACCGCGGCGGGCACCCGGAAACCAACTGTCAACGGGACCACCACGGCGTCTGGCTTGCCCAGGTGGGCGAGGGATTCCCGCCAGTCCGTCGCCGCCCACGGCGCGGTGCCCTGGGCGAGGTCACCGAGGAGGGTGACCGAGCCGTGCTCGCTGCGCCGGGCAATGGCCCGACACTGCATCGGGGAGAGGTCCTGCGCCTCGTCCACCACCACGTGCCCGAAACCGGAGGGCCGTTCCAGCAGCCCGGCCGCCTCGTCGAGCAACACCACGTCGGCGGCCGTCCAGCGGGTCGCCTTCGCGGTGCGGGCCGGCTTCACCCAGCTGAGCAACGCCTGCTCGGTGTCGGTGAGCAGGCCGTCCGCCGCAGCGGCGAGCCGTACCGGGTCGGAGAGCAGACCGAACACCAGCCCTTCCGGGGTGAGTGCCGGCCAGACCGCGTCCAGGAAGTCGAGCACCGGACGGCAGCGGCCCATCCGGCGCAACCAGGCGTCGCTCGGCGACTCCGCCCGCCGCGCCTCGGCCTGTCGTTGCAGCAGGCTCACCACTCGCGCGCGGACCCGCTCCCGACCCGTGCCGTACGGCAGCCCTTCCCGGCGGGTCTCCTCGACGATCCGGTGCAACGGCTCCAGCCCGATCCGCCAGCGGAACGAACCGTCCGACACGGTGATCGGTTCGGTGGCCGAGCCGATCTGTGCCTGCACCGCGCGGTGCAACACACACGCCATGCGTACGTCGTGCTTGAGCACGGCGACCTCCGGCGCCTCGACCGCCCGAACCGGCACCCGGGCAATCAACTCCTCCACCGTGGCCTGCTCGACCTCGACCTCACCGAGCGCCGGCAACACCGCCGCGATGTAGGACAGGAACGCCCTGTTCGGCCCGACGATCAACACACCCGCCCGCCGCAGCCGCTCCCGATGCAGATACAGCAGGTACGCGGCCCGGTGCAGGCCGACAGCCGTCTTCCCCGTGCCCGGCGCCCCCTGCACACAGATCGAGTCGGCAAGGTCGGCCCGAACCAGCTCGTCCTGCTCCGGCTGAATCGTGGCGACGATGTCCCGCATCGGCCCGACACGCGGCCGCTCGATCTCGGCGGTGAGGATCCGACTGGTCGTGCCGAGCTCTTCGCCCCGATCGAGACGCTCATCCTCGAAACTGGTCAGCACCCCGTTGCTGAACCCGAACCGTCGCCGGACCGCCACGCCCTGCGGATCCCGCGCGCTGGCCTGGTAGAACGACCGAGAGACCGGCGCCCGCCAGTCCAGCACCAACGGCTCGCCGCGGTCGTCGGCGACATGCCGCCGCCCCACGTGATACCGCCGACCCTCATGATCTGAGCTGCGCACACCCACGCCGGGATCCCCGTCACTGGCCCTGCCGCCGGTGCTGCCGGTGTCGGTGGTGCCGTGCGTGGTGGTGCCGTGCGTGGTGCCGCTGCCGTTGCCGCTGCCGCTGCCGCTGCCGCTGCCGTTGCCGCTGCCGCTGCCGCTGTCGGTGGTGTCGGTGCCGTCGGGGTCGGTGGACTCGGTGAAGTCCAGGCGGCCGAAGAACAGGGGCGTTGTCGGGTCGTCGGCCAGCTCGGCCACCCGACGGGCCAGGGTGCGGCCGAGTGTCTCCGCCGCGTACGCGTCGCCGGCCACCTGGTCACCGGTGGCGAAGAGGGCTTCGGCCCGGTCCCGCATTCGCCGCAGCGCGTTCCGCGATGCTGCCAGGTGTGCGCGTTCGGCGGACAGATCGGTGTCGAGGTCAAGTGCGGGCATGCTGACGTCCCATCGTTCACATCTGCTGCGCGCTCGCGTGTCCGGGGGCGGATGGCCGGCCGCCCGGCGCGAAGACGTCCGTTCCGGTGCAGCTCACCTCGGCCGTCAAGCGGGCTGCAACCCTACGCTCCCAAGCCCGTCCGTTCCACCGAATTACCCACGCAACCACCCGTAGGAGAGGGCGTGTCGCCGGGCGCGGCGCACGAAAGTGGGCGTGTCGGCGGGCAGTAACGCGGTGGGCGTCGCACCGGGTGCAGCGCTGCGGTGCGGTGGCTGCCCGAGGCGGTGTGCGGCGTGTTGCCAGGCGGTCGGCATGCCCGGACGGACAGGGGAGGCACCTCCGGTATCAGCAGCGCCGGTGGTAGCGGTTGCGGCGTGGTGTGCGCAGGGGGTCGAGCCAGCGAGGCGGAAGGAACTCGGGTCGGCCGTCCGCCCCGATGCGGACCGTCCAGTCGCTGCGATGGACGAACCGGTGGTGGTAGCCGCAGAGCAGCACGGCATTGCCCAGCGCGGTGGCTCCGCCGTCGGCCCAGTGTCGGACGTGGTGACCGTCGCACCATCGCGGCGGCCGATCACAGCCAGGGAAGGCGCAACCGCCGTCGCGCAGCACGAGCGCACGCCTCAGCGGGCCGGTGAAGAGCCGGCGCTGGCGGCCGACGTCCAGGACCTGACTGTCGCCGCCCAGCACCGCGGGCAGCACGCCCGCATCGCAGGCGAGACGGCGGACCGCGCCCGGCGTGAGACGAACTCCGGTCTCCACGGTGCCGGCGCGTACGCCGTTGACCAGATCGTCGAGCGACACGGTAACCATGAGCTGCGGCCGGTCTCCGCCATTGTCGGGCAAGTGCCCGGTGCGCAGCGCCAGCCGACAGACTTCGCCGAGCGCGTCGGCTCGGCGCTGGCCTGGACTGCGGTCGTCGTGCTCACCGGCCGGGGCGCAGAGCGGGTCGATCGCCTCACGCAGCAGGCTCGCGGTTTCGGTGTCCAGGTTTCCGCTGAGGCGTACCTGACCGTTCTGCTGCTCGGAGAGCGTGACGTGCCGGCAGGCCTCGGCCCGCTCGGTGGCCCGTTGGAGAGCCTTCAGCTCAGCCTGGTCGGCGAGATCCGGTGCGACGTGCGTGAGGACCCGCTCTCCGAACCGGTTCAGGATGGTGGGATCGAACCGGTCGGCCCAGTCGACCAGGAGTCGGGTGGCCTTGTCCGCCACCTCCGGGC
Organism: Micromonospora sp. DT228; assembly: GCF_049841595.1. Lineage (NCBI taxonomy): Bacteria > Bacillati > Actinomycetota > Actinomycetes > Micromonosporales > Micromonosporaceae > Micromonospora > Micromonospora sp. DT228. The sequence goes on from NZ_JBNCKO010000003.1 coordinate 335,646, forward strand.
CGGCCTCCACCGGGAGCGCGGCGATCGTCTCGGCCACCACTCGACCCTGCTCGACGGTGATGGCGCCGCTGAGCAGCGCGTCGCGCACCGCCGCTGGCGCGTCATCGACGGTGGCGGCGAGCTGGACCAGCTGGCGCGCGGAACGACCGGAGAGCCGCAGCCGCTCCCGCAGCCAGACGGCGGTGGACGAGGCGCCCTGGGCGACCGCCAGGCCCCGGCCGTCCACCTCGCGGACCAGGCCGAGCTGGACGGTAGCCAGCCGCTGCGCCAACACGTGGGTCGCGTCGAGAGAGGCGAGCAGCTCGTCGTCGGAGAGCCCCCAGAGCGCGGTTTCGGCGCAGTCGTCGACCGTGCCTCCGGCCTGCGTCAACACCCCCAACATGAAGACAGAATAGGACAGATGTACGACACGTTCGGCCCGCTTCGACCGCGGCGTTGACGCTGAATGTCGCATCGACCGGCCACGCTCTCGGCCGGCTGTTAGCGGAAGTCGGTTGCCGCCCACCGCGGAGGTGATGGCGGGTCGGGGAGCCGCCCGGGATCATGGGCTCATGACCGAGGCCAGCCCCGATTCGCGTCGGATGACGATCAGTGACCCGCAGGTGATGCGGGCGATGGCTCATCCGGCCCGGATCGCGATCATGGAATACCTGAGTAGCCGCGAGGGCGGTGGGACCGCCACCGAGTGCGCGGAGATCGCCGGGCTGTCGCCGAGCGCGACAAGTTACCACCTGCGCGCGCTGGCGAAGTTCGGCCTGGTCGAGCAGGCGCCGAGTCGGGGGGACGCGCGCGAGCGGCTGTGGCGCGTGCCGAGTGGGAGTGTGCTGGTCGAGGCGGGTCGCGATGCCGGGCCCGAGGCGCGCGCGGCCGAGCAGGCGCTGGTGGAGGCGCACGCGGTCCGGGCCATGGAGCGGACGCGGGACTGGCTGCGGCGCGCTGGGGGCGAGCCCGCCGAGTGGTACGCCAACGCTCTGTTCACCGACACGCTGCTGCTGCTCACCGCCGAGGAATTGGCCGAGGTGAACGAGGCGGTCCTGACCATGTTGCGGCCGTACCAGGCTCGTCGGCGCCAGGCGGATCCTCCGGCGGGGGCACGCACGGTCGCCGTGCAGTACCGGGCAGTGCCGCTGGCCTAGCTCTCCCAGGCGCCGGCTCGATGGCGCTGCGGACGGCTTCCTCGCCGCAGCTCACCCGGCCCGCCGAGGCGGCGAGTTGTGCCGGCGTTCGCCGTCGCGGCGCGGCCGTCGGATGCGCGTGTTCCGACGGCAGGGGTTGCGCCGGACAGTTGTGAAGGAATATTTTCGAAGTATGTCCTTCACAACTGACTCGTCGTGCTGGCCGGACGTCTGGCTTGCCGCCACCGCCCGTGGCACCACGATCTGTGGAGACTTCCTGGCCGCCACCGCACTCGCGCTGGCGCTGCAGGGCGCCGGCGCCGGAGGGCTCGCCGTCTCGGGGCTGCTGCTCGCGGCCACACTGCCCCTGGTGGTGCTCGCCCCGCTCACCGGACGGCTCGTCGACCGGGTGGACAGTCGCACCCTGCTGGTCACCGTCGGGCTAGCGCAGGCGGTCATCTGTACGCTGCTCGCCGTCGCCGAGCACCCGGTCCTGGTCGTGGGTCTCGTCGCCCTGCTCGCCTGCGGGCTCGCGGTGACCCAGCCCTGCCTGGCGGCGCTGTTGCCGGCGATGGTCCGTCCGGCTGACCTGCCCCGGGCCAGCGCGATCAGTCAGAACGCCGTCTCCCTCGGCGCGCTCGGTGGGCCGGCGCTGGCCGGCCTGTTGGTGGGGCAGTTCGGCACTCGCGTACCCCTGCTTCTCGATGCCGTGACCTACCTGGCGCTGGTGGTCGCGGGCCTGCTGCTGCGGACCCGTCGGGGCGGCCGACGACCCGCCGCCGCCGGGCCGGCGGGCGGGGGAAGCCCCGCGAACCAGGCCAACCCGAGCGGTACGGAGGTGCGCTGGCGGCTGCGCCGTGACCCGCTGATGCTGGTCATGGTGGTCAGCACCGCCGTGGTGATCGCGGCGATCGGCGGCATCAACGTGATCGAGGTCTTCTTCATCCGGGAGACGCTGCACGGTTCGGCGACCACGTACGGCCTGGTGGGAGCGGTATGGATGGCCGGCATGCTGCCCGGCAGCTGGATCGCCGCACGACTCGCCCGTCGGTTCGACCACGACGGGGCGTTCATCCATGGGGTGTTGGTCACACTGGCAATGTGCAGCCTGCTGGTGCTGCTCGCCGCGACGGTGCCGACGGCCGGCCTGCTCGTGCCGCTCTGGCTGGTGGCCGGCGCGGCGAACGGCGGCGAGAACGTCTTCGCCAACCTGCTCACCAGCCGCCGGGTGCCGGAGCCCATGCGTGGCCGGGCGTACGCCAGCTACGGCGCGGCGGTACAGGGTGGCTCGATGGCCGGTTATCTGGTCGGCGGGGCACTGCTCACGGTCGTCCCACCCCGACCACTCATCGCCGGGGCGGGCGCGGCTGGGCTCCTGGTCGTGTTGGCCTTCGTGCCGGTCGTAGCCCGGGCGGTACGACGGCCAGTGCCCCGAGCGGAGGGCACGGATGCGGGGTTGGCCACTCCGGGCCGACCCGCCGAGCCGGACCCGAAGGCCGGGGATACGGTCGGGTCATGGCTGAGCGCATCGCACGACCGCGGGTCGGGCACATCCAGTTCCTGAACTGCCTGCCGATCTACTGGGGTCTGATGCGTTCCGGTGCCCTGCTCGACGTCGACCTGCAGAAGGATTCGCCGGACCGGCTGAGCGCGGCGCTTGTCGCCGGTGACCTCGACATCGGCCCGATCACGCTCTTGGAGTACCTGAAGCATGCCGACGAGCTGCTCCTCCTGCCGGACCTGGCGGTGGGCAGCGATGGACCGGTGCTCTCGGTCAACATGGTCTCCACCCGGCCTCTCGCCGAGCTGGACGGCGCGCGGGTGGCGCTCGGCTCGACCTCGCGGACCGGGGTGATGCTGGCCCAGTTGCTGCTCGCCGAGCAGTACAACGTGCGGCCCGAATACTTCCGCTGCCCGCCGGACCTGACCCAGATGCTGCTCGAAGCCGACGCCGGGGTGCTGATCGGGGACGTGGCGCTGCGGGCGTACTACGAGGCGCCGCAGCGGGGGCTCATCGTCACCGACCTCGGGCAGGCGTGGCGGGAGTGGACTGGTCTGCCGATGGTCTTCGCCGTCTGGGCGGTCCGCCGCGACTTCGCCGCCGCCCATCCGGGCCTGGTCAAGGAGGTGCACGAGGCGTTCCTGCGCTCGCGGGACCTCTGCCTGGCCGAGCTGGACCAGGTCGCGGAGGCCGCGGCCCGTTGGGAGACGTTCGACGCGGCGACGCTCGCCACGTATTTCCGTACCCTGGATTTTTCGCTCGGTGACCGGCAGGTCGCCGGGCTGCGCGAGTGGGCCCGGCGGGCCGCCGCGATCGGTGCGGCCCCGGAGCTGCCGGAAGGCGGCCCCGAGTTCTTCGCCGGCTGACCGGCGGGTCGGCCCCGCGGCCCGCGGGGCCGCGGCTCAGATGCCGGGGCGCAGGAGCGCCTCGGTGATCTTCTCGCAGTTCTTCATGCCGTAGTCGTAGCCCATGTTGATCGGGTACCTGACCATCACGCCCATCGTCCAGGTGTCACCGATGGCCATGCAGTTGATGTGCATCTCCTGCAGCTCGGTCCGGTCGATCCACCCGTTCTTGATGGCGATCTGCTTCTGCTCGGCGGCGGGGAAGGCCTTGCGGATGCCGAAATCACCGGCGCCGCGAACCAGTTTCATCTCGTTGAGCAGCCACTTGGTCCACTTCGGGCCGGCGGCGATGCCGGTGGCGATGCAGTTGCCCATGCGGGCGGCGTCCCGGGGGGAGAGGGCCGTCTCGCTCCAGCCGCGGTCGGGGGCGACCTTGCTGTCGGTCAGCTTGCACATCGAGATCAGGCGCTTGATCGAGGCGGCCCCGCCGACCTGGTTGTAGAACTGCTGGGCCCGGGTGTTGTCGCTGTCCCGGATGATCAGCGTCGCGTCGGCGAGCTTCGCGCTGCTCGGGGTCTGGCCGTTGTCGGCCGCGCGACGCAGATAGTCGGCGACGACCCAGGCCTTGATCATCGAAGCGGTCGTGCTGGTCTCGCCCATGTTCTTGGAACCGATAATCTCCCCGGTGCGACGATCCAACACGCTCCAGGAGTACCAGCCCTCGATGTCCAGGTTGAGGTCCTTGGCGACGAACGGCAGCGGCTCCAGCGGGCTGGGGCTCGGTGACGGCGAGGACGGCTCGCGGGCACTGCGGTTGGTGCCCGGGCCGGTGGGGCGGTCGCTCGTGCCGGGGCCGGCGTCGCCCCACTTGGCGGCCGCCGCCGACTCGAACGGCGACCCGGGCAGGAGCCGCAGCGACACCAGCACCAACCCGAGCAGGATGACGGCGATGGCGACCAGCCGCAGCGGGGACGTCTCACCGCCGCCGCGCCGGTCGGCCCGCCGACTGCCGGCCATCAGAGCTTCCCGACCGGCTGCTGCGGCACCTTGAGCGCCGCGCCGGGCTGGGGGGTGACCAGTTGGGTGGCCACGCTGGCGCAGACCTTCGCGCCGTAGTCGAGACTGCTTCTGGCCGGATAGCGCAGCATCACCGCGAGACTCCACTTGCCGGTGACAGCGAGGCAGTTGACGTGCCAGTTTCGGTCATAGTAGATCCGCGTCCATCCGTTCTTGATGCTGACCGGGCCCTGCGCGGTGATCGACTTCGGCAGGCCGTCGATGATGCCCCAGCGGCCACCGCCGGACTTTTCCTTCTGGTCCTTCGCCGCGGTGGTGCCCCGGACCTTGCTCATCTGATCCAGCACCCACGGGGTCCACTTCGGGCCGGCGGCCTTACCGTCGGCGATGCAGTCGCCGAGCCGGACCGCGTCCCGCGGGGACATCTGGGTGAAGCTCCAGTAGCCGGAGAACGGCTTGATCGCGCCGCGCGTGGTGTCGGTCAGCCCGCAGATCTTGATGGCCCGCTGGATCACCGCGTCGGGCGTGCTGCTCGTGGACGGCCGGTACGAGCCGCCCGCCGCAGCGTGGACCTTGTCGGCCGCGACGTCGTTGCTGTCGATGATGGCGAGCCGGGCCGCCTCCTTCAACCCTGCGGGCGGCTCCTTGCCCTTGAGCTGCCGCAGGTAGTCCGAGACGATCCACGCCTTGATCATCGACTCGGTGGAGCTGGTCGCGGCCATGTTCGGTGATCCGGAGATCGTGCCGGTCTGCCGATCGAGCAGTGCCCACGAGAAGAAGTCGCCCTGGAAGTCCACCGACACCGGGCCGGCCGCCAGCGTGGGCGGCGGCGGTGGAGTGGGTGCGGGTGGGGGCGCGGCGACCTTCGGGGCGGCGATGACGCCGCCGTGGCCTCCTCCGCTCCCGCCGCTGTCGCCACTGGAGAGACGGGCGTACGCGGCGGGGACCACGAGGACTCCGCCGAGCAGGACCGCCGCGATGGCGAGCACCAGGGTCACGCGGGAACGCATGAGTGGGTGAACTCCAGGTGTCAGGGCCGGGGGGACCGGCTTGTTGTCCGGACGGATCGGCCGATCGCCGAGGCCGGGGGAGGTGGCCTCTGTCTGGCGGCGATCTTCTGGAGCCGATCGGTGTGCCGGCGGAAAGTCTACGTCCGGTTTGCGGACCCGCCAGGGTCCGACACTAGGCAACAGGAGATAAAGGCGGGATATCGAGACGGTATGCGGCAGTTGTGGCGATTTGCCTTCCCATCGTGGCCCAGGTCACGGTGACGTCGGCGTGCCCAGGTAACGCAAAGCACTCATTCCATCACGGATGGGATCCACGGATTCCTGTTACACGCTCTGGTTTCTTGGGTCGCAAGCTGTAACACTTGTCCCATGTATGGCAACGACTTCCCGACCCCGACCGACACGTCGGACGCCGCTGCGGGCGACGCGCCCGCTGCCGGCCTGCTGGGCGAGGTCGAGGCCGCCGAGGCGGAGCTCCGCGCGGCCGCGGCGCGCGGCCGACGTGGCGGACCCGCGCCCGACGAGGACCTCGCGGCGTACTTCGCCGAGGTGGTCGACGCCGAGCAGAAGATCGAGCCCCGTGACTGGATGCCCGACGCGTACCGCCGGACGTTGATCCGGCAGATCGCCCAGCACGCCCACTCCGAGATCATCGGCATGCAGCCGGAGGGTAACTGGATCAGTCGGGCGCCGTCGCTCAAACGCAAGGCGATCCTGCTGGCCAAGGTGCAGGACGAGGCGGGTCACGGCCTCTACCTCTACGCCGCCGCCGAGACCCTCGGCATCAGCCGCGACGAGCTGGTCCAACTGCTGCTCGACGGCCGCCAGAAGTACAGCTCGATCTTCAACTACCCCACCCTGAGCTGGGCCGACATGGGCGCCATCGGGTGGCTGGTGGACGGCGCGGCGATCGTCAACCAGGTGCCGCTGTGCCGCTGCTCGTACGGCCCCTACGCCCGGGCGATGATCCGGGTCTGCAAGGAGGAGTCGTTCCACCAGCGGCAGGGCTACGAGATCCTGCACACCCTCGCGCACGGCACCCCGGCCCAGCAGGCGATGGCCCAGGACGCGGTGGACCGCTGGTGGTACCCGTCGCTGGCGATGTTCGGCCCGCCGGACGGCGACTCCACGCACTCCGCCCAGTCGATGTCCTGGAAGATCAAGCGTTTCTCCAACGACGATCTGCGGCAGCGTTTCGTCGACATGTGCGTCCAGCAGGCCGAGATCCTCGGCGTCCGCCTCCCCGATCCGGACCTGCGCTGGAACGAGGAACGGCAGGCGTACGACTACACCCAGCCGGACTACGACGAGCTGCTGCGGGTGATCTCCGGCAACGGGCCGTGCAACCGGGAGCGGATGGCCCACCGCCGGGCGGCGCACACCGAGGGCGCCTGGGTCCGCGAGGCCGCCACGGCGTACGCCGCGAAGCGGGCGCAACAGAAGGAGAAGGTGGCCGCGTGACTACCGAACACTCGCCGCTCTGGGAGGTCTTCGTGCGGGCGCGACGTGGGCTGTCGCACACCCACGTCGGCAGCCTGCACGCCCCCGACGCGGAGCTGGCCCTGCGCAACGCCCGGGACCTGTACACCCGCCGTCAGGAGGGAGTCTCGATCTGGGTGGTGCCGGCCGGCGCTATCACCGCGTCCAGCCCGGACGAGAAGGACGCCTTCTTCGACCCGGCCGCCGACAAGGTCTACCGCCACCCCACCTTCTACGAGGTGCCGGACGGGGTGGCCCACCTGTGAGCGAGCGAAGCAACAGGCCCAGCAATGGAGTGGCGGCGTGAACGGGCCGTACGACTTCACACTCGCCCTCGGCGACGACGCGTTGGTCGCGGCGCAACGACTGGCCGAGTGGACGACCCGCGCGCCGGAGATGGAAGAGGACATCGCGCTCGCCAACATCGCCCTCGACCAGCTCGGCGCGGCCCGGCTGCTGCTGTCGTACGCGGGCGAGCTGGAGGGCGCGGGCCGGGACGAGGACGCGTTGGCGTTCCTGCGCGACGACCGCGAGTTCCGCAACGCGCTCCTGGTCGAGCTGCCCAACGGCGACTTCGCGGTGACCATGGCGAAGCTGTTCTTCCTGGCGGCCTACCAGCTACCGCTGTACACGGAGCTGGCCGGTTGCGCCGACCAGCGGTTGGCCGCGATCGGTGCGAAGGCGCGCAAGGAGTCGGCGTACCACCTGGACCATGGCGCGCTGTGGGTGCGGAGGCTCGGCGACGGCACCGACGAGTCACACCGTCGCATGCAGGCCGCCGTCGACCAGGTGTGGCCGTACACCCACGAGTTGTTCGCCGCGGACCCGGCGGCGCCGGTCGACCCGGCCACGCTGCGGCCCGCTTTCGACGAGACCGTCGGCGCGGTGCTGGCCGAGGCGACGCTCACCCGACCGGAGAGCGGCTGGGCCCCGGCCGGCGGGCGGGACGGCGTGCACACCGAACACCTGGCCTACCTGCTCGCCGAGATGCAGGTGCTGCACCGCGCCCATCCCGGAGCGACCTGGTGAGCGCGGTGGCAGCGCGGCGGAGCCCCGCGGTCGCGAACGGCGGCACGGTGAGCGCGCGGGCGGCGGCCGCCAGCGTCGTGGACCCGGAGATCCGGGTGATCACCATCGACGAGCTGGGCATCCTGCGGGCCGTCGAGCAGGACCCGACGAACGGTCGGGTCACCGTCACCATCACCCCGACCTACACCGGTTGCCCGGCGATGGACGTGATCCGCACCGACATCCGCCGCGCGCTGGCGGTCGCCGGCCACCCCGACGCCCAGGTCCGCACCGTCTACAGCCCACCGTGGAGCACCGACTGGATCTCCGCGGGTGGTCGGGCCAAGCTCGCCGCCGCCGGGATCGCCCCGCCGGCCCCGGTGCCCGCCGCCGGCGTCGTCGCGCTGACCCTCGCGGTCCGCTGCCCACAGTGCGGCTCACCGGAGACCGAGCAGGTCAGCCGGTTCGGCTCCACTGCGTGCAAGGCGCTGTGGCGGTGCCGCTCCTGCTCCGAACCCTTCGACCACCTGAAGGCGCTGTGACTGTCACCATCACCCGCCCGGTCCGTCGCCGGCCGGTCTTCCACCCGCTGTCGGTCGCCGCCGTCGACCGGCTCACCGACGACGCGGTCGCGGTGACCTTCGCCGTACCCGAGGATCTGCGGGAGACCTTCGCGTTCCGCGCGGGCCAGCACCTCACCGTGCGTCTTCCCGGCGGAGCCGGGGCCACCAGCTCCGCTGGTGCGGACGGCACGGACGTGCGCCGGTCGTACTCGATCTGCTCGACCCCCGACGACCTGGCCCGGCACGGCCGGCTGCGGATCGGGGTACGGGAGATCCCCGGCGGCGCCTTCTCGGCGTTCGCCTGCGGGGCGCTGCGGGGCGGCGACACGGTCGAGGTGCTGCCGCCGTTGGGCACATTCACCACGGCGTTCGCGCCGGACCGGGTGCGGCACTACGGCGCGGTCGTCGCCGGCTCCGGCATCACGCCGGTGCTCGCGCTCGTCGCGACCGCGCTGGCCGTCGAGCCGGCCAGCACCTTCACCCTGGTGTACGGCAACCGCACGGCGAACACGGTGATGTTCGCCGAGGAGCTGGCCGATCTGAAGGACCGCTATCCCACCCGGCTGCACCTGGTGCACGTGCTCTCCCGGGAGCAGGGCGAGTCGGCGCTGCTCTCCGGGCGGATCGACACCGAACGGCTGGGCCGGTTGCTGGGCACCATCGTGCCGGGCGACGTGATCGAGGAGTGGTTCCTCTGCGGCCCGTACGCCATGGTGGTCGACGTCCGGGACGTGCTGACCGCACGTGGCCTGCCCGAGTCGGCGGTGCACACCGAGCTGTTCCACGTCGACGCGCCGCCGGAGCCGGTGCGCCGTCCGGCGGATCAGGCGGGCGCCGGCGCGGAGGTCACCATCGTGCTGGACGGCCGGTCGTCGAGCTTCACGATGGGTCGCGAGGAGCGGGTGCTGGACGCCGCGTTGAAGGTGCGCGGCGAGCTGCCGTACGCCTGCAAGGGCGGTGTCTGCTCGACCTGTAAGGCGAAGGTCGTCGACGGGTCGGTCTCGATGGCCCGCAACTACGCCCTGGAGCCGGAGGAACTGGCCGCCGGCTACGTCCTCACCTGCCAGTCCAGCCCGACCACCGACAAGCTCACTGTCGACTACGACGCCTGACGACTCAAGCTTGCAGTAGCTTGATTCGGAGCGCCTGAAGTGGCTTATTGCTCCGGACGTGGGTCCACTGCCCCCAACCGTTGATGTCGTGGCCCACGCACGCCTTCAATGCTGGCGAAGGCTTCGCATAGGTGGACCCGTCGGGAAGGCGAAGGTGTCCATCTGTTGTGACCACCGCTCGGTGTGTCCTGCCCTTCCGTAACTGAACGTGGATGAGTTCATCGCCTGGGATCAGCAGCTCGGCTTCGATCAGACCCATGAGGTCTCCGCTTGACAGCCGAGCTTCCTTCGCTTTCTTGGGGTCGAGGTCGAGCCCCAGCAACCGGCGGAGCACGTCGTTCTCCCGATCGACGAAGGGCTCCGCGTGCTGCTGAAGCAGGGCGTACACCTCGTCGTCGATCTCGATCTTGTGCATGGGCACGGTGTGCTCCTCAAGCCGTTCTTTGGGGAAACGTGCTGGTGGCGGCGTCGGACTCGAGCGCGGCCACCAGGCCTGGCACCGAGGTTGAGGGATTCCGGTCGGCTAGCGGCAGGCCCGCGCTCAGCCTGTCCAGTCGCGCCGCCCGACGGAACGCGTCAGGACGGCCGGCTCTAAGCGCCTCAAAGTCCAAGAGCTTGCACCGTCGGCGATAACCACACGGGTGTCGTTCCAGTCGGCGACACGCCTCGTCGGATGTCAGGTAGGGCAGCTCCTCGTAATGAAGGAGTAGGTAGACCTCGAAGCAGGGGTTGGAGATGGCGCAGTTGATGCCGTGCCGCGCGGCCAGCGCGAGTGCCGCGCCGAGGCGGGCGTGTACATCTGGAGCTTCAACGTCGAAGACACACCAGACCTCGTCGTAACCATCACCCTGGGCGGCGGCCCGGTTGGTGTCCGCGACGGCCTTCTCGACAACGCCGTACGGCTCACCGTGGCCGGAGACGACTTCGATCCGCACATTGCCCGCCCGTAGCTCGCGGCGCAGACCCTTGAAGTAAAGCGTCTCGGTGTTCTCGCCTTCGCAGCAGACCAGGTAGGTCTTGCGCTCCCGTCGAGTTCCGGGCTGGCGGCGCAGCGGCTTGCCGGGACGGGCCATCAGCGGACGGCCGAGAAGTGGCGCACGTCGACAAGGGGCATGAGTAGCCACCAAGCCACCAAGCCACCAAACTTCAAAGGCCAGTGTTCAAAGTTTGGAGTTTTCGGCTGGTGGTGCTCAGGCCGCGCGCGTCGGCGGAACGAGGAGGTCCAGCACCTCGTGGTCCAGGAAGGGCACGGCACCGTAGCGGCCCTTCAGGTATCGGCCCTCGACGTCGTCGAGGCCGCCGCGTACCCGAAACTCGCTGAGGGGGTAGAGCCGCGTCGCGCCGCCGCTGCCCTTCTCGGTGAGCCAGATCTGGTCTCGGCTGAGTCGAAGATTGCGGTGGCGGCCGAGAAGCCCGACATCATGACTGTTGAAGATGAGCTGTGCGCCGTGCGGGTTGGTATCCGGCGTGTGGAAGAGGCGAATCAGTTCGGTCGTGAGGAGCGGATGCAGCTCACTACCAAGGTCGTCGACGGCCAGTAGTCCGCCGACGTCGAGTGCCCGCACCGCCAGTTGCAAGAGGTCGAACCAGCTGCGGGTGCCGGCTGACTCCCACTGCCAAGGCAGAGCTGCCTTCCCGTCCTCGGTGTGTGCCGAGTGCACAAGCTCAATCTGCGGCTCTGTTGGACCCGTGCCCGGGTCCGACTCCCGCTGAACGAGCGCCGCGCCAACGATGCCCAGATCCGCGAATCGGAGGAGCGCGAGCATCCGATCATCTGGTAGGACGTGTGGAGGCCGAGCGATCGACACATCGCCCGAGGCGATCATCTGACGAGGACTGAACCAGCGGTAGATCTTGCTCAACTGTGGGTGGTTCAGCGTGGCTGCCGCGGAGAGGAACAGGCTGTTTGGTCGGACAGTCTCCGCGATCAGCTCGCGCGGACCGGTCAAGTTGTTCCCGAAGTGCAGTGACCCGCCGTCGCGCTCAAGGTAGACCTGCCGCCGGCCCTTCGGGAAGGCGTACAGCCACTCCTGTCGGATTGCCTCGTCGTCCAGTGAGAAGCCGAACTCGTACCTGACGTTCTCGACGACGAAGTCGAAGACGAACTCACTTGGCAGGTTCCCGCTCTCATGGTCGAGCCGGAACGGCCAGCGCCCTGGGATCGGTTCTTCCGGTAGCCAGCGCTGGTGGGACAGTCGAACCGCGTCGCGTGCAAAGCCGAGGGCCTTGACGACGTTGGACTTGCCTGAGGCGTTCGGGCCGAAGATGCCTGCCACGGGCAGAACGGACAGTTTCTCCCGCGGCACCGGCCGGACGGCGAGGTCCGGGTGCTCGTCGGCGGCGATGAGGCTCAGCTCGGCCTCGTCGCGGAGGGAGGCGAAGTTGGTCACCCGGAAGCGCAGCAGCATCCTCTAGCTCAACTCCTAATCCCCCTGAACGGCTATTACAATACCCGGTGTTGCGGCCTCAGGCGTCAAGAACTGACGTTCTGGCCCGCCTGAGTGTTCCGGGGGCACGTTTTGGTGTCCGAGCGCGCTGAGGCTCGGCCGTCAGGGCGGATGTGGGCGGTCCAGTAGGTGAGGTCGGAGCGGTGCTCGACAAGGGTGACCCGTTCGCCGCACGCCTCCTCGATCAGCTTGACCGCCTCGTCGAGATGGGCCGGGTAGTGGTCCCACTCGGTGTCGCGGAACAGTTGCAGTCCGACCTCGCCTCGGTCGTCGCCCAGAGCTACGGCGGCCTCGGGTGGCACCAGCACCACTGTGTAGCGGCTCGCCTCTCGCTCCGCCTCCGTCGGTGCCGGCTTCTCCTCCCGTCCGTGCCGCCGGAAGTGGGCGATCACCGACGGGATCGGCCCGGGTGAATCGGCTGGATCGTACGGTCGCAGCCAGGCGGGCTGTTGGGTCCAGATGGGCATCACAACCTCCGGAGCGGGAAACAACGCTCAGCAACGTTGCTTGCGATGGTTGCGGGTGGCTGAGATCAAGTCAATGCTCAACGCGACGAGTCCATGCCGTCAGCGTGACGGTGCGACGCGAGTCGACGCGGAGGACCAGCGATGCCCAAGGCCAGTCAACCCACAGTCGTCGGTCGTGGGCTCGGCGGCGAGCTACGCGAGCTGCGGGAGGCACGCAAGCTGCCGCTGCGTCGGGTGGCTATCCGGCTGGGCTGGCAGCCGTCCAAACTGTCCCGGATCGAGACCGGCATCCAGGGTGTCCAGGCTGCCGACGTCGCCTCGCTGCTGGTGATCTACGGCATCACGGGGGACGAGCGCAAGCGGCTGCTCGGGATGGCCGAGCGGTCGGCCGAGACCGGTTGGTGGGAGGCGATCGGTGGGCTCTCCGACGAGTCCCGGACGCTGATCCGGTTGGAGGCCGAGGCGACGAGCGTCGTGAACTGGCAGCCGCTGCTGGTGCCGGGCCTGTTGCAGATCCCGGACTACACCCAGGCGGTGATGGTCGGCTGCGGAGTGCCGGCGGACGAGGCGCAGGGGCGTGTTGCCGCCCGGCTGGGCCGGCAGGCGGTCCTGAGCCGGGCCACGCCGCCGACGCTGCACGCGCTGCTCGACGAGATGGTGTTGCGCCGGGTGCTCGGTGGCCACCGCGTCATGGCCCGGCAGCTCCGGCACCTGATCGAGGCCGCCGAGCGGCCGAACGTGACGTTGCAGGTGGTGCCGCTGGCGGTGGGTGGGCACACCGGGTTGGACGGGTCGTTCGCGCTCTTCGACTTCCCTCGCAACCGGTCTGTGGTCTATCTGGACCACAAGTTGGCCGGGCTGTTCCTGGAGGAGGCGCCGCAGGTGGCGCACTTCCGGCGGGAGGCCGATAGGCTGGCCGAGGTGGCGCTGAGCCCCGTCGAATCGGTGGAGTTCGTTGCGCGGGTCGCAACGGAGCACGAGCGAGAGTGAGCCCCCGATGATCACTCCGGAGCTGTCCGGCGCGACCTGGCGCAAGTCCAGCCGCAGCGGCTCGAACGCCGACTGTGTCGAGGTCGCCGAGCTGACCCACGCGGTCGCCGTACGCGACTCGAAGGACCCGGCCGGCCCGGTCCTGGCCTTCGAGCGTGAAGCTTGGGCCCGATTCGTTCGTCGCATGCCGTCGGAGCGCTAACCCGGGTGACCGGTCCCGGGTAGGAGGGGCCGGATGGGCGAGAAAGACGGAACAGACCAATTCCTCGTTTGCAAGCTCCGGACAGAGGTAACCTGCGACTGCCAGGGGCAGTAGCTCCTTGGAAGTGGACCCGGCAGCCTTCCGGACGGTGGGCGAGCCGGGTTTCGCGTTCCCCGGGCTCCATCAGACCTGCTGCGGCTTCCTGGTGACGCGTGTCCGGTCGAGGTCACATCCGCGTGCCCGGAACGAAGGGTGGGCCGGGGGCCGACGTACGCTCGGGGGCGTGACGGTGAGCCGGGAGATCGACGACATCCTGCAGCGTGGCGCGGACGGCGGGCGGATCACGCCCGAGGAAGCCCTGCTGCTCTACACCGAGGCGCCCTTCCACGGGTTGGGCGAGGCGGCGGACGCGGTGCGTCGGCGGCGCTACCCGGACAACGTCGTCACGTACCTGATCGACCGCAACATCAACTACACGAACGTCTGCGTGACGGCGTGCAAGTTCTGCGCGTTCTACCGCGCGCCGAAGCACTCGGAAGGGTGGACCCACCCGACCGAGGAGATCCTGCGCCGGTGTGGCGAGGCGGTCGAGCTGGGCGCGACCCAGGTGATGCTCCAGGGCGGGCACCACCCGGACTACGGCGTGGAGTACTACGAGGAGCTGTTCTCCTCGGTCAAGCAGGCGTACCCGCAGTTGGTCATCCACTCGATCGGCCCCAGCGAGATCCTGCACATGGCGAAGGTCTCCGGGGTGAGCCTGGACGAGGCCATCGCCCGGATTAAGACCGCCGGTCTGGACTCGATCGCGGGCGCCGGCGCGGAGATGCTGCCGGAGCGTCCGCGTAAGGCGATCGCGCCACTCAAGGAGTCGGGCGAGCGCTGGCTGGAGGTCATGGAGCTGGCGCACCGGCAGGGCATCGAGTCGACCGCCACCATGATGATGGGCACCGGCGAGACGCACGCCGAACGAATCGAGCACCTGCGCATGATCCGGGACGTGCAGGACCGCACCCGCGGGTTCCGGTCCTTCATCCCGTGGACGTACCAGCCGGAGAACAACCACCTCAAGGGCCGCACCCAGGCGACCACCCTGGAATACCTGCGCCTCGTCGCGGTGGCCCGGCTCTTCTTCGAGACCGTGCCGCACCTGCAGGCGTCCTGGCTGACCACCGGCAAGGACGTCGGGCAGCTCTCGCTGCACATGGGCGTGGACGATCTCGGCTCGATCATGCTGGAGGAGAACGTGATCTCCTCCGCCGGCGCGCGGCACCGCTCCAACCTGCACGAGCTGATCGGCATGATCCGCTCGGCGGACCGGATCCCCGCGCAGCGCGACACCCTCTACAACCGGCTCGCCGTGCACCACACGCCCGCCGACGACCCAACCGACGATCGGGTGGTCTCGCACTTCTCCTCGATCGCGCTCCCCGGCGGTGGCGCGGGTCGATCCCTGCCGCTTGTCGAGGTCAACTGACGCGGCTCGACGCCCGGCCGTTCGGTTGATCGAGGCTCATGCTCCCGCCGGCTCGCCCCGGCGGTACGGGTGGTCCCGGTCGCCGCAGCGTCAGGCTGTCCGCTTCGGGGTGGTGAAGGTGATCGTCGGCGGCTAGCGTCCCGGCTCGTATCCGTCACCACCGTCGACCGGTGAGTCAGCGCGATCGTGCTGGTGGCGGATGGTCTGATTGGTGTTCGCCGGCTGTCCTCCATCGGCCCGTTGCGGGTCGTTCATATAACGCACGGCGGTACGGGCGGGATGGGTGACCATCCCGCCCGTACCGTCTGCGGACCCGGGGCCGGACGGATGAAAAGGGCCGTGGGCGCTGGCGTGCGTGATCGACCTCCGATAGCGTCCGCTCGTTCCGCAATCAATTCTTCTATCCCTATCCCTCGGGGGACCGATGACAGCGTTCCACCGCACGGCCCTGGCCCGCGCTGGCGTGGTGGCCCTGCTCGCGGCCGGTGGCCTGGCCACCGTGGCCGCCCCGGCGCAGGCCGCCGACAAGGCCGATCTGGCACTGGTGCCGCTCAGCACCGAGTTGGCCAAGGGCGTCAAGGAGGCCAAGGCGAAGCCGTTCAAGTTCCTGGTGGACAACACCCGGAGCACGGTCGCCGCCAAGGGCGTCAGCTACACCGTGGACACCAGCAACCTGCTGAAGAGCGTGGTCGGGGTCGTCGTGCCCAACGGCTGCCAGGTGAAGGGCAAGACGTTTACCTGCCCGCTCGGCGACGTGCCGGCCGGCACCAGCGAGGACTTCGGCATTCCGCTCTTCTCCACGGGCGCGCGCGGCGAGGCCGGCACGCTTGTGGTCACCATCAAGTCGGCCACCGCCGACCCCAAGCTCAAGGACAACCGGGTCGAGCACGACATCACCGTCGGCAAGCGCGGCTACGACCTGACCAGCTGGGTGCAGGACGTCTACGCGAACGTCGTGGTGAACGGCGTCAAGGGCGATGATCCCAACCTCCGGCCGGTCAGGCGCGGCGAGACGGTGCCGCTGGACTGGGCTGTCTACAACGACGGCAGCCGCAAGGCCACCGGCCTGTCCTACGTGCTCACGCTCCCGGCCGGCGTCACCTTCGCCACCCTGCCGGACGCCTGCACGTCGCAGACCTTCGGTGGCATCGCCCAGGCGCTCTGCCAGGACGACGGCGCGGTGATCAAGCCCGGTGAGTACTACACGGCGGACGTCAAGGTGACTGTCGGCGCGGACGTCACCGAGCCGGTGCTGCGGGTTGGCGAGCTGGTCGCGCAGGGTCTCGACGCCGCGACGGGTCAGGCCGACGAGCAGCCCGAGCCGGCGACCAGCGCCCAGCGGAAGGCCTTCACCGAGGTCGACGAGGGCGACAACCAGGCGGTCTTCGACGTCTTCGTCGACCTGACCGCGCAGCCGACGCCGACCCCGACGCCGAGCGCCACGGCCACCCCGACGCCCACCGCCACGCCGACCCCGGGTGGGACGGCCACCCCGACGCCGGGCGGTACCCCCAGTCCGGGCGCGACGCCGACGCCGGGCACGAGCACGTCGCCGGCTGCCGGTGGTGGCGGCTCCGGTGGCGGCGGCCTGCCGGTCACCGGTGTGCAGGTCGGCCTGATCGGTGGCATCGGCGCCATCATCCTGCTGGTGGGCGGCGCGCTGCTGGTGCTCTCCCGCCGGCGCAAGGTCGTCCTGGTCGCTCCGAGCGACGAGAAGTCGACCGACTGACAGCGGCGCTGACAGTCGGCGTCCGGACGCCGGCATGACGTGGGGGCGGGGTGGGCGACCACCCCGCCCCCTCGCGTACCCGGGGTGCCGCACCACCCCACGGGCGCCGGTTGGCGGGCGGCTGGCAGAGTGGAGGGGTGAGCCGTTCCCCGCAGGGCCAGCGCGCCAGTCTGGACAAGCAGCCGCACGAGGTCGCCGCGATGTTCGATGGCGTGGCGGAGCGTTACGACCTGACCAACACGGTGATTTCCTTCGGCCAGGACCGGTCCTGGCGTCGGGCCACCCGGGCGGCGCTCGGATTGCGGCCGGGCGAGCGCGTGCTGGACGTGGGCGCGGGCACCGGCATCTCGACCCGGGAGCTGGCGCAGTCCGGGGCGTACGCGGTGGGGGCCGACCTGTCGTTGGGCATGCTGTACGCCGGCAAGCGGGTCCGTCCCGAGGTGCCGCTGCTGGCCGGCGACGCGCTGCGGCTGCCGTTCGCCGACGCCAGTTTCGACGCGGTGACCATCTCCTTCGCGCTGCGCAACGTCAGCGACACCGACGCGGCCCTGCGGGAGCTGGCCCGGGTCACCCGCCCGGGCGGGCGGTTGGCGATCTGCGAGTTCAGCACCCCGGTCAACCCGGTCTTCCGGACGGTCTACCTGTCGTACCTGATGCGGTCGCTGCCGGTGGTCGCCCGCACGGTGTCGAGCAACCCCGACGCGTACGTCTACCTCGCCGAGTCGGTGCGGGCCTGGCCGGCGCAGGCCGCGCTTGCCGGCCGGGTCGCCGCGGCCGGGTGGGGTCGGGTGGCGTGGCGCAACCTGACCGGTGGTGTGGTGGCCCTGCACCGGGGGATCCGCGAGTAGTCGACGGGACCGATGCGGACATCGCTCAGATTTCGTGAATATCGGTCGTTAGTCCACTTTGCCCCGTACGCTCGTCCGCATGACCGGAGCAGACCCGGCGGACCCGGTGGCCGCCACCGACGACGACGCGGCCGAACTCGTCGCGCAACTGCGCGCGTTGGCGGGAGCCGATCCGGTGGAGGTCCGGCAGGTGGTCGCCGAGGTGTTGGCGGCGCTGGACCGGGCGGCGGGCGGCGCGCTCCGGGAGCATCTGCCGGAGGCGATCCGGGTCGATGCGGGTCTGGACGCCTCCAGCCCGGCCTGACACTCGACCGCTGTGGACGGTCGGGGGCTGTCACATCGGCGAGTTAGGTACCCCTGATCCTGCGCAGGTATGACGCCGGTCATACACTCGTCCCGTCTGGCTTGTGAAGCATTTCACGAGCGTGCGGGAGGAGGCGCGAATGACCCCGGTGGAACACGACGCCGACGTCATTGTCGTGGGCGCCGGTCCCGGTGGATCAGCTACTGCGTACCACCTGGCCCGGCACGGCGTACGGGTGCTGTTGTTGGAGAAGACCGAGTTCCCCCGGGAGAAGGTCTGCGGCGACGGGTTGACCCCACGCGCGGTGCGCCAGCTCATCCGGATGGGTGTGGACACCTCGCCCGAGGCCGGCTGGCTGCACAACCGGGGCCTGCGGGTCATCGGCGGCGGCGTACGCCTCGAGCTGGACTGGCCCGAGTTGGCCAGCTTCCCCAACTACGGCCTGGTGCGCACGAGACTCGACTTCGACGACCTGCTCGCCCAGCGGGCGGTGTCCGCCGGCGCCAAGCTGCGCACGAACGTCAACGTGCTGGGCCCGGTGCTCGACGGTGACGGCCGGGTCACCGGCGTCGAGGCGGAGGTCGGTCCGGGCAAGGAGCCGACCACGTTCCACGCCCCGCTCGTCGTCGCGGCGGACGGCGTCTCCGGCCGCTTCCCGCTCGCGCTCGGGCTGGCCAAGCGGGAGGACCGGCCGATCGGCGTGGCCGTCCGCCGCTACTACCGCTCGCCGGCCAAGCACGAGGACAACTACCTGGAGTCCTGGCTGGAGCTGCGCAGCAAGGACAGCGGCGACAACCTGCTGCCCGGGTACGGCTGGATCTTCGGTCTCGGTGACGGGCGGGTAAACGTCGGCCTCGGCGTGCTCAACTCGTCCTCCGCGTTCGGCAAGACCAACTACCGCCGGCTGCTCACCGACTGGCTCGCCAACACCCCGGAAGACTGGGGGATGACCGACGAGACGAACGCCGACGGTCCGATCCTCGGCGCCGCGCTGCCGATGGGCTTCAACCGGGTGCCCCACTACACCCGAGGGGTGCTGCTGGTCGGCGACTCGGGCGGCATGGTCAACCCGTTCAACGGCGAGGGCATCGCGTACGCGATGGAGTCCGGCGAGCTGGCCGCCGAGGTCATCGTCCAGGCCCTCGCCCGGCCGGCCGGGCCGGAGCGGGAGCGGGCGCTGCTGGCGTACCCGAACGAGCTGAAGGCCCGCCTCGGCGGTTACTACCGGCTGGGCGGCATCTTCGTGAAACTGATCGGCCGCCCGGAGATCATGCGGATCGCCACCAAACACGGCATGCCGCACCCGACGCTGATGCGTTTCGTCCTCAAGCTGTTGGCCAACCTGACCGACCCGCGTGGCGGGGACGCGATGGACCGGGTCATCAACGCGATGACGAAGGTCGCTCCGGCTGTCTGAGTAGGACGGCATCGGTGCTGGTCACAGCCCCGACGCCGACAAAGATCGACCCCCGCCGACTGCCACTGCGAGGGACGTGAATAGTGTGATTTTCGTCAAGCACCGAGGGCAGGGAAGGACGAGCAGGAGAAAACGATGACGCTCTCGCCTTACGCACCGATCATCGGGCTGTTCGCCCTCGCCGCGGCGTTCTCGCTGTTTTCCGTCGGCGCCGCCCGCTTCGCCGGTCCCCGTCGCTACAACAAGGCCAAACTCGAGGCTTACGAGTGCGGCATCGAGCCCAGCCCGCAGCCGGTCGGCGGCGGCCGGTTCCCGATCAAGTTCTACCTGACGGCGATGCTCTTCATCGTCTTCGACATCGAGATCATCTTCCTCTACCCCTGGGCGGTCTCGTTCGACGCCCTGCCGATCTTCGGCTTCGTGGAGATGGTCCTGTTCATCGTCGCGGTCTTCGTTGCGTACGCCTACGTGTGGCGGCGCGGCGGCCTGGACTGGGACTGAGGAAGGAACGTCAGATGGGCATCGAGGAGAAGCTTCCCGCCGGCGTCCTGCTCACCTCGGTGGAGAAGCTGGTCAACTGGTCCCGGAAGTCGTCCGTGTGGGGCGCCACCTTCGGCCTGGCCTGCTGCGCCATCGAGATGATGGCCGCCGGTGGTCCGCACTACGACATGGGCCGCTGGGGCATGGAGGTCTTCCGGGCGTCCCCCCGGCAGGCCGACCTGATGATCGTGGCCGGCCGGGTGAGTCAGAAGATGGCTCCGGTGCTGCGCCAGATCTACGACCAGATGGCCGAGCCCCGCTGGGTGCTGTCCATGGGCGTCTGCGCCAGCAGCGGCGGCATGTTCAACAACTACGCGATCGTGCAGGGCGTCGACCACGTGGTGCCGGTCGACATGTACCTTCCCGGCTGCCCGCCCCGGCCGGAGATGCTCATCGACGCGATCCTCAAGCTCCGCGAGAAGATCATGTATGAGCCGCTGGGCCCGAACGGCCGCAAGATGCTGGCCGCCCGCCAGGAGCGCGGCGACGTTCCGGTCGTGCCCTACGGCTCCATGCCCTCCTCGTACCGCAGCGACAAGGCCCGCCGGGCCGAGTGGACCCGAGCGGTCCGCGAGGGCCGCGAGGAGCAGTTGCGGATCGAGAACTGGATGAACGCTCAGAACCACCTCCACCCGCAGGCAGGTCCCAAATGACGTCACCCACGGACAAGCCCAACGACGGCGGGGTGCCGGTGCCGGTCACGCCGGCCGGCGCCACAAGCGGTGCCCCCGCCGAGCTTCCGCCGGCCAGCCCGGCCGGTCGCGGGATGTTCGGCAACCAGGGCACCGGCGACGTGTCCGGCTACGGCGGCCTGGTCCGCCAGCGCCAGCCCGTCGAGGAGGCGTCCCGGCCGTACGGGGGCTACTTCGACGAGGTCCGGGACGCGTTGGAGGAGGCGTACCCGGCCTTCGCCGACGCGATCGAGAAGGTCGTCGTCGACCGGGGCGAGCTGACCCTGCACGTCCGCCCGGAGCGGATCGCCGAGGTCTGCCAGGTGCTGCGGGACGACCTGGCGCTGCGGTTCGAGCTGTGCTCCTCGGTGTCCGGCGTGGACTATCTGGGCGCCGACGAGCGCCGGTTGCACGTGGTCTACCTGCTCACCTCGATGACGTACCGGCGTCGGGTCCGACTGGAGGCCGCGGTGTCCGTAGCGGCCCCGCACCTGCCCAGCGTGACCGCCATCTACCCGACGGCGGACTGGCAGGAGCGCGAGGCGTACGACATGTTCGGCATCGTCTTCGACGGCCACCCCAACCTGACCCGGATCCTCATGCCGGACGACTGGGAGGGCCACCCGCAGCGCAAGGACTACCCGCTCGGCGGTGTCCCCGTCGAGTACAAGGGCGCGGAGATCCAGCCGCCGAACGAGCGGAGGTCGTACCAGTGACGACGTCGAACTACGCGAGTGAGCGCGAGACCGACGAGGGTCGGGTCTTCACCGTCACCGGTGGGGACTGGGACACCATCGTCTCGGGCACCGACCCGATCAACGACGAGCGGATCGTCGTCAACATGGGTCCACAGCACCCGTCCACGCACGGGGTGCTGCGGCTGATCCTGGAGCTGGAGGGCGAGACGGTCCGCGAGGCCCGCTCCGTCATCGGCTACCTGCACACCGGCATCGAGAAGAACCTCGAATACCGCAACTGGGTTCAGGGCTCGACGTTCGTGACCCGGATGGACTACCTCGCCCCGATCTTCAACGAGACGGCGTACGCCCTCGCGGTCGAGAAGCTGCTCGGCATCACCGACGACATCACCGAGCGGGCCACCACCATCCGCGTGCTGATGATGGAGCTCAACCGGATCTCGTCGCACCTGGTCTGGCTGGCCACCACCGGCATGGAGCTGGGCGCGATCTCGATCATGCTGTACGGCTTCCGTGAGCGGGAGTACATCCTCGACATCTTCGAGACCATCACCGGCCTGCGGATGAACCACGCGTACGTCCGGCCGGGCGGTGTGGCGCAGGACGTGCCGGACGACGCGATCGTCAAGATCCGTGAGTTCCTCAAGATGATGCCGAAGAAGCTCAAGGAGTACGAGGACCTGCTCTCCGGCCAGCCGATCTGGACCGAGCGGACGAAGAACGTCGCGGTGCTGGACGTGACCGGCTGCGTGGCGCTCGGCATCACCGGCCCGGTGCTGCGCTCCGCCGGCCTCGCCTGGGACCTGCGCAAGACGATGCCGTACTGCGGCTACGAGAACTACGAGTTCGACGTGCCGACCCACCCCGACGGTGACGTGTGGGGTCGCTACCAGGTCCGGCTCGCCGAGATCCGCGAGTCGATGAAGCTTGTCGAGCAGGCCCTGGACCGGCTTCGTCCGGGCCCGGTGATGGTCGCCGACCGCAAGATCGCCTGGCCGGCGCAGCTCGCCATCGGCGTGGACGGCATGGGCAACTCGCTGGAGCACGTCGCAAAGATCATGGGTCAGTCGATGGAGTCGCTGATCCACCACTTCAAGCTGGTGACCGAGGGCTTCCGGGTCCCGCCCGGCCAGGTGTACGTCGCCATCGAGGCGCCCCGCGGCGAGCTGGGCGTGCACGCGGTCTCCGACGGTGGCACCCGGCCGTACCGGGTGCACTACCGGGAGCCGAGCTTCGTCAACCTGCAGGCCCTCCCGGCGATGGCCGAGGGCGGTCTGATCGCCGACGTGATCGCCGGCGGCGCCTCGTTGGACCCGGTGATGGGTGGTTGTGACCGATGAGTGTTTTCACTGAAGAGACCCGGGAGCGGGCGCGCGAGATCATCTCCCGCTACCCGGCGGACCGGTCCCGCTCGGCGTTGCTGCCGCTGCTGCACCTGGTGCAGGCGCAGGAGGGGTACGTCTCCCCGGCCGGGGTCACGTTCTGCGCCGAGGTGCTGGGGCTGAACAAGGCCCAGGTCGGCGCGGTGGCCACCTTCTACACGATGTACAAGCGCAAGCCGACGGGTGACTTCCTGGTAAGCGTCTGCACCAACACCATGTGCAACGTGCTCGGTGGCCAGGAGGTCTACGACACCCTCGCTGAGCACCTGGGCGTCGGGCACGACGAGACCACCGCCGACGGCACGATCACGCTTGAGCACGCCGAGTGCCTGGCGGCGTGCGACTACGGCCCGGTGATGACCGTCAACTACGACTTCTTCGACGGCGTGGACGCCGCCACCGCGGTCGGTGTCGTCGACGAGCTGCGGGCGGGCGGGCGGCCGATGCCGACCCGGGGCGCCCGGCTCTGCACGCTCAAGGAGATGGCGGTGCAGCTCGCCGGTTTCGCCGACGAGCGGGACGGCGCGGTCGCCGACGGCGGGCCGGGCGAGCCGACCCTGCGTGGGCTGCGGCTGGCCCAGCAGCACGGCGTCTCGGTGCCGGGCTTCGACCCGAACACCCCGATCCGGAGCAAGGCGGAGGCGGACAAGGCCGCCGCCGAGGCGAAGGCGAAGGCCGAGGCCGCCAAGCCGGCTCCGGTCGAGGCCAGCGCCGCCCCGGTCAAGGGCGGGGACGGCGCCTCCGCGCCGACGCCCGGCAACGCCGGTGCCGGCGAGCCGGCTCCCGCCGCCGCGAGCGGCAGCACCGCCCCGGACGTGAAGGCGCCTGACGACAAGTCGCCGCAGGTGCGTACCGCCGAGACCCGGCAGCCGGACGCGGGCACGGCGGTGCCGGACGCCCCCGGCACCAAGGTCCCGACGGACAGCACCGCGCCCGAGCCGCGCGACGCGCGGTCGGCCGAGGCCGCCGGCGTGGCGGCCAACCGGCCGGCCGGCGACGGCAAGCCCGCCGGCGACGAGGCCGGGGCGCAGGAGCGCAACCTCACCGAAGCGAAGGCCGGCACGGACGCCGACGGCGTCGGACCGGCGGACGCGAACGAAACGGGGGCCCAGAAGTGACCACTCCCCGCCCGGAGACCGTGGCCAAGCTGACGCCGGTGCTGACCAAGCGCTGGCTGTCGCCGGACGCCTGGCGCATCGGCACGTACGAGCAGCTCGACGGCTACGCCGCACTGCGCAAGGCGCTCAAGGCCCACCCCGACGACCTGATCCAGCTGATCAAGGACTCGGGGCTGCGCGGCCGGGGTGGCGCCGGCTTCCCGACCGGCCTCAAGTGGGGCTTCATCCCACAGGGCGACGGCAAGCCGCACTACCTGGTGGTCAACGCCGACGAGGGCGAGCCGGGCACCTGCAAGGACCTGCCGCTGATGACCCACGACCCGCACGCGCTGGTCGAAGGCGTGATCATCGCGTCGTACGCGATCCGGGCCAGCCGCGCCTACATCTACATCCGGGGCGAGGCGGTGCACGCCGCGCGCCGGCTGCGCAACGCGGTCCAGGAGGCGTACGACAAGGGCTACCTCGGCCGCAACATCCTGCGCAGCGGCTACGACCTGGAGCTGGTGGTGCACTCCGGCGCCGGGGCGTACATCTGCGGCGAGGAGACGGCGCTGCTGGACTCGCTGGAGGGGTTCCGGGGTCAGCCTCGGCTGCGCCCGCCGTTCCCGGCCACCCATGGCCTGTACGCGAGCCCGACGGTGGTCAACAACGTCGGCACCATCGCCAGCGTGCCGCCGATCGTGCTCGGTGGGGCCGACTGGTGGAAGTCCATGGGCACCGAGAAGTCCTCCGGGCCGATGATCTACTCGCTGTCCGGCCGGATCGTCAACCCGGGCCAGTACGAGTGCTCGATGGGCGTCACGCTGCGCGAGTTGCTGGAGTTGGCCGGCGGGATGCAGCCCGGTCACCACCTGCGGTTCTGGACTCCGGGCGGCTCGTCGACCCCGCTGCTGGCCGCCGAGCACCTGGACGTGCCGCTCGACTTCGAGGGCGTGGCGGCGGCCGGCTCGATCCTCGGCACCACTGCCACCCAGATCTTCTCCGACCAGGACTGCCCGGTCTACGCGACGTACCGGTGGCTGGAGTTCTACCACCACGAGTCGTGCGGCAAGTGCACCCCGTGCCGGGAGGGCAACTACTGGATGGTCCGGGTCTACCGACGGATCCTCGCCGGCCAGGGCACCCACGAGGACCTGGACACCCTGCTGGACACCTGCGACAACATCCTGGGCCGCTCGTTCTGCGGTCTCGGTGACGGCGCGACCAGCTCGGTGACCTCGTCGCTGAAGTACTTCAAGCAGGACTACCTCGACTACATCGAGGGACGCACCGCACCCAAGCTGTCGGAGAAGACCCTGGTAGGGGCGCACTGATGACCGACGTAGCCAAGCAGACCGAGACCGTCACGCTCACCATCGACGGCGTCGAGGTCACCGCCCCCAAGGGGACGCTGCTGATCCGGGCCGCCGAGCAGATGGGCACCGAGATCCCCCGGTTCTGCGACCACCCGCTGCTGGCCCCGGCCGGCGCGTGCCGGCAGTGCCTGGTCGAGGTGGAGGGGCAGCGCAAGCCGGTCGCCTCCTGCACCCAGACCGTCGCCGACGGCATGGTCGTACGGACCCAGCTCACCTCGCCGGTCGCCAAGAAGGCGCAGGAGGGGGTGATGGAGCTGCTGCTGCTCAACCACCCGCTGGACTGCCCGATGTGTGACAAGGGCGGCGAGTGCCCGCTGCAGAACCAGGCGATGTCCACCGGCCGCACCGACTCGCGCTTCCACGAGCACAAGCGGGAGTACGAGAAGCCGATGGCGATCAGCAGCCAGGTGCTGCTGGACCGCGAGCGCTGTGTCCTCTGTCAGCGGTGCACCCGGTTCTCGGAGGAGATCGCCGGCGACAAGTTCATCGACCTGATGGGCCGGTCGTCCGCCGAAGAGATCAACATCTACCGGGACGACGCGTACGGCGAGGACGGCGACGCCGGCGACGAGCCGTTCAACTCCTACTTCTCCGGCAACACCGTGCAGATCTGCCCGGTGGGGGCGCTGACCGGCGCCCAGTACCGGTTCCGGGCCCGCCCGTTCGACCTGGTCTCCAGCCCGAGCGTCTGCGAGCACTGCTCGGCCGGCTGCGGGCAGCGCACCGACTGGCGTCGCGGCAAGGTGCTGCGCCGGCTGGCCGGCGACGAGCCGCAGGTAAACGAGGAGTGGAACTGCGACAAGGGCCGGTGGGGCTTCCAGTACACCCGGGCCACCGACCGGCTGACCACCCCGCTGGTCCGCGACGAGCGCACCGGTGAGCTGCGCGAGGCGTCCTGGAGTGAGGCGCTCACCGTGGCCGCCGAAGGGCTGCACGCCGCCCGGGAGGGCGGGCAGGGCACGGCGGTGCTCACCGGCGGCCGGCTGACCGTCGAGGACGCGTACGCGTACGCGAAGTTCGCCCGCGTCGCGTTGAACACGAACGACATCGACTTCCGGGCCCGGCCGGTCTCCCGCGAGGAGGCCGACTTCCTGGCCAGCTCGGTCGCCGGGGTCACCGACGTCACCTACACCGACGTGGAGAACGCGCCGGCGGTGGTGCTCGTCGGTTTGGAGCCGGAGGAGGAGTGCCCGATCCTCTTCCTGCGGCTGCGCAAGGCGTACCTGAAGAAGACCCTGACGGTGTACGCGCTGGCGCCGTTCGCCACCCGCGGCCTGGAGAAGCTCGGCGCCAAGCTGGCCCGGGTCGTGCCGGGCGAGGAGGCCAGCGTGCTCGCCGAGCACGCCACGGTCGCCGAGGCGCTGAGCGCGCCGGGCGCGATCCTGATCGTCGGCGAGCGGTTGGCGAGTGTGCCGGGCGGGCTCTCCGCGGCGGCGGACGTGGCCCGGCGTACCGGCGCGAAGTTGGCCTGGGTGCCGCGGCGCGCGGGTGACCGCGGCGCGGTCGACGCGGGCTGCCTGCCCAACCTGCTCCCCGGTGGACGTCTGGTCAACGAACCGGCCGCCCGCGCCGAGCTGGGCGAGGCGTGGGACATCCCGGCCGGGGTGATCCCGAGCCAGGCCGGTCGGGACACCGACGGCATCCTCAACGCCGCCGCCAACGGGCAGCTCGGTGCGCTCCTCGTCGGCGGGGTCGACCCGGCCGACCTGGCCGACCCGCGACTGGCCGAGGCCGCCCTGGACGCGGTGCCGTTCCTGGTCAGCCTGGAGCTGCGCCCCACCGCGGTGACCCGGCGGGCGAACGTGGTGCTGCCGATCGCCCCGGTGGCCGAGAAGGCCGGCAGCTTCCTGGACTGGGAGGGTCGGCTGCGCCCGTTCGAGGCGGTGCTGACCACCGCCGCGATGACCGACGGTCGGGTGCTCGACGCGCTCGCCGCGCTGCTCGACGTGCGGCTCGGCACCGCTGACGTGCCGAGCGTGCGTCGCGAGCTGGGCGCGCTGCCGGCGACGCGTACGTCGCGGCCGTCCTCGCCGTCGGTGGCGCCGGCCCGGGTGCCGCAGCCGGGCGCCGGGGAGGCCGTGCTGGCCACCTGGCACCAACTTGTGGACCTCGGCAGCCTGACCGAGGGCGACGAGAACCTCGCCGGCACCGCTCGCCCGCCGGTGGTCCGGTTGGGCAAGGGCACCGCCGACGCGCTCGGTGTCGCCGACGGCGACGCGGTCACGGTCGGCACCGACCGGGGGGCGCTGACCCTGCCGGCCGAGCTCACCGAGATGCCGGACGGCGTTGTCTGGCTGCCGACCAACTCACCCGGCTCGACCGTGCGACGCAGCCTCGGGGCGACGTCCGGCGCGGTCGTCCGGATCTCCGTCCCCGCGACGGGAACGGCCATCCCGGCCGGACGCGTGGCGGCCGACGAGACCGGTCTCCCGCTCCTCAACTCCGGGGGTAACCAGTGACTCCGTCACTCCTGGCCCAGGATCCGACGCTTGCCGATTTCGGCCGGGATCCATGGTGGCTGGTTCTCGGCAAGGTCGTCTTCGCGTTCGCCTTCGGCCTGCTGGCCACCCTGCTGGGTGTCTGGTTCGAGCGGCGCGTGGTCGGCTACATGCAGGTGCGGCCCGGCCCCAACCAGGTCGGCCCGTTCGGTCTGCTGCAGACCCTCGCCGACGGCCTGAAGATGGCCTTCAAGGAGGACATCCTGCCGAAGGCGGCCGACAAGGTCGTCTACTTCTTCGCGCCGACCATCTCGGTGATCTGCGCGGTCACCGCCCTGTCGGTGGTGCCGTTCGGCCCGATGGTGAGCATCTTCGGCCACCACACGCCGTTGCAGGTCACCGACGTGCCGGTGGCGGTGCTGCTGCTGCTGGCCTGCTCGTCGATGGGCGTCTACGGCATCGTGCTGGGCGGTTGGGCCTCCGGCTCGACGTACCCGCTCCTCGGCGGCCTGCGGTCGAGCGCCCAGATGATCTCCTACGAGGTCGCCATGGGGCTCTCCATCGTGGCGGTCTTCATGACCGCCGGCACGATGAGCACCAGCGGGATCGTCGCGAAGCAGGCGCACGGCACCGAGCTGAGCGTCTTCGGTCAGTCGATCCCGGCGCCGGGCTGGTACGCGATCCTGCTGCTGCCCAGCTTCGTCATCTTCTTCATCGCCACCGTGGGTGAGACCAACCGGGCGCCGTTCGACCTGCCCGAGGCCGAGTCCGAGCTGGTCGCGGGCTTCATGACGGAATACAGCTCGCTGAAGTTCGCGCTCTTCATGCTCAGTGAGTACGTCGCGATGGTGACCATGTCCGCGGTCACCACCACGCTGTTCCTCGGCGGTTGGCGTGCGCCCTGGCCGATCACCCTGTGGGAGGGCGCCAACTCCGGTTGGTGGCCGATGCTCTGGTTCTTCGGCAAGGTGATCGCGCTGGTCTTCGTGTTCGTGTGGCTGCGCGGCACGCTGCCCCGGCTGCGCTACGACCAGTTCATGCGCCTCGGTTGGAAGGTGCTGCTGCCGATCAACCTGGTCTGGATCCTGGTCCTGTCGGGTCTGCGGTCCATCGAGGACTGGGACTCGCGCGGCAAGTTGATCGCCGTCGGTATTCCGGCCGGCATCCTGCTGCTCGTCACGATCCTCTGGCCCAGCCGGCGTCCGAAGCCGAAGCCGACGACGCAGGAGCAGGTCGACAACCGGCCGTACGGGAGCTTCCCGCTGCCACCGATGGATCTTCAGGTACCACCGAGCCCGCGCATCACGCGCGTGGTCGCCGAGCGGGAGCCGGCCAACATCGTTGCCGGCTCGGACTCCAGGGAGGTGTGACGTGGGCGCGATCACCGGAACGTTCAAGGGATTCGGTGTCACCTTCTCGCACATGTTCAGGAAGGTCGTCACCACCGACTACCCGTTCAAGCCGCCGGTGTCGGCGCCGCGCTACCACGGGCGGCACATCCTCAACCGGCACCCGGACGGCCTGGAGAAGTGCATCGGCTGCGAGCTGTGCGCGTGGGCCTGCCCGGCGGACGCGATCTACGTCGAGGGTGGCGACAACACCGACGAGCAGCGCTTCTCGCCGGGTGAGCGGTACGCCAGCGTCTACCAGATCAACTACGCCCGGTGCATCTTCTGCGGGCTGTGCATCGAGGCCTGCCCGACCCGTTCGCTCACCATGAGCAACGAGTACGAGTTGGCCCGGGACAACCGGCAGGACCTGATCTTCACCAAGGAGCAGTTGCTCGCGCCGTTGCTGGAGGGCATGGAGCAGCCGCCGCACCCGATGCGCCTCGGTGACAGCGAGAAGGACTACTACATCGGCGCGTTGGACAACCCGGGCACCTCCGCCGGTGCGGAGACGTCCCCGATGGGTCCGGGCCGCTACCAGGTCGAGGAGCACCCCGGCGTGACGTTCCCGGGCGCCGAGCAGGCCGCCCAGCGGGCCGCGGCCGGCAAGGGAGAGGGAGCATGACCACGTCTACGGTGCTCGCCGCCGCCGGTTCGGTCTCCGGCGGCGAGGCGGTCACCTTCTGGATCCTCGCGCCGCTCGCGCTGATCGGCGGGATCGGGATGGTGGCCGCGCGCAACGCCGTGCACTCGGCGCTGTGGCTGGTGCTGACCATGCTCTGTCTGGGCGTGTTCTACGTGCTCCAGGCCGGTCCGTTCATCGGCATGGTGCAGATCATCGTCTACACCGGCGCGATCATGATGCTGTTCCTCTTCGTGCTGATGCTCGTCGGTCGGGACTCCACCGACTCGCTGATCGAGACGTTGCGGGGCCAGCGGGTCGCCGCGATCGTGCTCGGCCTGGGCTTCGCCGGCCTGGTCGCCACCGGCCTCTACCAGGCGCTGGACGGGACCACCGCGGTCGGCCTCGAGCAGGCCAACACGGAGGGGAACGTGCAAGGCATCGCCCGGCTGCTGTTCACCAAGTATGTCTTCGCGTTCGAGCTGACCTCGGCACTGCTGATCACCGCGGCGGTCGGCGCGATGGTGCTGGCCCACGTCGAGCGGCGGAAGCAGGACAAGGTCGACCAGGTGTCGACCATGAAGGCGCGCTTCGCCCCGGGCAACTACCCCGGCCCGAAACCGGGCCCCGGCGTCTTCGCGACCTCCTCGTCGGTGGCCACCCCGGCCCGGCTGCCCGACGGCCGCCTGACCGACCGCAGCACCCCGGCGATCCTTCCGCAGCGCGAGCTGACCGCCGAGGAGACGGCCCTGAAGGGTACGGACCGGTGAGCGCGAGGAGTGCAGCGAAGCGGAGCCCCGCAGTCGCGAACGGAAGGCAAACCACGTAATGGGATCGTTCTTCTCGGTCGAGCCGACCTACTACCTCGTGCTCGCCGCGGTGCTCTTCACCATCGGCGCCGCCGGGGTGCTGATCCGGCGCAACGCGATCGTGCTGTTCATGTGCGTGGAGCTGATGCTCAACGCGGCCAACCTGACGCTGGTCACCTTCAGCCGGATCAACGGTGACCTCAACGGTCAGATCATGGCGTTCTTCGTGATGGTGGTGGCGGCGGCCGAGGTCGTGGTCGGACTCGCGATCATCATGTCCATCTTCCGGACGCGACGCTCGGCGAGTGTCGACGACGCCAACCTGCTCAAGTACTAGAGGGGTCCACCGGTGGAAGAGACTGTGGAATACGCCCAGGCCACGGGGCTGCTCGGGAGCGTCTGGCTGCTGGTGGCGATCCCGCTGCTCAGCGCGGCCGTCCTGCTGCTACTCGGCCGCCGGGCCGACCGCTGGGGGCACTGGTTGGGCGTCGCCGCCATCGGTGCCGCGTTCGTGCTCGGCCTGACGTTCTTCTTCCAGCTTCGCGGCCTGGAGAACAAGTCGGTCGAGCTGAGCCTCTGGGACTTCATCGCGGTCGGTAATCTGCAGGTCGACTTCGGCCTGCTGTTCGACCCGCTGGCCGCGGTCTTCGTGCTGCTGATCACCGGGGTGGGCTTCCTGATCCACCTGTACGCGGTGGAGTACATGGCGCACGACGCGGGCCGTCGCCGGTTCTTCGCGTACTTCAACCTGTTCGTCGCGGCGATGCTGCTGCTGGTGCTGGGCAACAACTACGTGATGTTGTACTTCGGCTGGGAGGGCGTCGGTCTGGCGTCGTACCTGCTGATCTCCTTCTGGTACGGGCGGCCGAGCGCGGCCACCGCCGGCAAGAAGGCGTTCCTGATGAACCGGGTCGGCGACGCCGGCCTGGCCATCGGCATCTTCATCATGTTCGCCACCCTGGGCACCACCCAGTACGACGAGGTGTTCAACGGCGTCGGCGCGATGACGAGCACCACGGTGCTGGTGCTCGGTCTGTTGCTGCTGCTCGGCGCGGCCGGCAAGTCCGGTCAGTTCCCGCTGCAGGCGTGGTTGCCGGACGCGATGGAGGGCCCCACTCCGGTGTCGGCGCTCATCCACGCCGCCACCATGGTCACCGCGGGCGTCTACCTGATCGCCCGGTCCAACCCGGTCTTCTCCGCCAACTCGACGCTCCAGCTCGTGGTGGTAAGCGTCGGCGCGCTCACCCTGCTGATGGGCTGCATCATCGGCGCGGCCAAGGACGACATCAAGCGGGTGCTCGCCTGGTCGACGGTGAGCCAGATCGGCTACATGTTCCTCGGCGTCGGCCTGGGCGGCGGGGCGTACGCGCTGGCCATCGTGCACCTGCTGGCGCACGGGTTCTTCAAGGCCAACATGTTCCTGGGCGCCGGCTCGGTGATGCACGGGATGAAGGACCAGGTCGACATCCGCCGCTTCGGCGGGCTGTCGACGTACATGAAGGTCACCTGGTTGACCTTCATGATGGGCTGGCTCGCCATCATCGGCATGTTCCCGTTCTCCGGCTTCTTCTCCAAGGAGCCGATCATCGTGGCCGCCTTCGAGCGGGCGGACTGGACCGCCTGGCTCTTCGGCGGGGCGGCGCTGCTCGGCGCGGGGCTCACCGCGTTCTACATGACCCGGCTGTTCGTGCTCACCTTCCACGGTCCGAAGCGCTGGACCGAGGACATCGAGCACCCGCACGAGTCGCCGAAGCTGATGACCATCCCGCTGATCCTGCTGGCGGCCGGTTCGGTCGGCGCCGGTTTCCTGCTCTCCACCTCGGTGCCGGACTGGCTGACGGCGACCGCCGGCCTGGGCGGCGAGCACGCCGAGCACGAGGCGGTCCTCTCGCACGCCGTGATCACGACGCTGTCGCTGCTGGTGACCGTGCTCGGCGCGGGGCTGGCCTGGTTCCTGTTCCGGGCCGGTACGGCCACCGCACCGCAGCCGGCCGGGGTGCTGGTCACCGCCGCACGACGCAACCTGTACGCGGACGCGGTGAACGAGGCGGTCTTCGAGAAGCCGGGCATCTTCCTCACCCGGGCGCTCGTCTACCTCGACAACCGGGGTATCGACGGTCTGGTCAACGGGCTCGCCGCAGCGGTCGGCGGTGGCTCGGGTCGGCTCCGGCGGATGCAGACCGGCTTCGTCCGCTCGTACGCCACCTCGATCCTGGCCGGCGCGCTGCTGGTGATGGCGGCGTTCCTGGCGGTGCAGGCGGGGTGGTTGGCGTGATCGACCTGTTCCCGGCCGCCCCCGCCGGCGGACCACGCAGTGACGACGGAGGTAAGGCCGCATAATGTCCAACTTCCCGTTCCTCTCGGTGCTCACCGTGGCGCCACTGGTGGGCGCCCTGGTGGTGGCCTTCCTGCCGCGCCATCGGCCGGAGCTGGCCAAGCAGGTGGCGTTCGTCTGGTCGCTGCTGGTGCTGGCGCTCTCGGTGGCGATGTGGGTCAGCTTCAACGCCGGTGGTAACCGGTTCCAGTTCCGCGAGTCGTACTCGTGGATCCCGGACTGGGGCGTCAGCTTCACCTTCGCCGCCGACGGCATCGCGTTGGTGATGCTGATGCTGATCGCGGTGCTGGTGCCGCTGGTGATCCTGGCCTCCTGGCACGACGCCGAGTCCTCCAAGCGGTCGGTGCCCGTCTACTTCGCGTTGCTGCTGGTCCTCGAATGCACGATGATCGGTGTCTTCGCGGCCGCCGACGTCTTCCTGTTCTACGTGTTCTTCGAGGTCATGCTCGTGCCGATGTACTTCCTGATCGGCAGCTACGGCGGCCACCAGCGGCAGTACGCGGCGGTGAAGTTCTTCCTCTACTCGCTCGTCGGCGGTCTGTTCATGCTGGCCGCCGTGATCGGTTTGTGGGTGGCCGGCGGCAAGACCTTCGACTGGCAGAAGCTGTCGGAGGTCGACATCAGCACCGGCACCGGGCGGTGGCTGTTCCTCGGCTTCTTCCTCGCGTTCGCCATCAAGGCGCCGTTCTTCCCGTTCCACACCTGGTTGCCGGACGCCGGTGGCGCGGCCCCGGCCGGTGCCGCGGCCCTGCTCGTCGGTGTGCTGGACAAGGTCGGCACGTTCGGCATCCTGCGTTACTGCCTGCCGCTGTTCCCCGAGGCGTCGAAGTGGTTCGCGCCGTGGGCGCTGGCGTTGGGCGTGATCGGCATCGTCTACGCCGCGCTGCTGGCGGTCGGTCAGAACGACCTCAAGCGGCTGGTGTCGTACACCTCGATCGCGCACTTCGGCTTCATCGGAGTGGGTATCTTCGCCTTCACCACCCAGGCCGGCACCGGGGCGGTGCTCTACATGCTCAACCACGGTCTGGCCACCGGCCTGCTGTTCCTGGTGGTGGGCATGCTGATCTCCCGTCGTGGTTCCGCGCTGATCAGCGACTTCGGTGGCGCCGGCAAGCTGGTCCCGGTGCTTGCCGGGGTGCTCTTCTTCGCCGGTCTCGCCTCGCTCGCGCTGCCCGGTACGGCGCCGTTCATCTCCGAGTTCCTGGTGCTGATCGGCACCTTCACGGTGAACAAGCCGGTCGCGATCATCGCTACGCTCGGCATCATCCTGGCCGCCGCGTACGTGCTGTGGATGGTGCAGCGCACCACCCAGGGCACTCTCAACCCGACGCTCACCGAGGTCGACGGCATGCGCCGGGACCTCAACCTGCGCGAGAAGGTCGTGGTCGCTCCGCTGATCGCCCTGATCGTGCTGCTCGGCTTCTTCCCCAAGCCGGTCACTGACGTGATCAACCCGGCCGTCCAGGCGACCATGGACGACATCGGCAGAACCGACCCGGCCCCGTCGGTCGGCACCGTCCAGGAGGCGGCAAAGTGACCGATTTCAAACTGCCGTCGATCGACTACGCGGCGCTCTCCCCGATCCTGATCATGCTGGGCACCGCCCTGCTCGGCGTGCTCGTCGAGGCCTTCGTGCCCCGGCGCTGGCGGCACGTCGTGCAGTTGACGTTGGCGCTGTTGGCGGTGCTCGCGGCGTTGACCATGGTGGTGCTCAACGCCGACGAGCGGATGATCACCGCCGGCCAGGCCCTCGCGATCGACGGCCCGACGCTGTTCCTCCAGGGCGCGATCCTGGTGCTGGCCGCGATGGCGCTGCTGCTGATCGGTGACCGCTCGGTCGAGCTGGGTGGGGCGTTCGTCGCCCAGGCCGCGGTGACCGCCGAGTCGGCCGACGACCGGCGGCAGGC
Source organism: Micromonospora sp. DT228 (assembly GCF_049841595.1). Lineage (NCBI taxonomy): Bacteria > Bacillati > Actinomycetota > Actinomycetes > Micromonosporales > Micromonosporaceae > Micromonospora > Micromonospora sp. DT228. Next base: position 370,437 of record NZ_JBNCKO010000003.1, read on the forward strand.
CGAGGGGCGCAACGGCCTCACCGAGGTCTACCCGCTGACCACGTTCGCGATCGGCGGCATGCTGATCTTCGTGGCGGCGAACGACCTGCTGACCATGTTCATCGCGCTGGAAGTCTTCTCCCTGCCGCTCTACCTGCTCTGCGCGCTGGCCCGTCGCCGCCGCCTGCTGAGCCAGGAGGCCGCGATGAAGTACTTCCTGCTCGGCGCGTACGCCTCCGCCTTCTTCCTGTTCGGCGTGGCCCTGATCTACGGCTTCACCGCCGGTATGCCGGGCCGGGTGGCAGGCGTCGACTTCGCCACCATCAACGCGGCGGTGAGCGAGTCGCCGGCCAGCCGGGTGCTGCTCTTCGCCGGCATGGCGCTGCTCGCCATCGGCCTGCTCTTCAAGGCCGCGGCGGCGCCGTTCCACGTCTGGACCCCGGACGTCTACCAGGGCGCGCCGACCCCGGTCACCGGCTTCATGGCGGCCTGCACCAAGGTCGCCGCGTTCGGCGCCCTGCTGCGTGTCTTCCACGTCGCGTTCGCCGACGCCAACTGGGACTTCACTCCGATCCTCGGTGTGGTGGCGGTGCTGACCATGCTCGTCGGCGCGGTGCTCGCGGTCACCCAGACCGACATCAAGCGGCTGCTCGCGTACTCCTCGATCGCCAACGCCGGCTACCTGCTGGTCGGTGTGCTGGCGCCGAGCCGCGACGGGTTGGCCGGCACGATGTTCTACCTGGTCGCGTACGGCTTCTCGGTGCTGGCCGCGTTCGCGGTGGTGACCCTGGTGCGCGACGCCGACGGGGAGGCCACCCACCTGTCCCGGTGGGCCGGGCTGGGCCGCCGCTCGCCGTTCTTCGCCGCCCTGTTCACCTTCATCCTGCTGGCCTTCGCGGGTATCCCACTGACCAGCGGCTTCATGAGCAAGTTCGCGGTCTTCGGGCCGGCGTTGGAGGGTGGTCAGACCTGGCTGGTGATCGCCGGCGTGCTGACCAGCATGGTGCTGGCGTTCCCGTACCTGCGGGTCGTGGTGATGATGTGGCTGTCCGAGCCGGGCGAGTCCACCCCGACCGTCACCGTGCCCGGTGGGCTGACCTCCGCCGCGTTGATGATCGGTGTGCTGGCGACCCTGGTGCTGGGCGTCGCACCGGCGCCGCTGCTCGATCTGGCGACCGGAGCTGCCGAATTCGTTCGATGACCGAGGGATCGATCACCGGGGGTTGGCGCGTGTTCACGCGTCGGCCCCCGGTGCGTATCCCCGGCCCGGAGCAGGTAGAACGGGTGTGGCATGGTTGATGGCGTGGTGAATCCGGCGGGCGAGCGTTCAGGTTCCACCGGCTCCGGCGGTCGGCGGGGTCGGGCGAGCACGAGTCAGTTCGGCGCGCTCGGCCTCCATCTCGCCGATCCCCGCGTCGAGGCGTCGGTGCTGGGTGTGCTCGACACGGTCGAGGTCGAGTTGCGGGCAAGTGTGGCAAGCGCCGACCCGTTCGTCACCGAGGCTGCCCGGCACCTGTTGGAGGCCGGCGGGAAGCGCTTCCGGCCGCTGCTGGTGGCGCTCGGCGCCCAGTTCGGTGACCCCGGTGGCGCGCAGGTGGTCCCGGCCGCCGTGGTGATGGAGCTCACTCACCTCGCCACCCTCTACCACGACGACGTGATGGACGAGGCCGCCGTCCGCCGGGGTGCGCCGAGTGCGAACTCCCGCTGGACCAACTCGGTCGCCATCCTGGTCGGCGACTATCTCTTCGCCCGGGCGGCGGACATCGCCGCCGATCTGGGCCCGGAGGCGGTCCGGTTGCAGGCCCGCACCTTCGCCCGGCTGGTGCACGGTCAGATCGCGGAGACCGTCGGTCCACGGGTCGACGACGATCCGGTGACCCACTACCTGCACGTGATCGCCGAGAAGACCGGCTCGCTCATCGCCACGTCGGCCCGGTTCGGCGGGATGTTCGGTGGTGCGCCCGCTGAGCACGTGGATGCCCTCGCCGGTTACGGCGAGACGATCGGCGTCGCCTTCCAGCTCTCCGACGACCTGCTGGACATCGCCTCCGAGTCGGGTCAGTCGGGCAAGACGCCCGGCACGGACCTGCGCGAGGGTGTTCCGACGTTGCCGGTGCTCTACGCTCGCGCGGCGGACGACACCGACGCGTCCTCGGTGCGGCTGCGGGAGATCCTGGCGACCGGCCCACTGACCGACGACGCGCTGCACGCGGAGGCGTTGGGCCTGCTGCGGGAGAGCCCGGCGCTCAAGCGCGCACGGGAGACCGTTCGCAGTTACGCGGAGGACGCCCGCGCGCGCCTGGCCCCGCTCCCGCAGGGCCCGTCCCGCCAGGCCCTCGAATCCCTCTGCGACTACATCGCCGACCGCACCGGCTGACCCCCGCACCCCCGCACCCCCGCACCTCGGCGGTGATCATGAGGTTATTGCCACGACACGCCGTGTGATCCGACGATAACGTCATGATCACCGGGGGGTGGGCGGGGCGGCGCGGGCAGGGTCGGTGCGGGTCAGCAGGCGACCGCCGACGAGCATGAGGGCGGCGGCGAGCACCATCGCCACCGCCGCCGTGGTCCACATGACGGAGTAGCCGAGGTGGGCGGCGAGCGGTCCGAGGCTCAGCGGGCCGAGACAGCCGCCCGCGTACACCCCGGTCTGGGTGATCGACGTGGCGGTCGCCGGTGACTGCGGATGGAGCCGGACCACCGCGAAGTTCATCAGGCCGGGCCAGGCCCAACCCAGGCCGAAGCCGAGCACCACACCGGCCACCAGCGGCACCGAGCCGGCCGACGCGAGCAGTGCCAACCCGGCCGCACCGACGACCAGCATCGCGGCGATGAGGGCGACGTGACCGCTGCCGCGCCGATCGGCGAACCAGCCGACCCCCACCCGGGCCACCATGCAGACCGCGCCGCCCAGGGTCAGGGTGAGGCCGGCGAGGCCGGGCGAGAGGCCCCGCGCCGCACTGGAGTCCACCAGGAAGGTGCCGAGCGTGTTCGCGGCGGCGGCGGCCAACGTCGCCGCCGCGCCGATCACCACGAGCGCCACCGTCGCCCGGCCCGCGCGTGCCGCGCCGGCCCGCCGCGCCGTGCCGGGCAACTGCCGGGGTACGGCCGGCAGCGTCGTCAGCGCGGCCACGGCGGCGGCCACGAACGCCCAGCGCCACCCGATGGTGAGCGCGAAGGTGGGCACCGCCGCCCCGGCCAGCAGGGTGGAGGCGGGGATGGCGGCCTGCTTGACACCGAACGACAACCCTTGCCGTCGGGCCGGCACGTGCTGGGCCAACGCCGCGTTGCTGGCCAACTGGCCGAGGGCGTTCGCGGCGGCGCTGAGCGCCAGCAGGCCGACAAGCATCGGAAACGACCGGGCGAGGGCCGCCACGGCCAGCATCGACCCGGCGGCCAGCACGATGCCGCAGCGGGCCACCAGGGTCGGCCCGTACCGCTCGACCAGCCGGCCGGAGGGTACCGAGGCCAGCGCGCTGACGCCGAAGTAGACGGCCACGGCCAGGCCGAGGCCGGCCGGGGAGAAGCCGAGGTCCGCGCCCATCTGCACGGCGAGGCCGCCGAGCAGGAAGACGGGCAGGACGCAGGCCACTGTGGTGACGACCGCAGCGGCGCTGGCCCGGACCGGGTGGGGTCGGGCGATGGTCTGGTGGGGGGTGGAGACGGTGTTGGTCATCGTCCGGCAAAAATACGTGAACCCAGCTCGGGCCACTCTTGGTGACCACCGGGGTACACGCTGTGGGTGATGATCTGGCATCCTCCACCCGAACAGGCATTTCGCAGTGGGCCTGTATTTCATATGGTGTAAGTCCCCGGCGGCGGAGGTGGTTGTGCGCGACCCCTTGGCAGAACCTTCGGACCTCATTCGCAGCGTCTCCCGAGCGCTGCGGGTGCTGGAGTCGGTCGGTCGTGCCCCGAAAGGCCTGACCGTCAAGCAGATCGCCCGGCGGTGCGAGCTGACCGTGGCCACCACCTACCACCTGGTCCGCACGCTCGCCTACGAGGGTTACGTGATCCGTCGCGAGGACGGCACGTACATCGTGGGGTTGGAGGTGGCCGACCGCTACCGGGAGTTGGTGACGGCGTTCCGGGGCCCCCCGGTGGTCGGTGAGACGCTACGGCGGGCCGCTCTGGACACCGGCTACAGCCACTTCCTGGGTCGCTTCGTCGGCGGGCAGGTGGCCCTCACGGCGGTCGCCGAGGGGCACCGCTCGCCCTACCTGGAGGATCTGGTCCCCGGCTTCGACGAGGGGGCGCACGCGACGGCTCTCGGCAAGTCACTGCTGGCCACCCTGACCGCCGATCAGCGCTACCGCTACCTGCGGGAGTACGGCATGCGCCCGTTCACAAGCGCCACACTCACCACCACCGAGGCGTTCGAGGCCGACCTGGCCGCCGGTGACCGGCGGGGCATGCAGTTGGAGATGGGGCAGTTCCGCCAGGGGGTGGCGTGTGCGGCGGTGCTCGTCGCACCGGACAAGGACATGGAACGCCGCGTCGTCCTGGCCTGTGCGATGCCGGCCAGCGAGATGATGACCTCCGCCCGGGTGGTCCGCGCCAAGCTGCTCACTGTCGCCCGCAGCGTCGCCGACGGCATCGCCGCCGACGCCTGACCCCCGAAGGACGGCGAGAGGCCCTCTCCCGGGCTGGGAGAGGGCCTCTCGGGGCGGTCCAGCGCCGGACCCGCCCTGGGGTGACGTTCAGCGGTCCACCGACCGTGGCGGCACCGTCAGCTGCCCACCGGGCCGCCGTCGAGACGCCAGGTGACCACCACGCCCGGCTTGGCGTAGTCGCCGTCGGGCCAGTTCGAGGCCGGGTTCTCCACCGAGGCGCCGGTGATCTCACCCGGGTGCTGCACGGCGACGAAGACCGAGCGGTTGTCGCCGGTGATGAACGGCCCGCAGGTCTCCGCGCCGAGTGGCACGGTCAGGAACTGCTTGAGATGACCCCGCTCCGGGCCCTCGACGGCGGTGGCGAACAGACCGTCGTTGCTGCCCAGCGCGTTACCGTCGGTGGAGATCCACAGGTTGCCGGTGGCGTCGAAGGCGACGTTGTCCGGGCAGGAGATGGGGGAGACCCTGGTCTTGTCGTACCCGGCGAAGAATGTCGACGGGTCGGTCGGGTCGCCGCAGACGATCGGCAGCGACCAGGCGAAGGTCTCCGCGGTGTTGTCGTTGCGGTCCTCGACCAGCTCCAGGATCTGCCCGTGCTTGTTGGCGTTGCGCGGGTTGGCCTCGTCCGCCGCGGCCTTGCCGGCCTTGCCGCGGTCGGTGTTGTTGGTGAGCGCCACGTACACCTTGCCGGTGAGCTGGCTCGGCTCCACGTCCTCGGGGCGGTCCATCTTGGTCGCGCCGACCCTGTCGCCGGCGAGCCGGGTGAAGGTGAGCACGTCCGCGGCGGTCATCCCGTCGACGAACGACCGGTTGCCGCTGACCAGCTTGATCCAGCGCCCCCGGCCGTTGAACGCGCCGTCGGTGGGGAGCTGGCCCGAGCCGTCGATCTCGGCGGCGCTGGTCTGGTCGAGCTTCGCCACGTAGAGCGTGCCGGACTCCAGCAGGCTCAGGTTGTGCTTGCGGGCAGCCCAGGAGTTGCCCTTCAGGAACTTCTGGTCCGAGACGAACTTGTAGAGGTAGTCGAACCGCTCGTCGTCGCCCATGTACGCGACCACGTGGCCGTCCTTCGCGACGATCACGTTCGCGCCCTCGTGCTTGAACCGGCCCATCGCGGTGTGCTTGCGCGGGCGGCTCTCCGGGTCGAACGGGTCGATCTCGACGATCCAGCCGAACCGGTGCGCCTCGTTGGGGTGCTTGGCCAGGTCGAAGCGCTCGTCGGCGCGCTCCCACTTGCGGCTGCCGCTGGGGTAGCGGCTCGCGGTGCCGATGCCGTAGCGGTCCAGCTTCGGCTTCAGCTCGGCCGGCGCGGCGTCGGCGCCCACGAAGTACTGGTTGAAGTTCTCCTCACCGGAGAGCACCGTGCCCCACGGGGTCACGCCACCGGCGCAGTTGTTGAGCGTGCCGACGACCGTACGACCCTTGGGGTCGGCGGCTGTCCTCAGCCAGGCCGAGCCGGCGGCCGGGCCGGTCAGGTCGAACCTGGTGCTGAGCGCGGTGACCCGCCGGTTGTACGGTCGGCGGCCGGCGTCGACCGGCTTCCACTGCCCGGTGCCCGCGACCCGCTCCACCTCCACCACCGACATGCCGTGCGCGGCCATCGCGGTGCGGAGCTGCTCGACGGAGAGCCCGTCCAGGCCGGGGAAGCCCGGGAACATCAGGTCCTCGTTCGTGTACTCGTGGTTGACCACGAGCAGTGCGCGCCGGCCCTGCTTGTCCAGCGGCAGCACGCCCACGAAGTCGTTGTTGTAACCGAACTGCCGGGACTGCGCCGCGGCGGTCTGGTGGTGCACGTCGAACTCCGGCGCGCCCGGCAGCACCGGGTCACCCCATTTGATCACCACGGCGTGGTCGTAGCCGTTCGGGACGACAAGGGTGTCCAGCTTGTTCGGTGGGATCGGCTTGAAGGTCAGCGCGCCGTTGCCGACCCCGGTGCTGGGACGGCCGAAACCGAAGGACTCCGGGACGTCCGGGGTGGCGGGGGCCGCCAGGGCCGGGGCCGCGCCGGCAGCCGCGCCGCCGAAGCCGAGGACCAGCGCGCCGACCGCGCCGGCCCGGACCACGCCGCGCCGCGAGACCTCCGCGTTCACCACGTCACCGAAGTACGCGTTGTCGGAGGTGTTCGGGACCGGGTGGTCACAGGCGTTTCCGCAGCGGTACAGGCAGGTCATGGCGTCACGCGTGCCATGGCGGTTGCCGGTCAGCAGCGGGAGCAGCCGGGGACTGTCGCTCATGGGAGAGCCTCCAGAGAAGTCGGTGGCACGGCAGGCGGCGTACCAGGCGGACGCTAGGAGGACGTGGTGAGCACGCGTCGGCCACGATGTGAACCGGTCGTGAACACCTGTCGGGGCGGCTACCGCACGTAACCGGTCTGACCTCGGGCTGAACCGATCGGCGTGACCGCACGTATTCCCGAGCGAACGCAACGCCGGACGCGCGCCGGAAGCGAGGGAGACCGCCATCAGCGACCACGACGCCCAACTGCTGCGCGCGCTGCACGACGAGCACGCGGAGGCGCTGTACGCGCATGCCCTGCGGCTGGTCAACGGCGACCGGCAGCGAGCCGAGGACCTGGTGCAGGAGACGCTGCTGCGGGCCTGGCGACATCCGGAGTCGCTCGACCCGCGGCGCGGTTCGGTGCGGTCCTGGCTCTTCACCACCGCCCGCAACCTGGCCATCGACGCCTGGCGGCGGCGTTCCACAAGGGTCGGCGAGGTCTTCACCGACGACGTCCCCGAGCCGCCCGAGGTGATCGACGAGGCCGAGCGGGCGGTGGAGGCGTGGACCGTCGCCGAGGCGCTCAACCGGCTCAGCCCGACCCACCGGGAAGTGCTTGTCGAGTGCTTCTACCAGGGACGGTCGGTGGCCGAGGCGGCATCCCGACTGGGCGTGCCACCGGGGACCGTGAAGTCCCGCACCCACTACGCGCTGCGGTCCCTACGGTTGGTCCTGGCTGAGATGGGAGTGACGGGATGACCCGGTGCGAGTTCGCGCACGACGATGGCGCGTACGTGCTGGGTGCCCTGGCCCCCGCCGAGCGGGCGGCCTACGAGCGGCACCTTGGCGGCTGCGCGTCCTGCCGGGAGGCGGTCGCCGAGATCGCCGTCCTGCCCGGGTTGCTCGGGCGGCTCGACCCGGTGGGGTTGGAGCAGATCCTGCCGCCACCGGCCCCACCCCGGGTGCCCGCGTTGCTGGAGGAGGCCCGGCGTCGCCGGCGTCGGGAGCGCGCCACGGACCGGCGACGCTACGCGTTGACCACCCTCGCCGCCGCCGGGCTGGCCCTGCTTGTCGGTGTGGGCACCGCCGTGGTGCTGCCCCGCCCCGCCCCGCCGGGCCCGCCGGCCGTCCAGGGCGGCACGCCGGCGCCGCAGGTGTCCATGGTCGCCATGCGACCGGTGGCCAGCACCGGGCCGGTGCACGCCGACATCGGGCTTCTCGGCACCAAGTGGGGCACGCAGGTGACCATGCGCTGCGGGTACGACGCGCGGACGAGCTACGGCAAGGCGTACCCGTTCCGGCTCGTGGCGCGCGGCCCGAGTGGCGCCAGCGAGCAGATCGGCTCCTGGCTGGCCGCGCCCGGCGACGACCTCCAGTTCACAGGCGCCACCAGGTTCACCGATGCCGAGCTGATAAGCGTGGAACTCCAAAAAGCCGACGGCACCCCCCTCCTCACCTACGCCGTCCCCTAACCAGCCCACCCCTTTCCTCGGCGATCTTGCACTTTCTGTCCTTCCACAAGGGGCATGGCGGACATCTCGACAACCGAAACTGCAAGATCGCGGGGGAGGATGTCGGCGCTGGCGCGGGTGCGGCGGGCGGATTGGACTGCGTCGGCGGTGAAGACGATCAGGGCCAGCCAGACAAGTGCGAAACCGGCTAGGCGGGCGGGCGGCATCGGCTCGTGGAAGATCAGCACGCCGCAGCCGAGCTGGAGGATCGGCGCCACATACTGGATCATGCCGAGACCGCTCAGGGGCAGCCGGTTGGTCGCCCCGGCGAACAGGAGCAGCGGGATCGCCGTGGCCGCGCCGGCCAGCACCAGCAGCGCGGTGTGCCCGGCCGAGACGTGGCCGAAAGTGGACTGTGCGCGGCTGGTGAGCCAGGCCAGGTAACCCAACGCCGGCAGCGCCAGCACCGCCGACTCGACGAAGAGACCCTCCGCCGGCGGCAGCCCGAGCCGCTTCTTGACCAGGCCGTAGCCGCCGAAACTGAACGCCAGCGTCAGCGCCAACCAGGGCAGCCGGCCGTAGTCCACGGTGAGCACCACGACCGCCGACGCGCCGATTCCCAGCGCCAGCCACTGTGCCGGGCGTAGCCGCTCCCGCAGCACGGTCACCCCGAGCAGCACCACGACCAGCGGATTGATGAAGTAGCCGAGCGCGGTCTCGACCACCCGGTCGGAGTTGACCCCGTAGATGTAGGTGCCCCAGTTGACGGCGATCAACGCGGCGGCCGCGACGATCCCGGCCATCGCCCAGGGGCGTCGCACCAGCGCTCGCAGGAAGCCGATGTTGCGCAGCGCCGCCAGCAGCAGGGCCACGAAGACCACCGACCAGACGACCCGGTGGGCCAGGACCTCCAGCGGCCCGGCGGGCCGCAGCAGCTTGAAGTAGAGCGGAAAGAAGCCCCAGAGCAGGTACGCGCCGAAGCCGTAGAGGTATCCCAGGCGGAGTGGCGTCACCCCTCCACCGTAAGGGGCGTACTGTCGCTTTGCTCCTTTCCGGTGACGGGGGTCACCGGCGTGCGCCGGTCGAGCTGCATCCACCGCTCCGGCACGTCCAGGTGCGTGAAGCCCGCCCGCGCGTACACCTCGTGCGCGTCCTTCGTGATCAGCAGGATCCGGCGTACGCCGAGGTCGTCCAGGTGGTCGCGGATCGCGCCGACCAACCAGCCGCCCAACCCGCGGCCCCGGACGGCGCGGTCGACGTACACGTCGCAGAGCCACGCGAAGGTGGCCCCGTCGGTGACCACCCGGGCCACCGCCACCTGCCGGTCGTCCTCGGGTCGGTAGACGCCGAACGGCAGCGAGCCGGCGAACGCCCGTGCCGTGGTCTCCCGGTCCCGACCGAGTGCCCAGTACGCGTCGGTGGACAACCAGAGATGCACGCGGGCCAGATCAAGTCGGTCGGGGTCGGTGCTGAGCAGGTAACCATCGGTGCGAGTCAACGAGAACACGCATCGACGCTAGCCGCCGGGATGGGCGGCCAGACCGGCCAATTCCCAGATCCTGGTCATTGGCCGGCCGTGGTCACAGCCTCGGTGGGGTCGGATCGACGGCGGCCCGTGGACTGTCAGTCCCGGTCGAGGACGGCGCCGAGGATCCAGGTCACGATGCTCACGAACAGTGCGCCGAGCACCGCGGCCGGCCAGAAACCGTCCACCGTGAACGGCAACCCGGCCTGGTCGGCGATCCAACTGGTGAGCAGGAACAGCAGCCCGTTCACCACGAGCGCGATGAGACCCAGGGTCAGCAGGTAGAAGCCACACCCGACGGTCTTGATGACCGGCTGGAGGACCGCGTTGACCACGCCGAAGATCACCGCCACCAGGAGCAGCGCGGTGACCGTCTCGACGGCGGAGTCCGACTCCAGGGAGATGCCCGGGATGAGAAGTGTGGCCAGCCAGAATGCCAGCGCTGTGCTGGCCAGCCGAATCAGCAGACCTTTCAGAAAACCCATGGCGGGGATCGTGCCACGGACCTCGCACCGGCGTAACCCGCCAGTTGACCATGCGGGCGGATCAGCCGCGCCCCGGCCGACCGATCAGCTGCGCCTCGATCGGCGTGGGGGAGAGCAGCGCCCAGCGCAGCGCCCGCCGGTTGACCACGGCGATCATGTCGTCCCGGATCCGGGTCAGCCACTCGGCCGAGCCGCCCAGCCCCAGCGCGGCGCCGGCCAGCGCGGCCTCGCCGTCGTCGAGCGGCTGCAGCAACGCGAGGTCGGCCCGGCTCAACGCGTCGACGTCGGCCGGGGTCAACTCGTCCCGTACGACAAGCGTGGCCCGCCACGGCGGACCCGGCTCGGCCTCGGCCGGCACCGGCCCGGCATCGACGACGAGCAGCAACGGACGCAGGGCGGACCCCACCCCCTCGGCGACCTGTCGACCGGGTGGGAGCAGCGGAATCGTCCCACCCGGCGCGCCCACTCCCCGGACGAACGGCTCCCAGGCGCGTGGCCGTGCGGTCTGCACCACCACCAGCGCGCCGAGCGCCAGTGCGCGTAGCGTCACCAACTGGGCCGCCCGCACCCCGCCGACCAGCAGCACCCGGGTGCTCTCCGGCCGGAAGAGCCGCACGGTGACGGCCCTGCCGTGCCGGTTCGTGCCGACCATCATCCCCGCGTCGCCCAGGGTCAGCTCCCAGCCGTCCATCTTGATGCGTGTCCGCGCCCCGGGTGCGGTGAGCGCCAGCGGCAGCGTGGCGGCCAGCCCGGGCAGGTGTGCGCCGTCGAGGCGTCGCAGCTCCCCGCCCAGGTCGGTCACCAGACGGTGCAGCGCCCCGGTAGCCGCGGTCAGCTCGGCCGCCGTCGTGGCGGCCAGCCGCACGGTCAGCTCCGTCGGCGCGGCGCCGGTGCTCGGTGACGGACCTGCGGTGATCGACACTGTCGTCGCGGTCGCCGGCAGCGCGAGCAGCCGGGGCACCAGCCGCAATCCACCCGTGGTGCCGGCCTCCGGCCACCGCACCAGCCGGAAGGTGGCCTGCACCAGGGTGCCGGTGCGCAGTGTCGGCCAGGACTCCCGCACCGGCTGGCCGTCGTGGTGGGCCAACTCGGCCAGGACGCGCAAAGCCGCCGGTACGCCGAGTGGCCGCGCGGTCAGCGATCCGAACCGGCGGACGACGCGCCGTACCGTGCCGGCGAGCACTCGGCGTAGCTCTTCCTCCGACCACCCGTCCACCCGCAGCACCCGGATCGCCACCACCGCCCGCTCCCGCCCGGCGAGCCGCCCGTCGGTGAGCTGCCGGTACGACGTGCCGGCCGTGCCACCGGCGGCCGGCACCGGTGCCGGTGCCCCGGCGAGCAGCAGTTGCACCCGCAGCGGGGGCACGTCCGAACCGGCCGGGGGCAGCAACGCGGCGGGCGTGGGGATCGCCCGGGACACGTCGCCCAGCAGGTCGCCGGGGTCGCCGAGTTCCAGGAGCGCCACCATGCCCGCCGTGTCCTCCAGGACGGCGGCCGGGCCGCCGGTCAGCTCGGTCGAGCGGACGACGGTGCCGGGAGCGACCAGGTCGAGCAGTTCGGCCGCTCCGGCCGGCCCGGCGAGCGCCCGACGGCGGGTCAGGTGCCCGACCGCGGTGCCCAGCCACTCGAAGAGCCACCGGCCCCGGAACCGGACCCCGGCGACCGCCAGCAGCAGTATGGCCACCAGCGCGGCCGCGACGACGACGGGTGCGGGCCGGCCCAGGGCGGTGAGGACGAGCGCCGCCGCGACCTGCGCGGTGACCAGTTGACCGGCCCGTACGCCGGCGCCGGCCCGCCGATCGGACCAGGCCCGGTGAGCCAGGGATGACCGGCGACGGAGCGCGCGCGGACCGGTGGGGTCCCGGCCGACCTCGGCGGGTCGACCCGACCTGGCCGGCTCAACCGGCCCGACCGCTCGCGGGGCGGCGCTCGGCCCGGACCCGACCGGGGTCGCCGGGTGCGGTCCTCCGGTGGTGATCGCCGGCACCGTGCCTCCTCGACCAGTGGGGGACCGTGTCGGGCGGCCCGCCCGCCCTCCGGCGGCCCGTCACGCGCCGCGACGTGGCTGCGGCACATCGTAAGCGACCGATGGCCCACGCGGTTGTCCACAGGGGAGACGAGAGGGGTAGCAGAACCGCAACGAGGCCGCTACCGTCAGCCACGAAGTCATCGCTGACCCGCGTCTCAGTGCTCGACGACCGGGCCAAGCGAACGACGCGTTCACAGGGCGGGCGCGTCGACGGCCAAGGCGCGATCAGGGAGACGAGGTGACGTCCGGGTGTCCCAGACCCAGGCAGAAGCCGCGGTGATGCAGCAGACCGCCGCGAAGTTCGAGCAGGTAGACCAGTCGTTGCAGACCATGCTGACCGGCCTGCTGGCCGAGCTGCAGGTGTTGCAGCAGGCCTGGCGCGGTGCTGGCGGCCGGTCATTCGAGCAGGTCAAGCAGCAGTGGTCACAGGACCAGGCGGCGCTGCACCGGGCGCTGCGGGAGACCGCCGGGGCGATCCGCACCGCCGGCCGGCAGTACGACGCCTCCGACGACGAGGTGGCCAGCCGGGTTGCCGGCACCAATCGCGGCGGCATCCAGCTGCCGCTCTGATCCCACTGGGGAGGGAAATCCGATGGACCATGGTGTGCTGGTCGTCAACTTCGCCGCGCTTCAGCAGGCCGGCGGCGACATCCAGAAGGCGCTGAACACGCTCGACTCCCAGCTGGGTCAACTCGAGCGAGACGCCGCCCCGCTGGTGGCGAGTTGGACGGGCGAGGCCCGCCAGGCCTACGAGCAGCGGCAGGCGCGGTGGCGGTCCGCCTCGCAGGATCTCCAGGCGATGCTGCGGGACATCAAGGTGGCGGTGCACGACTCGGCCACCGACTACCTGGACACCGAGAAGAAGAACACCGGGCTGTTCCAGTGAACGCGGTGGGTCGGGAGCGCTGACCGTGTCCCGGTCAGCCGCCCGGCCGCCGCAGGTCGGCGGTCCAGGTGGTCGACTGCCGCAGGTCGGCGGTCCGACTGGTCGACTGTCGCAATCAGGCCGGGTCGGCCGGGCGCCAGCGTCGCCGGGCACCCCTGGGCACCACCAGGGCGAGCAGCGCCACGGTGGCCGCCATCGTGCCGACCGCCGCGCCGACCAGCAGGGCGCGCTTCTGCGCCCTCGCCCGGCGGGCCTGGCGGGCCAGCAGTGCCGGGTCGGCCCGGTCGTCGGCGAGCACGGCGACCGGTCGAGGGTCGGCCGCGCGGCTGCCGCTGGTCTCGGTGACGGCCCGGTACGGGTTCAGCACACCGGCCCCGTACCCGCCGCCGTGGCCCGCGTCGGGAGCCGGATCGGCGGTGGCGATGATCCGTTCCGTGACCTGGGCGGCGGTCAGCTCGGGCCGATACTCGCGCAGCAACGCGGCGGTGGCGGCCACGAACGGCGCGGCGTAGCTGGTGCCCTCGACCTGATGATGGCCCGACCCGGGGGCGGCGGTCAGCACCGCACTGCCCGGTGCGACCAGGTCGACGTACGCGCCGGTCTGCGAGAAGGTGGCCCGTGCGCCGTCCGCGCCGATCGCCCCCACGCCGAGCACACCGTCGTAGGCGGCGGGAAACGGTCGAGGATTCCCGCCGTCGCGCAGGTTGCCGGCGGCGGCCACCAGCACCACGTCCCGGTCGACCGCGTACCGCACTGCCGAACGGACTTCCGGGTCGTCCGCGTACAACACGACCGACAGGTTCACCACGTCGGCGTCGTGGTCGACGGCCCACCGGATGGCCTGGGCGAACTCGTCGGCGCTGACCGTACGCCCCGACTCGCGCCCCTGCACCACCTGCTGCTCACTCACCCGCACCGGCATGATCCGGGCATCCGGCGCCAGGCCACGGAAGGCGACTCCGGGTTGGGGTCCCGCCGCGATGATGCTCGCCACACCGGTGCCGTGCCCGGCGCAGTCCCGAGTGCCGTCACCGCCGAGGTCGAGCAGGTCGGTGCCGGCCAGCACGCGCCCGGCCAGCTGGGGGTGCGCCCGGTCCACCCCCGAGTCGACAACCGCGACGGTCACCCCGGCGCCGGTGGCCAGCGGCGCGAGCCGGGTCGGGTCGTACCGTTGCTGTGGCCACGGGGTGGCCGTGACCGGCCGGACCGGGGCGAGTGGCCTCGCGCACGCCGGTGCCGTCCGGAGCCTGGCGGTGGCGGTGGTGCTCGGGAGGAGCGGTACGGTCAGCAGGCTTGCGGCCAGGCCTGCGAGGACCGGGCGCGTGATCGATCGGGACATCGACAGCCTCCGTATCGTGTCGGCTCCGGGACGGGATGTTATCGCCTCACCCACGCCCCGGTTGGCCGCCGACGGTCAGCCATTGTGATCTTGATACCACCTTGTAGGTTGTACGCGATACCTGTGGCCTGTTCTCGGAAGGGGAGGTGGCCGTGACCGCATGGGAGCCGGCCACGGAGGCCGAGGTGGCGATGCGCGACGCGCTGCGCGCCAACGACCAGGAGCTCTACTTCCGACTCCTGTCCCGCACCGATCTGTTGCTGCCGGTCTCCGCGCCTGCGCAGCCCGGCCAGGCACCACCCGGCTGGGGCACCTGGACCACAGGTGGCCGGACGCACGTGCTGGCCTTCACGTCCGCCGCCGCACTGCGGGTCTGCCTCGGTGAGCACTCCGGCACCAACCGACGTGTTCCCTTCGCCGACCTCGCGGTCGGCTGGCCCAACCAGGAGTGGTGGCTCGCCGTCAACCCGGGTCTGCCGGTCGAGGGCTATCTGCCGGCCTGGTTCGTGGCCCAACTCTCCCGGGGCGACGTGCGCCTGCCCGGCCGCGCCATGGGCGCCCGCGCTCGGCTGGAGCGGGCCGAGACCCTGGCCCGCACCCGCAACGGCACGCCTGGTCGGGACGCCGCGCCGGCCGCCGGATCGCCTCCCCCGACGGGTGCGACGCCGGCTGGCCCCGCCCCGGTCCCGCCCGCCCCGGTCCCGCCCGCCCCGGTCCCGCCCGCCCCGGTCCCGCCGCGGAGGGCCGCGTGGGGTCCAGCGCCCCGGTCGGCCGGCGCCCCGTCGGTGCCCGCCCCCTCAGTGCCCGCCCCGCCGGCACCTGCCCCCTCAGTGCCCGCCCCCTCAGTGCCCGCCCCGCCGGCACCTGCCCCCTCAGTACCCGCCCCCTCAGTGCCCGCCCCTTCGGTACCTGGCCCGCCGATGCCCGGCCCGGCGTCGCGCACGCCCGGCCCCGTTGGGCCGTCCCGCCGGCCTGGCGAGGAGGACCTGCCCGCCGCCGGTCAGCGGTACCCGAGCGACCCGCCCCAACCCGGCGCGCCGGGCACCGGCGCCCGGCCCCGCAGCGGCCGGCCATCCCGGTTCACGCCGTTGGCGCCCGCCGACCGTCCCGGTGTCGGGCCGACCGATGCCCCCGGACCGGGCGTGGGCTGGCCGGCGGCGAATCGACCGAGCGAGGCCGACGGCCTGGCGGCGGGTAACGGCAGCGGCGGTCCCCAGGCCGCCCGGCGCTCCTTCTTCGAACCCACCACCGCCCGGGAACGGGCGTCCGACCCGCCGCCCGGCGGTGGGCGCTCCGCCGACCGGGCGGCCCCACCGACCCGATTCGGGCGCGGCAGCCAACCCTTCCCGCGCCGCCGTCCGGCCGACGCGCCGGCCGAGGAGGCCGCGACCCGGGCCTTTCCGATGACTGACCCGGACGCCACCCGGCCGCTGCGGCCGCCGACCGGCGGCCTCGGCACGTCCCGAGGGGTACGCGCACCAGCACCCGGCGAGGAGATCACCCAGCCGCTGCCACCGCGCCGACCCGACCCGGTGGCCGAGGAGCCGACCCGCGCCTTTCGGTTGACCGGTGAGCCGCCGCTGACCCGGGCGCCGGAGCGGCCCAGCCCGTCGGCGGACCAGACCCGGGCGATCCCGCACGATCGGCCGAGCCGATTCGGGCCGGTGGAGGAGTTGTCGGCGTCCGTCGCGGAACCGGTCTCCGGCCCGCCCGCGCCGCGCCGCGGCTTCACGCCCATCGTCATCGAGGGCACCATCATCGAGTCCCGCGATCTCACCGAACCGGTCGAGACCAGCGGCCCGTTCGACGCGGCCCGGCAGCCCCGCCCCGCCGAGGCCGCCCCGCGACCGTTCGACCCCGCGCCCTCCGGTCCAAACCTGTTCAGCCCGTCGTCCTCCAACCCCAGCCCGTCCGGTCCCGCGTCGTCCGACCCCGGTCCGAGCCCGTCGGCGCCGGCCGCCACCGGGCCGGTGGACGTCGGCCATGCCGCGGGCGGCCTGAGCGGTGCCGGCACGGGCGGCGGGTTCGCCACTGACCGCGCTGGCGACCCGGTCAGTGGCGGGCTCACCAGTGACCGCGATGGCGTCCCGGTCAGTGGCGGTCGCGCCGACGGCGACGGCTCGTCGGCAGGTGTGACCGGCGCGGACCGGGTCGGCAGCGGCGAGAGCGAGACCGCGACCGCGGACGGCGATGGGCAGCCTCCGCCCGTCGACGAACCGGCCCCGGTCGAGTTCGAGCCGGCCAACACCGTCGAGGAGGACCTTCTCGGTGCCGCGGGTGCCGGCAGCACCGACACGTTCCTGTCCACCCTGCTGCTGGCCCGGGTGCTGCTACCGGCGGCCCCGGATTCGCTGCCGGGCAGCCGTCCCGGTGATCCGGGCTTCGTCTGGCGGACGGCGCAGCTCGACGGCGAGACGTACGTGGTGGTCTACACGTCACCGAAGCGCCTCGCCGACCACGTCGAGGGCGACGTTGTCACCGTCGGTGTGAAGTTCGCCCAACTGATCCGGCGGTGGCCGGACGAGGACTGGTCGTTCGCCGTCAACCCGGGCACGCCGGTCGGCGCGAAGCTGCCCGGTGAGCAGATCGTCGCGTTGGCCAACTGGGCCGCCGAGGTGGGGCTCGGTGACGACCTGGAGGTGGACCCGGAGGAGGCGCCGGCCGTGGCGGAGCCCACCGCCCGCCCCCGGTACGCCCCGGCGGTGGTCGACCCGGCCCGGCCGACGGTCATGCAGAAGGCGGTCGCGCCCAGCCAACTCGCCTACTACCTGGACCGCGGGTACGACCGGGTCTCCGGCTTCGTGCACCGTGCCGGTGAGCTGGCCCACCTGACCACGCCCGCGCAGGTGCACGAAGCGCTCGGCCTCAGCTACCCCGGTTCGCCGTTCGCCCGCGACGCCGAGGAGATCTACGTGTTGCGCTGGCCGGCGCACCGACCGAGCCTCTACCGGATCCCCTACGGCGGTCAGAACGAGCCCGCGATGCGGGCCATGGAGGGTTGGGTCATCGAGCGTCCCCCGTTCCGGGGCAACGGCTTCGCCCCGGGCGAGAGCAGCGATGTGGTGGCGGAGTTCAAGGTGGACAGCGCGCGCCTCCCGCACGGCGCACAGCTGTGGCGGATCGGCGCGGACGGCACCGAGCGGGTGATCGCCGAGTTGGACACCGACACGGTGGTCTGGCGACGGGTCGGTGAGGCGTGATGCGCGACGGTTACGTGGCCCGGTGGCAGGGCCGGGAATACCAGGCCAGTCCGGATGGTGACAACATCCGCCTCTACCAACGCGAGCCGGGCGAGGGCTTCGAGGAGGTCCGCGCGGGCCGGTACGTCCGGGTGCTGCGGGCGAACGAGATCGAGGACCTGGCGTACGTGCGGACCACCTGCACCTGGCAGGGGCAGCCGTTCATCGTGCTCGGCGAGCACGACGCCTGGTTGCGGGTGGAATACACGGGTGGCCGCTGGCCGGTGGCCGAGGCGATGCGGCTGGAGGTCTTCGACTTCGGCGTCTACCAGGGTTGGGCGCCGGCATCCGAGGTCACCGACCTGCGGGAGCAGCGGGTCTGAGCGGTCAGCTCTTGGCCCAGCGCAGGATTTCGCCGAGCACCAGCTCCGGTGCCTCCAGGTGCGGAAAGTGCCCCACCCCGTCGAGCAGCCGCCACTCGTACGGGGCGACGACGTAGCGGCCGGAGCCCAGGGCGGTACGGGGCAGGGAGGCGGGGTCCAGCGCGCCGTGCAGTTGCAGGGTCGGGGTGGCCAGCGGCTTCTGCATGAGGCGTACGAACCGGTAGCCGTGCAGCCGCAGCAGCGAGCGGAACGCCCAGCGGTAGCCCTCCAGCGCGCAGAACGCCGCCTGTGGGATGCACATCGCCTCCCGGCACCGCTCGGCGTACGCCTCGAAGTCCGGCCCGGCGACCCAGCGTGGCCCGCCCCAGCGGCGCAGGATCTCCGCGACCGCCGCCGCGCCGTCGCGGGTCAGCACGTGCTCGTAGCGGGGTAGTTGGAACTTCAGCGCGGGGGTGGACGCGGCGAACTGACCCCGTGGGTCGGCGAAGATGCCGGCGCGCAGTCGCAGCGGGTGTGGCGCCCCCAACACCACGAGCCGGCGGACCAGGGGTGGGTGGAAGGAGGCCACCGTCCAGCCCACCATGCCGCCGACGCCACTGCCGACGATCGTCGCCGAGCGCTCGCCGAGCGCCCGGATCAAACCGGCGATGTCGGCCGCGAGGGTGTAGCCGTCGTACCCCCGGGGTGGTTTGTCGCTGGCGCCGTAGCCGCGCAGGTCGACGGCGACCGCCCGGAAGCCGGCGTCGGCGACCGCCGGCAGCATCTGGTGCCACGCCCACCAGTGCTCCGGGAAGCCGTGCAGGAAGAGCACCATCGGGCCGGTGCCGGCCTCGACCACATGGAACCGGGTGCCGTTGGCGCCGACGAAGCGGTGCGTCCACGGCCCCTCGGTGAGGACACAGGACTCGTCGACGACTCCGCCGCGCTGGTCGGTCATGGCAGACAGCCTAGGACCCGGTTGCCGCAGCACACCCTGGTGGTCGCGTTGAACAGGGAGAAGCCCGGGTTGTCCCCTACCGAAACGAGGGTTCGGGTCAGCGGGTGACGATGCTGGCGCGCAACCCACGCCCGCGTGGGACGGGTGCCGGCTGGACAAAGGACGGCGCCCGGGCAGACAAGCTGCCCGGGCGCCGCTGGGTGGTGCGGGATCGTCGGTCAGAAGATCCTGATCTTCATCGAGGTGCCGTCCTGCTCCAGAACCTTGATCTTGACACCGGTCGCGGGGAGCTTGACGCCGTGGTTCGGCAGCTCCTCGTAGAAGTACTTCTGGGTGTCGTTGAACAGGGGCTGGGCAGCCTGACCGCGGATGTACTGCGGCTGGCTGTTGAGACGCAGGGTGAACGAGTCGGCCTTCTTGAGGCTGAACGGCGCGTCGTAGACCTGGATCCGGGCCCGCCACGGAGCACCGGTCAGGTTGTAGATCGGCTCCGGGTGCGCGTCGATGTACAGGTTGCGACCCTCACCCGGGTGACCGCCCGGGTTGGCCTCGGACACCGGCGCGGTGTTGTTGTCGGCGAACCGGGTGTTCCAGTACGAGATGAGCAGGCCCTCCTGGTACGCGTAGTGGTCCACCCAGTCCGGGCGGGTGTTCGCGTAGCCGAAGAAGTACGGGCCGGTCTTCAGGTACTTGTCGTACGAGACGTACGACCGGTTGCCGGCAATGTAGAAGTTGTCGAACAACCGGGTGTAGGTCGCGCCGACCACCTGGAAGTCATCCAGGGCCCAGCCGGCGTCGGTCTCGGCGCCGTCGCTGAACACGGTCTGACCGTCGGCGGTCACGGTGATCGCGTCACCGAAGAAACCGCCCTCGGAGACGCCACCGTCGGTGACGTAGTGCAGGCGGACCTGCGCCGCCTTGCCGGCGACCGAGGTCAGTGGGATGTTGATGTCGGCCCAGGCGCCGTTGCTGGTGCCGGAGAGGGCCGGACGGCCGGCGCCGTCGACGCCGATCGGCTGACCGTTGACAGTGCCGTTCAGATCGATCCAGCTCTGGCCGCCATCGGTCGACGCCTCGAAGTAGAGGTAGTCGTAGTTGGCTTCGATGCTGAACTTGCCCTTGAGCGACAGCGCCGCGGAGGACTTGCCGGTGAGGTCGAACGTCCTCGTCATCGAGCTGTCGAGGTTGTCGTCGTTACCGGAGAAATACTGCTTGGCGCCTTCGATCGGCGCGCCGTAGTTGAAGGTGTATTCCCGCGGGGGCAGCACCACCACGGCGGCCTGTGCCTTCGGCGAGTTGTACTCCTGTGGACCGAGCTCCACCTTCTTGTCCTGGCCCGCGACGATCACCTCGTAGTCGAGCCAGCCGAGCTGGAGCTTGTTCCACGCGCCGAGGTCGCCGCCCCGGTCGCCGATGCCCACGTCGTTCTTGGCGCCGAGCCGGCTCTGGGCCATCAGGGTCCAGTGCTCGTTGTTGTTGTCCGCGGGTCCGTAGTCGTCCGGCAGGCCCAGGTCGTGGCCGTACTCGTGGTAGAAGACGCTGCGGCCGCCGTTTTCCGGCTGGATCGTGTAGTCGCGGATCCAGACGCCGGTGTTGCCGATCTGGGTGCCACCGATCGGGAAGTTCGGCGGGCCGACCGGCGAGCTGTTGAACGCCGACCAGCGGTGGCTCCAGATGGCGTCCTCACCCTGCTGCGGGTCACCGTCGGCCTGGTCGCCGCCGGAGTGGACGATCTGGAAGTGGTCGATGTAGCCGTCCGACTCGTTGAAGTCGCCGTCACCGTCGTAGTCGAACCGGTCCCACTGGTCGAAGGACTTCATCTCGGCGGCGATCTGCGCGTCCGTCCGGCCCTTGGCCTTCTGGTCGAGAACCCACTGGTCGGCGGCGTCGCGGATCAGCGCCCAGGTGTTCGAGCAGACGTTGTCGCCGCAGACGGCCGGGTCGCCGGTCGGGTCGTTGTCGGCCTTCGGGTCGTCGGAACGACCGTAGCGAGCCTCGTTGTACCGGACCTTGACCCAGTCGGTCACCTCACCGTCGACGGTGTAGCGACCCGAGGACTGCGCCTCGTAGTACTGCTTGAGCGACTCGTCGCCCGGGTTGGTGCCGAAGTAGACCTGGCGGAAGTGCTCCGGGCTGAAGTCCGGCTGCCAGATGGTGGAGTTGTCCACGGCCCGGTTGGGCTCGGGGATCTTGTTGTGCAGCGGCCCCTCGAAGGTGGCCGGGCCCGCGGTGTTCGGGTCCGTGTCCTTGTCCGGGTAGGACGGGTGCCGCTCGTCACCGAACTCGGCCAGGATCACGAAGATCTTGTCGGTCCGCTCCCGCTCCAGCTCGACGTACTGATCCTGGGTGGGCGGCGGGTTGCCGGCGGCGGAGCGGGCGTTGCCGTTGGTGGCGGCCTTGCCGACCTCGCCGACCTTGACGACAGTGCTGCCGTTGCGCTCGATCGGCTTGCTACGACCGCTCAGCACGTCGCTGAGACCCTGCTGACGCAGCGCGCGGCGCTTGTCCTCGAGCTTGTCGGGGAGCTCGTCCTTCAGCGCCTGCGGTTCGGCAGCGGCCGGAGCTGCCGGCAGTTTGGGCTGCGGCGCCGCCGAGGCGGACGGGCCGTAGAACAGGCCCGTCGCCGTCAGTGAGAGCCCGAGCAGACCCACTGCGACTTTGCGCACGTGGTACCTCCGGTGTGAGGGAACCGGCCCCACGGGGGTGCGGGCCGGTGGGAGATCGATCCCACGAGGGGGACCATTGGTGAACATAGTTACTGCTGGGACAGGTGGGAAGATGAACGCGTCGATTTGTTGCAAGATTTTGTGGGGAATGCTTTCCACCGTCACATCTCGGGCGCATCGTCGGCCACAGTGACCAGCGGCGGGCCGCCCGGTTCTGGTTTGCAACGACAGATCTCGATAGATGTGATCGATGTACGACAGTGGGGCCGGAGGCGTCTCCGCCACCGGCCCCACCAACCACTGTTATCGGCTACCGCTCAGCAGACCGTCACTTCTTCACCGGGGTGACGAAGATCGTCGCGGACGAGTTGTCCTTCGCGGCCTTCTTGATGGTGAGCGACACGCCGTAGTTCACGCCCGCGTCACCGGGGTTGCCGGTGCCCAGCACGATCGCGCCGCCGCCCAGGGTCACGCCGTAGAACTCCGGCGCCGGGCTGCCGTCCGGGTGGGTGACCCGGGTGGTGTACGGCGCGTTGTTCCGCGACGGCACGACCACCGAGGCGTCGTTGTCCCGCGCGTACGGAGACCCGTCGCGCATCTCGATGCCCGGGTACCAGGTCTTGGCGTCGGTGAAGGACTTCACCGGCGCCTGCGCCTTGAACTTGGTGCAGTACGCGCTGTACGGCTCGTCCGCCGCCTCCAGGCACTCCGTGAAGGGGTACGTCTTCTGGAGCGTGAACGCGGCGTTCGCCGACTGCGGGCGGCTGGGCAGGTTGTCCGTCACCGACGGGTCCTTCTCGGCCGCCACGCCCGTGCGGCGGTACGGGTCGAAGTGCGAGTCGACGATGAGCAGCCCGCCCTTCGCGCCGTAGCTGGGCAGGGAGGTCATCTGCCCGGTGACGTGGTTGACGTCGCCGAGCGCGCTGTCCCGGTACCACACCAGCATGCCCGGCGCGTTGTACGAGATCCGGTCGACCTTCCACGCCTCGTGCGAGTAGATCGTGTCGTACGCGTACTTCAGGCCCTTGTCGAAGCCGTCGAAGTTGCGCCACTCGGCCAGGTAGAACTGCGCGTGCACCTCGGTGCCGCTGGAGACCTTCCAGCCCCCGCCGTTGGTGTCGACGAAGGTGCCGCCGGTGGCCGTCCAGCCGTTGGCGCCGCCCTCGACGTCGTCGCTCCACGTGGTGGCGCCGCCGCCGGTCACCGAGAAGTCGTCGACGAACCAGTTGCGCTCCTCGAACGCCTCGTCGGTGGCCTGGCGCAGCCGCAGCTGCACGGTGGTCCCCGCGTACGCCGACAGGTCGACGTAGTCGTGGCGCCAGCCGTCGGTGCTGCCGGTCAGGCCGTACTTCTTGCCGCCGAAGTCGGTCATCCGGCCGTTCGGGTCCGGGTAGCCGTCGGGAGTGGTGACGACAGTGCCGCCCTCGTCGTACACCTTCTGCTCGGTCCAGGACGCGCCACCGTCGGTCGACAGCTCGACGAAGCCGTAGTCCCAGTCCTCCTCGATGATGTAGTTGTTCCACATCCAGAACTTCGCGTCCGCCGCGGCGGGCACGTCGACCGAGCGGCTCAGCTTGACGTCGGCCCAGCTCTGGTCGTTGTTGCTGTGCCACATCTTCGTGCCGCTGTGCGGCGTGGCCAGCGTCGTCACCTTGTCCGGCAGGTCGACCTTGATGCCGTCCTCGGAGTCGATGGGCGTACGTGAGGTCTGCCCGAGCTTCACCTCACGCGGGTTCGATCCGGGGCGGATGGTCAGCGGGTCGGCCCAGCCGAGCACCCACTTGTCCCAGATGCCCATGTGCGTGGGCAGCGCCTGGAAGATCTCGCCGGAGTGCGAGCCGGACGCCATCAGGTCCCAGAAGTCCACGTCGGAGTCGGCGTTGCCGGACGTGTCGTAGAGGTCCGGGAGGCCCAGGTCGTGGCCGAACTCGTGGGCGAAGACACCGACGCCGGCGTCCTCCGGCTGCACGATGTAGTTCGACGCCTTGAGGTTGGTGCCCGGGATGGTGTAACCACCGGCGACCGTGGAGGAGTGCGCCCAGACGGCGTACACGCCCTCGGCGCCGCCGCCACGGGACTTGCCCTGACCGGCGTGCACCAGCACGAGGTGGTCGATCACGCCGTCCGGCTCGAAGACGTTGCCGTCACCGTCGCGGTCGGCCTGGTCCTCGATGTCGTAGTCGGCCCACGGGAAGGTCGGGTCCTTCGCGACGAGCGCGTCGATCGCGTCGGTCGCCAGGCGACCCGCGCCGGCCGGGTTGTCCGGGTGGCCGTTCATCGACTGCTCACGGCCGGGAACCCAGGCGCCGGTCTCGTCCTGGAAGCAGCGGTTGGCCGCGTACCAGCCCTCGGAGTGCGGCACGGTGATCCAGGGGCTGGACTGCCCCTCCACCGTGTACGCGTTCTTGGACATCTCCAGGTACATGTTGTGCATGGTGCGACCGGACAGGTCGATGCCCTTCTTGCCGTCCGGGCCCTTCAGGTCCTTGCGGACCCGCTCGGTGATGCCCTGCTTGCTGTAGAGCATCTTGTTGTAGTGCGACGGCGAGAAGTCCGGCACCCACATCGAGTTGTTGTCCTCGTGCGGCAGGCGCGACGGGTCCGGGATCTTGTTGTGCTTCGGCCCGTTCTGCACGGTGCCGGGCTCGCAGGTGCGGTCCTCGAACACCGTCTTCGGGACCATCACGTCGGTGAAGTCGTCGTTGGCCTTGTCGTTGAACTCGACAAGCAGCGTCAACAGCTTCGCCGTCTGCGTGGTCGGCGCCTTCTTGAACTTGCGGGGGTTCTGGCCGGTCTTCAGCGACTTGGCCTCGTCCCTGGCCAGTTGCCGGGCGGTCACCGGGTTGCCCCGAGCGTGCTTCTGGTCGAACTCGCGCGCGGACTCCACGGCAGGGGTGTAGACGCCACCCTTGCCCTTCACCTCGCGGCCTGTGGTGTCCGGCTGCACCTCGGGCTCGGCGTAGTTGATGTAGTGCTCATCCGCGCCGATCACCGCCTGAGGCGTCGGAGACGACGACTGGGCCGCCGCGCTGCCCGTCACGGTCAGTGACGTGGCCGCGAGGGCGATGGCGGGCAACGCGACGAGTAGTCGTCGTCGCGCTCCGGACTGCGGTTTGTGGTTCATGCCGCTCCATTTCTCGGGCATGGGGAGGAGGACGTGGGGTCGTCCGACCATCGATGTGACGAGTGTCGAATTCTGCCAACCTGCGTGAACCTAAATCACAACCGGCCGAAAGGACAGCGGAGACCCACCGTCTGTGGCCGTTTAGCCGCTATCGGGTCAGCCGACCGACCGATGTGACAGCGGCGGGACGCTGCGGGCCGTACCCGTAAGAAAATGACGGAGGGTGGCGGTCCGCACGGACCGCCACCCTCCGCTGTGTACGCCTACCGTCAGTCCTCGTCGGACTTGGCTCCACTCATCCCCGAGGAGATCAGCTCCATCACCGACGAGTCCTGCAACGTGGTCACGTCACCGAGCGACCGGTTCTCCGCGACATCGCGCAGCAACCGGCGCATGATCTTGCCGGAGCGGGTCTTCGGCAGCTCTGCCACCAGCATGATCTGCCGCGGCTTGGCGATCGGCCCGAGCGTCTTCGACACGTGGTTGCGCAGCTCGGCGATGAGCTGCTCACCCGCCTCGCCGGCGATGTCGGTGCTGCCGCGCGGGATGGCGAACGCGACGATGGCCTGCCCGGTGGTCGGGTCGGTCGCGCCCACCACCGCCGCCTCGGCCACCGACGGGTGCGACACGAGCGCCGACTCCACCTCGGTGGTCGAGATGTTGTGCCCGGACACCAGCATCACGTCGTCGACCCGGCCGAGTAGCCAGATGTGCCCGTCGTCGTCCTTCTTGGCCCCGTCACCGGCGAAGTACATGCCCTCGAACCGGCTCCAGTAGGTCTCGATGAACCTGTTGTCGTCACCCCAGATGGTGCGCAGCATCGACGGCCACGGCTCGCGCAGCACCAGGTAGCCGCCGCCACCGTTCGGCACCGACTGGCCCTGGTCGTCCACCACGTCGGCCACGATGCCCGGCAGCGGGGCCATCGCCGACCCGGGCTTGGTCGCGGTCACCCCCGGCAACGGGGAGATCATGATGGCGCCCGTCTCGGTCTGCCACCAGGTGTCGACGATGGGCAGCGCTCCGCCGCCGATGAACTCCCTGTACCACATCCAGGCCTCGGGGTTGATCGGCTCGCCGACGCTGCCGAGCAACCGCAGCGACGACAGGTCGTGGCCGGCGGGGATGTCCTCGCCCCACTTCATCATCGTGCGGATCAACGTCGGAGCGGTGTACAGGATGCTGACCTTGTACTTCTCGACGATGTCCCAGAACCGGCCCTTGTGCGGGGTGTCCGGGGTGCCCTCGTACATCACCTGGGTGGCGCCGTTGGAGAGCGGGCCGTACACGATGTAGGAGTGCCCGGTGACCCAGCCGATGTCGGCGGTGCACCAGTAGACGTCCGTCTCCGGCTTGAGGTCGAAGACCGCGTGCGTCGTGTACGACGCCTGGGTGAGGTAGCCGCCGGTGGTGTGCAGGATGCCCTTCGGGCGGGCCGTGGTGCCGCTTGTGTAGAGGATGAACAGCGGGTGCTCGGCGTCGAACGGCTGCGCGGTGTGCTCGGCCGACGCGGTCTCCACCGTCTCGTGCCACCAGTGGTCCTTCGCCGACCAGGCCACGTCCTCGCCGGTGCGGCGGACCACGAGCACGTGCTCCACCGACGGGCAGCTCGCCACCGCCTCGTCCACGGTCGGCTTCAGCGCCGACGGCTTGCCCCGCCGATAGCCGCCATCCGCGGTGATCACCACCTTGGCGCTGGCGTCCTGGATCCGGTTGCTCAGCGAGTCGGCGGAGAAGCCGCCGAAGACCACGCTGTGCGCCGCGCCGATCCGGGCGCAGGCCAGCATCGCGACCGCCGCCTCCGGGATCATCGGCAGGTAGATCGCCACCCGGTCGCCGGCCGTGACACCCAGCTCGGTGAGCGTGTTCGCCGCCCGGCAGGTCAGCTCGTGCAGGTCGGCGTACGTGATGGTCCGGGTGTCGCCCGGCTCGCCCTCCCAGTGGATGGCGACCTTGTCGCCCCGGCCCGCCTCGACGTGCCGGTCCAGGCAGTTGTACGCCACGTTGAGCTGCCCACCGACGAACCACTTCGCGAACGGCGGGTTCGACCAGTCGAGCACCTCGTCCCACTTCTTCGACCAGGCCAGCCGGTCGGCCTGCTTCGCCCAGAACGCGAGGCGATCGGTCTCGGCCTCCGCGTACGCGTCGACCGTGACATTGGCGTGCGCGGCGAGTTCGGCCGGCGGGGGGAACTGGCGCGTCTCGTTCAGCAGATTGGCCAATGCCTCGCTCATGCCGTGACTCCTTCGTCCTCGGGTGACCTGCGTCTCGCTGGGCACGAGGGTAGTCCCGGGTCCTGCGGCAGGCGACCGCTGCCCGCCCCGTCGCGCCGAGCGGCCCTCACCACGCGCCCGACGGCCCACCTCGCCGGGGGTAGCCGCACGGGGCACCTTGATCGACACGGGCTCCTTGACGTAGCGGTGTCCAGGTCAAGCGGACACCCCGACGTCAAGGAACCTGTGTTGACCTTGCCCGCAACGCGTGGCGGCCTGAACGGGGCGCCCAGGTCCGCGTGGTCCGGGTCGCGCCGTGGCCGGGTGCGAACCGGCGGGCCGGGCCGGGTCGCTAGCGTGGCGGGGTGACCACCGACCCGCTCGCACCCCTGCTCGCGCTCGCCGACATCGCCGCCGCCGTCGAGCAGGCCCGCGAGCGGTTCGACCAGGCGCTCGGGCACCGTGCGCTGCGCCGGCACGGTGGGCAGGTCGCCGCCGAGGTGAGCCTGCGCTCGGCGGTGGCCAGCGCCGCCCTCGAAGGGGCCGTGCACGACCGGGAGGCGGTCCGCGCCGGCACGGTCACCGACCCGTTGCTGCAGGGGGCGCTGCGGGTCGCCGGGGCGCTGCCCGGCCTGAGTGAGCTCTGGCCGAAGGCCCCGCGACAGGCTCTCGCGAAACTGCACGTGCTCGCCGCCCGGGACCTGGTGTCGGAGGCCGAGTTGGGCCGGCCGGTCGCCGATCCGGTGGTCGCCGCCCGACTGGACGGGCTGGCCGGGCTGGTCGCCGGCGGCAGCACTGTCTCACCGCTTGTGCTCGCCGCCGTCGTCCATGGTGAGTTGCTGAACCTGCGCCCGTTCGCCGGGCCGTCCGGCGTGGTGGCCCGTGGCGCCGCGCGGCTGGTGCTGCTCGCCAGCGGCCTCGACCCGCGTGGGCTGCTCGCCGTCGACGTCGGGCACCGGGAGCGGGAGCCCGAGTACGTCGGCTCGGCCGGCGCCTTCGCCACTGGCACGCCGGACGGGCTGCGCTCCTGGCTACGCCACTACCTGGCGGCGGTCGAGGTCGGCGCCGACCAGCTCACCGCCATCGGCGACGAGATCCTCGCCGCCGCCTGAGTGGCTGTCACTCCCGCCGTACCGCGCGGTTGACCTTGGCTTGCAGCGCCCGGCGGGCGATCGGCCCGAGGTCGTCGACGATCTCCAGCAGCAGCGCGAGCTGGTCGAGCGCGGCCAACGCCTGGTCGGCGCCCTCCCGGTCCACCCCCTCGTAGAGCTCCAGCCCGATGAACGCGGCCGACACCGCGCGGGCCAGTCCGGGCACGTCGGCCACCTCGGCGAACGGTGACCCGGCGAGCAGCCTTCGCAGGACCGCCTCGATCTCGTCCACCCAGAGCTGGAGCGCCGCGGCCGTCGGCGCGGCCATCCGCTGGTCCGCCTGTGCACCGGCCAGCATCTGGGCCAGGAAGGTGACATTGCCGAGCTGGCGTTCCTCGTCGTGCAGCGCTCGCCCGACGGCGAGCAGCTCGCGCAGCGAACCGGCCGAGGCCAACCGTGCCGACCAGTGCCGGACCCGCTCGGCCGTGCCGGTCCGGCAGGCCGCCGCGAGCAGGTCGTCGACGGTGCCGAAGTGGTAGAAGACGAGCGCCTGGTTCACCCCGGCGGCGGCGGCGATGGTACGCGCGGAGACACCGGCGATGCCGTGCTCCCGGATCGCGGCGATGGTGCCGTCGAGGAGGCGCTGTTTGGTGTCGGACATGGCTCTCCTCGCCTGCGGGCCGGGTGCGGCGGTGCGATCATCGCATCGGTGACCAGTTGGGCGAGCCAGGTGACCCCGGGCAGTCGAAGGGTCCAGCCCAGCAGCGCCCAGCCGAGGTGGACGTGTTCGAGTCCGCGGGCGACGGCGGCCACCCCCCGTTCCACGTGACCGTCGCCGCCCACGTACTCCGCCCGCCACAGCACGTGCTCGTGCTCCCGAGCGGGCCGGATCCACAGCCCGGCCGGGTGCCGCCGGGCCAGCATCCGCCAGGTGGCCGCGCAGGGCCCGCAGTCGTCGTCCAGCCAGAGCACCGCCGGTGGCCCGACCGGGTACGGCCGCCAGCGAGGCCACCAGTCGCGCACCTGCTCCCGGTACGACCGCCAGGAGTCGCCGTGTCGCACCCGTAGATCGTGGTGCTCGTGCGGCCCGGCCACCGCCGCCCCGAATGCTCCCGTCGACAGCGCCGTGAGGGCCAGGGTGACGCTCCGGGTGGCCACGGCGGTGCACAGCAGCACCACCACCGCGCTGAGCTGCATCGGGTTGGCCAGGTAGGCGTACGGGCCGGTGGTGACCAGGCGACGCGGCGGGTCCCACGGGTACGGCGTGCCACCGCCCCGGACGGCGAACTCGGCGACGGCAGCCAACGCCGGCGTGGCCGCCAGCAGGCCCAGTTGCGCCACCACCAGCAGCCCGGTGCGGTTCAGCCCGGTCAGCCCCGCCCACGACCCGTCGCCGAACTCGAAGGCCAGGGTGGGCACGAACCAGAGCAGGAGGGCGGCGAACACGCCGACCTGGAGGAGCGTCCGCGTGCCCAGGTGCCGGCGGTCGGCGCAGAATCGACCGAGCAGTTGGGCGGGTAGGGCCACCACGAGCAGCCCGACCACCTCCCCGACGAGCCAGTGCGGCCCGAGGCGGACCAGCGGGTGCAGCGCCGGCATCGCGACCGCGTCGACCCAGAGCAGCAGACCCAGCGCGACCGGCAGCGGCAGCACCCGGCGCAGCAGCACCGGCAACGGACCCCAGAGGACGGCCCAACCGATCCACAGGTCCACCGGCATCCCCCGGAACGCGCCGTCGACAGGCGTGAACGCGTACCAACCGGTCCGGCGGGCGACCTCGTGCAGCGCGGCGATGCCGATCCCGGCGGCGACGAACGCCAACAGCCCCGCGGCCCGGGAGGCCCGGTCCCGCACCCGGCCACCGACGGCGAGCACGGCGACAAGCGGCAGCGCCAGGCTCAGCCAGCGGGCGACTGTCACTCCAACGCCAGCATGTCGAGCAGGTGGCCGGCCCCGGCGCCGAGCAGCACCTGCTGCACCGGCCCGAAGTACCAGGACGGGTCCAGGCCCCGGGCGTAGTCGACCCGGACCCGGACCTCGGTGTGCCCCGGATCGATCGCCCGCCAGCTCAGCTCCGCGTGCCGCCAGGTGAACCAGCGCGCGGTGATGGAGCTGTCCTCGACGAAGCGGAAGCCGACCCGCCCCGGTGCGACGTCGTCCACCTCGGCGAGCAGGTGGCCCCCCGGACCGTGCGCGCTGCCGTGGTAACCGAACATCCACCTGTCGCCGAGGCTGAGCCCGTCGCCACTGACCTGCCCCGGTGTGGGTACGCCCAGCAGTCGCAGCGGCGCGGAACGGACGGCGGTCGGGCGGGGGCCGGCGGCGAGGTGCTCGGCCACCCGGTCGATGGGGAGCCCGACGACCCTGGTCACCTCGACCGTCTGCTCGGGGTCGACCCGGCCGGCGATGCCGCTGCCTTCCAGGCCCGGCAGGAGCAGCAGCGGCACGGCCGCGAACACGTACGGCCGGTTGGCCTTCCGGAGAGCGTGGATCAGCGCGGTGGTGCCGTGCGCCACGGCGTAGACGAGCGGGGCGGCCAGGACGACGCAGATCGCACCCTCGTGCAGCAGCACCCCCGCCAGCAGCAGGGCCATCGTGGTGGCCGTGAAGACCCTG
Source organism: Micromonospora sp. DT228 (assembly GCF_049841595.1). NCBI lineage: Bacteria > Bacillati > Actinomycetota > Actinomycetes > Micromonosporales > Micromonosporaceae > Micromonospora > Micromonospora sp. DT228. The sequence continues at coordinate 401,170 of NZ_JBNCKO010000003.1, forward strand.
CCGTGGGTCGTCTGGCGGGGGGTGAGCGCGAGGGCGGCGGCCAGCAGCACCGGCAGCGCCACGAAGAGCGCGGCGCTGTCGGCCCGGCCCTGATTGACCACCCCGACGAAGACGACCAGCCCGAAGAGCGTGATCAGGCCGGCCAGGACCCAGTTGGCGGCCGTCCGCTCGGCCGGCTGTTCCTCGTCGTCGTGCGGCTGTTCCTCGTCGTCGTGGACCATGTGTGACCTCCCCGTTTGAGCGATCGCTCAAACGGAGCATACGACTGCTTGAGCGATCGCTCAAACGGGTTGTCAGGCAGGAGTGGGGCGGCGCTCACCGTCACGTCGGCGACACGTGCCGACGCGAGGGAACCGCAGGAAGGGTCGTGCAGCCCGGACCGGGTCAGGCGGTGGCGGCGGCGCGGGTCCGGCGATGCCGGCCGTACCAGGCGATACCGATGGCCACGCCAACCCCGACCCCCAGGGCCGCGGCGGCCACCGGGACAGCGGGTCGTTCCCGCAGGCGACGGCCCAGCGGGATCGGGTGCCGGAACTCCAGCACCGGCCAGGCGTTCTCCGAGGCCAGCTTGCGCAACTGCCGGTCCGGGTTGACCACACTCGGGTGACCGACACACTCCAAGAGCGGGCGATCGCTGTATGAGTCGGAGTAGGCGTACGAGTCGGCCAGGTCGTAACCCCGAACCGCCGCCAACTCGCCGACCGCCTCGACCTTGCTCGGACCAGCCGCGTAGAACTCGACCTCGCCGCTGTACCTGCCGTCCCGAACCGTCATCCGGGTGGCGATCACGTCGGTGACCCCGAGCAACTCGCCGATCGGCCGGACCATCTCCTCGCCGGACGCCGACACCAGCACCACGTCCCGCCCGGCGGCCTGGTGCTCCGCGATCAGGACAGCGGCTTCGGCGTACACATAGGGGTTGATCAGCTCGTGCAGCGTCTCCGCGACGATCTGGCGGACCTGCTCCACCTGCCAGCCCTTGCAGAGCGCGGCCAGGTAGTCCCGTGTTCGGGCCATGGTCTGCTCGTCGGTGCCGCCCAGCCGGAACATCAGCTGCGCGTACGCCGACTTGACCACGTCACGCCGGGTGATCAGCCCGTCCCGGTAGAACGGCCGACCGAACGCCAGGGCGCTCGACTTGGCGATGACGGTCTTGTCCAGATCGAAGAAAGCGGCACTTCGGCCCACGGCGCGAAAGTCTAGCCGGATGGTCTATCGTCGGCGGGTGCCCGGGGTCAGGCCACCCTCCAGACCTGCGGGCTGACACCGTAAATCCCGCCCTGCGTGATCACGCTCACACTCCGCGAGGAGATTTTCGCACTGAGTGGGGTCGGCACCACTCGACGTGACGGGCCCGCTCAGGCAGACTTGTCCGTACGACGAGCTTTCACATCCCCGAAACAGGCAAAGGCCCTCAGCGGTTGCACCCCCCGTGGCCGCTGAGTGGTTCGGCTCGACCCCCCCGGAGCCGAACCTTCGACGACCCCCGTCTCCCCCCGACGGGGGTCGTCCCTTGTCCGGGAGCGCTTCCGAACTGGTGAAGGCATGCCGCGCGGGTCAGCCACCTGCTGCACTACGTTGACCGGCGCTCCGTCCGTCACCAACTCCTGAAATTCTGCCCGCCGCTCTGCGTTGGCCATCCGGCTCGATCTCGGGCAGCGTTGCTCTGCCACTGACTCAGAGCGGTCTTCAGCCGAGCATTCTCCGCTCGGAGGCCAGCTTCTACGCCATCCCGCGCGGTCAGCTCGTCGACGACCGCACGGAGAAAACCGTAGACCTGTTCCTCGGCCAAGCCCCGTCGTCCGAAGGTGGTGCGACGGAATCGGATCCGCTTCACCTGCTCCGGGCAGAGCCGGGCCAAGCGCGACGCTGCCCGGAAGACGCCAACCGAATGCATGGTCACCGCTACCTCCTCGAAGGTGAAATCGTCGTGCTGGCCTTCCGGCTCGCCCCGCTCCGGCCGGCGTGGCCCGGAGGAGCGGGGAGTGTGCGCGCGGCGGCGGGAGCGGCAGCCGGAGTGATCAGTCGTAACCCGGCGCGTTGCACGAAGATCTCTCGCCGGTCGACGGCGTTGCCCGCGCGGTCGAGTGAGTAGCCGGTGAGCCAGACCCAGCCGTCGTACGTCGGCCGGTCGCAGACTTTGATGACTCGGAAGATCAGCGAGCGATCCCCGCCGAACTGCACCGACGCACCGCTGCCGACGCGCAGAACGTCGCCCGGCTTCGGGACCATCACCGCCCGCCCTTGATCGGTGGATGGGCACCGAAGCAGGCGGGCTGTGGCCACGGCCGACACCGTGCGTCGCCTGCCTGCACCTGCTCCGGTGCCCTGCTCAGGACGAAGCCGCTACAGATCGACACAGGCGGGAGCGGCTTGGTGTCGTTTTTGACGCATGCATCTCAACGTTCAGTACATGCACAATTGCGGTGGGTGAGACATCCATGGTGGAGATAGAACACCCGGTTGTGGAGACCGATCGAGGACCGAAACAGCACCTCTGACGGACCTCGGGCGGACACCCTGCGGACCTGCGTTGCGTTCAGGACCTCACGCAGGTGAGCGTGGAGACAGCCCATCAGGAAGGCGTCGACGATGGCCAAAGATCGCCGCGAACCTCGCACCGTCCTGGAGCACCTCATCCAGTGCAGCGACCGTACGTACGAGGAACTGGCCGACGAGTTCAGCCGCATGGACCCCCGCGCGGCGATCAGCGCGCGGCACCTCGGTCGGCTGGCCCGTGGCGAACGGGACCTGGCCTCATCAACCCCCGCCACACGGCGGGCTTTGCAGGCCATGTTCGGCAAGCCGATCGAGGAGTTGCAGCGCCCCTGGGCATCCCACCAGTTGACCCCTGCGCCAGCCCGACAGCACATCGTCGAGCCCACCGGCGCCGGCCCGGAAAGGAACCTCCTCGCCATGGCCGCACAACGCGCCCGCCAGTACACAATGCTCGCAGCCGAAGCCACCTCCCCGGCAGCCATCGACCAGCTCACCGAGGACGTGCAGCGCCTCGCCCTGGCCTACCCGCAGCGACCGGTCGGCCAACTCCTGCCGGACCTGGCCGAAACTCAGGACACCCTCTTCACGCTGCTCGAACGTCGCCAACAGCCCACCCAGTCGCGAGACCTGCATTTCCTCGCCGGCATCACCAGTGGCCTACTCGCCAAGGTCTCGCACGACATGGCCGACCCCCACTCCGCCATGCTGCAAGCCCGAACCGCCGTCCTCTGCGCCGACCAGTCCGGTCACCCCGGGTTGCAAGCCTGGCTCCGCGGACTCCAATCGCTGGTTGCCTACTGGGCCGGCCGGTACGCCGAAGCAGCCCGCTACGCCGAGGCTGGACGCGAGTACGCCACCCAAACAGGCGGCACCTCAGCCGTCTGGCTGCCCGTCAGTGCTGCACGCGCCTACGCCGCACTCGGTAACGCGGAACAGGCCAAGGCCGCGATCACCGAGGCTGAGGACACCTGGTCACGGGTACGCCCCGACGAGATGGACGAGATCGGCGGCATCTGCACCTTCAACAAGCCCCGCACTCTCTACTACGCCAGCGACGCCCTCGCCTGGCTGCCCGGGGAAGCCGGCACTACCGAGCGCTACGCCCTGCGTGCCGTCCAGGCGTACTCCGACCGCCACGACCCGGCGTGGGCCTTCGGCGACCAGGCCGGCTCCCACACCAACCTCGCCATTGCCCGTGTCGCCAGCGGAGAACTCGATGCCACCGCTGATGCCCTCGCCCCCGTGCTCGATCTTCCCGCCGATCAGCGCATCAACGGTGTCATCCACTCGGTCCGTCGTGTCCACCAGGCCATCACCCGTGCCGGCCACGCCCATGACGCCCGTGACCTCATCGACGGCATCGAGCACTTCACGCACACGCCTGCCAACGCCCTTCCCCAATAAGGCAGCATCAGCACATGTACCCGATCACCATCCCCGGCCGCGTCATCACTCTTCGCGAGCTGCGACCCGATGACGCGGCCGACGCTCTGGCGATCGTCGGTGACGACCGGGTCACGCGGTGGCTCTCGTTCGACAGCCGCGACCAGGCCGCCACCGTCGCCATGGTTGAGGGAGCGGTGAGCCGCGCACAGCTCGACCCGCGTAACGAGTACTACCTGGCCGTGGCCGACACCTCGGACCGCATGATCGGCTTCGCCCGACTCGGGCTCACCGGGCACCAGGCCGCCAAGTTGGGCTATGCCATCGGAGCGGATCACTGGGGCCACGGCTACGCTACCGACGCAGCCCGAGCCATCGTTGACTACGGCTTTCGAGAGCTGAAGCTGCACCGCATCACCGCAGCTGTCGGCCCCGACAACACTCCATCCATCGGCGTTGCCAAGCGGCTCGGTATGCAGTACGAAGGCCGGCTGCGCGATCACGTCTTCACCAACGGTGCCTGGCGTGACTCCCAGCTCTACTCGATCCTTGCCCCGGAGTGGAACGACACCGCCGGCTGATCGCCATCGTCGCGCAGCACGCGGGCGAGCAGTTCCGATCATGGCCCCGGTACGATCGCCGCCATGCGCGACGCCGACACGCCGCCGCAGGAGCCCGCCGACCGCCTTGACGCCCGCACCGAACTCACACCTCGCCAGCAAGCGGCCGTCATCCGGACCGCCGCAGCCGAGGTGCACCAGCGTGTGCAGGAGTGGCGCCACTCGCCCGGCTGGCAAGACACAGCGACGAACGCTTACCGGTATCAGGCGACCGTGGTCGCAGTGGCGGCGCTTGACGCACTGCCCGAGCCGGCAACTGACCAGGAACTCTCCGGGCTGGTCGATGCCGTCCGACCCCTACTTGCTGAGTGGCGATCGAGCCGGCATGGCCCTGAACAGCAGATCTTTGTCGCGGTCGAACGACTCCACAAAGCGTGCGATTAGCACTGTGATCCGGCGGGTGATGGGCGATACCACTGCCGAAACAGTCTCTTTAGGATCAAGGCGGCCCGCAAGCGGGCCGCGCCGGCCCGGTCCCGGCCTGCTGGCGACCTCCGGCCGGCATCGGCCGGGCCGGCCGGCCACGATGACGGACGACAAGACCTTGAAGACCTCGGGGCTCCGCCCCGAACCCCGACCCTCCTCAGAGATGCCAGCGCGGCTCACCTCGCCGGGCACCACAAGGGCTACCAGCCTCCCCGGACGGGGCCAATGTCGTTCGTCCGGTAGGGCGCTCCACCTTGTCCCCGTCCGGGGAGGCTGGACGGTCTACGACTGCCCGACGAGGAGATCCACGCCCTACTGCCCGCTCTCTTCCTTCACCGCAGACGCTAGTAACACCGGCTCCGCGGCATCCCAGAGGTCCTCCGCGAGTTGCTTGAGAGCGGCGGCGCCTTTCTCCGGCACCTTCATGAAGGCCGTGTTTGCTTTACCGATCGTGCCCAGAGATGCGCCAAGCATGTACACGTCCCCGGAGTCCGCCACGACCAGGCGGTCATGCAGGGTGGTGGCAGCGGTCGCACGGATCTGGATATTCCGCTCCGGATCAACAGCTGCAAGCGCTACTGCCAGCTCGTCGCGAGCTTCTTTGCTGCCCTTGTACTGCTTCGAGATAAGCACGCGCTTGAGACGAGTCGAGTCGAGGATCGTCGCAAGCTGCGGCAGACGGAAGTAGGGGTCTACGAGGAACGCATCCCCGAGCCTAGCGATCTCTCCGATCAGGCGGGCGTAGGCGAACCTGTCCGTGGTTTCGAGTACCACGACAGGCGAATCCTCCGCCTCCTCGCCGCGCTGAATATCGGTCAGTAGGGCCTCACCCAGCCTGGTCAACCGCAGGCGATCATCAGACGCCTCAAGCCACTTGATTCGGACCAGGTGGTCGACTGGATGCTCCCTGGCGACCTCTCGCGAAAGCTGCACCTGCGAGAACGCTTTCTGCATCCCCTCCAGCATGGCCAGAAGCCCAGGCGCCGTGATCTCCGTCGTGACGTTCGCCGCCGGCTCGTCGAACCAGAGCTTGACCTCCTCCAGCGTTGGACGATAGCCCGACCGGTTGCAGGCGTGAACGAAGGTCAACGTCCGGTGCTGGGGGGTGGACACGATCTCCACAGCTGGGCCTCCCCTGAAGTCCCGCACATACGCCGTCCCGTGCCCGTTGCGTGCCCGATCAGCCGGACGATCAAGGCCAACAGCGGTCAACGGGGCTGGGAGGCGATTAAGGCCCCTGACTTGCGCTTTCGCAGGTCAGAGGCCTTGTCAGTCCCTGATGGCGGGTAGAAAATTCGAACCTCTGTAGCTTTCGCGACGGATTTACAGCTCGGCCCTATCCGCCTGAGCACCGTACATCAGTGTCGTCGCGCTCGCGGCCCGCCCTGCGGGCGGCCTCCGGCCGTCCTCGGACGCCCGCAGCGCGTCAGAGGGGAGTCAGCGGATCGTCAGCGAACGCCGTACCGTCCGGCGACACTCGATCATGCTAGCCGGCACGACCGACGCGTCTGACCACGCGGTACGGCGCTTGATCACGCTCGCTACTACGTCAGGTCACTTTCCCCCCGGCGGGGGTCGTCCCTTGTCCGGGAGCGCTTCCGACCAGGCGAAGGCCCGCCGCGCGGGCCGGCCGGTCGAGGCGAAAGCGCGCCGCCCGATCCAGTGACGCCGCGACCGCCCGCACCTTCCTCGTCGCCGGGCTCCTCGCCCAGACCGAAATGACAACAGACCTGGGCCACTCAACCCCGGTAGCCGCGTCCACCCGGCTGACTTTCCCGCCGCTCTTCGGCGATCAGCCCGCCGAAGATCGTCACCGGCGGAACCGAGCTGCCGACGATCAGCACGAATCCGAGTCCGGCAAGGACCCACGCCCGCCCCACCTTGGGTTGCCTTCTGGCGCGCAGCCACAGCCACACCGCAACGGGGTAGGCGATCAGCGCCGGCGCTCCGATCGCGAGGCTGGGAGCAAGGTCTGAGCCTCCTACGGTGCCAGTGAGCACGAACAACGCCGCGGACGGCAGGGCGCAGATGCCGAGCAGGCACATGGCGATGAACAGCAGTGTGCTGGGCAGCCGCGATGGCCGGGCATTGTCCATCCGGCGACCGTACCGAATTGATGCATCCCGAAGCGCGCGCGACCAACGCCGCTGATCCCAGGTCGAGGGGCTCGCTCTCCTCACCTGATGGTGCCGTCCCTGTCCACCTGGACACCGCTGCGCAGCAGCCCGACGAGCCGTTGCGCGTGCGCCACATTGGTGCCGGTGAGAGCGGCACCGCTGCCGATGGCCAGCAGATCGGTCACGGTGAGATCGGGCCGTACGGTGCCGGCGTCCTGTGCGCGGCGCAGCAGGTTGGTCGCCGTGGAGCGCATCGATTCATGCCACTTGTCGAACAGTCGGGTCCGGCGGGTGCCGGGGCCTTCGGTGGCGGCCAGGGCGAGCGCGCGTTTCGTCGCGACGTGGATGACGAACGCGTCCAGCCAGGTGAAGAGTGCGTCTGCGGGCGACGGGTCGCCGAGCAGGTCGGCGCCCTGTCGGCACAGCGCGGCTACCTCGTCGGCATAGACGGCGACGAGCAGGTCGCCCCGGGTTGGGAAGTGCCGGTAGAGGGTCGCGTTGCCGACGCCGGCCCGCCGCGCCACCTCGTCGAGGGCGACCTCAGACCCGGACTCGTCGACCAGTTCGCGCGCCGCGGCGAGCAGCCGCTCGGCGTTGCGTGTGGCGTCCGCCCTGCGCCCACGCCCGGGAATCGTCGGGTTGTCCGCGTTCGACGCCATCCGTAACTCCAGGTTTGCCAAGTGGGGAACTCCCCGATTAGGGTACCAAGCATAAGTGGGGAGCTTTCCGGTAGAGCCGGTGGAGGACGCCATGACACTGACCGCCGAGGACCGCACGGCCATCACGGACCTGATCAACCGGCACGGCCACCTGACCGACAGCGGCGAGTTCGACCGGATGCACGAGCTGTTCACCGCGGACGTGGCCTATGACGTCACCGACCTTGGCGGCGGCGTGCTCGTCGGGCTGGAAATGCTGAGGGACACCGCGCTCGCTCTGGGTGAGGGGAACCCCGTCGCTCACCACGTCACAAACATCGTGCTCACCGAGCTAGCCGACGACCGTGTACACGTACTGTCGAAGGGCATCGGCATCAACGCGGACGGCAGCATCGGCAGCGTGACCTACGAGGACACGATCGTGCGCGGCGACAGCGGGTGGCGCATCAGCCACCGCACGGTCCGTGCCCGGCGAGTCCCCCTGACGCGCTGACTGCTCCCCCCGGGACGTTCCTCTGGGTTTGGTCAGGTCCCGGAAGGAGCCGACGTCAGCCGGTGGGTGAGTTCGTCGAGGCAGGCGGTGAGGTCGGCGATGGTCGACATGTCGTAATGGGTGCTGATGACGGTGCCCGCGGAGGGATCAGCGAGGTCCAGTTCGGCTTCGCCGCTGGTCCAGACGGTCAGCTGGGCCTCGCGGTCTTTGGTGGCGCAGAGGATCCAGGCCGCTGACTTGTCGCGGGTGGGGCCGCGGTGCAGTTTCCAGTGCACGCCTGCGTCGTTCCATTGGCTGGCATGGGAGGTGACGGCTTCGGCGAAGACATCAAGGTCCAGTTCCATCACGGCGCTGATGCTAGAGCGGCAGCGGCAGCGGCAGCGGCAGCGGCAGCGGCAGCGGCCGGGTCTGGCTAGTCCGTGAGGAGGATGCCGGTCATGCCCACGGCGGCGAGGACGACTGCGGCGGCGAGCACGAAGCGCCTCGGCCGCGGTTCTCGCATGACGTACGTGGCCAGGCCGAACGCGCCACCCAGGATCGAGATCGCGTACCAGGGGAACGTCGTCGGCGTGGGTTGGTTGATGAAGATCATCCAGGTGGCCATGGCCGCGACGAAGATCGTGGCGTTCGCGATGCTCTGCCGCAGGTTCCGATACGCGGTGTGCTGCAGTCGGGAGACCGCCACGCGGTAAGCCTCCACCGCCGCAGCGCGCTCATCCTCGCTGACCGGTCGTCGCTGGCGCCAAATGCCATTCCTACGGCCCTGACTCATGGCCGCGAAGGTACAACGGCTGTCACAGGTCTCGGCCGGCAGCGACCGTGTCGCTCCTGAAGAACGCTTACCGCTCCGGCTACCGCTCGCTGTCGCCGACGCCGCAGATGGCACATCGTTCGCGGCGGCGAAGGTGGTAGGCGTAGGCCGCGACCCCGAGCGCGGCGGCCCATATCGGCCACAGCACGTGAATCCCGACCAGCCACGGCTGCGCCCCGAGTTCGCCGAAGAAGATGTCGGTGTTGCTCACCAGACCCAGCCCGGCCGACATGACGAGCGCGGCAACCACAATGGCCGGGATCACCGCCAGGCGTGTCGGCACCGGCCTCCCGCCGAACCGCACGACCCACCGAGGGAACACCTCTCCCCAGCGCTGCACAAGCCCCAACGTCAGCCCCGCGCCCACCACGGCGAAGGTCCGCCAGGGCACCACCACGCCAACGTCCGTCGGTCTCCAGCAGATGTCGCATCGCGGCGTCACTGATACCGAGGGGAACACCGGCCATCCACGCGTACCGGGTAGCCGCGAACAGCAACGGCACGGCGACCGCGACGGCGGTCGCCCATCGACCCACAGCGGCCGCGTCAAAAGATGATCCGGCGGTACGGGTGGGCACCCGGCCGCAGGAGACGCAGGCGCCCCGACTGTCGCGCTGCCAGCGCACCAACCGGATGGCCACCAGCAGTCCCGCGGAGACGCTGACGCCCTGCCAGGCGATCGTCGTGGTCACGATCGAGCTGTAGTCGACGTCCGGCCAGCCGAAGGGCGCGCCCAGTACGAGCATCGGCAGGTAGGCGACCAGGGCCAGGAGCCGAATGTCGGGCACCACGAACAGCATGACGACCACCGCCGCATACCCCGTTACGAGCATGGCGGCCCGAGCGACACCACCTGGACGTGCGGCGCGACGCCCCGCCGTCCCGAGCATGATCAGCATCGCGCCGATCAGGATGCCTGCCAGTAGTGCCGCGCCGACTCCCGGCGGAACGGCCCGGATCAGCGACATGTCGTCGACCGGGTCGTTCGGTCCGAACGGGTAGCCCTTCCCGGTTGTCGCGCAGATGAGCGTCAGCACGGCCAGACCACCGGTGACGATCACGGCGGCGGAGCCGTACCGATCCCGGTTCCGGACCCGGTCGGAGCGGTTCGCCGCCGTCACGGCGTGCCCCCGGCGATCGCGGGGTGCTGGCCGCCGGGTCGACGTTCCAGGAGATGCAGGACGGCGGTGATCGCCAGGGCCGCTCCGGCGAGCAGCGCGCCCAACTGGGTGAGCCCGTTCAGGGCGGTGACGTTGTCCGACTCCGGCGCGCCGAGGACCACCGCCAGGGGGGTCAGCATCGCGTACCCGAACATCGCGCCCGTGCCGACCCAGGTGAGCGCCAACCCCACCCGCGCCGCCGTGCGATTGCCGCCGAACGACTGGCGCAGCATGAGCAGCACGCCGGCGGCAGCGGACGCCGCCATCACCGCGTTCACCACCTCACCCGAACGAGCCGTGTACTCCCAACCCTCCTGGTAGGCGCCCACGAACGCGCCCTCCGCGCGAACGCCAGCACCAGGTGCGCGACAGCGATCGCCGCAGCGGCCGCGCCACCTGCGCGGGCAAGCACCACCTGTAGGCCACGGGTCGCGCCGGACCCGCTGGCCGACGGCCGGTCGAACAGGTACGACCAGCGCGACCCCGCGTACCCGAGGAAGGCGGCAGACAACAGCACGCCCTGCAACGCGAACGACGTGTAGACCACCACATAGGTCCAGGGGGCCACGAGGCCACCGATGAGACTCACCTCGCGGCCACCTGTCACCTTGCCGGCCAGCGCGCCGTTGACCACCTCGAGCACGGCTGGGGTCAGCAGCCCGATGCCGACCCAGACCGGCGCCAGCACCAGCCACGCCGGCAGCCGCAGCCCCCAGCGGTGCGTGAACGCCACCGCGACAAGGATCGCCACGACGTCCATCGCCGCGGTGACGATGTTCGGTGCGACGAAGTCCGCGCCACGCGCCGGCGAACCCTCCGGCACGCCGACCATCACCCCGCCGATCCACAACACCTCAGTGACAGGTACGGCAGCACCGCGGCGACCACCCCGTAGCCGATCACCATCCGGGTCAGCCGCGCACGCCGCGCTCGGTCGACAACCAGCCCGTCCGGACCGGGGCCACGCGACGCCACATCGACAGTCATAGGCCGATGGTCCGGGCCGATGGGGCGCCGCTCCTCCCCAGTAGAGGCCAGTGCCTTCCCTCAAGCGGGGGAGCGTCGACTGCCGGCATCCCGCGCTGATGCCCTGCCAGTCGATCGCCGTGGTCACGATCGAGCGGTATCCGACGCCCGCAATCCACGTGATCGAACATGACCTCGCTTTCGGAAAGCGGTCCGGAGTGGAGCTACGCGCTGCCACCGTCTCGCTGAATCATGACGAATATCTACTTTCGGCAAACGGCTATATGTGGCTAAACCGTCTTCAAGGGTTTAATCGGTCGAATACGCTGCACTTCGCCGTGAAGTATCGGTAAGTCACTGTCATGTAGCTCTGGGTGTGTCCGGAGTGGCTCTCTGGAGGGGTCATGAACAACGACCGACGGCTGCAGCGCGCCCTCAAGCATGGCCGCGCCGCGTCAGGGCTGAGTTCTGCCCTGCTGGTAGTCGGGATGACGGGCGGGCCCGCAGCCGCAGCGCAACCCGAGGAAGTGACGTCCTCCGTCCGGGGCGCCCACATCGGTACGCCCGGTCCGCTCGGCCAGTACGGCGGGTGGCCGTTGTCCTGGTCGACCGTCCGCCTGGACGCCGATGGTCCTGACTCGTCGGACCAGCACCCTGACACGCCAACGGACTGTGGCCCGCAGGGCTGGCAGGGCCCGTGGGGTGGAAAGGACGGGGGCAAGCATCCGTACGACTCGCATGGAGGCAAGGGCACTCAAGGCCCCCAGGGCGACACCGGTGCTCAGGGCCCGAAGGGTGACGTGGGCGCACAAGGTTTCCAGGGTGCCCGGGGCAACACCGGCGCTCAAGGCGAGACCGGCGCCTCAGGTGCGCAGGGCGATGCCGGTGCCCAAGGCGCGCAGGGCAACGTCGGTGCTCAAGGCGCCCAAGGCGATGCCGGTGCTCAGGGCGTGCAGGGTGTGGCCGGTACTCAGGGTGCTCAGGGTTTCCAGGGTGCGAACGGTGATGTAGGCGCTCGGGGTGCTGTTGGGGCGCAGGGTGAGGCCGGTGTTCAGGGTGCTCAAGGAACGCAGGGCGACGCCGGTGTTCAAGGTACTCAGGGTGATGCTGGCGTTCAGGGTGCCCAAGGTTTCCAGGGTGCCCAAGGTTTCCAGGGTGCCGTAGGTGCTCAAGGCGAGGCGGGGGTTCAGGGCGCTCAAGGTGCTCAGGGCGTGCAGGGCGAGGCTGGTGTTCAGGGTGCTCAGGGTTTCCAGGGTGTGCAAGGCGATGCTGGCGCGCAGGGCGAGGCTGGTGTTCAGGGCGCGCAGGGCGCTGAAGGTCTCCAGGGTGCGCAGGGCGATGCTGGCGCTCAGGGCTCTCAAGGAGCGCAGGGCGAGGTCGGGGTTCAGGGTGCACAAGGTTTTCAGGGCGAGGTCGGCGCGCAGGGCGTGCAGGGTGAGACCGGCGTTCAAGGTGCGCAGGGTGATGTCGGCGTTCAGGGCGCTCAAGGTTTTCAGGGTGACGTAGGCGCTCAAGGTGCTCAGGGCGTACAGGGCGAGGCCGGCGTTCAGGGCGCGCAGGGCGCTGAAGGTCTCCAGGGTGCGCAGGGCGGCGCTGGAGTTCAGGGCGCTCAAGGTTTTCAGGGCGAGGTCGGCGCGCAAGGCGTGCAGGGCGAGGGTGGCGTCCAGGGTGGTCCCCAGGGTGCTGAAGGTGCTCAGGGTGCTCAAGGCGTGCAGGGCGAGGTCGGCGTTCAAGGTGCGCAGGGTGATGCTGGCGTTCAGGGTGCGCAGGGTGATGCTGGTGTTCAAGGTGTTCAAGGTGCCCAGGGCGCGCAGGGTGATGCTGGAATTCAAGGTGCTCAGGGTGACGCCGGTGTTCAAGGTGCCCAAGGTTTCCAGGGTGCTCAAGGCGTGCAGGGCGAGGTCGGCGTTCAAGGTGCGCAGGGTGATGCTGGCGTTCAGGGCGCTCAGGGTGATGCTGGCGTTCAGGGTGCTCAAGGTGCTCAGGGAGTCGCCGGTGTTCAAGGCGCTCAAGGTTTCCAGGGTGCTCAGGGCGTGCAGGGCGAGGTCGGCGTTCAAGGTGCGCAGGGCGTTGCTGGAGTTCAGGGTGCTCAAGGTTTTCAGGGTGCTCAGGGTGACGTAGGCGCTCCCGGTGAGGCGGGGGTTCAGGGCGCTCAAGGTGCTCAGGGCGAGACCGGCGCGCAGGGGACTCAGGGCGCGCAGGGGACTCAGGGCGCGCAAGGTGATGCTGGAATTCAAGGTGCCCAAGGTGCTCAGGGAGTCGCCGGGGTCCAAGGCGCTCAAGGTTTCCAGGGCGCTCAGGGCGCGCAGGGCGAGGTCGGCGTTCAAGGTGCGCAGGGCGTTGCTGGCGTTCAGGGCGCCCAAGGTGTCCAGGGGGAGACCGGCGCGCAGGGCGTTCAAGGTGCTCAGGGCGATACCGGAGCTCAGGGTGCGCAGGGCGACACCGGCGCTCAGGGTGGTCAGGGCGATGCCGGGGTTCAGGGCGCTCAAGGTCTGCAGGGTGCGCAGGGCGATGCCGGCGTTCAGGGCGCTCAAGGTGCGCAGGGTGCGCAGGGCGATGCCGGCGTTCAGGGCGCTCAGGGTGGTCAGGGCGACGCCGGGGTCCAGGGCGCTCAAGGTCTGCAGGGTGCGCAGGGCGATGCCGGCGCTCAGGGCGCTCAAGGTGCGCAGGGCGACGCCGGCGCCCAGGGGGCGCAGGGCAACGCGGGTGCGCAGGGATTTCAGGGTCTCCAGGGTGCGCAGGGTGATGCTGGCGCTCAAGGCGTGCAGGGAGTCCAGGGCATCACAGGTGCCCAGGGCTTGCAGGGTGCGCAAGGGCCTCAGGGTGACACCGGCGCTCAAGGCGGGATAGGCGCCCAGGGTTTCCAAGGGGCTCAGGGTGCCCAGGGTGCCCAGGGCGACACGGGCGCTCAAGGTGCCCAGGGCGACACGGGCACTCAGGGCGCTCAGGGTTTCCAGGGCGTACCCGGACCGCAGGGTGCCACTGGTGCCCAGGGCGCGCAGGGACTAGCGGGTAACGGTATCCAGGGCGCCTACATTCAGGGCCCGTTGACCGTGATCGCTGACACTCCCGTCAATTTCGGCTGTGATCCCGGAGACATCGCCGTCGGAACCGGATACCAGCTTTCGGGCGCAGGCGTAAATCCAGTGCTGATCCAGCCGCTTTCGACAAGCGGTTACCAGTTCACGTTCACCGGCGGCGGCGCGGACATCTGGGTGTCCTGCATTGAACTCGGCGCGCCGTTGCCGTTCGGTGTGGCCGGCAACTCGTCGGGCCGGACGGCGGCCAACAGTAGCAATTCCGACCGGCCGAACAGCGAGTCGGGCCGCCCCGTTACCGTCACGGAGGACAAATGAGTACGCGTCAGATTTTCGGGTCACTTGCCTGTGGTGCGGTCCTGCTGACCGGAGTCGCGGGATGCAGCGAGAAGCCTGCCGAGAAGCCGCAGACGAGCAACTCGGGCGACAGTGACAAGGCCAACGGCGACGCCTCCACCGGGACCGCTCCGGCGGACCTGTTGAAGCTCGGGGTCGAGCAGGGTCAAGCCGGCAACTTCGACGCGGCGAAGACCACCTTCGAGAAGGTGTTGGCGGCCGAGGCCGACAACAAGTTCGCATGGTTCAATTTGGGCTTCATCGCCCAGTCGCGTAACCAGCCCGACGAGGCGGTCAACAACTACGACAAGTCATTGGCGGCCGACGGCAACTACAAGCCCGCCCTTTTCAACAAGGCGATCGCGCTGGAAGGCAAAGCCCCGACCAGTTCGATCGACATCTACCGCAAGGTGGTGTCGATCGACAACAAGTCGTCAACCGCCTACCTTCGGTTGGGTATTCTGCTGTCCCAGACCGGCGACGACCGGGCGGCACGGGACGCCTTCAAGGCCGCGGTCCGACTGGACAAGGGGCTCACCTCTTCCGTGCCAGCAAAGTACCGCGCGGCCCCGACCGCTCGATCCTCGACTCCGGCGGGTAGGTGAGTGGTTCAATGCACACACCGCGCGTGACGGTCTTCACGGGAAGCAACCGCACCCGTTTCATCGACGAATGTTTCCGTTCGCTGGCTGCGCAAACTTTCACCGATTGGGAATGGGTGGTCATTCTCAACCAGGGGTCTCGTTGGCGGCCGGAGAGGCACGACGATCGGATCCGGCTCGTCGTCCAGGACAATCTGGACGGTGTTGGTGCCGTGAAGAGGTACGCCTGCGCTGAGGCCGCCGGGGACATACTGGTTGAGCTCGACGACGACGACCTGCTCAGCAGCGACTGTCTGCAAGAGATCGTCGACGCCTTCGACGCCAACCCGGAGGTGGGGTTCGTCTACAGCGACACGGCGCAGATCCAGGAGGACGGCGGCCGCTGTGAGGACCGTTTCTCGACTTCGTTCGGCTGGCGGCACTACGACGAGAAAGTCGACGGCCGCGAGGTGCTGGTCTGTCGGGCGTTGCCGCCGACACCCCACAACGTGAGCTACATCTGGTACGCACCGAACCACGTGCGCGCCTTCCGCCGGGACATCTACGAGAAGGTCGGCGGATACGACGAGTCGCTCGATGTCGCGGACGATGCCGACCTCATGGCTCGGATGTACCAGGTGAGCGAGTTCCATCACATCCAGAAATGCCTCTACCTGCAGCGCATGCATCCCAAGAACACGCAGCGCATTCCGGATGTCAACGCCCGCATCCAGCAGCGTACGGTGGAGATCTACGACCGGAACATTCAGCAGAACGCGTTGGCATGGTCGCGGCGGCAGGGGCTCCTGGCGCTGGATCTGGGGGCCGCCCACAACAAGCCGGAAGGCTATCTCGGCCTGGATTACCACGACGGGTCGGGCGTCGACATGGTCTGCGACATAACCAAGGGAGTCGATCTCCCGGACGGTAGCGTCGGGGTCATTCGGGCCGCCGACTTCCTGGAACACATCCCGGACAAAATCGCGCTGTTCAATGAGCTCTACCGGTTGCTCGCACCGAACGGGATGCTGTTGTCGCTGACGCCCAGCACGGATGGCCGAGGTGCCTACCAGGACCCGACGCATGTGGCGTTCTACAACGAAAACTCGTTCTGGTACTTCACGGACGCCAACTATTCTCGGTTCGTACCTGAAATTAGGTGCCGTTTCCAGACGTCGCGTCTGGTCACGTATTTTCCGAGTGAGTGGCACAAGACGCACAACATTTCGTACGTGTCCGCGAATCTCATCGCGATCAAGGATGACGCCCTGCGTAACGGCGGTCCGCTGAACATATGAGGGTCGGGCTGGCCACGTCGCCGTCGCCGGGATCTCATCTGCCGGGTCGGCGTCGGAGGTCGGCTCGCTGCCGCAGGCGCGGGTCCGTCCGTACCGGACGATCATCCATCCGCATCGACCACGTCGACGGGCCGCTCCCGAAAAGGAGCGGCCTCGTTGCGTTGCCGAGCAGCTCGTGCGGTGACGGACAGGCCGCGCGCGTAGCAGATCAACTGTCGCGGCGGGCGTTGTCCACAGCCCGCGTGGTTGTCCACAGGTGACGTGGTCGGGGCGGCTTGCGGGGCGGTTTCCGAGCAGGGTCGGCGGCATACCAGAGCCCGACCGCTGGAGGCCGCGATGCCATCCCGTACCTCGGTTCCGCCGATCCGCCGGCTTCCGCTGGTGGTCACCGGCGACCACGATCTGCTCGATGATCTGCTCCGGCTCGCCGCCGCCGGCGGGGCCGAGGTGGAGCTCGCCCGCGACCCGGCGGCCGCCCGTACTCGCTGGCAGCCGGCTCCGCTTGTGTTGCTCGGCGCCGACCAGGCTCAGTCGTGTCTGCGTGCCCGGTTGCCACAGCGGCCCCGGCTGGTGCTTGTCGGCCGAGCCGGTCAGCTCGACCCCGGCTGGCAGATTGCCGAGCTGATCGGGGCCGAGCACGTCGCCATGCTGCCCACCGCGGAGCCGTGGTTGGTGGATCGGTTCGCCGAGCAGGGCGCGGACCGCCCCAACGAGGCCGGCGCCCGGATCGTCGCGGTGTTCGGCGGCCGGGGCGGTGCCGGGGCGAGCGTGCTCGCTGGTGGCCTCGCCGTGACTGCCGCTCGGTCCCGGTTGCGCACGCTGCTTGTCGACGCTGATCCGCTCGGGGGCGGCCTCGACCTGGTGTTGGGCTGGGAGCAGTTGGAGGGGCTGCGCTGGCCGTCGCTCACCAGCGCCGACGGGCGGGTGGACGCCCCGGCGTTGGTGCAGGCCCTGCCCAACAGGGGTGATCTGGTGGTGCTCTCCTGGGATCGCGGCGAGATGCTGGCGCTGCCAGCGGCGGCGATGGCGGCGACCGTCGACGCCGCTCGGCGTGGTCGGGACTTCGTGGTCGTCGATGTGCCTCGACAGTTGGACGACGCCGCAGTGGTGGCATTGCAGGCGGCGGACCAGGCGTTCGTCGTCGTCCCCGCCGAGTTGCGTGCCACCGCCGCGGCCGCTCGCGTGGTGGCCGCGGCTGCCCCGCACTGCGCCGCGCTCTCGGTGGTGGTGCGCGGGCCCGCTCCGGGCCGACTACGCGCCACCGAGGTGGCACGGGCTCTCGGCCTGCCGCTGGCTGGCGCGCTGCGCCCCGAGCCGGGTCTGTGCCGCGGGCTGGAACGAGGCGAGGCGCCTGCTGCTGCGGGGAAAGGCCCGCTGGCCGCACTCTGCCAGCGGATCGTCACCGACCTGACCGGTGTCCCGGCATCGGGTGCGGCATGACCGGCCGGTCGCAGGACGGCACCCTCGCCGCACGGGTGCGGCAGCGGATCGCCGCCGCCACCACCCCGGTCACCGCGGCGGCGATCGTCTCCGCCGTACGGGCCGAGCCAACCGCCGCGGTGCTCGGCGACAACGCCGTGCTGCGGATAGCCGACCGGGTGCACGACGACCTCGTCGGCGCCGGGCCGCTGGCCCCGCTGCTCGCCGACCCGGAGGTCACCGACGTCCTCGTCAACGGGACCCGGGTCTGGGTCGACCGCGGTGCGGGGTTGCAGCAGGTCGCGGTCCCGTTCGGCTCGATCGAGGACGTCCGCCGGTTGGCGCAGCGGCTGATCGCCAGCGCCGGCCGGCGGCTCGACGACGGTTCCCCGTACGCGGACGCCCGGCTCCCCGACGGCACCCGACTGCACGCCGTGCTGCCGCCGGTGGCGACCGAGGGCCCCTACCTGTCCCTGCGGACCTTCCGACACCGGCCGTTCACTCTCGACGAGCTGGTCCGCCACGGGACCGTGCCGCGACCGGTGGCACCACTGCTCGCCTCCGTCGTGGCTGCCCGCCTGGCGTACCTGGTCACCGGGGGCACGGGGTCGGGCAAGACGACCCTGCTCAACACGCTGTTGGGGATGGTCCCCGCCACCGAGCGGATCGTGCTTGTGGAAGACGCCGCCGAGCTACGTCCGGGGCACCCGCACGTGGTCGGGCTCCAGGCGCGTACCGCCAATGTGGAGGGTTCGGGCGCGGTCAGCCTCGGCGACCTGGTCCGGCAGGCGTTGCGGATGCGTCCGGACCGCCTGGTGGTCGGGGAGTGTCGGGGCGGTGAGGTGGTCGACCTGCTCGCGGCGCTCAACACCGGCCACGACGGGGGCGCGGGCACCTTGCACGCCAACTCGCCGTCCGACGTGCCAGCCCGGCTGGAGGCGCTGGGCATGCTGGGTGGGCTGCCGCGCGCCGCACTGCACGCCCAGGTGGCCGCCGCGTTGCAGGTGTTGTTCCAGGTGCGGCGTGGCGACCGGGGACGCGTCCTGGAGTCAGTCTGCCTGCTCCTGCCCGACGGGCCGGAACGGTTGGTGACAGTGGTGCCAGCCTGGGTACGCGGCAGTGGCCTCGGGTTGGCCGCCCGCCCACTGGGCGCGCTGCTCCGGGAGCGCGGGGTGGCGGTGCCGCCGATCCTCAGCGAGCCGTGGCCCGGGTCGGCAGGCCCGGCATGACCGGGCCGACGATGCTGGTGGCGGCGCTGTTGCTGGTCGCCGCGGCCCTGGTGGCGTGGCCCGTGCGCAGCATCCGCGCGCGCCGACGACGGGTGCTGACGACGGGACGGGGGAGTGGCGGCGCCGATCCCGACGACGCGCTTCTGGAGTGGATTCGGGAGCTCGGCCGCACGCCGGACGGGCCGGTCGACGGGCCCGACGACCCACCGATCCCGGGCGGCGCGATCGGCATGCCGTGCCGGCCGTTGACCACCGCGGGTCGCAGCGGCAGGCCGACCGCCCTCGGCTGGCCCAGCCGGGACGTCACCGGCGGCGCGGGCTGGCCCGGGGCGACGGGCGGGTCGGTGGGGTCCGCCCGTCCCGTAGGTCCCACACGTCCGCCGACCCGTCGGGATCCCCGCCGCCCGGCCGCCACCACCGGGCACGAGTCCAGGCTCCCCGATGCCGAAGGACGGGGTGGCACGTCCGTGGCCGAGATGACGATCGACGGCGACGTGGGGGTGAACCGCCGGGACGACGCTCCCGGTGCGGTGACGACAGTTGAGTACGGCGCCGCGGCGGACAGCCCGGGCAGCACGTCCGCAGCGGTGACGGCCGAGGGAGGCGGGGGTGCCGTTCGCCGGGCCGACCGGTTCGTCGAGTCGACAGGTGCCCCGACTGCGGCTGCGCGGGGAGGGGTTCCACGGTCGTCGAGGCGGGCGCTGCCGCTGGTCGGCCTGCTGGCTGGTGGCGTGGGTGCGGTGGTCGGCGGCCCGGTCGCGGCGGTCGCGTTGGGCGGGTACGCCGCACTGGCCGGGCGGGCCGTGTTGCGCTGGCGAGTGAACCGGGGTGCCGAGCGAAGGCGGCGACGCGGACTGGACCAACTGTGTGGCCTCGCGGCGGACCTCCGGGCCGGCCTGCCCGTGCAGCGCGCGCTCGAGGCCGCCACCGATCGGTGGGACGGGTCCGACCGGCTGCGTCAGCTGACGGCAGCAGCGGTGCGACTGGCCGACCGGACGGGCGCGCCGCTGGCGGAACTCGTCGAGCGGATCGAGGCCGACGCTCGGGCGACCGACCGGGGCCTGGCTGCCGCGGCGGCCCAGGCGGCCGGTGCCCGGGCCACGGCCTGGTTGTTGGCCGCGTTGCCGGTGGGCGGGATCCTGCTCGGGTACGGGATTGGCGTCGACCCGGTGGCGGTGCTGCTGCACAGCGGCGTCGGCGGGGTCTGTGCGGTCGTCGCGGTCGCCCTGCAGGTCGTGGGCCTCCTCTGGACGGAACGGCTGGGCGCGACGCCGGGGCGGGTCGGATGATGTCGCGAAGTCCGGCACGCCGACGCGGCCCAGCCGCTGGGCGGCGGCC
This sequence comes from Micromonospora sp. DT228, assembly GCF_049841595.1. Lineage (NCBI taxonomy): Bacteria > Bacillati > Actinomycetota > Actinomycetes > Micromonosporales > Micromonosporaceae > Micromonospora > Micromonospora sp. DT228. The sequence goes on from NZ_JBNCKO010000003.1 coordinate 421,543, forward strand.
GGACGCGATCCGCCTCGCCGCAGCGCTGGGCGGGCTCGCCGTCGCCGTGGTCGCCGAGGGCTGGCTGGGTCTGCTCGGTGCGGTCCCCACCGCGTTCCTGTTGGATTTTCTGCTGCGGCGGATCGAGTCACCGGGCGTGCGCAGGCGGCGGCTGCAGGAAGCCGTCGACCTACCGCTCGCGGTCGACCTGCTGGCCGCCGCCATGCGGGCGGGCGCTCCGGTGGATCGCTCGGTGCTGGCCGTCGCCGAGGCCCTGGACGGGCCACTCAGCGCGCGGCTGGCCCGGGCCGGCCGCACGTTGCTGCTCGGCGGTAGCCCGTCGGAGGCATGGTCGGCGCTGGACGGGGTGCCCGGCGCCGAGCGGTTGGCCGCAGCGGCGTTGCGCTCGTCGAACAGCGGCGCGGCCCTGGCCGGCGCGCTGACCCGGCTCGCCGACGACCTACGTGCCGACCGGGCCACCGCTGCCGAGGCGTCCGCCCGTCGGGCGGGTGTGCTCATCGTCCTGCCGCTGGGGCTCTGCTTCCTGCCGGCGTTCATTCTCGCCGGCCTGGTGCCGGTGATCGTCGCCGTCCTCGGCGACGTGCTCTGACCCATCGAGAAGGGAAACAGCCATGCGCAAACTCATCGCCCGCCTGCGCGGCGACGCCGGTATGAACACGGCCGAGTACGCCGTCGGCACGCTCGCCGCGGTCGCCTTCGCCGGGATCCTGTTGAAGGTGCTGACCTCCGGCAACGTCCAGTCGGCGCTGACCGCCGTCATCGACCGGGCGCTGAAGTGACCGGGCGCCGGCAGGCTGGCCGCGATCGGAGGCCAGGCATTCCCGAGCGGGCGCTCGGCGGGTGGAGAGTCCGCGCCGTCGAGCGGGCCGCCGACGGGGACCGAGGGTCGTTCACCGCCGAACTGGCGGCCGGCCTGCCGGCGCTGCTCCTACTCCTGCTGACCGGCCTCACCGCCGTCAATGCCGTCAGCGCCCAGGCGGGCTGCCTGCACGCGGCCCGGGAGGCCGCGCTGGCCGCCGCTCGCGGCGCGGACGGCAGCGCCGAAGGCGAGCGTGCGGCACCGCCGGGAGCGGAGGTGTCGGTGTCCGTCGACGGCAACCAGGTGCGGACGACGGTACGTGCGCCCGTCCGGGCGCTGGGCGGCCGGCTCCCCCGGATCACCGTCGTGGCCACCGCGGTCGCAGCCGTGGAACCCGGCGCCGCCGAGAGGAGTTGACGGTGCGACGGACTCACAACCCCGACTCCGCGTGCCTCGACGACGGCCTGCCGGACGCGCAGCGCGGTGGCGCGACGGTCCTGGTGCTGGCGATCGGCCTGGTCTTCCTGCTGTTCGGCACGTTCGTCGCTGCCATCGCCGCAGCTCAGCTCGCGGATCAGAAGGCAGCGGTGGCAGCCGATCTCGGCGCGCTGGCGGGAGCAGGCCACCCGCTCGACGGTGAGGTGATGGCCTGCGCGCTCGCGGCCGACATCGCCAGCCGCAACGCTGGCCGGACGGTCGACTGCCGCCTCGACGGACTGGACGTGCTGGTGACCGTCGAGGTGGCGTTCACGCCACTTCCCGGGCTGACCTGGGTCGCCACATCGACGGCCCGCGCCGGCCCCGTGCGCGGTTGATGGCGATTGCGGCTGGGGGCCGCGCCCGCGGACGGGGCCGCGGGCCGGCCGCTCGCGCACCGGCGGACGTCGCGGTGGCTGCCGGACGGCCTGCTGGCCGGGACCAGGGCGCAGTGCCTTGTCCCGGTCAGCGGCCGAGCAGCGGGTGGGCCGGACGGGTCAGCGAGCCTGGAGCGCGTCGAGGGCGACGGCCATGGCGATGACCAGGCGGCGGTCGATCTGCGGGTGCTGCACCTCGACGATGTACTTGTCGCGCAGGCCCCACTTCTTGACCACGGTGAAGACCGGCTGGCCGCCGGCGGTGAAGTCGAAGTGGTACGGCAGCCACGACAGCGAGTCGACGAACCGGCGCAGCAGAGCCACCGGCAGGCTGCGCTCCTGGCCCGTCACCTGCGGCAGGCCGGCCTGCTCGACGTGCCACGTGGACCGGAGCAGGGACTGGGCGAAGTCCTTGCGGAACAGGCCGATCGCGCTGCCGGCGGCGTCGGTGACGTCGTACGTGGCGCCGAGGTCGATGCGCTGGCGGGCCTTGAAACCGAGCAGGGGCTGCTGCTTCGAGTCATCCGCGTAGATCGTCACCTGCTCCTTGAAGGCGAGCCGCTTCTGCTGCGCGAACGCGATCAGCTCACCCTCGGTGCCGTCCGGAGCGACCGCCCGGACCTCGTACTGGTTGACCATCATGCGCAGTCGCTGACGGACGTGGAACTGGTGCTGGTTCTGCAAGGTGTCGGACTGCATCTGAGCTCCTCAGGGGGTTGGGTCCGCCGGAGTCTCGCACAGCCCGACAACTGTCGCGCTCCTTGCCATCGACGATCGCACGATGCTGGGTAGCCGTCGGGGGCCGTCGGACGACTACCCCAGCATTCCGTTGCCCGTACTGGTGAAAGGGGTGGTCAGCGCCCGTCGGTGGTGGTCGCGGCGCGCAGCGCCCAGGTGTTGAGGACCTGGTGGATGACGCGCAGCCGTTCGTTGATCTGCTCCAGGCGTTCGGCCTGAGCCAGGGTGGCCAGCGCGGCCCCGAGCGCGATCTGCTGGTCGAGAGTGAGTTGATCCTGGTCGATGCTGTAGAGCAGGTCGACGGTCTCGGCGATGGTGTCGGCCACGGCTCCTCCTCGGGCACGGGGGGCGATCAGCAACAAAGAGATCGATGGAAGCGCTCCCACACATTGTGCCCAGTGCCATGCCGATTCATGCAACCCGCTCAGTCGGGCAGGTTCGCCAACACCACGTCGAGCACCCGGATCGCATCCGGCTTGGAGAGCGGATTGTTGCCGTTGCCACACTTCGGCGACTGCACGCAGGACGGGCAACCGGTCTCGCAACCACACTCCGCGATCGCGTCCCGGGTGGCCCGCAGCCACGCCGACGCCGTCCCGTACGCCCGCTCGGCGAACCCCGCGCCACCCGGATGCCCGTCGTAGACGAAGACGGTCGGCGCCTCGGTGTCCGGATGCACGGCGGTGGAGAGGCCGCCGATGTCCCACCTGTCGCAGGTGGCCATCAGCGGCAGCAGGCCGATCGCGGCGTGTTCGGCGGCGTGCAGCGCACCGGGCACGTCGGCGGGCTGCACCCCGGCGAGAGTCAACGACTGCGGCGACAGGGTGAACCAGACCGCCACCGTGCGCAGCTCCCGGGCGGGCAGGTCGAGCGGCCGGGTGTCGATCACCTCGCCGGTGGCGATCCGTCGCCGCTGGTACGACACGACCTGACTCGTCACGTCCACCTCGCCGAGGAACATGCCGACCGGCCCGGCGTCCACGTAGGAACGCACCGACACCACGGACAGGTCGGTGACGTCGCGGGCGTGGGTGGACCAGTCCGGCTCCTCGACGTGCACGAGCGCGCACCCGTCGGCGAGGTCGAGGTCGTCGACCACGTACGACACGCCCTGGTGCAGATAGACCGCGCCGGGGTGGAGCAGGAAGTGCGAGGAGCCGCCGTCGACCGTGCCGAGCAGCCGCCCGGTCGACGACTCCACCACGCAGACCGGGGCGCCGCCCTCGCCGCGCAGATCCACCTCTGGCCGCTCCCGGTGCCGCCAGTACCAGCCGGTGGGTCGCTGCCGCAACGCCCCGGCGGCGACGAGTTGGTCGACGGCCTCCTTCGCCCCGTCGCCGAAGAGCACCAGGTCGGCCGGAGTGAGTGGCGCCTCCGCGGCGGCGCAGGCGAGTTGCGGCGCCAGGACGTACGGGTTGGCGGGGTCGAGCACCGTCGCCTCCACCGGAGCGCCGAAGATCGCCTCCGGGTGGTGCACCAGATAGGTGTCCAGTGGGTCGTCCCGGGCCACCAGCACGGCGAGGGCTTCCTGCCCGGAACGGCCGGCGCGGCCCGCCTGCTGCCACAGTGACGCCCGGGTGCCGGGGTATCCACAGATCAGCACCGCGTCCAACCCGATCAGGTCCACGCCCAGTTCCAGCGCGTTCGTGGAGGCGAGGCCGAGCAGGTCGCCGTGCAGCAGCGCCCGTTCCAGCTCGCGCCGCTCCTCACGCAGGTAGCCGCCCCGGTAGGCGGCCACCCGGTCGCCGAGCCCCGGCACCGCGTCGTCGAGTGACCGGCGTGCGTTGGCCGCCACGACCTCGGCGCCCTTGCGGGAACGGACGAACGCGAGGGTGCGTACCCCCTCGGCGACCGTGTCGGCGAGCAGGTCCGCGGTCTCGCGCAGCGCCGACCGGCGGACCTGGTGGAGGTCGTCGTGCTCGCCTGTCGCCTGCGGGGGCACCGGGGAACCGGAGTCGGTGTCGGGTGGCAGCAGCGGCGGCTCCCAGAGCGCGAAGGTCACCCCGCCGCGCGGCGACGCGTCGTCGGTGACCGCCGTCACCGGCAGGCCGGTCAGCCGTCCGGCCGCGGTCGCCGGGTCGCCGGAGGTCGCCGAGGCGAGCACGAAGACCGGGGTGGTCCCGAACCGGGCGCACTGCCGACGCAACCGCCGCAGCACGTGCGCCACGTGCGAGCCGAACACGCCCCGGTAGGTGTGACACTCGTCGATCACCACGTACGCGAGTCGGCGCAGGAAACCGGACCACTGGGCATGACCGGGCAGGATGCCGTGGTGCAGCATGTCGGGGTTGGTCAGCACGAACCGGGAGTGCCGGCGGATCCACTCCCGCTCGGCGCGCGGAGTGTCCCCGTCGTAGCAGGCGGGGCGTACCCCCTCCAGTTCCAGTGCGGCGACGGCGCGCAACTGGTCGGCGGCGAGGGCCTTTGTCGGCGCCAGGTAGAGCACGGTCGCCCGGGGGTCGGCGTGCAGGGTGGCCAGGGCCGGCAGCTGGTACGCGAGTGACTTGCCGGACGCGGTGCCGGTGGCGACGATCACGTGCTGACCCTCGTACGCCAGGTTGGCGGCCTCGGCCTGGTGCTGCCAGGGCGCGATCACGCCGCGCTTGGCGAACGCCGCGCGCAGTTCCGCCGGCGCCCACGACGGCCATGGGGCGGGCACCCCGGCGCGGGCCGGCACCCGCTCGACGTGGGTGACCGGGTCGCCGGCGCCCCGGGCGCGGAGTCGGCGCAGCAGGTCGGCCGGCGCTGGCCCGGGGCCGGGACCAGCGGATACGGTGGCCGCGGGCGACGACTCCAGGTCATGGCGCGGCGTGTGCCGCGCCGAGCTGAAGTCGTTGGAGGTCACGCCCTGCACTCTCGCACTGGTGTTCGGAGATGAAAAGTCGGGCCCGGGGGTAAGGGGAAGCCTCCGCTGGCGTCCGCAGGCCGCACCGGCGGTAGTGGTTAGATGCCCACGAGAGTTTACGGCTCTGGCGAGGAGGACCGATGGAGCTGTCGCTGGCTACCCGCACCGAGGGTGAGCACACGGTGCTCGAGGTCGGTGGTGAGGTGGACGTCTACACCGCGCCCCGGCTCCGCGAACGACTCCTCGAGTTGATCGATGGTGGCGCCCGACACGTGGTCGTCGACCTCGACCGGGTGGACTTCCTCGACTCCACCGGGCTTGGTGTGCTCGTCGGCGCGCTCAAGCGGCTCCGCTCGGCCGGCGGTTCGTTCGCCCTGGTCTGCGACAAGGAGCCGCTGCTCAAGATCTTCCGGATCACCGCACTGGACCAGGTGTTCCCGTTGCACCCGACGGTCGACGCGGCGATCAGCGCCGACCCGGCGGGCGCCGGCGCGTGATGGCGACCGTCAAGCTCTCGTTCTCCCCCGCCCCGGTGCACGTGCGCACCGCCCGGCTGGTCGGCGTCGCCGTCGCACGGCGCGCCGGGGTCCGGGAGGACCTGCTGGACGAGGTACGCCTGGCCATCGGTGAGGCGTGCACCCGCGCGGTGGCCCTGCACCGGCAGTACGGCCTGGCCGACCCGGTGCTCGTGGAGATGTCCGACGGCGGTTCGTACGCGGTGCGGGTGGTGGACCGGGCGCCGATCGAGGCGGGCATCGGCCTGACCGCGCTGCCCCCGGACGAGTTGGCGAACGAGTCGCTGACCGATGAGGCGCTGACCACCGGCGTCGGGTTCGCGCTGCTCGCCGGTTTCGTCGAGGACCTGCAGGTGCGCCCGGTCGACGAGGGCATCGGCACCGAGGTGCGGATGGTGTGGCCGGTCGGCCGCTGACCCAAAACCGTTTCGTGGGCCGCATCCCGGTGGGGGTGCGGCCCTTTTTTGTTTCATGGACCGTGCCCTATATCAGATTTCGATTCATAACACAGCGACGGAGATCATCGCGACACGGTGGCACCTGCGTGTGACCTCCGACACTGCGGAGGGCTACAGTACCCGGGTTGTCAGCAAGCGATCCATCCCGCAGCCAGCGGGTATGGGTGGTCATCGCTGGTCCGCCGGGGTTGGCGCTCGCTTGCGAAATCCGCATCCAGGCGTCGGTCGGTGCGTCTCCACTCACCGGCGCGATTGTTCGGTAACAGGAGGACACAGATGTCCGAGACCTTGGCCGCCGACGGCGGCGGGCTTTCCCTTACCGGAAGCAATGTCACATACGTCGTCATCGCCGCGGTGATCGCGCTTGTGGCGCTCGCCTTCGCCGCCGCCCTTACCAAGACGGTGCTCGCCGCCGGCAAGGGCACCACAAACATGCAGGAGATCTCGGCGGCGGTCCAGGAGGGCGCCTCGGCCTACCTGCTCCGCCAGTTCCGTACCCTGGCGATTTTCGTCGTCATTGCCGTGGTGCTGCTCTTCCTGCTGCCGGTGCACGACACCGACGGCAGCGAGGTCGCGGTGAAGATCGGCCGCTCGGCCTTCTTCGTGGTGGGCGCCCTGTTCAGCGCGTTCATCGGCGGCGCGGGCATGTGGTTGGCCACCCGCGCCAACCTGCGCGTCGCCGCCGCCGCGAGGGAGCGCGAAGGTGGCCGCGAGGCGGCCATGAAGATCGCCTTCCGCACCGGTGGTGTGGTCGGCTTCCTCACCGTCGGCCTCGGCCTCTTCGGCGCCGCGCTCGTCGTCCTGGTCTACCGGGGTGACGCGCCGACCGTGCTGGAGGGCTTCGGCTTCGGCGCCGCGCTGCTCGCGATGTTCATGCGGGTCGGCGGCGGCATCTTCACCAAGGCCGCCGACGTCGGCGCCGACCTGGTCGGCAAGGTCGAGCAGGGCATCCCCGAGGACGACCCGCGTAACGCCGCCACCATCGCCGACAACGTGGGCGACAACGTCGGCGACTGCGCCGGCATGGCCGCGGACCTGTTCGAGTCGTACGCGGTGACGCTCGTCGCCGCGCTGATCCTCGGCCGCGCCGCGTTCGGCGAGGAGGGCCTGGTCTTCCCGCTGATCATCTCCACCATCGGCGTCCTGGTCGCGATCGTCGGAGTCTTCATCACCCGGCTGCGCGCCTCCGACCGCAACGCGCTGACCGCGATCAACCGGGCCTTCTACATCTCGGCGGTGCTGTCCGCCGTGCTGGTGGCGATCGCCGCCTACGCCTACCTGCCGGCGACCTTCGGCGAGTTCGACGCCGGCCTCACCGACGCCGGCGGCAACCCGCGGTTCGTGGCCATCGGCGCGGTGGTGATCGGCATCGTGCTGGCCGCCGCGATCCAGGCCCTGACCGGCTACTTCACCGAGACCAACAGGCGTCCGGTGCAGGACATCGGCAAGAGCTCGCAGACCGGTGCGGCGACCGTCATCCTGGCCGGCATCAGCATCGGTCTGGAGTCGGCGGTCTACTCGGCGCTGCTCATCGGCGCCGGCGTCTTCGGCGCGTTCCTGCTCGGCGGCAGCTCCATCACGCTGTCGCTGTTCGCGGTGGCGCTGGCCGGCACCGGCCTGCTCACCACTGTCGGCGTCATCGTCGCGATGGACACCTTCGGGCCGATCTCCGACAACGCCCAGGGCATCGCGGAGATGTCCGGCGACATCGACGAGCACGGCGCCCGGACGCTCACCGAGCTGGACGCCGTCGGCAACACCACGAAGGCGATCACCAAGGGCATCGCGATCGCCACGGCGGTGCTCGCCGCGACCGCGCTGTTCGGCTCGTACACCGACTCGCTGAAGGCCGCGTACGCGGACGCGGGCGTGGGCGACGTCGGGTTGGAGATCCTCAACTCGCTGAACGTGGCCAACCCGCGCAACCTGGTCGGCCTGATCATCGGTGCGGCGGTCGTCTTCCTCTTCTCCGGGCTGGCCATCAACGCGGTGTCCCGTTCGGCCGGCGCCGTCGTGATGGAGGTCCGCCGGCAGTTCCGTGAGCTGCCCGGCATCATGGACCGCACCCAGCGCCCGGAGTACGGCAAGGTCGTCGACATCTGCACCCGGGACGCGCAGCGCGAGCTGATGACCCCCGGTCTGCTGGCCATCCTGGCGCCGATCGCGGTCGGCTTCGGCCTCGGGCCCGGCGCGCTCGCCGCGTACCTGGCCGGGGCGATCGGGGCGGGCACCCTGATGGCGGTCTTCCTGGCCAACTCCGGTGGCGCGTGGGACAACGCCAAGAAGCTGGTCGAGGACGGCGCGTACGGCGGCAAGGGCTCCGAGTCGCACGCCGCGACTGTCATCGGTGACACCGTCGGCGACCCGTTCAAGGACACCGCCGGCCCGGCGATCAATCCGCTGATCAAGGTGATGAACCTGGTCTCGCTGCTGATCGCGCCCGCCGTGGTGGCGTACAGCGTCGGTGACGACCGCAACGTCGGCCTGCGGGTCGGCATCGCGCTCGTCGCGACGCTGATCATCGTGGCGTCGGTGGTGTTCAGCAAGCGTAAGGGCATCGCGATGTCCGACTCCGACGCTGATGGCAGCACCGGCGCGGGCAGCACCGACCACCGGCCGGAGACGATCAACGCCTGATCCGGCACCGGCACGGGGTCCCCGGTCGACGTCCGCGTCGACCGGGGACCCCGGCCGTCCGGCCCGGTGCCACACCTACCCAAAGGCCGTACGCTGCAACGCATGCGTACGTGCCAGGCGTCTGCCGCCGGAAAGCTCACGGTGGTCCTGGCCACGATCGTCGTCGTCCTCGCCGGCTGCGGCGGCGGCCCCAGCCCCCGGGCCTGGGCGGCGTCGGTCTGCGGCGCGCTCACCCCGTGGCGCTCCGAGATCAGCAAGCTGACCAGTAGTACTGACGAGCAGATGACCGCGCAGACCACGCCGGCGCAGGCCAAGGAGAACCTGGTGCGGCTCTTCGGTGGGGCGGAGCAGGCAAGTGAGGCCGCGCGCCGCAAGGTGGAGCGGGCAGGCATCCCGGAGACCGACAACGGCGAGGCCATCTCCGCCGGTTTCCGCAGCTCACTCGGGAAGATGCGGGACGCCTACGGCCGCGCCCGGGACACCATCGACGGGTTGGGCACCGGCGAGCCGACAGCCTTCTACGACGGCGTGCGGGCCGCCGTGGCGACCCTCAACACGGAGTACGACGCCAGCGCGCTGGACACCAGCAAGCTCAACTCCGAGGAGCTGAAAAAAGCCTTCGACGAGGTGCCGGAGTGTCGCTGAGTGGGCTCGACGACACCGCGGCGGAGCCATCGGCGCTGTTCCCCGCCCCCGAGTCCGACGCGCCCGCACCGGCGCGGCGGCGCGGCGGCCCAGCTCAGCCCTCCCCGCCGAGACGGGAGCCGAGCCAGGGCGCCGAGGCGGATCGGCAACTTGTCTTCTTCGGCGCGGACGCGGCCGAGCCGACGGTCGCCGACCTGGCCGGGCTGCTCGCCGGGCCGGGCGAGGTGGTCCGCATGGGCGGCACCGCCCGGCTCTCGGTGCAGGTGGACGCCGCCTGGCGGGTGCACGTGCTCGTCGCCGAACTGGCGTCGCGGGGGCTGGCGGCGAGCTGGGAGCCGACCGAGGGCGAGCGACACGCCGTGCGGACGTCGTACACCCGGGTCTTGAAGCCGCTCGCGGCCGCCTGGCTGCACGGTACGGCGAAACGCCCGCCGGCCACCTTCCACCTGACCGGCCGGCGGCTGCGGCTGTGGCTCGCCGCCGCCGGGACGCCGGAGCCGCCCGGCGGCTTCCTGTTGCGGCTCGGCGCGGACGACCGGGAGTGCTGGGAGCCGATCGGGGTCGCGCTCGCCGCGGCCGGGCTGGCCGGCACGCTGCTCAGCCCAGCGGAGGGCGATCCGGCGTACCAGATCACCGGCCGCCGCCGGCTGGCCCGGCTCGCCGAACTGGTCGGCCGCCCGCCCCGGGCTGCGCCGGCCGGCGCCTGGCCAACCTGACCCCGACCCTTCACCACGGTCGGGCGGTGATCCGCGGCGCGGCGGCTGTCTGTCCGGTGGTGGACAGCTCGCGGGGACATCAGGGCGGAAAACGGGCGGGTTGGCGCCTGGTTGTGGGCCCGCCATCGTCACAGTGACCCTCTTCGAGCCCTGCCCACGGTGTACGGTGGCGCCGTCCGGCAGTGCCGAGCGCGGCGGGGCGAGAGTTGACCGTCGCGCGGTGGCGGTTTGCCGCCCGCGAAACCCGAAACGCTTGCGGCGCGTTACGTTGGACATCCGGACCGCCGGTGTGACGGCGGGGTCGAAGGCGGTCGCTGTCCGGGCGCCGGCAGGCCACGAGCAGGAGTGAGGTCGGGGAGAGACGTGCCAAGCGAAGCTGGAACCACCCGTCTGGTCATCGTCGAGTCACCGGCGAAGGCCAAGACGATCTCGGGCTACCTCGGCCCGGGGTACGTCGTGGAGGCCAGCTTCGGTCACGTCCGCGACCTGCCGCGCAACGCCGCCGACGTGCCGGCCAAATACAAGAAGGAGCCCTGGGCCCGGCTCGGGGTGGACGTGGACAACGGCTTCCACGCGCTCTACGTCGTCTCCGCCGACCGCAAGCAGCAGATCAGCAAGCTGATGAAGCTGGCCAAGGAGGTCGACGAGATCCTCCTGGCGACGGATGAGGACCGCGAGGGCGAGGCGATCGCCTGGCACCTGGTCGAGACGCTCAAGCCCAAGGTCCCGGTCAAGCGGATGGTCTTCCACGAGATCACCAAGCCGGCGATCCAGGCGGCCGTGGCCAACCCCCGGGAGATCGACCGCGATCTGGTCGACGCCCAGGAGGCGCGGCGGATCCTCGACCGGCTCTACGGCTACGAGGTCTCCCCGGTGCTGTGGAAGAAGGTCATGCCGAGGCTCTCGGCCGGCCGGGTGCAGTCCGTGGCGACCCGCATCGTGGTCGAGCGGGAGCGGCAGCGGATGGCCTTCCGCACCGCCGAATACTGGGACATCCTGGCCACCCTCGCCGTGACGAACGCCAGCGAGGGCCCGCGCGCGTTCAACGCCACCCTGATCGCCCTGAACGGCGACCGGATCGCCACCGGTAAGGACTTCGAGCCGACCACCGGTCGGGTGAAGCCCGGCGCCGGGGTCGTCCACCTCGACGAGAGCGGTGCCCGGGGTCTCGCGGCCCGACTCGACGGGCGGCCGTTCACCGTCACCCGGGTCGAGGAGAAGCCCTACCGTCGCCGCCCGTACGCGCCGTTCATCACGTCGACCCTCCAGCAGGAGGCGGCCCGCAAGCTGCGCCTGTCCTCGCAGCAGACGATGCGCACCGCGCAGCGTCTCTACGAGAACGGCTACATCACCTATATGCGTACCGACTCGGTCAACCTGTCGGAGACCGCCATCTCGGCGGCCCGTCGGCAGATCGTCGAGTTGTACGGCGAGCGCAGCGTTCCGCCGGAGCCGCGCCGCTACACCGGCAAGGTGAAGAACGCGCAGGAGGCGCACGAGGCGATCCGCCCGGCGGGGGACAACTTCCGCACCCCGGGCGAGGTGGCCAAGGAGCTGTCCGCCGAGGAGTTCAAGCTCTACGAGCTGATCTGGCGGCGGACCATCGCCTCGCAGATGACCGACGCGGTCGGCTCCAGCGTGTCGGTGCGCATCCGGGCGGTCTCCACCTCGCAGGAGGAGGCCGACTTCGGCGCGACCGGCAAGACGATCACGGACCCGGGCTTCCTGCGGGCGTACGTGGAGTCCAGCGACGACGAGAACGCCGAGGCCGAGGACGCCGAGCGGCGGCTGCCCACCCTGGTCAAGGACCAGCCGCTGACCGCCGACGAGCTGGCCGCGCAGGGCCACCACACCCAGCCGCCGTCGCGCTACACCGAAGCGTCGCTGGTGAAGGCCCTGGAAGAGCTGGGCATCGGCCGTCCGTCCACCTACGCGTCGATCATGCAGACGATCCAGGACCGGGGGTACGTCACCAAGCGCGGGCAGGCGATGATCCCGACCTTCCTGGCGTTCGCGGTGATCGGGCTGATGGAGCGGCACTACCCGCGCCTGATCGACTACGACTTCACCGCCACGATGGAAAACGAGCTGGACGAGATCGCCGGCGGTGACCACGCCGCCGTCGACTTCCTCACCGCGTTCTACTTCGGCAGCTCCAACGGCGCCGGTGACCAGGACATCGCCCGTTCCGGTGGGCTGAAGAAGCTGGTCACCGAGAACCTGAGCGACATCGACGCCCGCAGCGTCAACTCCATCCCGCTCTTCACCGACGACGAGGGCCGCGAGGTCGTCGTCCGGGTCGGCCGGTACGGGCCGTACCTGCAACGGGAGCTGCCCGGCGGCGAACAGCCGGCGGCGGCCGCCTCGGGTGAGGGCGAGGAGGGCGGCACCCAGGGCGACCGGGCGCCGATCCCGGAGGGCCTGGCCCCGGACGAGCTGACCCCGGAGAAGGTGCACGAGCTGTACCTCGGCGGCAGCGGCGAGCGCAAGCTCGGCGACGACCCGGCGACCGGCGAGCCGATCGTGCTCAAGTCCGGCCGGTTCGGCCCGTACGTGTCCAGCGGTGAGCGGAAGTCCTCGCTGCTGCGGACGCAGACCCCGGACTCCCTCACCCTGGAGGAGGCGCTCAAGCTGCTCAGCCTGCCCCGGCTGGTCGGTGTGGCGCCGGACGGCGTCGAGGTCTTCGCCAACAACGGCCGCTACGGCCCGTACGTGAAGCGGGGCGAGGAGTTCCGCTCGCTGGAGTCCGAGGACCAGATGTTCACGGTGGGCCTGGACGAGGCGCTGGCGCTGCTGGCCGCACCGAAGGCCCGTGGACGGCGGGCGGCTGCGCCGCCGCTGCGCGAGATGGGCGTGGACCCGGCCACCGAGAAGCCGCTGGTGATCAAGGACGGTCGGTTCGGCCCGTACGTCACCGACGGCGAGGTCAACGCGTCGCTGCGGCGCGCGCAGACCCCGGAGGCGCTGACCATCGAGGAAGCGTCCGAGATGCTTGCGGAGAAGCGGGCGAAGGGTCCGGCGCCGCGGAAGAAGGCGGCGGCGAAGAAGGCCCCCGCGAAGAAGGCCACGGCGGCGAAGAAGACGGCAGCGGCCAGCAAGTCCACGGCCGCGAAGAAGGCCACGACGGCCAAGGCTGGCACCGCCGCAGCGAAGAAGACCCCGGCCAAGAAGGCAACCCCCCGCAAGGCCGCGTCCAGCACGGAGTGACAGTGGTCCGCGAGATCTTGGAAGGAATGTGCCCCTCCCGGGGCGCTTTCCTGCCAAGATCTCTGGCCCGGGGTTTCGTCAGGCGCCGAGGACGTGGGTTAGGTGGGGGTTGGTGAAGACGCGGTCGGGGTCGAGGCGGTCGCGGATGACCTGGAAGTCGGTGAAGCGGGGGTAGGCCGTGGCCAGCGAGGCGGCGTCGCGATAGTGCAGTTTGCCCCAGTGTGGGCGGCCACCCAGTCCGGCGGCCACTTTCTCGAAGGCCCGGAAGTACGGCTCGTAGGGCATCCCGACGTACTGGTGCACGGCGATGTAGGCGTTGTCCCGCCCGTAGCCGTGCGAGAGCCAGATGTCGTCGGCGGCGGTGAAGCGCACCTCCACCGGGAAGAGCACCTTGAACGGCAGGCCGTCCACGATCCGCTGGAGCGCGGCGAGCGCCTCGGGTAGCGCCTCGCGGGGCAGGCCGTACTCCATCTCCAGGAAGCGGACCCGGCGCGGGGTGCAGAAGACCCGGTCGGAGCGGCCCGTGTACTGGCGTTCGGTGAGGGCGCGGGCGGAGACCGCGCTGATGCCCGGGGCGAGGGCGGGCACGGCCCGGCCGAGTCGGCAGGCGCCGGCGAAGACCCTGTTGGCCAGGAAGTCGTCGTCCAGCCAGCCGCGCCAGCGGGGCAGCGGCCGGTCGTTCGCCGGTACCCGGTCGTTGGTCTTGACCTGCACCCGCGAGGTGTAGGGGAACCAGTAGAACTCGACGTGGTCGTGTGCGCCGATCAGCGCGGGCAGGTCGCCGAGGACGTCGGCCAGTTCGGCGGGACGTTCGTGGGCGTGCAGCACGAAGGCGTCCACGCAGCGCAGGGTCACCTCGACCAGGACGCCGACCGCGCCGAGTGACACCCGGGCGGCGGCGAGCACGTCGGGATTGTCGTCGGCCGAGCAGCGCAGCACCTCGCCGGTGCCGGTGACCAGGGTGATCGCCTCGACGAAGGTGGACAGACACCCGTAGCCGGCTCCGGTACCGTGGGTGCCCGTGGAGATCGCCCCGGCCACCGTCTGCGCGTCGATGTCGCCGAGGTTGGGCAGCGCGAGGCCGTGGCGGGCGAGCAGGCTGTTGAGCGCGTGCAGGGTCATTCCCGCCGGCACGGTGACCAGCCGGTTCGCGACGTCGACGCTGACCGTGGTGTCCAACTCGGACAGGTCCATCCGGCGGTCGTCGGCGAGCGCGACGGCGGTGAACGAGTGGCCGCTGCCGGTCACCCGGATCCGGGCGCCGTCGGCTGCGGCCGACCGGACGGCTTCTACGACATCTGTCGGCGAGCCGGGGCGCAGGATCGCGGTGGCGCTGCCACGCTGGTTGCCGGCCCAGTTGGACCATCCAGCGGCGAGCGGTGCGGTGACGACCATGCGCACTCCTCATTCATGAATATGAAGTGACTTCATATCAGGAACGTTGTGCCTGGTAAATACCGCAATTGCGATCCGCTCGTTGTACCGGTAGTCACGGACTCGTGACGTGGAGATATGTTCATCCGTCGAAGGGGGGTGGCGCCGAGTGTCCACACCAGCCGCCACGACCGGGCCGCTGCGCCGCGTTCCGGTGCAGGGTCGAAGTGTCGCGCGGGTCCAGCGCATGTTGGATGCCTGCGCCGAGCTCGTCGACGAGGTGGGGTACGAGGGGCTGACCACGACCCTGCTCGCCGAGCGCGCCGAAGTGGCGATCGGGTCGGTCTACCAGTTCTTCCCGGACAAACGGGCGATCGTGCAGGCGCTGACGCTGCGGACGATGGAGTCCTACCTCCAACGCCTCGACGAGCGGTTCGCCTCCGACAAGATGACCCACTGGTGGGATGGCGTCGACGCGGGGATCGACGAATACATCACGATGCACCGCACCGTCCCCGGCTTCCGTACCCTGCACTTCGGCGACGTGGTCGACCTGCACCTGCTCGACGAGCAGCGGGACAACAACGGCGTGATCGCCGACCAGTTGGCCCAGGTGCTCACCGAGCGTTTCGGGCTCACCGACGTGCCGAAGCTCCGTTTCGTCCTGGAGATCGCGGTCGAGGCGGCGGACGCGCTGATCAAGCTCGCGTTCCGGCGGAAGTCCGACGGTGACGAGCGGGTGCTGCTGGAGGCGAAGGCGCTGATCCGGGAATACCTGCACCGCCAGGTCGACGGCCCGGACAGCGACCGGTCCGCGGTCGGGCAGACCGAGGCGGCCCAGCCGGCCTGAGCCGGCGTGG
Organism: Micromonospora sp. DT228; assembly: GCF_049841595.1. NCBI lineage: Bacteria > Bacillati > Actinomycetota > Actinomycetes > Micromonosporales > Micromonosporaceae > Micromonospora > Micromonospora sp. DT228. The sequence continues at coordinate 437,191 of NZ_JBNCKO010000003.1, forward strand.
GCCTCAGAGGAAGGCCTGCCCCTCACCCCGGTAGGTGGGGACGGTCGCCGCGATCACGTCGCCCTCGACCAGGTGCAGCTCGTTGACCCGTTCGCACAGCTCACCAGCCTTGGCGTGGCGGAACCACACCCGGTCACCGACGCGCAGGGTGGCCGCCGCCGCGCCGGACAGCGGAGTCTGCACCTCACCGGCACCCTCGGTGCCGACCAGTTTGAGCCCGGCCGGCAGCCACGGCCGGGGCAGCCGGCTGTCGGCCGCCGGGCCGGAGGCGATCCAGCCGCCGCCGAGCACCGTGGCCAGCTCCGGCGTCGGCCGGCGGACCACCGCGCAGGCGAAGAACGCCGCCGGGGTGGGCCGCCAGGCGCGGTACGCGTCGAACAGCGTCGGCCCGTACAGGCCCGATCCCGCGGTGACCTCGGTGACCGCGGGATCGGCGCTGGTCGCGGCCACGCTGCCGGTGCCGCCGCCGTTGACGAACTCCAGGTCGGCGTGCTCGCGTACCGCGGCCACCGCCGCGCCACGGCGGGCCAGCAACTCGCGGTACGACCCACGCTGGGCCAGCCTGATCGCGCCCGCCAGCAGCGTCTGCCCCGGCGGCGCGTCGCCCAGGCCGGCGATCTGCGCCTCGTACGACATGAGCCCGACCAGCCGGAAGCCGGCCCGGTCGGCGACGGTGGCGGCGAGCGCGCCGGCCGCCCGCGCGCTGTGCACGGGCGAGCGGCGGACACCGACGTGCACCCCGCGCAGCGGTCGCCAGGAGGCGTCCAGGTCCAGGCAGAGGCGCAGTTCGGCACGTTGCCCGGGGGCGCGGACGTCGTCGATCAGGTCGAGTTGGCCGGTGCCGTCGATCATCAGAGTGATCGCGGCGGCGAGCGCCGGGTCGGCGCCGAGTTCGGCGAGTGCCGCCCGGTCCACGCTCGGGTACGCGAGCAGCACGTCGTCGCTGACGCCGGAGCGGACCAGCCAGATCGCCTCGGGGAGGGTGAACGCCATCACACCCTGCCAGCCGGGCCGGGCGAGGGCGCGACTGATCAAGTCCCGGCTGCGGACCGACTTGCTGGCCAGGCGGACCGGTTTGCCGGCGGCGCGATCGGCCAGCGCGGCCGAATTGGCGTCGAAGGCGGTGAGGTCGACCACGGCGTAGGGCGGGTCAAGGTGGGCGGTCGCCCGATCCAGGCGCTCGCGAAGTTTGTCGCTTTCGATGGCCACGTGTGCACGCTAACTGTCCGGCGGTAAATGCGAAATACCCTCGCGTACGTCCGGGCTGCGGCCGGTGCCTCCGGCGGCCTAGGCTCAGCGAGCAGGAGAATGTCATCGGTGGGGCCGCTCCCACCCGGTCTAGAGTGTTCCACCGGAGGCGCCCAGCGATGGGCCGGCACGTGGAGGTACGGCCATCGAAAGCCAGAACGACGGCGAGTCGCACGGCGTGTCGCGCTCGGGAGAGCAGTCGGAGAACGCCGCCAACCAGTCCAGCTCGGGCCAGGTCGATCCGTCCGGTTACGCGGCGATTCGCTCGGTTCTGCGGATCAGGCCGTTCCGGCGGCTCTGGATCGTGCTCGGCGCCGCCTCCTTCGGCGACTGGCTCGGCCTGCTGGCCACGTCGGTCTTCGCCGCGTCCCAGGTCCAGGGCAGCACCGCCAAGGGTGCCGCCTTCGGTGTCGTCATCGCGATCCGCCTGCTCCCCGCGCTGGTGCTCGGGCCGATCGCCGGTGTGCTGGCCGACCGGTTCGACAGGCGCTGGACGATGGTCATCTGCGACCTGCTCCGCTTCGTGCTCTTCGCCTCGATCCCGATCGTGGCGCTGGCCGGCGCCAATGGCGGCCTCGTGGTCCTGTGGGCGACCGTCGCCACCTTCCTGATCGAGTCGATCACCCTGATCTGGATCCCGGCCAAGGAGGCCGCGGTTCCCAACCTGATCCCGCGCGCCCGGCTGGAGGCGGCCAACCAGCTCACGCTGATCACCACGTACGGCCTCACCCCGATCCTCGCGGCGCTGGTGGCCGCGGCGCTCGACCGCAGCGTCCGGGCCCTCGTCCCCGGCGGTGACCTCGGCTGGGCGGAGCCCGCCCAACTCGCACTCTGGGTCAACTCCTTCTCCCGGCTGGCCACCGCCCTCGTGGTGGCGTTCGGGATCAAGGAGATCAGCCAGGCGCAACGCGGTGAGGCCGAGCGTGCCGAAAAGAGCATGTTCCGGCAGTTCGCCGAGGGCTGGAAGTACATCGGCCAGACCCGGCTCGTCCGCGGCCTGGTGCTCGGCATCTTCGGCGCGTTCGCCGGCGGCGGCATCGTGATCGGCACGGCCAAGTTCTTCGCCGCCTCGCTCGGCGCCGGCGACGCCGCCTTCTTCCTGCTCTTCGGCGCCATCTTCATCGGCCTCGCCCTCGGCATCGGCCTCGGCCCGATGGTCGTCAAGGAGATGTCCCGGCGGCGGTGGTTCGGCATGAGCATCGTGCTGGCCAGCGCCGCCGTGATGACCCTCGCCTTCGCCATCCACCTGTCCATGGCGATCGTCGGCGCGGTGCTTGTCGGTACCGGTGCCGGCATGGCCTTCCTGGCCGGCACCACCCTGCTCGGCGGCGAGATCAAGGACGAGGTGCGTGGCCGGGTCTTCGCCGTGGTGCAGATCGGCACCCGGCTGGTGCTGATCCTGGCCATCGGGCTGAGCAGCCTGCTGGTCGGCGTCGGCGGCTCCCGCAAGCTGACGATCGCCGACCTCGGCATCTCCGTCTCCTCCACCCGTCTGCTGCTGCTCGCCGCGGGTGCCGCCGGCATCTTCGCCGGCATCAGCGCCTTCGGCCAGATGGACGACAAGAAGGGCGTGCCGGTCCTCGCCGACCTGTGGGGATCCATCCGGGGTCGGCCGCTGATGCCGGCCGAGCCGTTCGTCTCCGCCGGGCTGTTCGTGGTGTTCGAGGGTGGCGAGGGCGCGGGCAAGTCCACCCAACTCACCGCGCTCGCCGAGCGGCTGCGCGGTCACGGCCGCGAGGTCGTGGTCACCCGCGAGCCAGGGGCGACAGGGGTCGGTCGACGGATCCGGTCGCTCGTGCTGGACACCTCCGGCGACGACGCGCCGTCACCACGCGCCGAGGCGCTGCTCTACGCCGCCGACCGGGCACACCACGTGGCCACCGTCGTCCGGCCCGCGCTGGTCCGCGGTGGCGTGGTGATCAGCGACAGGTACGTCGACTCGTCCCTGGCGTACCAGGGCGCCGGCCGGACGCTGCCCGTCGACGAGGTCTCCTGGCTCTCCTCCTGGGCCACCGGTGGGCTCAAGCCCGACCTGGTGGTGCTGCTGGACGTCGAGCCGAAGACCGGCCTGTCCCGGGTGGCCTCGCGCAACACCGGCACCGACCGGCTGGAGGCCGAGTCGGTCGCCTTCCACGAGCGGGTCCGGTACGCGTTCCTGGACCTCGCCGCCGCCGATCCGAAGCGCTACCTGGTGCTCGACGCGTCCCGGTCGGTCGACGAGATCAACCGGCAGGTCGTCCGCCGGGTCGAGGAGATGCTCGGCAAGCCGGGGGGCATCGTGCACCCGCGGCCGGCGCAGGGCCCGGACACCTCGGTGCAACCTGAGTTATCCGACGCGGAGTTGGTGACGATGGAGCACAAGACCTGATGCCGGACGTCTTCGCCGACCTGGTCGGTCAGGACGAGGCGGTCGTCGAGCTGCGCCGGGCCGCGGCCGCCGCGGCGGCCGTGCTGCGCGCCGGCGCGGCCGACCGGGCACCCGCGCCGCGCACCGCCGACCCGGCCGAGTCCGCCGACGCTGACGCCTCCGGCGGGGTGGACCCCTCCACCGGGATGACGCACGCCTGGATCTTCACCGGCCCGCCCGGCTCCGGCCGCTCGGTCGCCGCGCGGGCGTTCGCCGCCGCCCTGCAGTGCGTGCACGGCACCGGCTGCGGCGAGTGCCCCGGCTGCCGCACCACGATGGGCGGCACCCACGCCGACGTCCGACTCGTGGTGCCGGAGGGGCTGTCCATCGGCGTCGGTGAGATGCGCGCGCTTGTGCTCCGGGCGGCCAGCACCCCGTCCGGCGGGCGCTGGCAGGTGGTGGTCATCGAGGACGCCGACCGGCTCACCGAGGCCGCCGGCAACGCGCTGCTCAAGGCGATCGAGGAGCCACCACCGCGTACGGTCTTCCTGCTCTGCGCCCCGTCCACCCACCCGGACGACATCTCGGTGACCATCCGGTCCCGCTGTCGGGTCGTACCCCTGCGGCAGCCGCCGGCCGACGCGGTGGCCGAGGTGCTGGCCCGTCGGGACGGGATCGCGCCCGACGTGGCGCAGTGGGCGGCGGCGGCTGCGCAGGGGCACGTGGGTCGGGCCCGCCGGCTGGCCCGCGACCCGGAGGCCCGCAAACGGCGCGAGGCGGTGCTCGCGGTGCCGCGCCGGTTGACAGGCGTCGGCGCGGCGTTCGACGCGGCGTCGGCGCTGATCGAGGCGGCCGAAGCGGAAGCCGAGGCGTCGGTCACCGAGGCCGACACGACCGAGCGGGCGGCACTGGAGACCGCGCTCGGCGCGGGCGGCACCGGCCGGGGCGCGTCCGGCGCGATCCGGGGGGCCGCCGGCCAGCTCAAGGAGCTGGAGAAGCGGCAGAAGTCGCGGGCCACCCGCGCCCAGCGGGACGCGCTCGACCGAGCGCTCGTCGACCTGGCCGGCTTCTACCGGGATGCGCTCACCATGGCGCTGCGCGCGCCCGTCGCCCCGGTGCACACCGACACCGCCGCACTGGCTGGCGCCGGTGCGCAGAAATGGGACGCCGAAGGGTCGCTGCGCCGGCTGGAGGCCGTGCTCGCCTGCCGGGCGGCGATCGAGGCGAACGTCAAGCCGCGGATCGCGGTCGAGGCGATGATGCTCGCCCTCTGGAAGGGCTGACCCGCAGCTACCGGCGTTGTCCACAGGCATCGACAGGCCCGATTGTGGTGCGGTACGGTCCGGTGTGCCGTGGTGACGGTGGCGGCACGCTCAGTTATGGCTCATCCGGGAGGAGTCGGCCGATGCCACGGGGGGAGATCGACGAAGCCTGGATCGAGGAGGCGGTGCGGCGATACCGCCGGATCGAGCAGCTCCAGGCCGAGTTCGACCAGGCGGTGTCCACCGTCGAGGTGACCGTCCGGTCGCCGGACGGTCTGGTCGAGGTCGTCGTCACCGCCGGGGGGCGGATCACCCACGTCCGGTTCCTCGGCCCACTGCACACCCGCAACCCACGCGACGTCGCCGGCTCCGTGCAGGCCGCGGTCACCGCGGCCGCCGACGCCGCCGAGTGGGCGCGGGAAAAGCTGCACAACGAGACGTTCGCCGCCTACCGACCGCTCGCGGGGGCCTGAGATGGACACACTGCGCGCGCTCTCCGCCCGACTGGACGAGGCGAGCGCCACGCTCACCACAATCGCGCACACCGTCACGGCCAGCGACCCGGCTCAGGCCGCGTTCGGCGCCGACGCTCCGGGCCGCCCCGGCGAGATCGGTCGCGCGCTGCACCGGCAGTGGGTCATCGCCACCGACGAACGGGCCCGGGAGGCCCGCACCGCCGCCGGTCGGCTCGCCACCGCCGCCTCGGCGGTGCGGGAAGCCGCCGACCGCTATGCCGAGGTCGACCGGGCAGCCCGCCGCCGGCTCGCCGGGGAGCCCTGATGGACGCGCTGGACCGGCTCGCCGAACCCGGCCTCGACCTGCTGCGCCGGGTGGACCGGCTGATCGCCGCCGGCGTCGGAGAGGGGCATCGCGTCTGGCCGCTGCTGCGCCGGATGCAGGTGCTACCGGGCGACGCGGTCCGCGGCTTCCTCGACCTGCACCCCGCGCCGCTCGCCGGCGCCGGGCACGCGGTGCGCCGGCTGGTCCGGGGGTACGACGACGTCTCCGCCGCGCTCACCGACCCGGTGCTCTGGTCCGGCCCGGCCGCCACCGCGTACGGGCAACAACGGGCCGCGCTGCTGCGTCACCTCGACGAGGGGCCGGACAGCCTGGTCGGGCGACTCGAATCCACAGCCGGTTACGCCGACGCGCTCGCCGACTGGGTGGAGGGCAGCCGTCTCGCGCTGGCCCGGACGTTGGCCGACGTGCTGCGCTCGGCCGAGGCGGTGGCCGTGGTCGCCGCCACCGCCACGGGCCCGTCGACAGGCCCCGGGCCGGTCGGGCCGGGTGTGGCCGACGCGGCGGAGATCGCCGCGCGGGTGCTGGCGGTGCTCTGCGTCGCGTACGACGGCGCGGAGACGTTGCTGCGTCAGTGGGCGCCGAGCCTCGCCGAGACCGCGTGGCGACCGCCGGCGGACGGCCGGCCGCACTACGACCAACCCACCCGCGTCGGCTGGTAGCCGCTCGGACAGGCCACGGCGTCGCGCACGGGCGTCGGACCGGAGCCGGCGCCCACGGCGACGCCGTGGTCTTCCCCCTGCACCCCCGCAGGTCTGCCTTCACTCAACGCCGCCGGGGGCGTGCTTGTCTGCTGCCCGGGTCCGGATTCAACCGTCCGGGCGAGGCGCACCGGCACGACGGGCCGCCCCGCCATCGGTCGAGTCGACGGTCATGGATGGCAGTCGACGGATCGGCTGGCGCGTTCTTTGCGGTGATCCGTCGTAGGGTGGGGGGATGGGGATGCTCTGCGCAGTCAGCTTCAACAGGTACGGGCGTCTCTACTACCTCGACCCCGGCGAGTTGCGTCCGCAGGTGGGCGACAAGGTGCTGGTGCCCACCGACGACGGGCCCGAGGTGGCGGAGTGCGTGTGGGCCGCGCAGTGGGTCACCGAGGAGACCGACGGTTTTCCCCGGCTGGTGGGGCTCGCCGGCGACGACGACCTGCTCCGGGACGAGGCGCTGCGGCGTCGTAAGGCCGAGGCGAAGGTGGCCGCGAAACGGCTGATCCGCTCACACGGCCTGCCGATGAAGGTGGTGGCGGTCGACCACGTGCTCGGCTCCGCCGAGGGCGGCGGCGAGCGCAGCACCGTCTACTTCACCGCCCCGCACCGGGTGGACTTCCGCTCCCTGGTCCGTGACCTGGGCGCCACCCTGCACTGCCGGGTCGAGCTACGCCAGCTCTCCGCGCGCGACTCGGCGCGGGTGCAGGGCGGCATCGGCTCCTGCGGTCGCGACCTGTGCTGCGCGACGTTCCTCACCGACTTCGAGCCGGTGACCATCCGGATGGCCAAGGACCAGGACCTGCCACTGAACCCGCTGCGCATCTCCGGTGCGTGTGGCCGGTTGATGTGCTGCCTCAAATACGAGCACCCGTTGTACGCCAGGTTCCAGGAGACCGCCCCGGCGGTCGGCAGCCGGGTCTCCACGCCGGAGGGCGACGGCCGGGTCGTCGGCCACAGCGTCCCTCGCGACGCGGTGACGGTCCGCCTGGACGCGGACGGCTCGCGCTGCTCCTGCTCCCGCGCCTCCGTCTGCGCCCCCCGCCAAGCCCACGACCAGCACTACACCCCCTGATCCCGGTCGGGCGTCGATCAGGGCAGGACTATCGGGGGTTCGGACAGGCGGGCGGTCAGGGCGATTTCCGGGGTCAGCCAGCTTGCCGTGGGGGACTGGTCGGGGTTCACCCGCCAGTCGCGGGAAACCCGGTCCACCGCGATCGGGTAGATGGTCAGCGTGCCGTCCGGGTCGATGCGCAACCGCAGGAACGACTTGGAGTCCTCGATGCCCTGCCCGGCGAACAGTTCGTTGACGTTCACCCCGAACGAGCCCGCCACCAGCAGGTAGACCGCCACCAACTGGCTGGCGACCAGGCCGATCACCGGCCCGTAGACCACCGCCGCGGCGGCTGCCGGCAGCGGCCACGGCCATTCGTAGAACGGCAGCGCCAACCAGACCCAGGTGCCGCCGGCGGCCAGCGCCACCTGGGCCACCCCGTGGCCGACGCCGAGAAGCCAGTGCCGGGCGTGCCGCTTGCCGCTGGCGTTGGGCGGCCTGGCGAACAGCACCGCCGCCACCACCGTCACGAGCACCATCAACACCAGCGGGACGCTGAACAGCCGCTGGTCGCTGCTGTCGCCCCAGTTCGCTGTCGCGCCCGCCATCGCCAACATCAGCAGGGTGTGCAGGATGCCGAGCAGCGTGGTGAAGCCAGGGTTGCGAAACGGCAGCCGGGCGAAGATGCCCCAGCCGTAGCGGCGGGAGCGGGCCGCGTCCGGATAGCGGGCCACCAGGTCGTACGGCTGGGTGCGGCTGGCCCGCCGGGCCAGCGTGTCGCGCGGCGGCACCTCGATGCGCTCCGGCAGCTTGTGGGTGGGGTACAGGTAGGCCCCACCGCCGCCACAGGTGATCAACTGCCGGTCCGGGCTGGCGTAGCGGGCGTAGTGGTGCAGGTCGCCGGAGAGCAGCAGCCGCACCCGTGCCCCGGTCGGGTCGATGATCGTTCGGATGAAGTAGTCGATCGAGTCGTACGCCGCCGGACTGTCGGCGGCCTTTATCCAGGTCGGCGACGGCGCGGCCAGGATCACCTTCGACTCCGGGCCGAGCCGGCGGGCCACCTCGTCGAAGTACGCCAACTGCGGGTCGTCCAGGTACGAGCCGGACTGGTCGTCCACGCCGAGCAGCCACCAGCCGGCCGGCAACTCCACGGCGAAGTACGACCGCGACTGCCCGGTACGCCAGCCGGCGAAGTTGCGGTCCCGGGAGCGGACGAACAGCCGCAGGAAAGCGGTGAGTCCGTCGTACCAGTCGTGGTTGCCCGGCACCGCGAACAGCGTGGGACGGTCGGGCGGGGTCAACGGCAGCGCGGCCTGGTAGGGCCCCTTGCACCGGTTCTCGTACTCCTCGTAGGCCGCCGACGGATACACCTGGTCGCCGCCCATCACCAGGGTCTGCGCCCGGGGCAGCCGGCGCCCGTCCACGGTCAGCTCCGGCTGCGCCAGCAGGTACGCGACCGAGTAGGTGGCATTGAAGCCGTCACCGAGGTCGGCCACGTAGTCGAGCCAGAGGCCGCCGTCCGGTCCCGCCTGGCGGAAGATGTCGTCGCCGAAGGCGTTCTGCAACTCGCGCTTGTCCAGGTAGGCGCCGAAGAGGACCGCCAGCAGCGTCCGGATGCCGGTGCTGATCAGCAGGAACGGCGCCAGCCACGGCACCGGCTTGCGTGGGGTGAAGCCCAGCTCCAGCGGATCGGTGGAGCGTGGCCGGGGTCGGGCACGCTCGCCGTCGGGGTGATCGTCGGCCGCCGGAGCCCGGTGGTCGTCGCGTTCGTCGCTCACCCGCCGCAGCGTAGTACCGGATTCGGCGAGACGCTGTCCGGTAACAGGCCGGTTGGTCCCCGTTGTCCGGTTGATGGCCGCTGGGAGCGCGAGGGTATCCCGTTCGGTGCCGGGCAACGGGGTGCCGTACACTTGCTGATCGTTGCCGCCTTAGCTCAGTCGGCTAGAGCGACGCACTCGTAATGCGTAGGTCGACGGTTCGATTCCGTCAGGCGGCTCGGCACGGAAGCCCAGGTCATTGGCCTGGGCTTCGCCGTTTCCCAAGGTCCACGACAGTGCCGCCGGACGTGCCAGTCCGCAAACAGTCCGCATCCCGTGCTGCGACCGCCTCGTCCAGCCGGTTGGCGACCGCGTCCAGATCGTCACCGAAGGGCCCGGCGTGCACGTCAAACGTCATCGACGCCGACGCGTGCCCGAGCATCCGCTGCACCGCCCAGGGCTTGCCACGCTATGGGTCAGCCGAGGGAAGGACTGGCCGGCGGAACTCACGCCGCCCGACCGCACCGTCACGGACGTCGTGGCCGCTGTCGAGGTACTGCGAGGCGAGGACTCCGGCCTGTAGCTGTACAGCCATCCGTACAGCCAAGACGGTCCCTTCACACCGACGCCACGCGACAGCAGCAGACGAACTGGCCAGGGCCGCAACCAACCGACCAGCCATCTACGATCTTCTTCTGATTCCGAGGCCGGTCAGAGCGGCGTGGTCCCGTGATGAGTGCGAAAATCTCCTGTATGAAGCCAGCCAAGAACCCGTGGTGGCAGACAGCAAAGACGCCGAAGCAGGGTTTCATAAGGGGAAGCGTCTGGCTTCTCCTGGCCGTCGGGTGGGTGGTCGTGGCCGTCGGAGACCCCACGCCGTGGCGTTGGGCATTTGCCGCACTGTGGGCGGTCGTCGGTGTGGGCTACCTGGTGTCAGCCGTTCTGCTGCGGCGAAGGCAGCGCGAGACTCAGGATAGGGCGGGGCCAGAGGCCGGGTCCGGGCCGATTGAGCGCGATCCGCCAGCAACAGCCACGAGGATCGGCCCGGCATGAACGTCGAGCGGGGCAGGCGGTCCGCGTCTGGTCCGTAAGAGGTCGACGGACGGCGGGGAGCGGTGAGAGATGTCGAGTGCCGTTTCCGCTGCCAGCAGCCCAACCGCCCAGTTCGCCGGTCGCTCGTCTTGATCTCGTAATGCGTAGGTCGACGGTTCGATCCCGTCAGGCGGCTCCACTGAAAGGCCCAGGTCACCGGCCTGATCGCCGATCATGACCTGGGCTGGACCGAGGATTTCCTTCGGCGAGTTCGACGCCCACGACGATTGGCGTCCCGCCTGAGCACCGCTTGCTCGTCCCGGCACGGCCGATGACGAGCGCCAGGCATTCCGCACGCGCACATCTGTGTGGGGAGTGACCGATCACGCCGGAGACAACGCTGGATGATGGCGTCTCTTGTCGCGCGCCAGCGAGCCGCCGGCTCCTGAATCAAGCGCGATTTCCACGAACTCTCACGCCGTTTCGTATTCATGCCGACAATGCCGCAACCGCTCTTACTGCCGCCTTCTCCGCCCTCCCGCTGCCCCCGGGAACGACGACGGGCAAGTAGACTGTGGCCGTTCTCCCGGCGGCGGGAGAGGGTAGAGGTAGAAAATTTTGACGAACGTACCGATTCCCGGCTCGAAGTCCGTCACGGCTCGAGCGCTTTTCCTCGCGGCCATGGCGGAGGGCGCCTCGCGGCTGACCGGTGCGTTGGATTCCGACGACACGCAGGCGTTCCGCTCCGGATTGCGTGCGCTCGGTTACCGGGTCTCCGACACCGACGAGGTCTGGAGCATCGACGGCGACCCCGACGGTCCGCCCTCCCGTTCCGCAGATGTCTACTGTCGCGACGCCGGCACCGCGGCCCGCTTCCTTCCCGCCCTCGGCGCCCTCGGCAACGGCGAGTTCCGGTTCGACGCCTCGCCGCAGATGCGTCGGCGTCCGGTCGGGCCGATGACCACCGCGCTGCGGGAGCTCGGCGCCGATCTCCGATTCGAGGACCGTGACGATCACCTGCCGGTCGTCATCGACGCCCGCCGGCTGCGCGGTGGCCGGCTCCGCCTCGACTCGTCGATCTCCTCGCAGTTCCTGACCGCGCTCCTGATGGCCGCGCCGGCCATGACCGAGGGTCTGACGGTGCAGGTCACCGGCATGGTGTCGCGGCCGTACGTGGAGATGACGGTCCGGATGATGCGCGACTTCGGCGTGTCGGTCGAGTGGGACGACGACACCTTCACGGTGCCCCCGCAGCGGTACGCGGCGCGCGACTACCGCGTCGAGCCGGACGCCTCGACGGCCAGTTACTTCTTCGCGGCCGCGGCCCTGACCGGCAATTCCGTCACCGTTGCAGGCCTCGGCACCGAGGTCATGCAGGGCGACATCGGATTCGTCGACATCCTTCGCCGGATGGGCGCCGACGTGACCATCGACAGCGACCGGACAACCGTCACCGGCACCGGCCGGATCACCGGGACGACAGTGAACATGCGTGACATCTCCGACACCATGCCGACCCTGGCGGCAATCGCACCCTTCGCCGACGGCCCGGTGCGAATCGAGGACGTCTACAACACCCGCGTGAAAGAGTGCGACCGCCTCGAAGCCTGCGCCAAGAATTTGAGTGCGATGGGCATCGAGGTGGCAACGGGCCGCGACTGGATCGAAATTCAGCCCGGCCGCCCCAGGCCCGCGCTTATCGATTGTCATGCGGATCACCGGATCGCCATGGCTTTCAGCGTCACCGGGCTCCGTGCCGATGGCATCGAATTCGACGATCCGGAATGTGTGAAGAAGACGTTCCCCGCATTCCACCAGGTCTTCGGTGAATTGCGCGAGCAGTGGAGTCGCGCCGCCGTCGACCGCGACTGATCGGAGCGGCACCCACGGACTGTGCGGATGGGCCATCGCTCACCGGATGGTCGCCGCCGCTATCAATCAGCGCTTCCGACTATCCGGGCAGATCGATCCGCCGGCGCTGATCGCGCCCGGCCCGACGAGGCGTCGAGCCGGGCGCGTCGAGCGAGCTATGCCACGAAGCGGGAACGGCGTCGGCGTCCGATCAGGTAACCCACGCCGCCGAGGAGCAGAAGCGCGCCGCCGATGCTGGCCACCGTCATGGTGTTGGCACCGGTGACAGGCAGCCCGCCACCGTCACCGCCGGAGGCGCCCAGGCTGGCGGAGGAGGTGGGGGTCGGTGCAACTGACGTCGTAGCGCTGGCCGTCGCGCTCGGCGTCGCACTGGGCGTCGCGCTCGGCGTCGACGTGGGCTGCGCCGCGCAGTCACGCACACGTGCGGCGTACAGGCCGTCGTTCAGGTAAGCCAGGAGGGCGTCGATGGAGTCGGCGTCGAGCGTCGTCTGCGCGGCGTCCTTCACGTTGGCGCCAGCACCCGTCATCGACTGGCCCACCGAGATCCGCAGAGCTGCCCACCACAGATCCTGCATGCGCGACTTGAGGAAGGCCCGGAGCTCTTCCGTTGTGCCGCCCAGCGCCTTCTCGATGGCGTCCGGCAGGGCGGGCAGCTCCTCCTTCTTTGCCGTGTCCAGGATCTGATAGGCCAACAGCCGCAGCTTCCCGAGGTCGGCGGTATCCAGATCGATGGTGACAGCCTTGCGAATATCCGTGTACGCCTTGCGTTCGACCGTCTGGCAGGTCGCGTTCAGCCCGGGCGAGCCAGCCTGAGCCACCGCCGGTGCCGCCGGAACCAGAAAGGCCAGCGCTATCAGGGCGCCGGCCGGGAACTTCCATCGCATGTAGATCTTCCTCCCCGTTGTAGATCAAAACATGGAGATGTTACCGGCGGTGGGAGGAGAAGCAAGAAGTTACTCCTCGCGCTTGTTGCCTTCGTCGCCCTCCAGCAGGGAGCCCGTCCGGTCCGTGACCTCGCGGGAGCTGCGTAGCGCGCCGACGGCCGCCAATCCCACCCCGGCGAGCGGGATCGCCGTCTCCACGGCCGACGACACCTGGAGGGTGTCCTCCGTGGACCTGCTCACCGCCATCCCCAGTTGCAGGAAGGCGTCCCGGCCCGGGTTGGCCATCTCCCACCAGCCCGACCACAACCCGGCGAGATTCGAGTACGCGTCGGCCGCTGCGAGGGACAGCAGGAACAACCCCACCGGGAGCAGCCAACGGCGGTCCGTCCGCCACCCGGACAGCGCGAGCGCCCCCATGGTCACGAGGGCAGCGAGCAGCGCCGGCCACACCGTCGCGAGCAGGTCCGGCAGTGGATGGTCGACGAACTCGGGGATGGAGTCCAACCCGAACCAGGCGATCAGCAGCAGTGCGAGGACTGCCGTCGCCACACCCCGTCGCCTGCCGCGGGACGGCAGCGCCAACACGCCGGCCGCGAGACAGACAGCGCCGAGCGCCAGGCCCAGCGCGGCGAGCCGTTGCCTGTCGATCGAGTCCCGCCACGGCCCCAATATCGACGTCTCCGCCGCCGCTGGCCCATACGCCACCCAGCCCACGTCGACGGTCTGCTCCTGATGCCAGTGCAGTCTCATGGCTGCCACCACGGCAAGGAGCCCGATGCCGGCGGCGACGGCCCACCGCACCCGGCGCGCACCGCGATCGAGCAGGACGTAGCCGAGCAGTGCGAGCAGCATGACCAGGCCGAACTGCATCGACGCGGCTGGCGTGGCGAGCAGCGCCGCCGCGGCCGAGAGCAGACCGGCCGCGACGGATGCGACGAGCAGGCCGAACGGAAGACGCATGGCCGAGATCGTGGCACGCGAACCGGAGTCGCGTAGCCCCGTCGGGCCAGGGCGACGACGACAGCCCCGACCTGATGAGAATCGGCTACTGAGGTCGAGCACGATCTTCCTGTCCTGCGGCGGGATCAGGTGTAGATGTTCTTGGCGTACTCCGGGCCGTAGTGCCGCTCCAGATCCTCCAGGCTCACCACCGGCGCCTCGACCTCCTTGATCAGGCGGGGGCGGGACGGCAGCAGGTCCGGCTGCCAGGTCTCCGGCTGCCACAGCGCGGACCGCAGGAAAGCCTTCGCGCAGTGGTAGAAGATCTGCTCGATCTCCACCACCACGGCGAGCACCGGCCGGTGCCCCTTGACCACCATGTCGTCGAACCAGGGCGCGTCGCTGAGCAGGCGCGCCCGCCCGTTGATCCGCAGCGTGTCGGTGCGCCCCGGGATGAGGAAGAGCAACCCGACGTGTGGGTTGTCCAGGATGTTGCGGTAACCGTCGGCCCGCCGGTTGCCCGGCCGCTCGGGCAGCGCGATTGTCGTGTCGTCCAGCACCAGGGCGAACCCGGCCGGGTCGCCCTTGGGGGAGACGTCGCAACTACCGTCCGCACCGGCGGTGGCCAGCAGGCAGAACGGCGACGCGGCGAGCCACTCACGGTCCCGCTCGTGCAGGCGTTGGCGTTCCTTGTTGGCGGCCCGCGCGGTTGGTGCCCCGAGCAACTCGCGCAGTTCCTCGTGCGAAGTGATCTCCACCGTCACGTGATCCTCCCTCAGGCGTTGACCCGTTGGCGGGCACCGCCAGGTGTCAGCCTAGGCCGCCGTGACCAGGGTGAGGTTTGTGCCCGGTTGCCGGGGGTAGGGCCTCACCCGACGCGCCCGCCGCACGAGACCGTTCCGCAGGACGCCGACAAGTGGAGGCCGGGAGATGGAGAGCCGACTCAAGGTACTGGGTCATCCAGTCCATCCGATGCTCGTCATGTTCCCGGTCGCGCTGCTGGCCACGGCGGTGCTGTTCGACGTGGTCGATACCGTCGGCGGCCCCGACCTCCTCGGCGAGGTCGCGTACTGGAACATCACCGTCGGCCTGATCGGCGGTCTCCTCGCGGCGGCGGCCGGCTCCTTCGACCTGCTGGCCATCCCGACCGGCACCCGGGCCAAGCGGGTGGGTCTGCTGCACGCCGCCGCCAACGTCGCGGTGATCCTGCTCTTCGCCGCCGTGTGGGCCGTGCGGCTCAATGCCGACTCCCGGGCCGCGGGCGGCGCCCTCGTCGCCATCGAGGTGGTCGCGGTGGGGATCCTCGGCATCAGCGCCTGGCTGGGCGGCGAGCTGGTCGACCGGCTCGGTGTGGGCGTCGACGCCGACGCCGGCCTGGACGCGCCCAGCTCACTACGGCCGCCAACGGCCACCCAGCGGATCGGAGAGGTGCGATGAGCGAGCAGCAGGCCGGCGGATTCGGTCGGGGCTGGCGCGGCGGCCGGCAGCAGGGCTGGGACCCGATGGGCGAGTTGCAGTCGCTGCGCGCCGAGCTGAGCCGACTCGTCGGTGGCCGGGCCAATGCGGCCGACGTCGAGCTGACCGAGACCGCCGACGGCTGGGAGGTCGTCGTCCGGCTGCCCGGGGTAGCGCCGGAGGAGGTGGCGGTCGAGCTGGACGACCTCGAGTTGTGCGTACGGGCCCGCTCCGAGGCGGAGGTCAACGCCGACCAGGGCATCTCGGGCGGCTTCGAGACCCGCGGCTTCGAATACCGCATCAACCTGCCGTCGCGCGCCGACCCGGAGGCCATCGACGCGGTCATGGACCACGGCCTGCTCCGGGTCCGCCTGCCCCGGGCGACCCGACCCGCGCCGCGCACCATCACCGTCGGCCGCACCGGGCCGCGCTCCGGCGACCTCTCCACGGGTACGCCGATGGCGGCCGACCCCGCCGCGGACCGGGAGCTGCACCGCCCGGACACCGCCGGCGAGGTCGACCGGACGTAGCGGGCTGCGTGGTCACTCCGTCCATGCTCGGCCCGACGGCCGGGCGCGTCGACGACGTGCGGCGCATCGCGGTGCTGCGCGCCAACGCCCTTGGCGACTTCATCTTCGCCCTGCCGGCGTTGGACGCGTTGCGTGCCGCGTACCCCGCGGCGGAGATCGTGCTGCTCGGAGCGCCGTGGCACGCGAAGCTCTGGCGCGACCGGCCCGGCCCGGTGGACCAGGTGCTCGTGGTGCCGCCCGCGCCCGGCATCCGTGCTCCCGAGCCGGGCGAGCCGGAGTCGTCGATCGACGACTTCCTGGCCGCCGCGACCGGGTTCGACCTGGCGGTGCAGATCCACGGCGGCGGCGCCAACTCCAACCCGCTGATCAGTCGCCTCGGCGCCCGGGTGACCGTCGGCCTGCGCGCCGACGACGCGCCGCCGCTGGACCGGTGGCTGCGCTACGTCTACTACCAGCACGAGGTGATCCGCTACCTGGAGGTGGTGGGGCTGGTGGGAGCGCCGGCGACCACCATCACGCCGACGCTCGCGGTGACCGACGCCGATCGGACCGAGGCCGCCCAGGTGCTCGGCCCGGCCGGCCGGCCCCGGGTGGCGCTGCACCCGGGTGCCACCGACAACCGCCGCCGCTGGCCCGCCGAGCACTTCGCCGAGGTGGCGCGTGCGCTGCACGAGGACGGCTACGAGGTGCTGGTCACCGGCACGCCCGCCGAGCGGGAGGTGGTGGACCGGGTGGTCGCCGCGGCTCAGGTGCCGGTACGCCCACAGGTGGGCACCCTCAGCCTGGGTGGGCTGGTCGGTTGCTACGCCGACTGCGCGTTGGTGATCTCCAACGACACCGGACCGTTGCACGTGGCCGCCGCGGTGGGCGCGCCCACGGTGGGCATCTTCTGGGTGGGCAACCTGATCAACGGGGCCAGCCCGCTGCGCGGCCGGCACCGGCCGATCAGCTCGTGGACCGTGCGCTGCCCGGTCTGCGGGGTCGACTGCACACCGGGCATCTACCCGCACCGGCCCGGCGACGGTGAGTGCCCGCACCGGGATTCCTTCGTCGCCGACATTCCGGTGATCGAGGTGCTGGAAGCGGCCCGGGAGCTGCTCACCCCTTAGTCTCAGGCCGGCTGCGGGGTGTCCTCGTCGGCGAGGACGACCTCCCACGCCTCCACGTCCCGGTCCGTGACCGTGGTCGGGGACTCCAGGTGGTACGCGCCGCTGGGCAGGATGCCCGCACCGCCGTTGCGGGCCAGCACCGCGAGCTGCGCGGCCACGTCCTCGCCCTGGTGCTTCTCCTGCACCCGACGCCAGAAGTCGAAGCCGCCGGCGTCGACGAGCTTGGCCCGGTCGTAGAGCACGCACCCGCCGATCCAGGACACCTTGTACGCCCGCCACGCACCCGGCGGCAACGCCAACTGCTCGGTGATGTGCAGCAGGTTGGCCGCCGAGTGGATGCGGGCGCGATTCCACTCCGGGGTGTCGGGTCGGATCCGCTCCGGCGTCGGCGGTCCGGCCCACTCCTCGTAGTGCCCGTGCGAGTCCGGACGCCTGTCGTCGGCGTACGACAGCCCGTGCACGCCGTTGCCGACGAAGCCGCAGCCCAGCTCGCCGATCGCCGTCACCAGCCGGTGCAGCGCCCCCGGTTCCAGCCAGACATCGTCGTCGAGGCTGAGGACGTACCGGGCGCTCGAGGCGGCGAGCAGGTACGCCCGGTGTTCGGCCAACCCCCGGCGGGGCAACCGGCGGGTCAGCAGCACCGGGTGACCCCGCTGGCGCAGCGCCCGGACCATTGTGGCCGCGGCGGGATGCGCGTACGCCGGGTCCCCGTCGGACTGGTCGCTGACCACCACCCCGAAGCCGGGCACCCCGTCCTGGGCGGCGAGACCGGCCAGGGTGACAGCCAACTCGGCGGGCCGGTTCCGGGTCGGGATCAGCACGTCGACAAGCCGGTCGGTGCGGAACTCCGCCGGGGTGCCGAGGTCCAGGGGGCGGTTCACGACGCCTGGGTACGGGAGCTGAGCGACGGGTCGGGCTCCCGCTCGCTTGTGGTCGGCGACGGGTCGGGTTTGCGCTCACCTGTGGTCGGCGACGGGTCCTGGCTGTGTGACCGGATCCGCTCGATGATCGCCGAGGTGGACCGGTCCGGCACGTACCCCAGGGTGTGCACCTGGCCACCCAGCCGGCGCACCAGCGGCGCCTCCGGCACCAGCTCCGGCGGGTAGTCCCCGCCCTTGACGTAGATGTCCGGCCGGACCGCCTCGATCAGCGCGGCGGGTGAGTCCTCCTCGAACACCACCACATGGTCCACACAGGCGAGCGCGGCGAGCAGCGCGCCCCGGTCCTCGACCGGGTTGACCGGCCGGTCCGGGCCCTTCAGCCGGCGTACGCTGCCGTCCGAGTTGACCGCCACGATCAGCAGGTCACCCAACGCGCGGGCCTGTTCCAGGTAGCGCACGTGCCCCCGGTGCAGCACGTCGAAGCAGCCGTTGGTGAAGACCACCGACCGTCCCGCCTCGCGGTACTCGGCGACGATCGCGTCCAACTCGTCGCTGCCGACAAGGGCGGGATGGTTCCTGGTCTCGATCGGCTGGCCGAGCGCGGTGAGCAGGTCCTCCCGCCGGCACACGCAGGTGCCGGTGTCGGAGACGGTGATGGTGGCCGCCAACTGGGCGAGCTGGGCGGCGGTGGGCAGTGGCGCGTCGGCGGCCAGGGCCAACGTCATTGCCGCCAGGTACGCGTCACCGGCGCCCACGGCGTGGCTCGCCGGGACCGGTGTGCTGTGACTGCGCCGCGGCTCCCCGTCGGCGCCACCCACCACCGCCCCCTCGGTGTCCAGGGTCACCGCGACCACGTCGGCGCCCGTGTGGGCACGCAGCTCAGCCAGGCGTGACTCCGCCAGGACGGCCCGGTCGACGCCCTCCCCGGCCCGGGTGTTCACGGTGACGCCGGTGCCGGTGACGCTGAGCCCGTCGCCGGTGAGGGCCACCCGGTCCTCACCCGGGGTGGGCTCACCGACAGGTCCCGGGCAGTCGGCGGCGCTCTCGCTGACGTTGTCGGCGCGTACCCCGCCGGGGGCCGCGCCCACGGTCAGCTCGGACGGGCCATCGGCCGGATCACCGTGCGGGTGCTCCAGGTGCAGCTCGGTGCCGGCGGTCGGTCGGGTCGTGCCGGCGGCGCGGGCGAGCAGCCGGGTCGCCTCGGCGAAGCTGGGCGTGACCACTGTCGGCGCGAGGCCCCGCCAGTCGGCCAGGTCGTGGGCGTCCAACGCGACAGTGGCGTACCGCTCGCGTTGCTCGACGAGCCACGCGCGGACCGGCGCGGGCAGCGCCCCCAGGCCGTAGTCGCAGACCACCAGGGTTGGCGCCTCCCCACCGGCGGCGGCGCGCAACTCCTCGGTGGCGCAGCTCAGGGCGGTGAGCAGCCGGGTCACGCCCTCCGGGTCGAGCGCGTCGTCCGGGTCGCCGGAGTCCTCGCGGAGCAGGATCTGGTTGCCGGCCAGCATCCGCCGCTTCACCGGCGTGGGCCGTCCGGGCTGGTTGACAGTGCGGTCCCAGACGCCCGCGCGGTCCAGACAGTCGTGCAACTCGTCGCCGGCCACGTCGGCGCCGACAGGTGCCACGAGCACCGCCCGACCGCCGAGGGCGGCGACGTTTACCGCGGTGTTCGCGGCCCCGCCGGCGGCGGAGATCCGTCGGCGCAGGGTGAGGACCGGTGCGGGCGCCTCCCGACAGAGGCGGTCGGAGTCGGCGAACCGCCACTCGTCCAACATGGCGTCACCGACGATCAGGACCGGGCGTTCGAGCCAGCTCTCCACGACGGTGGCGAGCCGGCGCTGTTCCGCTGCTGCTCCTGCCATGCCTCCCCGGGTCCCCAGCGCCCCCCGGGACAAACCTGTCCGGTGCCTGACCTGCGGCTTTGTCGGCACCGTGCCGTTCCTGCCCGGGAGGGCCGTTTCGGGCGTTCGGAGGCGGGAGGGAAATCGGAAGAACCCCGGAAAGGAGAGGTACCGAGCCCGGGACCATCCAGTCCTTCAACCACCTGGACCAGTCGAAGACGTACGACTCCCTCCCCACTCCCCCCGGAGACCCCCGTT
The DNA here is from genome assembly GCF_049841595.1 of Micromonospora sp. DT228. Lineage (NCBI taxonomy): Bacteria > Bacillati > Actinomycetota > Actinomycetes > Micromonosporales > Micromonosporaceae > Micromonospora > Micromonospora sp. DT228. The sequence continues at coordinate 457,156 of NZ_JBNCKO010000003.1, forward strand.
GATCATGAGGTTATAGCCCTCCTGTCGTGGCTATAACCTCATGATCAACGCCCGCAGTGGGGGGTGGGGTGGGGTGGGGGTGGGGTGGGACTGGGCGGGTGTGGGCAGGGGTTTTTTTGGGGGTTGGGCGCATGTTCTGCGGTGTGCGGGATAGAAGGCCACATGACCACCGAAGCCTCCGCCGCGCCGGTGCTGAATCGTCAGCAGATCCGGCTGCTCATGTTCGGCCTGATGACCGGCATGCTGTTGGCCGCACTCGACCAGACGATCGTCGGTACGGCCCTGCCGACGATCGTCGGGGAGTTGGGCGGGATCAACCACTACTCGTGGGTGGTCACCGCGTACCTGCTCGCCTCGACGGCGTCGACGCCGCTGTACGGCAAGATGGCCGACCTGTACGGGCGCCGCCCGGTCTTCCTCTTCTCGATCGGCACGTTCCTGGTGGGGTCGCTGCTGGCCGGGCTGTCGCAGAACATGACCCAGTTGATCATCACCCGGGGCATCCAGGGTCTCGGCGCCGGCGGTCTGCTGACGCTCGCGTTCACCATCATCTCGGACGTGGTGTCACCCCGGGAGCGCGGGCGCTACCAGGGTCTTTTCGGCGCGGTCTTCGGGATCTCGTCGGTGGCCGGACCGCTGGTCGGTGGTTACTTCGCGGAGACCGACTGGCGGTGGATCTTCTACATCAACGTGCCGCTGGCGATCCTGGCCATCGTGGTCTGCTACCACGTGATGCGGTTGATCCCGTTCGAACGGAGGGACCACTCGATCGACTGGCTCGGCGCCGGCCTGCTGGTCGCCGGGGTGAGTTCGCTGCTGCTCGCGCTGAGCTGGGGCGGCAACGAGTACGCCTGGGGATCGGGTGTGATCATCACGCTCTTCGTCGTCGGTGCGGTGCTGGGGGTGCTCTTCGTCCTCCAGGAGGCCCGGGTGGCCGAGCCGATCCTGCCGCTGCGGCTGTTTCGCAGCGCCACCTTCGCCCTGGCCAACTCGGCACTTCTCGTCATCGGTCTGGTGATGTTCGGTTCGATCATCTTCATTCCGCTGTACCTGCAGATCGTCAAGGGCGCCTCGCCGACCCGCAGCGGTCTGCTGATGCTGCCGATGATGGCCGGCATCATCATCACCTCGATCCTGACCGGTCGAGCGATGACCCGGATCGGCCGGTACAAGTGGTTCCCGGTGGCCGGCTCGGTGACCCTGCTGGTCGGCATGTTCCTGTTCACCCGGCTGGAGGTGAGCACCTCCCTCTGGGTGGCGTTCGGTTTCATGGTGGTGATCGGCATCGGTCTGGGTCTGTGCATGCAGTCGCTGATCCTGGCGGTGCAGAACGCGGTCTCCGTCCGCGACCTGGGCGCCGGCACGTCCTCGGCGACCTTCTTCCGGTCACTCGGTGGTTCGTTCGGAGTCGCGATCCTCGGCACGGTGCTCTCGTCCCGGCTGGCCAGCGGGCTCGGCGACCGGCTGCCCGGCGCGATCGCGCAGCTCCCGCCGCAGGAGCAGGCCGCGGTGGCGGCGAGTGGCGGCACCAACATCTCGATCAACGACCCGGCCACCATCCTGGCCCTGCCGGGGCCGGTCCGCGCGGCCATCCAGGGCGCCTTCGTCGACGCGTTGGACATGGTCTTCCTGACCGCCGGCCTGATCGCGATCGTGGCGGTGGTGGTCACCCTGACGCTGCCCAACACGCAGCTACGGGGTGCCGGCCCGCAGGGTGCCACCGGCGGCGCCGACCCGCTCGGCGGTGAGGCCCCGGCCCCGGGCGGCAAGCCGCTGACCCGCGAGTCCAAGGAGGAGGCCGCCGCCGACATGGAGGCCAAGTCCCAGACGATGATCTGAGCGTCTCGACACCGGCCGCCCCGGACTGCTCCGGGGCGGTCGGCGTCAGCCGGCCACGAGGCGGAGCGGCTGCGGGTGTCGACTGTCGAGGCGGTCGAGCGCGTCGGAGGTCGCCGCATCGGCGGGCAGGTACACGATCAGACGCTGGTCATCGTCCGCCGGGAGATCGAGGGTCTCGTACGTGAGCCGGAGCAGACCCGCCTCGGGATGGGCCAGCCGGAAGGTGCCGCTGGCCTTCGGCAGGCTGGGCACGGTGTCGACGCGCCGGGTGAAGGCGTCGCCCGCCGTGATGGTCAGCTCGTCGGCCAGGGCGGCCATCGGCGGGTAGGCCCGGAACGGGCCTTGTTTGAGGGCGGCGACCTGTTCGTCGGCCAGGTGGTCCCAGTCGGGGTACGCGCCGCGAGCCCGGGGGTCGCCGAGGATGAACCGGGCGAGGTTGGCCGGCGTCGCGTCCAGCAGACCGATCGGACCGACCAGCCGCACGTACCCGGCGGTGTGGGCGAGGACGTCGCTGAGCTGGTTGAGCAGCACCGCCGGTGCGGGTTCGAGACGGTCGAGCAGCGCCCGCACGGTCGGACGTACCTCGCCGCTCGGGGTGCTGCGGCCCCGGCAGTTGTAACTGGGATCGGCCGCCTTGGTGAGGTGGTGCAGGTGGGCGCGTTCGTGCCCGTTCAATCCGAGTGCGTTCGCGAGCGCGGCGAGCACCTGCGGGGACGGTCGACGGTCGCGGCCCTGTTCGAGTCTCGTGACGTACTCGACGCTCACGTCGGCGAGGGCCGCCACCTCGGATCGGCGTAGCCCCGGTGCGCGACGGCGCGGCCCAGCGGGAAGCCCCACCTCGGCCGGTGTCACCGCTTCCCGGTGGAGGCGCAGGAACAACCCAAGCTCGTTGTTGCTCACCATCCGAAGGTAACAATGCCGGCCGATCGGATGGTGACCCTGCCACTACCAGCCTCGGTCCGGACTCCCTGGGCCCCGGCCAACTGACGACCGTGAAGGGAGGCGCTCGACAGCTGTCGAGCGGAAGTTCCTGTCGGTTGGAGTTGAGTCATGAGTCGTACGGTTGCGGTCGTCGGCGGCGGTTACGGGGGTACGGCGGTCGCCAAGGCGCTGGAGTCGGTGGCCGACGTCGTCCTCATCGATCCTCGGGACGCGTTCGTCAACGTCGCCGGGGCGCTGCGGGCGCTGGTCCGGCCCGAGTGGGCAGGCAATATCTTCTTTCCCTTCGACACCGTGCTCACGCGGGGCACGGTGATCCGGGACCGAGCGGTCTCGGTGGATTCCGGTGGTGTCACGCTGGCCTCGGGTCAGCGGGTAGCGGCGGATTATCTGGTGCTGGCCACCGGTTCCAGTTACGCCTACCCGGCCAGGCTCAACGCCGACTCCATCGACGCGGCGCTCGACGACCTGCATCAGACCAACAAGGAGTTGGCCTGCGCCGAACGGGTCCTGATCCTCGGCGCCGGGCCGGTCGGACTGGAACTGGCCGGTGAGATCAAGGAGGTCTGGCCGGACAAGCACGTCACCCTCGTCGATCCGGCCGAGCAGCTGCTGCCCGGCTTCGAGCCTGAACTGCGCGAAGACCTGCACCGGCAGCTCGACGAGCTGGGCATCCAGGTGCGGCTGGGCACCAGCCTGGCCGCACCGTTGACGACCGAGGCCAGTCGGGCCGCGACCGTCACGGCCACCACCACCGACGGCGACGAGATCACCGCCGACATCTGGTTCCGTGCCTTTGGTCTGCGGACCAACAGTGACTATCTCGGCGACGGCCGACTGACGACGCTCACCCCGCAGGGGCAGGTGGCCGTCACGGAGACCCTCAATGTGCGTGGGCCCGACGACGTCCTCGAACACGTCTACGCGATCGGCGACCTCACCGATGTCGCAGAGGACAAGATGGCCGCGTACGCGTTGCAGCACGCCGAGGTCGTGGCGCGGAACATCACCGCGCAGCTCAGTGGCGGGCAGCCGATGGCCACCTACCAACCGATGTCCCATCCCATGATCCTGATCCCGCTCGGGTCGCGACACGGTGTCGGCCAGATGCCCACGCCCGACGGCCCGGCCGTCGTCCCCGCCGCGACGGTCGCCGAGTACAAGGGCGTAGACCTGTTCACCGGGCGCTTCACCGAACAGTTCGGCCCCACCGCGGCCTGACGGCATCGGCTGGTAGGAATGATCGACTCGGGGTCGGTGAAGTCGGGGTGTCCGCGCGCCGGGATGCCCCGACTTCCGTGACTCGGAGGGGATCAGGTCGATCCGGAGGGGCGAGAGGGTCAGGCGGGGCGGCGGTAGACGCCGTACCACCAGGTCGCGGCCAACTCCCGGGCGGCCGCCGCGTCGGTCTGGGCGTCGGTCGAGGTCGTGCTGACATGGTCGGCCAGGAAGCGGTCGCCGCCGACCACGATCAGCCGGCTGGCCGTCGTCACGTCCAGGTCGGCGGGGGTACGCCCGGCCTGCTGCTCGATCCGGAGCACGTCGACGGTGCGGGTGACGAACTGCTCCAACCCCGCCGCCCAGTACTCCCGGACCACCTCGTCGTACGCGGCGACCTCACTGATCGCCGCCAACACCGGGGCGTATTTCCGGTATATCCGGATCACGTCGGCGAAGATCTCGGTCAGCAGCGCGAGCGGATCTCCTGGTCCGCTGGGGTCCCACTCGCCGGTGCGACCGAAGGAACTCTCCCGCATGGTGCCGGCGAGGCGCATGAGCAACTCGCTCTTGTCCCGGAAGTGGGTGTAGAAGGTCGACCGCGCCACCCCGGCCTCGGCGGCGATCCGCTGGACGCCGAGGTCGGTGAAGCGAGCCCCCTGCTGGAGCAGCCGCTCGGTGGCCGCCAGCACCCGCGCCTCGACGGCGGCTCGTCCGTCGGGGTTGCTCGGGCGGCGGCGGGTGATCGAGGGCATAGCCGGAATCCTAAGGCCTGTTTCATGACCGCCCTCATGAACCAGACCTTGGGTGGCCGGGGGCGGAGCGGCGACGTACGCTCGTTGCCGGACACACTGTCCGACACTATGACCAGGGAGTGTCCGTCCTCGGCCTCCGAACCCCTCACCACGAGGAGCGACACGTGAAGTACCGACTGCTGGGCACCACCGGGGTGTACGTCTCGGAGATCTCGCTCGGCGCGATGACCTTCGGCGGCAGTGGGCACCCGCTCTGGGGCACCCTCGGTGGGCTGGCGCTGCCCGACGTGCAGCGGTTGGTGGACACCGCGCTGGACGCCGGGGTCAACTTCGTCGACACCGCCGACGGCTACAGCGACGGCGAGAGCGAGGAACTGCTCGGCAAGGCGCTCGGCAAGCGGCGTCGGGACGTGGTGCTGGCCACCAAGGTGCACTCGCGTACCGGCCCCGGCCCGAACGACGTCGGCACCTCCCGGCTGCACATCATGCAGAACCTGGAGGACAGCCTGCGCCGCCTCGGCACCGATCACATCGACCTGTACCAGATCCACAACTTCGACCAGGTCACGCCGATGGAGGAGATGCTGCGGGCGCTCGACGACGCGGTCCGGCAGGGCAAGGTCCGCTACATCGGCGCCGCCAACTTCGCCGCCTGGCAACTGTCCAAGGCGCTTGGCATCTCCGCCCGCGAGAAGCTGGCCGGCTTCGTCTCGGTGCAGGAGTACTACTCGCTGCTGGGTCGCGACGTCGAGCGCGACGTGGTGCCGATGGCGCTCGACGCGGGCATCGGGCTGACCGTGTGGAGCCCGCTCGCCGGTGGTTTCCTCTCCGGCAAGGTCAGCCGGGACGGCGCCGTCGCCGACAGTGGCGCCCGCAGCGCCCAGCCCGGCTACGCCAGCTTCACACCGTTCGATCCCGACCTCGCCTTCGGCGTGGTCGACGTGCTCAAGGGCGTCGCCGCGCGGCACGAGGTCAGCCCGGCCCGGGTGGCGGTCGCCTGGCTGCTGTCCCGGCCGGCCGTGACAAGCGTGATCGTGGGGGCCCGCAAGCACGAGCAGTTGGTGGACAACATCGCCGCCTCGGATCTCACGCTCACCGAGCAGGACCTCGCCGAACTGGACGAGGTCACAAAGCTTCCGGTCGCGTACCCGAACTGGATCCAGGAGGGTTTCTTCGCCGGACTCCGCCACCCGCAGTGAGGCAGGGGCCCCGGGGCCGGCCTACTTGAGGATGAGCCGGTTTGTCTGCTCGAAGACGTCCAGGTCGGCAAGGGTCTCGGTGACCGAGGTGGAGAGCGGGGCGGGGAGCCGGTCGCGGGGGAAGAAGCCGGCGTCGGTGGTCTCGTCGGTGACCCGGGCGAGCTGCCCGTCCCACTCCTCCACCCGGAACGCCGTTGTGAAGACCTGGTACGTGTGCCCGTACATGTTCGTGCTCGTGCGGTCCGGGCCGGTGTAGAGGGCGAACGCGCAGACCCGCAGCGCCCGCAACCCGGTCTCCTCGCGGACCTCGCGGACCGCGCAGTCGGCGATCGACTCGCCCAACTCCATCGCCCCGGCCGGCATGGCCCACTGGCCGTTGTCCGAGCGTTGGATCAGCAGGATGCGTCCGGCGTTGTCGCTGACCACGGCGCGGGCGCCGACGAACATCAGCGTCCGATCCCCGGCGAGCGCGCGCAACTGCCCCACGTACGAGTCGGCCCAGGAAATGCTCACCTGCGACAACTTACGGGGGTTCCCAACGTGTGACCGCCGACACTAGCTTGTTACCCATGCGTAGCACGATGATGGACGCCCCTCTGCAGGTCTCCCGGATCCTCGATCACGGCGCAGGAGTGCACGGCTCTGCCGAGGTGGTCACCTGGACGGGCGCCGAGCCCCGCCGGATGACGTACGCCGAGGTGGGCCGCGCCGCCGCCCGGCTGGCGCACGCGCTGCGCGACGAGTGCGGGGTGACCGGTGACGAGCGGGTCGCCACCTTCATGTGGAACAACAACGAGCACCTGGTCGCCTACTTCGCGGTGCCGAGCATGGGCGCGGTGCTGCACACCCTCAACATCCGGCTCTTTCCCGACCAGGTCACCTACATCGCCAACCACGCGCAGGACCGGGTGGTGCTCGTCGACAGCACGCTCATCCCGCTGCTGGCCCGGGTGATCGGTGAGCTGACCACGGTGCGGCACGTGGTGGTGGTCGGCGGCGGTGACCCGGCGCCGCTGGTGGCGGCGGCCGGCGACCGGATCACCGTGCACCACTGGGACGCGCTGCTCGCCGACCGGCCCGAGGTGTACGACTGGCCCGAGGTGGACGAGCGTGACGCCGCGGCGCTCTGCTACACCTCCGGCACCACCGGCAACCCGAAGGGCGTGGCCTACTCGCACCGGTCGATCTACCTGCACTCGTTGCAGGTCTGCATGCCGGAGGGCTTCGGTCTCGCGCCGACCGACCGGGAGCTGGCCATCGTGCCGATGTTCCACGCCATGTCGTGGGGTCTGCCGTACGCGGCCTTCCTCTCCGGCGCGTCGCTGATCATGCCGGACCGGTTTCTCCAGGCCGCGCCGATCGCCGAGATGGTCGCCGCCGAGCGGCCCACCCTGGCCGGCGCGGTCCCGACCATCTGGACGGATCTGCTGGCCTACCTGGACACCCACGACGTGGACACGTCCTCGCTCACCGAGGTGATCGTCGGCGGTTCGGCCTGCCCGCCGGCACTGATGCACGCGTTCGACGAGCGGCACGGGATCGACGTCATCCACGCCTGGGGGATGACCGAGATGTCGCCGCTGGGGTCGGTCTCGCGTCCGCCCGCCGGCGCGACAGGTGAGCAGGCGTGGCGATACCGCTACACGCAGGGGCGGGTGCCGGCGGGTGTGCGGGCGCGGATCGTCGGCCCGTCGGGTGAGCCGTTGCCTGACGACGGCAAGTCCGTGGGCGAGCTGGAGGTCCGTGGGCCGTGGGTGACCGCCCGGTACGTCGGTGAGGACGCCCCGGACGAGGAGAAGTTCCGCGACGGCTGGTTGCGTACCGGCGACGTGGGCACCCTCTCGCCGGACGGCTTCATCACGCTCACCGACCGCGCCAAGGACGTGATCAAGTCCGGTGGTGAATGGATTTCCTCGGTCGAGCTGGAGAACGCGCTGATGGGCCACCCGGCGGTGTTGGAGGCGTGCGTGGTGGGTGTGCCGGACGAGCGGTGGGACGAACGACCGTTGGCCACCGTGGTGGTCCGGGAGGGCGCCTCGGTCACCGCCGAGGAGCTGCGGGACTTCCTGGCCGGCTCGGTGGCGCGCTGGCAGTTGCCGGAGCGCTGGGCGTTCATCGACTCGGTGCCGAAGACGAGCGTGGGCAAGTTTGACAAGAAGGTCGTCCGTTCGCGGTACGCCGAGGGCGAGCTGACTGTCCGGGAGCTGACAGCGCCGTAACGTTTCCCCCGGCACTGTCGCCGGGCGGGTGGAGTGCCACTCGACATTCCTCCGCAGGGGGCGGCCCCGGCGTTCGCACCGCGCCGGGGCCGCCCGTTCCACGCGGGGCGACCCGCATAGTCATTGTTGCGAAACTTGTTCGCCTCTGTCCTGATGACGGGGAAATCAGGTGGTCGGCGACCCGATCAGGCGTCACTTGTCGTGATGAGCACCTTGCCCACCGTCGAGTCCTCCACCGCCTGGTGCGCCGCGGCCGTCTCGGCCAGCGAAAAGCGGTGCAGCGGCAGACCGGCGTCGGCGCCGACCCGGAGACCGCCCTGGCTGGCCGCCGCCGCCACGTCCTTGACGCCCAGCGCCTTGGCCGCCTTCGGCTCGGTGTAGACAAGCACGAACTGCCAGCGCGCGTTCGGCGCCATCATCGCCCGGATCGGGATGGCCACCTCGTCGCCGCCGTCGTCGGCGTACATGCAGACCGCGCCGCCGTGCCGCAGCACCTGCGCGTCGATCGCGGCGTTGCGGGCCGGGGAGACCTCCACGATCGTGTGCACCCCGTCGGGAGCGATCTTGTGGACCTCCTCGACCACGTCCTGCTCCCGGTAGTTGATGACGAACGACGCGCCGGCCGCCGCCGCGAGCTGTGCCTTCTCGGCGCTGCTCACCGTGGCGACCACAGTGGCGTCGGCCCAGCGGGCGAGCTGGATCGCGGCGTTGCCGACCGCGCCCGCCCCGCCCTGCACCAGCACCGTGTGGTCGGCCAGCGCACCGGCGCGCAGCGTGTCCGGCATGAACTCGCCGGCGGTCAGGCAGCGGTGCGCGGTGAGGAACGGAATGCCCAGGGCGGCCCCCAGCTCGAACGGGGCGTCGCCGAGGCGCACCGCCTGCCGGACCGGCACCAGCGTGTATTCCGCTGCCGTGCCCCACGGCCGCTGCCAGGCGGCCTCCCAGATCCAGACGCGCTCACCGATCAGGTCAGGGTCGACCCCCTCGCCGACCGCCTCCACCACTCCCGCGCCGTCCTGCCCGGGAATCTGCCAGCCCTTGGGCGCGAAGGAACGCCGTGACTTCCAGTCGGTCGGGTTGACCCCCGACACCGCCATCCGGACCAGGACCTCGCCAGCCCCCGGCTCGGGCACCGGCCGATCGACCAGCTCCAGCACCGAAGGGTCGCCGGTCCGCTCGTACACGATCGCTTTCATCTGTGGTCTCTACCCCTCTCGGTTGGCGTCAACCCAGGCTCTCCACCAGCTCCGGGGTCAGCTCCCCGATCGCACCGAGCGACACCACGGCGAGCCGGGCGGCGTCCGGGTCGAGCGGGTACGAACCGTGTGGCACGGCCACCACCCGCATCCCCGCCGCGGCGGCCGACCGCACCCCGTTCGACGAGTCCTCCACCGCCACACAGCGGGTCGGGTCGACGCCGAGGCGCTCGGCGACGCGCAGGTAGACGTCCGGTGCCGGCTTGCCCCGCTCGGTCTGCTCGGTGGAGAGGGTCGCGCCGAACGCGTCGGTCAGCCCGGTGGCGGCCAGCGCAGCCTCGATCAGCCGGGTCGGCGACGAACTGGCCAGCCCCAGCGGCCACCGTGCGGCCAGCCGGCGGACGACCTCATCGGCGCCGGCGATGAGCGGTACGTGGTCCCGGTAGCGTCGGGTCATCTCCTCGACCACCTCGACGGCGACCTGCTCGGCGGTGCGGCCGACACCCAGCTCGCCGCTGAGATAGTGGGCCCACTCGCCGGTGCTCATCCCCATCAGCCGCCGTTGCGTGTCCGGTTGCCACGTCCCGCCGTGCGTCGCCACGTACGCCCGGCGGACCTCCTCCCACACCGGCTCGGAATCCACGATCACGCCGTCCAGGTCGAAGACCACCGCATCTGCCACGGGCCCATCCTGCCCGATCGGCGGGTGCCCGGTCAGCCGGGCAGCGCGGGCAGGACGAGCGGACTGCCCTCGGAGAGCAGGGTGTGGCCGGACCGGGCGATCGGCTCCAACAGCTCCCGGAGCCGGTCCGTGTCCTGGTCGCCGAGCGCCTGCCACGGGTGCGCGGCGGCCCGGTCGGTGGCGTCCTCGATGGCCTGGAACTCGGCCCGGGACTGCTCGGTGGTCGTGCCGTCCCCGGTCAGCCAGCCCCGCCGCGTCAGCCGCTCGCGGGCGGCGTGCCACTGCTCCTCGGACCAGCCCCGGCCCAGCAGGTACTGCGGCGGCGAACCGTCCCGCGCGACCCGCCAGGTCAGCGTCTCCATCGGGTCCAGCCCGGCGGCCACAAGCGCCGCCACGTGCCCGTCGCCCCGGTGCTCGCGCAGCGTCGTGGCGGCCTGCCAGAGCCGCGCCAGCGGGTACTCCCCGACCGGCAGCGCCGCGTTTGCCGCGCCGAGCACCCGGCCGGCGGTCTGCGCCGCCGCGGCGGCCCGCTCCAGCAGGTCGGCGGCCTCCGCCAGGTGCGACTCCGGCAGCTCGTAGGTCAGCTCGGCGAGCGCCTGCACGGCACCTGTCAGGCGGGCGCGCAGCGCCTCCGACGGGGTGGCCAGCCGCCACACCGCTGGCAGCGCGCGGGCCACCATCGGCGGCGCGAAGGTGAAGAAGGTGGCGATCACCGGGGCCGCCTCGGTGGCACCCAGCGGCGCGGCCCTGCCGGCGAAGTAACCGCGCCAGTAACCGCGCAACCCGACCGCCTCGTACGCGGCGCGGGCCCGGGGGTGCAGGTAGGTGACCGCGTGCACCGGCTCGAAGTAGGCCCACATCGACCGGGCGGTCCGCCCGGGCTCATCCAGCGCCGTCATCTGCACCTCCGCGTCGGAGTCCCGGATCTCACCCCGGACGGCGAACCGCCCGGGGTGACGCCGAACCTACTGCCGCTGGGTGACGGGCCGGAAGCCCCATGTGAACAACGCCATCGCACCCCGGCGGCAACCGGGACGATCAGGACGGGGTCACTGGGCGGCGAGCACGTCCACCACGAAGCGCAGCGGGCCCTCCGGCGCACCCTTGGACGCGGCGTCCTTGCCGAACGCCAGGTCCGTGGGGATGTCGAGCTGCACCCGGCTGCCCACGGTCACGCCGACCAGGCCCTGGTCCCAGCCGGGGATGACCTGGCCGACGCCGATCGGGAAGCTGGCCGGCTGTCCGCCCTTCCAGGACGAGTCGAACTCCTTGCCGTCCTTGTAGAACACCCCCACGTAGTTGGTGGTGATGTTCTGGCCCTTCTTCACGGCCGGGCCGGTCCCCTTGATCAGCGGGGTGATCGCGAGCTTCGTGAGCTCGCCCGTGCCCGGCTTCACCGTCGGCTTGGTCTTCAGCGCCGGATCGGCGTCCGCGGGCAGCTGTGGGGCGGGCGGCGCGGCGGCGTCAGGGGCGTCGGGGGCGTCGGGGGCCGGGACGGTCGCGGACGGGGTCGCGTCGGCCTGGTTCTTGGGCTTGTCGTCGCCCCCGCCGCCGATCGTCACGAAGACGGCGATCAACCCTCCGGCAACGACGACGGCGGCGAGGCCGCTGATCACCGCGTTGCGCTTACGCTTCCGGTCGGCGGCCTTCTTCGCCGCCAACTGGGCGGCCAGCCGGCGCCCCGACTTGGTCGCCGGGCTCTGATCCTGGTCCGCCGGCCGGTCCTGCTGCGTCCGCTCGCTCACGTCGTCGACTCCCTGCTGCGAAGTGTGGCCGGCACCCGGTGCCGGGGGGAAAGCCGACGCACACGGTACCCGCACCACGGCCCACCGTGCCCGCCGCGGACGCCTCGGATCGCCCAGTGCGGCAGTTCCGGGACCTTCCCGGGCGGTTATCCCGGGACGACCATGAAGTCGGTCACGAACGAGGTGACCCGGCCGTCGGCGGTACGCCCGATCCAGGTGCCGTAGCAGCCGTCGCCCCAACCGGTGGCCACGGTGACGACGTTCGCGCCGCTGGCCTCGTCCAGAACGGCGGTGATCAGCCCGCGCACCGGCGACATGGGTAGCTCTTCGGGGATGAAGACCTCCTCGACCCGCTCCTCGTCCCAGCCCTCCAGGGCGGCGAGCGCGGTCGGGTCGGCGAGGGTGCCGGCGCCGGCGTCCACCCCGTACCCGAAGTAGTCGTCCGCGCCGAGCGTGGCGACGTCCTGGTCGCCCGCGACGGCCGGTTCCCACCTGACGGTGGGCTCGGCGGAGACGACCAGCTCCAGCGCGGCCACCCGCCGGTCCACCTCGGCGTCCTCCCGGAGCACCACGGCCACCCAGGCGCGGGCGGGATAACGCCCCGGGGCCACGGTGACCGTGAACGGCTCGGCCTCCGGGCACACCAGCGGGTCACACCCCACCACCTGGCCGGTGGGAAGCACGACGTCGTCCACCGGGTGGACCTCGATCAGGTACGCGCCGTGCTGGTCGGTGAAGCGGGCGCCGGGCGTCAACAACCGGTCCAGGTCAGGGGTGTACGGCATGGGGGCTCCTCCGGTGGCCAGCGGCCGGCGGAGCGTACCCGGCCCGCCGGACATCGCCGTCGCTGCCGTGCCGGTCAGGCGCTCTTGCGGGGTGCGGTCTTGCGGGCGGCCGTCTTCTTCGCCGGCTCCGCCTTCTTCTCGGCCGTCTTCTTGGCCGCGGTCTTCTTCGCGGGGGCCTTGGCGGCCTTCTTCTCCGCCGCCTTCTGCGCCGACCGGGCCGACGAGATGGGTGTCGGCTCACCGCCACCGCCACCGGCGGGTTGCTCGCCGCGGGCCGCCTTGGCCCGTTCCACCGACGCCTTCAACGCGGCCATCAGGTCCACCGCCGCGGCCGGGGCCTCCTCGGCCTCCTCCGGCTGGACGACCTCTCGACCCTCCACCTTGGCGTCGATGACCTCCTGCAACGCGGCCCGGTAGTCGTCGGTGAAGACGTCCGGCTCGAACTCGCCGGTCATCGAGTCGATCAGGGAACTGGCCATCGCCAGCTCCGGCGGGCGCACCTTGAGGTCCTCGTCGAGGAAACCGAAATCCGGGGTACGGATCTCGTCCGGCCAGAGCATGGTGTTGAGCAGCAGCACCCCCTCGCGGACCCGCAGGGTGGCGAGCTGCTCCCGCTGGCGCAGCGCCACCTTGACGATGGCCACCCGCTCCGAGTCGATGAGCGCGTCGCGCAGCAGCACGTACGGCTTGGTGGCCGTGCCCTCCGGCTCGAGGAAGTACGCCTTGTTGTAGAGGATCGGGTCGACCTGCTCGGCCGGCACGAACTCCAACACGTCGATCGCGCGGGAGCTGGTCAACGGCAGGTCGGCGAAGTCCTCGTCGGTGAGGATCACCATCTCGCCGCCGCCGATGTCGTAGCCCTTGGCGATGTCGTCGTAGGTGACCTCCTCGCCGCAGACCGAGCAGGTGCGCTTGTAGCGGATCCGACCACCGTCCTCGCGGTGCACCTGGTGGAACCGGATGTCCTTCTCCTCGGTCGCGGAGTAGAGCTTCACCCCGATCGAGACGAGCCCGAACGACACGGCTCCCTTCCAGATGGCACGCATCCTGCGCTCCCTTCCCCGGTATCGACCATGCTCGCATCCGAAAGAACATGACGCGAGGTGTTCGGCCTGCTACTACAGTCGGGTCGTGCCCGGCGCGCCGCTCAAGCCGATGCTCGCGATGACCGGGCCGCTCCCGGCGGGTGCCGGCTGGGCGTACGAGTTCAAGTGGGACGGGGTCCGCGCGCTCGCCGACATCTCCGGCGGCGACCAGCACCTGTACGCCCGCTCCGGCGTGGAGATCACCGCCGCGTACCCCGAGCTGGCCACCCTGCCCGAGCAGGTCGACGATGCCCTGCTCGACGGCGAGGTGGTGCTGCTCGGCGCGGGCGGACAACCGTCGTTCACCGCGTTGGCCGAGCGGATGCACGTGCGGGACCGCAACAAGGCGGCCCGCCTGGCGGCGGTCATGCCGGTGACGTACATGATCTTCGACCTGCTGCGGCTGAACGGGGACGACCTGACCGGCTGGCCGTACGAGCGCCGCCGGGAGGCACTGGACGCGCTCACCCTCGGCAGCACCCGGTGGGCGGTGCCGCCGGTCTTCGCCGACGGCCCGGCCACCTACGAGGCGGCCGGTGAGCACGGCCTGGAGGGCGTGATGGCCAAGCGGGTCGGTGCCGTCTACCGCCCGGGGGTGCGCTCGCCGGACTGGGTGAAGGTCAAGTTGGAGGTGACCGGCGACTTCGTCATCGGCGGCTGGCGACCGGGCGCGCGTCGGATCGGCGGGCTGCTGGTCGGGGTGCCCGGCCCGGACGGCCGGCTGGTCTACCGGGGGCGGGTGGGCGGTGGGATCGGCGCGGCCATCGAACGGCAGCTCCTCGCCGAGCTGGAGCCGCTGCGCTCCGGCGTGTCACCGTTCGCGCCGGGTGTGCCGCGCGAGGATGCCCGGGGCGCCATCTGGGTAGAACCCCGGGTGGTGGTGGAGGTGAAGTACGGCCAGCGCACCCCGGACGGCCGACTGCGCTTCCCCCGGGTGCTGCGGTTGCGCCCGGACAAGCCGCCGGAGGAGGTCGAGGATGCCGGCTGAGCGGCTACGGGTGGACGTCGAGGGCCGCCCGCTGGAGCTTTCCAACCTGGACAAGGTGCTCTATCCGGCGGCGGGGTTCACCAAGGGTGAGGTGATCGACTACTACACCCGCATCTCGCCGGTGCTGCTGCCGCACCTGCGGGACCGGCCACTGACCCGGATCCGCTTTCCCAACGGGGTCGACGACAAGTCGTTCTTCGAGAAGAACACGCCGGCCGCGACCCCGGACTGGGTACGGGTGGAAAATCTGCCCGCCCCGGGGTCGACGAAGGGCCGGGAGACAATCGACTACGTGGTCGCCGACGACCTGCCCACCCTGGTCTGGCTGGCCAACCTGGCAGCGCTGGAGCTGCACACGCCGCAGTGGAAGGTCGGCGAGCACCCGGACATGATGGTCGTCGACCTGGACCCGGGGCCGCCGGCCGGGCTGGCCGAGTGTTGTCCGGTGGCGGTGCTGATGCGCGACCGGCTCGCCGACGACGGCATCGAGTCGTACCCGAAGACGTCAGGCAAGAAGGGCATGCAGCTCTGCTGCCCGATCGCGGGCACCCAGCCCGCCGACGACGTCTCCGCCTACGCCCGGCGGATCGCCCAGGAGTTGGAGCAGGCGCACCCGAAGCTGATCGTGTCGAAGATGGCGAAGAACCTGCGCCCCGGCAAGGTCTTCATCGACTGGAGTCAGAACAACGCGGCGAAGACCACAGTCGCCCCGTACTCCCTGCGGGCCCAGTCGGTGCCGTCGGTGTCGACGCCGCTGACCTGGGACGAGGTCGAGGCCGGCGCTCGCGGCCGGAAACCGGCCGTCCGCCAGTTCACCGCCGCCGAGGTGCTGACCCGGGTCGAGGAGTACGACGACCTGCTCGCCCCGCTGCTCGACGGCGGCCCGGCACTGCCGGCCTAGTAAGCCGACCGAGGTAGCGCGGACCAAGGCCCCGGAGGCTGGGTTGAACGTGGCCGGAACAGTTGCTCTTGTCCGCTACCGTCCGAGCCGCAACGCCCAACGACACGGGGGGAACCCTTGACCAAGTCCTTCACATCCCGCCGCGTGCTGGCCTGGACCGCGCCCGTGGCGCTGGCGCTGACCGCGCTCGCCCCGGCCCTGCCGGCCCAGGCGGCGACGAAGCCCACGCCCACCGTCACCACCGGTCCGGTCGACAAGGACCTCAACGGTGACGGCGTCGCCGACCTGGTCACTGTCGGCGGCCCAGGCACCCGCCTCGCCTCCGGCGTCTGGTCGGCGCTCGGCCTGAAGTCTCGCAAGACCGGCGTCGGCACCGGCAAGGTGCAGACTCCGGCCATCAACATCGGCTTACTCGGCAATGGTGTCGGAGACGCGTCCGGAGCGGACTTCGACGGCGCCCAGGTCATCACCGGTCGCTTCACCGGCAGCGCACGCCAGGACTTCCTCTATTACTACCCGACCGGCAACTCCGCCGGTGCCGCCATCCTTCTCCGCGGTGCCGGAGACGGCACGATGCCCAGCCCCTACAACAACCAGTTCTCCATCCCGTACGAGTTTCTGGCCGACGCCAACGGCAACAGCCCCCTGCAACTCGCGAACGCGTTCCAGGCTGACGGCGTCGACACCAGCATCCCGGATCTGTTCGGCATCGCCGGCGACGCCACAAACGGCTACCGGCTCGGCTACCACCCCAACTTCCACGCGCCGGGCCTCTACTACGGTGTCACCGACCTGACCAACCCCACGCCGACCGGCGCGGCGGACTGGCAGAACTGGACGATCGCCAGCACCGAGACCGCGTCGGGGGTGGCTCTCTTCCTGCGTAACGCCGGCACCGGGCACCTGTACCTGTGGACCGGGGTCACCATGGTCGACAACGGTGACGGCACCGGCACGTTGACGCACACCCAGTACCGGGTGGCGACGAACTGGAACACCGGCGTCGCGATCAGCACGCTGCAGGCTGCCGACATTAACGCCGACGGCACACCGGACCTGTGGACGGTGCTGCCGAACGGCACCTACCGGGCGTACCTGATCTCCGGGTTGTCCAGCAGTGGCACCGCGACGGTCACCGCCACCCGCGCTCGGCGGCTTGCCTAACGGTCAGGGCTGCCCCACCACCTGGTTCTGCGACGGCAGTAGGCGAACCGAACCAAATTCGCCTACTGCCGTCGCCGGACTAGACCCGCCGCCACCGGTGGTAGCCGCGGACGACGACGAGCACCACGACGGGCAGCAGCCAGGTGTACTGCGCGGCGGTCGTGCTGACGAACGCGATCGGGATCGAGATCGCGAAGGCGAACACAGGTGCCGCGATGGCCCGCGCGGTCCCCGTCACCGTCCCCGGCGGGCTGTCCGGCCGGAGCAGTCCGGCGCGGTGGAGCTGCCAGAGCAGTAGGAGCAGGCTGACGCCGACGGCAACGACCACGGTGGCGTACGCGACGACGCCTACCTGCTCGGCGCCTTCCTCGCGGTGCAGCCGGGTGGCGAGTGGCAGGACGACGATGGTGAACAGGAAGAGCAGGTTCAGCCAGGCGATCCATGGGCCCATCCGGGCCACCCGCTGAAAGAGCCGGTGGTGGACCCACCAGAAGGCGCCGATCACCACGAAGCTGAGCAGGAACGACAGGTATTCCCCGGTGAGCAGCTCGCCGAGCGAACGCCAGCGGGCCGTGTCGTCGTCGCCCTCCGGCAGCGGCAGCTCGATCGCGAGCAACGTCATCGCGATCGCGATCACCGCGTCGGAAAAGAAGACCAGGCGTTCCAGCCCTCGGTCGGTGCCCTCGGTCTCGCTCGGCGGGGCACTGTCGCGGGTCGCTGCCGTCACGGCGCTCAGTGTGCCACCCGGCTCGCCGGCCCGGCGAGGTCCGCGACGGACCGGGGCGGTCACCTCGACGCTCGAACTGTTCGACTGTGGCACCCACGGCAGTTTTGCGTGATGCCCTCTGCGCGACCGAAGAAACTGTTCGGCTCTCGCGTCGGCGGGACGGCCGCGGGTCGACAACCTCGTGCTGGAAGAGAAGGCGACCCGGCGTCCACGCCTGTGGACGCCGGGCCGAGGTGACTTCTCCGAGCGGTGCCGATCAGCGGCGTCCGAAGACCTTCCGGCTGGGGCCCAGCCGCAGGAGCACCGTCTCGCCGGTGGCGTCCTGCACTCCGTCGTTGTCGGTGATCGCGTACACCTCGCCGTTGCCGGCCACGGTCAGGCCCTCCAGCTTCTCCTGGGTCCAGCCGTTCGTGGCGCGCAGCGCGGGCAGCACGTCGACGGCGAGCGTCTTCGGCAGCACGGTCAGCGGGCCGGTCGCCGCCGCGCCCGGCAGCGGCACCGTGTAGATCCGCTTGACCGCGGCGGCCGGACCGTTGAGCTTGTCCCGCTCGATGACCGCGAGCCGGTCGCCGACCACGGTGATCTCGGAGAGGCCCATCCAGTCACCGGGCGTGCTGGTGGCGCCCAACTGGTAGCCGTACCAGCTCCAGGTGCCCGCGGTGACGTCGAAGCGGCCCAGCCGGACGATCCCGGCCGGGTCGGTGCTCAGCTCCCGCTGCACGGCCACCCAGACGATCTCCCGGCCCTGCCGGTCGGTGGTCGCCGTGACGCCCTCCAGGCCCTGCTTGCCCAGGCCGGCGGCGACCTCGGCGGGCAGCGCGACGGTCTGCCGGGTCACCCCGGCGTCGTCGAGCCGAACCAGCTTGTTCTCCGCACCCTTGGCACCCTCGACGGCGAGCCAGAAGCCGCCCTGCGGGCGGGCGACGATGCCCTCCGCGTCGTACCCGACCGGCACCCCGGTCGCGTCCTTGACCGGCAGCGCGCCGGTGATCACGGCGGGGGTCCGCTTCGCGTCGATGGTCAGGATCCGGGTCTGGCTGTACGCCGCGTCGGTGACGCTGTAGAGCTGGTCCCGCTTGCCCGGTACCGCGCTCAGCGCGCCGAGGGCACCCCAACCGATCGGCGTACCGGCCCGGTCGGTGCCGGAGACGATGCTCGGGAACGCGGGCGTGCCCTTGCCGAGTTGGAACAGCGACACCGAGGCCCGGACGTTCACCGAGGCGTCGTCCTCCTCGCTGGAGACCGCGAGCAGCCCACGGGACGGGATGGGCAGCAGCCCTTCCGGCCCGTTCGTGGTCGGCAGGATCTGCGTGAACACAGGTGCCGTCGGGCGGCTGAGGTCGTAGACGGCGACGAAGTTGCTGCGCTCCGAGCCGACGAACGCGTACCGCACGCCGTCGTACTCGGCGACGGCCACGCCCTCCGGCTCGGTGCCCTTCTTGCCGGCTCGGTCTTCGTTGTGGAGCCCGTACGTCACGGCGAGCCGTTCGAAGGTGTTGCCGGCGTCCCAGGCGACGCGGCCGGTGCGGCTGTCGAAGACCGACCAGCCCCGGGTGCCGCCGTGCCAGTCACCCTCGTTGGCCGTGGCCAGGTAACGGTCGTCGACCCAGGCCACCGCGTCCGGCTCGCGGGGCACGTCGGTGATGCTGCCGGTCAGGTCGATGACACCGTCCTTCCTGGTGTCGATCCCGTTGATCGTGGCGGTGCCGGCGCTGAACACCGTGGTGAGCCGGCCGGTGGGCAGGTCGATGAGGGCAACGCCGTTGTTCTCCTGGAGCGTCACGGCCAACTGGTTGCGGTTGTTGATCGAGACGTACTCCGGCTCGGGGTCGGTCGGCGCGGCGAGACCGGCCTGGGCCAGGGCGGGCAGGGCGCTCCCGTCGGCGCCGGTCAGCGCGACCGGGCGCAGCCGCCAACCGGCCGGGGACTTCCCGGTCAGGTCGACGATCTGCACGAAGCCGGCGGGCGCCTGGGGCAGGTCGCCCTCCTCGCCGCCGGGCGGGGTGGCCTCCTCGTCGCGCTCGTTCTCGATGGCGATCGCGGCGTACCGCCTGTCCTTGCTGATCGCGATCGAGTCGGGCTGGCCACCGAGGTCGAAGCTGGCCACCCGCTTGCGGCTGGCCAGCTCGATCACGTCGAGCCGACCCGACGGCGCGGTGAAGCTGCCGCTGGTGTTGACCACCACCAGCACGTACCGACCGACCACGGCGACCGAGGTGGGCTCGTCCTCGGCGTCGCCGAGCTGTGCCAGGGAGAGCGTGCCGAGGCCGCGCGGTCGGTCGGCGCGGGAGATGTCCAGGAAGCCGATGCGCCGGGCCAGCGCGTCGGTGTGGATCAGGGTGCGGCCGTCCTCGCTGACCGCCGAGATCTCGGCGACCGTCGGGGTCGCCGGGTCCTCACCGGCCGGACGGTTCTGGAACACCGGATACGTGGCGACCCGGTCGAAGGCGAGCGGCGGGTGGTGGTGCCCGCCTGCCGACGCGGGGGTGGCCCCGGTCAGGCTGGCGGCGGCGACACCGGCTGCGGTGAGCGCGGTGAATGCTCTTCTGAGAGTCAAGGACTTCCTCCGTTAGGTCGTACCCGCACGGAGGCTGACAGTTGTGGGGGAGCGTCAGCTTGCGCCGACATGAACAGTCGGCGAAGGTCGTCGCAGCCGCCACCAGGCACCCACGACCAGGGTGACCGTGACGACGGTGACCGCGATGTCGCCGGCCAGGGCCGCCGCCGGGCTCGCCGGGGAGTACGGCGGCACCACGTACGCGAACGCGGCGGCCATGACCAGGCCCGCGCTGCCGGCGACAAGCACGTGCCGCTGCCCCCAACCGCCGCGCGTCGACAGGTACGCGATCAGCCCTCCGGCGACGGCGGCGAGCGAAAGTGCGACGATCATCCCCGGCCAGCCGGGCGACAGGTCGGAGCCGAGGCGGACGAGGACGACAGGCAGACCCACCCAGAGCGGATGCGGCACCCGACGGCTCCGGCGCGGGCGGGGACGGCGCCAGCGAGGGAGCAGGGCCGTCGCGACGAGGGCAAGGACCAGCGACGCCGCGAAGGTCAGTTGGAGTGGGCTGGCCAGGAAGCCCTTGTCGTCGTTGATGTTCGAGAAGATGAACAGACTGCCGAGCAGGTAGATCAGACCGACGACGAGGAGACCGGGTCGGCCCAGCCACGGCCGAAGCCGGCGGTCCGCCCCGAGGAACGACTCGATGAGCACGATCGGCGCGCAGATCGTCAGCACGATGTGGTTACCCACGTAGTCGAACGCCTGCCGGAGGCTGAATTCGAGCCCCGGCACCAGTGTCGCCTCGGCGGCGGCCCGGGTGTCGGCGTACTGGGTGTCGTCGAGGAAGTCGGGGTTGAACAGTGACTGGTCGACAAGCCCGGCCTGGAGTACGCCGAACGCGGCGGCGAGCAGCACGATCGTCGGCCAGCCCGCGCCGAGGTGCCGGGCGGTCTCCCGGATCAGGATCGCCGCGCCGCCGTACATGGGACCCAGGAAGATCAGCACCGGGAGGAAGTCGTCGATGGCGAAGCCGCCCCACGAGCACTCCGCCGCCCACGGCGCGAGCAGCAGCAACGCGATGACGGGCAGGAGCCGCCGACGCAGCGGCAGCCGGCCGGTGGTGGCCGGGCGGTCTACGGTGGCGGGGCGGTCAGCGCTGGCGTGCCGGTCAGCGCTGGCGTGCGGGTCAGTGGCGACAGGATGGTCTGTGGTGGCGGGCCGCGGGGTGGTGGCGGGGCCGTCGGCGGGATCGGGTTCAGTACGCACGGGCGCTCCTCGGCGTTACGGGGCTCACCCGCACCGTGCGCCGGCCAGTCGGCCACTCGATACGGCCATCGGGCGACGACCGGCGCGACCAAAGTCGTTGCGTAGGGTGGGGTCGACGTCAACCCGGGGAGCGTGGAGATGCAGGCAACCGTCACGGACGAGCTGGCGGCCCAGCCCGCCGACGCCGAGCAGCCCCTGCTCAGTTACCGCGACGAGGCGACCGGCGAGCGTGTCGACCTGACCGCACAGCAGGTCGGTTCCTGGGCGGCGCGCAGCGCGAGCCTGCTGCGGGACGGCTGCGGTCTCGGCCCCGGCAGCCGCGTAGCGGTGCTGTTGCCACCGCACTGGCGTACCGCCGCGGTGTTGTTGGGCGCGTGGGCCTCGGGCCTGGCGGTGTCGTTCCGGCCGCGCGCCACCGCGGGCCTGGCGGTGCTCGAATCCGGCGGCGACCGGCCGTTCGACGCGGTCCTGGTGACTCCGCAGCGGCAGGACGACTGGCTGGAGGATGTGCCGGACGCGCCACACCGCTACCTCGTCGGCACCGGCCCGGGACGGTTGGCCGACGTGCCGCTGGGTTGGTTGGACTGGTCCGCCGAGGTGCTTCGCCACGGCGAGGCAACGCCCGACCACACCGCGATCCGCCCGTCGGACCCGGCCACCGCGGACGGCACCACCTACGGGCAGTGGGGCGCGATCGCCAAGGAGTACGCGAAGATGCTGGACCTGCGCGCCGGCGACCGGCTGCTCGTCGACGCCGCCGAGCACGAGGAGCCGTTGAAGTGGCTGCTCGCGCCCCTCTCGGCCGGTGCGTCCGTGGTGATCAGCGCCAACCTCGACCCAGCGCGACGGGACGCGATCGTCGCCGCCGAGCGGGTGACCCGCGTCCTCTGAAGGAGGCGATGTGATGCAACCCGACGCCCGTCCCGAGATCACGCATTACACATACCGCGTCACCTGGTCTGTCGATGACCAGGAGTTCGTCGCCACCTGCGCCGAGTTTCCGTCGCTATCCTGGCTGGCCCCCGCACAGGTGGAGGCGCTGCAAGGCCTTCAGCGTCTCGTGCAGGAGGTGATCGCGGACATGGAGGAGCAGGGCGAGGCGGTGCCGCAGCCATTCGCGGAACGAAGCTATTCGGGCAAGTTCAACCTCCGTGTCGGGGAGAGTCTGCATCGCGAACTCGCCATCGAGGCTGCCGAGGATGGGATGAGCCTCAACCAGTACGTCCTACGGAAGCTGCGCGCGGCCTGAGCAGTCAGACAATGCGCATGCTTTGATCAACTCGGCTTTGGTGAAACCGGGGCATCAACCTGTCCGGGATGCCGCGACTTTCTGGAAGCCGAGTTGATCGGGGTGCGTCACCCGTCCGGTGGAGGCCGTTCGTTCCGCCCGCTCTCACGTTTTTCCCGCTCCTACGCTTCGCCGAAGGCACGCACGGTCAGTGCGCCGGCCACTGTGCACGTTGGCGGAGGGGACATGGCGTCGAGGCGTACCCTGCGGGCTCTGGTTTCGGCGGTGGCCGGCGGCCTGTTCGCTCTCGGCGTGGTCGCGCCGGGTCCGGCGGCGGCGCCGCTGCCCCGCGCGGCCCAGGCCGACGGTCCCACCGCCCCCGACCCACGCGACCCGCGCCCACCGCTGCTTCCCGCCGACTTCCAGGGCACCGGCCGGTACATCGTGCGGGACCTCGGCATCGACGTGCCGTTCAGCTGGCAGGGCCGCAACGGCAACAGTCAGATGACCGCCGGCGGCCCGGAACACCCGATCTGGTTCACCAACCTGATCTACGAGAACACGCTCTACACGCTCACCTACAAGTGGCCGAACATCCCGCTCTTCCCGCCCCGCGCGTGCAGCAAGGTCCCGGGGTTCTTCAACCGGCAGATCTTCAACGACAAACTGAAGACCGCGCGGTACGTGGGACCGGAGGTCCTGCAGGGTGCCCAGGACCGGCACGTCGACCACTGGCGGGTCGGCGTCGTCGGCGGGTCCACAGTGCCAGGGGAGTTCTTCCGGTTTCCGCTCGCGCTCGGCGACATCTACGTCGACCAGCGGGACCCGACCCGGTGGTGGCAGGTGTTGCAGTTCGGCCTACAGAACCTCTTCGACCCGGAGTTGGACGAGTGGTTCACGATGGACACCTTCGACCACCACCCCGGCGAGGTCACCCTCCCCGACCGCTGCCCACCCCCCACGTCGTAACGCGCCCGCGTCGCCCGCGTCCGGCGGCGTCGCCCGCGTCCGGCGGCGGGTGCTCCCGCGCCTTGATCGACTCGGCTTCCGTGAAACCGCGGCATCAACCTGCCCCGGTTGCCCCGACTTTCAGGAGGCCGAGTCGATCAAGGCGCGGTCCGGCCTGGTCCGGCCTGGTCCGGCCTGGTCCGGCCTGGTCCGGCCGGTGGCTACAGGGCGAACAGTAGGGCGGCGTCGAGGAGGACGACGACGGCGGTGGCGAAGTGGATGCCGAAGGCTACGGCCTTCGTTCCGCCGTTGCGGAGCACGATGACGGTGTCGCCCAGCGGGACGAGCGCGACGACCAGCATGAACCAGGCGACCGCGTCGGCGCTGGTGAAGGCGATCAGGGCGAGGCCGAGCAGCCCGTAGCTGAGATCGCGTACTCCCTTGACGGTGAGGTAGGCCCGATCTCCGTCCGGCCGGGCCGGTACGCCGTACCCGGCAGCCGACGCGGTGGGCACCAGCAGGAACCGCACACCGATGAAGACGACGAAGAGGTTGAGCACGACGGCGAGCCCGTAGGCGAGGGGGGTCAACATGGTCCGCTCCAATTGCTAGCGCTGCTAGATGTAAGAGCGACGCTAGCAGAGCATCGACAGGATCGCTAGCGGTGCTAGAGTCACTGTCATGTCGACGCAGGCACGCCGGGAGCGCGACCGGGCGGAACGGGAACGGGCCATCGTCGCCGCGGCCCGCGACCTGGCCCTGACGGAAGGCTGGGACGCGGTCACCACCCGGCGGCTCGCCGCCGAGATCGAATACAGCCAGCCCGTCCTCTACAGCCACTTCAAGGGCAAGGACGCCATCATGGCGGCGGTCGCCGTCGAGGGCTTCGCCGAGCTGGCCACCGCGCTCGCCTCGGCCCGCGCCTCGGCCGCCGATCCCCGGCAGGCGGTCGCCGACGTCGCGGCGGCGTATGTCGCGTTCGCCGAGCGGCGTCCCGCGCTCTACGACGCGATGTTCACCCTCGCCGTGGACCTGCCGTTCGCCAGCCAGAGCGTCCCGACCGACCTGGCCCGAGGCTTCGCCGAGCTGGCCGAGACGGTGCGCCCCGCCGCCGGGGACGACGACCTGGAGACGTTCACCGAGACGTTCTGGAGCGGTCTGCACGGTCTGGTCACGCTGATGCGCAGCGGACGGCTCCGCCGCGCCGGCCACGAGCAGCGGCTGGCCGTGCTCGTGCGCGGCTTCTCCCGTTGAGCGGTACCACCCCGACCGGGTGAGTCGGCACGGCCGGCCGCCGGCTACGCGTCAGCGCGAGCGTCGCGCACAGCGCGCGGTGTGGTCGGTGGGCAGCCCACACCGCCCGCCGCCGGGCAGCGGTCGGTCACAGAACACCCAATGATGTACGCCCTGCTGGTCCTCCGCCGAGACGGTCACCCCGCCCGGTTCGACCCGCGCGGTGAGTCGGACCAACACCCGAGCCGCGGTACGCGCGAAGATCCGCGCGCGCAGCAGGTCCGGCGCGGTGATCGGCAGGTGGATCACCCAGCGGTCGCTCATCGGAGGCGGCGGTTCGTCGACCGGGCCGTCCGCGCCGCGGTCCGCTCTCGCGTCTGACGTTCTTCGTCGCGGGGGCCCGGCTGACGGATCAGGTTGCGCACGGTGACTGCCCTTCGTCGGATGGATCGACGTACGGGGGCGGCCTCCGCCGGTTGCGCTCGGCGGAGACCGCCCCGCCCTGCGGCCGCTCCGGAGGTGCGGCAGCAGGCCGCGCTGGGGGAGCGCGGCGGGTGAGGATCTCGGCGGTGATGCGAGACCAGTACGAGAGGCGCCAACCGACCGCAGCAGCACCGCATCACCGAGAGCGACGCTATTGCCACTGAGTCACCTATGTCAAGCATGTCTCCGAGTCATCTACCCACTTATGTCATCCGTGCTACATGCGTTGCCTGTGTCGAAGGAGCTGATCAATACTGGGCGGGCCAACCGACTGCAAGGGGCTCCACGTGCCTATCCCGCCCACGATGGACGAACTGCTCGACGATCTCCTGAAAAAGATCAAGGACGGTACCTACGCGCCCGGGTCGCAACTCCCGTCCGGGCGGGTGCTGGCAGATGAATACGACGTCTCCCAGTCCACGATCAGCCGGGCGGTGGCGAGGCTGCGTGGCGACGGTGTGCTGGTGGGTCGTCCAGGTCGCGGCGTCTTCGTCGCCGAGTCCCGCCGGCGTTGATCAGCTATACCGGCAGGACTCGCGGCGCGTGAGTTCGCGACGCGGGAGCTTCCGCCCGGCGGGTGTCTACGTGCCACCGCGTGCCGTGACCAGGGCATCGGCGAGCATCGTCCAGTCGGCTGGCTCGGCTGGCTCGGCTGGCTCGGCTGGGCATCGATCGACTCGGCTTTCGTGAAGTCGGGGCATCAACCTGCCCTGGACGCCCCGACTTCCTGCAAACCGAGTCGATCACGGCCGCCGGGAGCCGGCCGCGGGCCGCCGGGTGGCGGGTCAGTCGATGGACGGCAGCGACGGGCCGAGGACGTCGTCGGCGTCGACGATCGTGTACGCGTACCCCTGCTCGGCGAGGAAGCGCTGCCGGTGCGCCGCGTACTCGGTGTCGATCGTGTCCCGGGACACCACCGTGTAGAAGTGCGCCTGCCGCCCGTCGGCCTTCGGCCGGAGCACCCGCCCCAACCGCTGCGCCTCCTCCTGCCGCGACCCGAACGTCCCCGACACCTGGATCGCCACCGCCGCCTCCGGCAGGTCGATGGAGAAGTTGCCCACCTTCGAGATCACCAGGGTGCGGATCTCACCGGTGCGGAACGCGTCGAACAGCCGCTCCCGCTCCTTGTTCGTCGTCGAACCCTGGATGATCGGCGCGTCGAGATATTCGCCGAGCTGGTGCAGCTGGTCGATGTACGCCCCGATCACCAGCACCTGGTCGTCCGGGTGCCGGTCCACGAGCGCCTTCACCACCGGCAGCTTCGTGCGGGCGGTCGCCGCCATCCGGTAGCGCTCCTCGGCCTCCGCCGTCGCGTACGACATCCGCTCCGCGTCGGTCAGGGTCACCCGGACCTCGGTGCACTCGGCCGGGGCGATCCAGCCCTGCGACTCGATGTCCTTCCACGGCGCGTCGTACCGCTTCGGGCCGATCAGGCTGAACACGTCACCCTCGCGGCCGTCCTCGCGTACCAGCGTCGCCGTCAGGCCCAGCCGACGACGGGCCTGGAGGTCCGCGGTGAACCGGAAGATCGGCGCGGGCAGCAGGTGCACCTCGTCGTAGACGACCAGACCCCAGTCGCGGGCCCCGAACAGGTCCAGGTGGGTGAACGCGCCGCCGCGCCGCGAGGTGAGCACCTGGTACGTCGCGATGGTGACCGGGCGGATCTCCTTGCGCTCGCCCGAGTACTCCCCGATCTCCTCCTCGGTCAGCGACGTGCGGGCGATCAGCTCCCGCTTCCACTGCCGGCCGGCGACCGTGTTGGTGACCAAAATCAGCGTGGTCGCCTTCGCCTCGGCCATCGCCGCCGCGCCGACCAGTGTCTTGCCGGCGCCGCATGGCAGCACCACCACACCCGACCCGCCGGCCCAGAACGCCTCGACGGCCTCCCGCTGGTACGACCGCAGCGTCCACGGCTTGCGCCCGTCCTTGCCGGCCTCGGCCAGCTCGATCGGGTGCGCCTCGCCGTCCACGTAGCCGGCCAGGTCCTCCGCCGGCCAGCCCAGCTTGAGCAGCGCCTGCTTGAGCCGGCCACGCTCGGACGGGTGCACCCGGATCGTGTCGTCGTCGATCTTGTCGCCGAGCATCCCGGCGAGCTTCTTGCTCTTGGCCACCTCGATCAGCACCAGCCGGTCCAGCGCGCGCAGCACCAGCCCGTACGCGGGGTCGTTGGCGAGTTGGAGCCGCCCGTACCGGTCCATCGTGTCGGCCACGTCCACGAGCAGCGCGTGCGGCACCGGGTAGCGGGAGTACTTGAGCAGCGAGTCGACGACACCCTCAGCGTCGTGCCCCGCCGCCCGGGCGTTCCACAGGCCCAGCGGGGTCAGCCGGTAGGTGTGCACGTGCTCCGGTGAGCGCTCCAGCTCCGCGAACGGCGCGATCGCCATCCGGCAGGCCTGCGCGTCGGGGTGGTCGATCTCCAGCAGCAGCGTCTTGTCCGACTGCACGATCAGTGGTCCACCGCTCACGCCAGCGTCCTCTCCTCGGTTGGCCGTCCGGCTGGAACGGGTCGCATACCCGCCGCTGGCCGACCATCCAGTGTTGCACGATGTGGGATCTCCGAAGAAAGATGCTCACCGGCCGCAACCGTGACGGCACTCACGAACGTCTAGTAATGGGACGAGAGTTGGGGAGGTTCGAGTGCGACGTGTCCGAATCACTTCCCGACTGGTCGCCCTGGTGGTGGTTGTGCTGGTCGGCGCCGGTGCGTGCGCGTTCGATCCGCAGTCCGGTGGGAGTGGTGGCGGGGGAGCCGCCCCAGCCGGTGCGGCGGAACAGGCAACGGGGGCGAGCGCCACGCCCGGCCCGGACCAGCGCGGCCGGCCGACACCGGCCGCACCCACCACCCCCACGCCGAAGGCGACCCGGCCCCCGGCGCCGAAACCCACCCGGAGCGCGACGCCGAAGCCGACCACCACCACCGGTGCGCCGACGGTCGCCGGCTGCCCGCAGGGCCAGCACCAGCGCGAGGTGGAGACCTACCTGGCCCGACTGGGTGGGTTCGGGGCCGTGACCGTGGACGGGCGGCAGTCCGCCGCCGACTGCGCCGCGATCAAGAAGTTCCAGAAGAGGTACGGCATTCGCCCCGTCGAGGGTCGCGCCGGACCGACCACGTACGACGTGGCCCAGCGCCTCGCCACCACCGACCCGGCCCGGTGCAGGGCCGGCACGGGCACCACGTTCTGCGTCGACCTGACCCGGCAGACCGTCTGGGCGGTCCGTGGCGGCAAGGTGATCATGCCGCCGACGGTGACCCGCACCGGCATGGCCGGCTACCGCACCCCGGCCGGCACGTTCACCGTCAACTTCCGCAACCCCAAAGAGTGGTCCGACCCGTACGAGGTGTGGCTGCCGTACTGGCAACACTTCACCCAGGGCATGGGCTTCCACGAAACCACCACCTACCTGCACGACACGTCGATCGGCTCGCACGGCTGCGTCAACCTGCTGCACGCCGACGCGGTCCGAATGTGGGAGCTGGGCAGGGTCGGCACCCGGGTGGTGCTGATCGGCCGCCGCGCCGGCACCTGACCGACACCCGGCGAATCACGGCGTTAACCCCTGTCCGACAGGTCTTTCGAGTGTCACGCTGGGAGGCCAGGGCCGGACCGGGCGGGGAGGCTGGGCATGACGGTCGACCGTGAGGTGATCCCGGAGCACGACCAAACACCACCCGACGAGGTGTCCCGCGCGACAGTGATCGCCTATGCCGTCGCCGCGACGCTCCTGGTCGGGTGGTTCCTCTTCGGCTGGCTGGTGCTGCGCCAGGGCTTCGTCGACTCGGTCGGGGAGTCCGCCGGCGCGGGCTTCGCGCTGCTGTTGATCATCTCGGTGGTCGGCACCTTCCGCCGCAGCCGCCGCTGACCGGCCAGCCACACAATGTCGCCCGGCTCAGTCCGCCAGCACCGCCGCGGTGATCCGGTGCAGCGCGAACGTGTGCAGCATCTCGGTCCGTTCGTCCTCGGCGCGTAGATAGCCGGCACCGATCGAGACCGGCTTGACCAACCGGGACGCGGTCGCCCCGTGTGCGTCGACGTAACCGACCCAGACCAGCGCCTTGTCGCGGACCGCCTGCTGGAGCACCGCCAGGGCCTCGCTGTGGGTGTGCGCCGGCACCGGGCCGCCGCCCAGCCCCGCCGCCCCGCCCCGCACCACCGCCGGCGCCCGCCGGGCCGCCCGCGCCGCCGCGTCACCCCGCCGGATGTGCTCCACCACCCCGAGCAGCCGGGGCATGGGCAGCTTCGGGGCGGCCAGCGGATCGAGTGTCCGGGTGGTCACCGACACCCGGGCCGGGGCCCGCCGGATCCGTGGGCGGGTCAGCACGGTGCCACCGGTGCCGTCCTCCTGCACCGGGGCGAACCCGGCGTCGCGCAGCGCGCCCAGCAACCGCCCGACCTGGTACGGCGTACACAGCACCGTCGGCGCGAGCCGGCGCAGAGCCAGCGACTCCAACCGTCGGTCGGCCAGCACCTCACTGATCAGAGTCTCGTCGTCGCTGCGCAGGTACGCCCCGGCCAGCCCCACCCGCAGCCCGCCGTGCTTACGCGCCACGTCGTCCACCAGGTAGGTGAGCCCCTGCGGCACCGGGGTACGTGACCGCCGCCGGAACACGTCGTGCAGGTCGTCGGCCGTGTAGCCCGAATCCAGCGCCCGCCGCACGCTCGCCGTGGTGACCCGGTGCACGCTGGCCCCACCTGCCGATTCGAGTTCGGTCATCGCCTCCAGCTCGGCGGCGAGCGCCGGCTCGGGTGGGCCGGGCACCACGACGGTCAGGTCGGCCTGCACCAGGAAGTGGTCGACCGGGGCGGGCAGCAGCGCGTCCAGGGCTCGGGCGGCACTCGACGGGTCACCGCTCTCCACGTCGGCGTGCACGCCCAGCGGGTCGTCGCCGCCCCGCACGTCGGCCGACGTCAGGTCCCCCAGCAGCAGCCGCCCGTACGAGGTGAGCGCCCCCAGCCCGGTCACGCCGAGCTGCGCCGCCTCGGCCAGCACCTCCCGGTGGGCGGCGTCCCGGCCCCGGCTGCGCCGTGGCGCTCGCCAGTCCAACAGGTGCTGCACCTCTTCCGGAGTGGGC
Source organism: Micromonospora sp. DT228 (assembly GCF_049841595.1). Classification (NCBI taxonomy): domain Bacteria; kingdom Bacillati; phylum Actinomycetota; class Actinomycetes; order Micromonosporales; family Micromonosporaceae; genus Micromonospora; species Micromonospora sp. DT228. Next base: position 487,330 of record NZ_JBNCKO010000003.1, read on the forward strand.
GCGGTCGCCGGTTCCAGGTCGGCGAGCACAGCGAGCACCGCCCGTCGGGTGGCCGGCGCGTTGGCCCGTTCGGCCTCGGCGGAGAGCGCGGTGATGGGCCGGTCCCGGTCGTCGCGGCGGCCGACAAGCCCCACCTGCCGGCTCATGGTCAGCCAGGCGCGGGCGAGCTGCTCCCACCGTTGGGCCAGCGAGGCGGCCCGCCACACCTCGTACCCGCCGGTCGGCAGCACCTGCTGGTCCGCCCCGTACCGGCTGGTGGTCGCGCCGGGCATCTCCAGCTCGCCCGCGAGCCCCGCCGCGTACGCCACCTCGAGCAGCAGCGCGGTCGTCGGCTCGTCCAACCCGGCGGTACGCGCCAACCGACGCAGGTCCCGGACACCGATGCCGCCCGAGCGCAGCACCGGCGCGGGCTCGTCGGCGAGTTGCTCCAGCAGCCCCTCGGTGTGTCGGACCACCTCCATCGTCTGCCCGGCGCCGGCCGAGTCGACGGCCTTCGGCTCACGCGGCGCGGCGGCCACCGGCGGCGGGCTGGTGCGCAGTGGCCCGAGCGGTCCGCTGTCGCGGCGCAGCAGCAGACCAACCTCACGGGGCAGCTCCACCGTGCCGCTGGCCGTCGACGAGCCGGTCGTCACGGGGACCAGGAGCCGGTTGTCGACGAGCCAGCGCACCGGGGAACCGGTCGGGGCGCCACCGTTCGTCGGGTCGGCGAGCACCGGGTCCTCCGCGCCGAGCGGCGGTGCCTGCAGAGCGCCCGGCGGCACGCTGCCCACCGGCGGGCCGACCGCCAGCCGATCGAGGATCGCCCGGGCCGAGGGCGGGGCGGCGAGCAGCGTCCGTCGTAGTTTCGCCGGGTCCGCGCAGAGCGCGGCCGTGCGCGGGTCCAGCTCCGCCGCTGGCCGGCCGAGCCCGGCGGGGTACGGGGAGACCTCGTCGACGGCGGGCGCCACGTGCAGCGCGTGCTCCGGGCCGTACAGCAGGAAGAGCGCGCGCAGCCGGCCCACGGCGGCTCGGACGGCCGTCGGAGCGGGTGGATGCGGCCCGGCGGTCGCCAGGGCGAGGACGGCGTCGGTGGCCGTGGTGTCGTCGTCCGGGTTCCGGGTGAGGCGGGCGGCGTCGAGGATCTGTTGGGTGAACTGGTCCAGCCCGTCCAGCGCGCGGGCCACCGACACCCGGGACTGGGCCCGGATGGACAGGGCGGAGATGTCGGCTGGCACGGGCACGACGAGGTCGGGCCGCAGCTGGAGGAGCGCGGCCAGTGACTCGTCGGGCAGCGACCGTAGGTGGTCGGCGAGTGAGGTGGTCATCGTCTTTCCACGCTAGCCCGGCAGTGGGCTCTCGCGCCCCTCGGACGTCCGGCCGACCGGGGGTCGCCGGGTAGGTTTCTCGACATGCCCGCACTGACCGTCGGATTCGACCTCGACATGACCCTGGTGGATTCCCGCCCCGGCATCGCCGCGGCCTATCGGGCGCTGACGGCGAAGACCGGCGTGCCGGTGGACGCCGAGCTGGCGGTGTCGCGACTCGGGCCGCCGCTGCGTACCGAGATCGCGCACTGGTTCCCGCCGGAGCAGATCGAGTCGGCGGTGCGGGTGTACCGCGAGCTGTACCCGGCGTACGCGATCACCCCGTCTGTCCTGTTGCCCGGCGCGCGGGAGGCCATCGACGCGATCCGGGCCCGGGGTGGCCGTGTGCTTGTCGTCACGTCGAAGATCGGCCGGTTGGCCCGACTACACCTGGACCACCTCGGCCTCACGGTGGACGAGTTGGCCGGTGACCTGTTCGCCGAGCAGAAGGCGACGGCCCTACGGGAGCACGACGCGACCCACTACGTCGGCGACCACGTGGCGGACATGGTCGCGGCGGCGACCGCCGGGGTGCCCGGCATCGGTGTCGCGACCGGCCCGTGCTCCCGCGATGAGCTGCGCGCGGCCGGGGCGGAGGCGGTGTTGGACGATCTCACCGAATTCCCGGCGGCGCTCGACGGCATGATCCAGCTAGCCTTGGAGCAGTAGCGGCTCAAGTGAAGCAGGGGTTTTCAGGTGCCTACGGGTCGAGTGAAGTGGTACGACACGGCCAAGGGATATGGCTTCGTCACCAGTGACGAGGGCGGCGACGTGTTCCTGCCCAAGGGTGCGCTGCCGGCGGGTGTCACCGACCTCAAGGGGGGCCAGCGGGTCGACTTCAGCGTGGTGGACAGCCGCCGGGGTGCGCAGGCCATGGGAGTCAAGCTGTTGGACGCGCCGCCGTCGATGGCGGAGTTGCGCCGTCGGCCGGCCGAGGAGCTGCACGGCCTCGTCGAGGACATGATCAAGGTGCTGGAGGCGAAGGTCCAGCCGGACCTGCGCCGCGGTCGGTACCCGGACAAGAAGTCGGCGCAGAAGATCGCTCAGCTGGTCCACGCGGTCGCGCGCGAGCTGGAGGTCTGAGGCACCAGGCCGGCGGTGGCGGCTCGATCGAGCAGTGCCGCCACCGCGGCGAAACCGGCCTCGCCCAGGTCCGCCGTGAACTCGTTGACGTAGAGGCCGATGTGCCGGTCCACCACGTCGAGTTCCATCTCCTGGGCGTGCGCCAGCACGTACTCCCGGCTGGCCGCCGGGTCCGCCCAGGCCTGCCGGACCGACTCGCGAATCCAGCCGGCCGCGGCCTCCGGGTCCACCGCGCCGCGTCGGGCCAGGATCGCGCCGAGGGGAATGGGCAGCCCGGTGTCGGCCTCCCACCACTCGCCGAGGTCGACAAGGGCGGTCAGGCCGTGCCGGTGGTAGGTGAACCGGGCCTCGTGGATGACCAACCCTGCGTCGTAGCGGCCGGCCGCGACGCCCGGCATGATCTCGTGGAACGGGACCACTTCGATCCGGGCCGGCGGCCGTCCGGCCGACCAGAGGCGGAACAGCAGGTAGGCGGTGGTCCGATCGCCCGGCACCGCTACCGTGGCGCCGGTCAGGTCGGTGCGGTCCGGCCCGCCGTCGCGATCGCTGCGGGTGAGCACCAGCGGGCCGCAGCCGCGACCGAGCGCGCCGCCACAGGGCAGCAGGTGGTAGTCGTCGAGCAGCCAGGGCAGCGCCGCGAAACTCACCTTCACCAGGTCGAACGCGCCCCTCTCGGCCGCCGTGTTGGTGACGTCCACGTCGGCGTACGTCACCTCGACCGGCGGCGCGCCGGGCACCCGCCCGTGCACCAGGGCGTCGAAGACGAACGTGTCGTTGGGGCAGGGCGAGATCGCCAGAGAGAGCGCCACGCCCCTCACGGTAGCCCCGCCCCTCGCCACTCGATCGCCGCGGTCCGGCGCTTGTGATCTGACGGGCACCCGCCGCCTGTCCCGGCGGCCGCTTGTCCGCGAGCCGTCGTCGGGGCTCGGTAGTCACCTCTGCTCCCTGTAGAGCTGCCCCGTCTGTGGGGCGCGCCGGCGTCCGCAAGGTGCGTGCCGTGCCGTGCCGTGGCCGTGCTGTGCCGTGGCCGTGCCGTGCCGTGCCGTGCCGTGCTGTGGCCGTGGCCGTGGCCGTGGCCGTGCTGTGCCGTGGCCGTGCTGTGCCGTGGCCGGCCGTGCTGTGCCGTGCTGTGGCCGGTGGCCAGTGGCCAGTGGCCAGTGGCCGGTGGCCGTGCCGTGCCGTGCCGTGCCGTGCTGTGGCCGGTGGCCGGTGGCCGGTGGCCGTGCCGTGCCGTGGCCGGTGGCCGTGCCGTGCCGTGCCGGCGAGGCGCACCCCGCTTGCCCCACTGGTGGGGCAGCTCTACAGGCGCTGACGAAGGGATGTACACAGCGGCAGAGACGCTGTCCACAGGGTTATCCACAGGTGGGCTGTTGCTGTTGACGGCGCGAGCTGAGCGGAAAACCATGGACGGGTGGCTGCTGACAAGGGTGCGATCGACGTGGGGGCAACCCTGCGGGATCTTCGTCGACGCGCCGACTTGAGCCAGCGCGAGTTGGCCGAGCAGTCCGGGATCCCGAAGAGCACGTTGGCGCGCATCGAGGCGGGGCAGGGTGCCGGGCCGGCATTCCGCACGGTGGAGCGGCTGGTCCGCGCGGCCGGCGGTGAGCTCGTGCTCAAACTCCCCGACGCCTCTTCCGCCGCGGCGGTTGACGAGTCACCGCAGGCGCCCGACCACGAGCTGCGGGACGAGCTGCGGGACGAGCTGCGGGACGAGCTGCGGGACGAGCTGCGGGACGAGGCCGGCCGCCGCTACCCAGCGCACCTCGACGTCCGTCGAGTCCTGACCCTGAAGGACTGGCCCGGTGCCTGGTGGGTGCACTCCTACACCCTTCCGCAGCGCTTGTGGCCGGTCCGCGTCCCGGAGCTGACCTACGACCTCGATCGGACGCGACGTGACACGCGGCGGTTGCGGGAGCAGGCGCGGGCCCAGGTGCGGTATCGACGCGTGTTCGAAGGGCTGCCGTCAACGTCGTGGCACTTTCTCGCCGAGCTGCCCGGGGCCGGGCCGGTCGGTGAGTTGAGGGCCCATGAGCGGAGCCTGGATCTCCTCCTCGGTGAGGATTGGGGCGACCGACGTGAGCTGGTGTTGGAGGGCGTCGTCGTTGCGCCCGGCCTCCGGACCCTGGGCATCGCGCGTCAGCTGATCGAGCTGCTGGCCAGCGAGATGGCAGTCGCTGACATCCGGACCGTCCACGCGATAGCCGACGGTGGCAACGTGCTCTTTCTGCTCGCCTGCGGGTTCGAGCTACAGGCAAGCCGGCCGTCGGCGCTCACCCTCGAAGTCCGTCCTACGCGGCCGTGGTTGAGCGCAGCGCCGGGGCCGCCGCCGTGAGGGCGGTGAGGGCCTCGCGCAGCCGCCAGGCGTCGCGATCACGGGGGCCGATCGGGTTGGAGATGGTCCGCAGCTCGGCGAAGGGCACCCCGGCCTGCGCCGCGGCGACCGCCACGCCGTACCCCTCCATGGCCTCGGCGACCGCCTCCGGGTGCCTGCGGCGCAGCTCTGCCGTGCTGGCGGCGGCGCCGGTGACCGTGCTGACCGTGAGCACCGGGCCAACCGTGGCCGCCGGGAGGGCGGCCCGTAGTGCCGCCAGCAGGACCGGGTCGGCTGGCACCACGCTGCCGGCACCGAGCAGCGCGAGTGGCATGCCCAGGTCGTCGACGGGAATGAACCCGTCCGGTGACTCGGCGCCCAGGTCGGCGGCGATGCTGGCGGTGCCGAGCACCGTGTCGCCGACCTCGGCCCGGCCGGTGAAGCCGCCGGCCACGCCGGCGCTTACCACCGCGCGGTACGGCCGTCCGGCGGCTTCGGCAAGCACCAGCAGGCGTGCGGTGGCGGCAGCGGCGACGGCCGGACCCACACCGACCGGGGCGACGGTCACGGTCGGGTCGGTCAGCCCGGAACGGATCGCGTCCGCTTCGGCTGGCACCGCCGTCACCACCAGCAGGCCGGTCACGAGAGCGAGCCGGGCGATTCGCGGCGGGTCTCCTCGTCGGCGCCGCCACCCGGGCCGCCGACCGCGGAGGACGGCCGGTAGATGTGGTAGCCCGGCGGGGTCGGGTCCGGACCCTCGTACGGCGGGGAGCTGCTCTGCGCCGGTGCCGGCGAGGTGGGCGCGGAGGCCCCGGGCGCGTCCGTCGGCTCGTCCACGGTCAGCTCGTCCTCGGTCAGCTCGTCGTCGCCGAGCGGCCGGCCGGCAAGCCTCTCGCCGCGCAGCCGGGCCGCGACAAGCACACCTCGGACGGCGGCCAGGATGCCCACCCCAGCGGCCACCGCGATGCCCATCCGACCGTCGAACGGCACCAGCCCGAGCCCGCCCCCGGCGACGAAGGCCAGCATCAGCGCCGTCTCGGAGTGGGCGAAGGAACTCGCTCGCAGCCGTTCCGGGATGCGCTCCTGGATCGAGGCGTCCACGGCCAGCTTGGAAATTCCGCTGACCAGCGCCGCGACCAGGCAGAGCAGGGCCACCATCACCAACGAGAACTGGATGACGGTGAGCACCGCCACGCCCGCCACGATGATCATGCTGCTGGACTGGATGGCTGTCGGTCGGTGGATGCGCAGCCGGGTGCCGACGGCGGTGGCCAGGAAGGTGCCTACCGCGAGCGCCCCGCCGACCAGCCCCAACGCCCACTCGGCGCCCAATTCCCGGCCGAACGCCACGGTGGTCAGGTCGCCCTTCTTGATCGCGAAGGCGAGGAAGAGCAGCAGGAAGCCGTACACCGCACGTAGCGTCGCGGCGCCGATCAGGGTGGCGATCACCAGTCGGCCGGCGGGCCGCCCCCGACCCAGCGGCCGGTCGCCACGGCGTCGACCCAGCGCGCGCAGCGGCCGGGGGACCCGCTCCGGTGGCTCCGAGTCGGCCTTCGGCGGCAACCGCAGCGAGATCACCATGCCGATCAGGAAGATCACCGACGCGACGCGCAGCGGCCACTGCGGGCCGAACCAGAACGCGGCCAACCCGATCGGTGCCACCAGCGCGCCGGCGACGGTGCCGTAGACGCTGGCGCGGGCACCCACCTGGGAGAGGCCGAGCCCTTCCGGCAGCAACCGGGGCACCGCCGCCGACCGGGCCACACCGTACGCCCGGGACAGGGCGAGCACCCCGAACGCGGCCGGATAGAGCCCGAAGCCGTGGATGTAGTCGGAGATCAACCAGGCCAGGAAGGCGCGGCCGAGCATCGTGGCGGCCAGGGCGTAGCGCCGGCCGTGCCGGAAGTGGTCCAGCAGCGGGCCCACCACGGGGGCGAGCATGGCGAACGGCACCATCGTCACCAGCAGGTAGAGCGCGACCTTGCTGCGGGCCTCGCCCAGTGGGACGTTGAAGAAGATCGTCCCGGCCAGGCCGATGGCGATCAGCGTGTCGCCGGCACAGGAGACCGCGTGCAGGTCGAACAGGCGAACCATGCCGACCTCGCCGCCAGCACCCCGGGCCCGGGCCCGACCGGCCCGCCGGGTCACCCAGCGGCCGCTGCCCACCGAACCCCGCAACAGCAGGCGAATGGCGCGAATGCCGGTGCCGACGGTGCGCCCGAGGACGGATCGCCCGGAGCGGGAGTACGACGGCATGTGCACCATCCTCGCCCATCCGATCCGGGTACGCCGCACCACCGCGGGGAAAGGTTCCCCGGGAGTCACTGTCACCCCTGCGGGGCGCATGGGGAACAATGGAGAGGTGACAAGGCCCGCCACCACCCGTGCCGCCCGTCTCGACCAGGTCTGTGCCGCCGCCGTCGAGGTGGCCCGCGCTGGCATCACCGAGGTGGACGCCGACGATGTCGGCGACCACCTGCAGGTCGTGGCCGAGGGCGAACGCCTGGTCACCCACTACTTCGAGTGCCTCCTCGCCGGCTATCGCGGCTGGCGGTGGGCGGTCACCGTCACCCGGGTGTCGCGCAGCAAGACGGTGACCATCTGCGAGACGGTGTTGCTGCCCGGCTCGGACGCGCTGCTCGCGCCCGGTTGGCTGCCCTGGCAGGAGCGGCTCAAGCCCGGCGATCTGGGCCCGGGCGATCTGCTGCCCACCGCGCCGGACGACGATCGACTGGTCCCCGGTTACCTGCTCTCCGACGACCCGGCGGTCGAGGAGACCGCGTGGGAGTTGGGCCTCGGGCGGGCGCGCGTGCTCTCCCGGGAGGGTCGCATCGAGGCGGCGCAGCGCTGGTATGACGGCGACCACGGCCCCGCCGCGCCCATCTCCACCGCCGCCCCGGCCGCCGCCCGTTGCGGCACCTGCGGGTTCTATCTGCCGCTGGCGGGTGCGATGCGGCAGGCGTTCGGGGCCTGTGGCAACTTCTACGCGCCTGACGACGGCCGGGTGGTGAGTGCCGACCACGGTTGCGGCGCCCACTCCGAGACGCTCATCGAGGCGGCCGAGACCGCTGTCGAAGAGCTACCGACGGTGTACGACGACAGCGCGGTCGAGGCCATGTCGGTCAGTCGCGCACCGGGCTCGGTGGAGGCGGCCGAGCCGGCGGAGCCGTACGGGCACTCCTGACCGTGCGCGCCGGGGTGGCCCCGGCGCGGTGGCCAGGTCAGCTCGCGCGGCGGCGGCGGCGGTTGGCGTCGTGCCGCAGCATCACGGCGAGGCCCGGGAAGCCCCAGAGGAAACCGGCGAGGCAGGTCCAGAGCCAGTTCTGATGACCGTGGTCGGTCAGCCAGCCCCGGAAGAAGATCAGCAGGACCAGCCCGGCCACCGCCCAGGCGACCAACCCGGCGAGAGCGAACGGCACCATCGGCGGGTCCAGTGGTGCCGGCCGCGGCGGCTGCTCGTTCGGCATTCGGCAAGCGTACGCGATCCACTTCCCCTGCCCGCTTGTGATCTGGGACGATGCGCGCGACAACCGGAAGATCACCTGCGAGGACCTGATGGCAGTAGCGCCGCCCGAGACCGGCACACCTCCCAACCCCGCTCATCCGCGTAACAGCTTCGACCGGTTCTTCGAGATCTCCGCCCGTGGCTCGACGGTGGGCCGTGAGGTACGCGGCGGCCTGGCGACCTTCTTCACGATGGCGTACATCGTGGTGCTCAACCCGCTGATTCTGGGTGGCGCCGTCGACGGTGACGGTAAGACCCTGCCGATTGCCGCGCTGGCCGCCGGGACCGCGTTGGTCGCCGGCCTGATGACCATCCTGATGGGTGTGGTCGGCCGGTTCCCGCTGGCGCTCGCCGCCGGTTTGGGTGTCAACGCGCTCATCGCGTACGAGATCGCCCCCGAGATGACCTGGGCCGACGCGATGGGCCTGGTGGTGATCGAAGGTGTGATCATCGCGGTGTTGGTGCTGACCGGTCTGCGGACCGCTGTGTTCCGTTCGGTGCCGACGCAGCTGAAGACCGCGATCGGGGTCGGTATCGGTCTGTTCCTGACCATCATCGGTCTGGTGGACGCCGGCTTCGTCCGGCGGCTCCCGGACGCCGCCAACACCACGGTCCCGGTCGGCCTGGGCATCGGCGGCAAGCTGCTGAGCTGGCCGCTGCTGGTCTTCGTGGTGGGTCTGCTGATCACCCTGGTGCTCGTGGTGCGCCGGGTGCGGGGCGCGATCCTGATCGGCATCCTCGCCTCCACCGTGCTGGCGGTGATCGTGGAGGCGATCGGCAACATCGGCCCGTCGTTCGTGGACGGGAAGCCCAACCCGAAGGGCTGGGCGCTGAACGTGCCGGAGTTGCCGAAGACGGTCGTCGACCTGCCGGACCTGTCGCTGCTCGGCAAGTTCAACGTGCTCGACTCGTGGGGGCGGGCCGGCTGGCTGGTCGTGCTGATGTTCGTCTTCACGCTGCTGATCACCGACTTCTTCGACACCATGGGCACGATGGTGGCGGTGGGCCAGGAGGGCGGCATGCTCGACGAGCAGGGCACCCCGCCGCGGGCCAAGGAGATCCTGCTCGTCGACTCGATCGCCGCGGCGGCCGGCGGTGCGGCCAGCACCTCCAGCAACACGTCGTACATCGAGAGTGCCGCGGGTGTCGCGGAGGGCGCGCGGACCGGCGTGGCCAACCTGGTCACCGGGGCGCTCTTCCTGCTGGCCATGTTCGTCGCGCCGCTCGTGGTGGTCGTGCCGTTCGAGGCGGCCTCGACGGCCCTGGTGGTCGTCGGTTTCCTGATGATGACGGCGGTCCGGACGATCGACTGGTCGGACTACGAGATCGCCATCCCGGCGTTCCTCACGATCGTGCTGATGCCGTTCACCTACTCCATCTCCAACGGGATCGGTGCCGGCCTGATCACCTTCGTGGTGCTCAAACTGGCACGGGGTAAGGCCCGGGAGGTCCACCCGCTGCTGTACGGGGTGGCCGCGCTGTTCGTGCTGTACTTCCTGCGTGGGCCGATCGAGACGCTCGTGCTCTGACCCGCGTCCGGGCGGGGAATCGAACGGGATTCCCCGCCCGGAACAGCATTAACCTCCTCGTGAGCCTGGTCATAACCGATGTCGTTAGCCATGCTCATTAGTTAAGCTAACTACTGTGACGGAGCGGACGGTGACGGCGAAACGCGTGCCACCGGCGCAACTGGCACCCCAGTTGCGTGATGCGATCACTCGACTCAACCGGCGGGTCCGCCAGGCCCGACCGGTCGGCGACCTCACGGTCACCCAGGTCTCCGCGCTCACCAGCCTGCGGCTGGCGGGTGCGATGACCCCTCGGGAATTGGCCGACGTCGAGCGGGTGCAGCCACCGACGATGACCAAGATCGTCGGAAAGTTGGAGGACCGCGGCCTCGTGCGGCGGACACCCCATCCGACCGACGGTCGGCAGGTCATCCTCGCGGCGACCGAGGGAGGGCACGCCGTGCTCGACCAGTTCGAGCGGGCCCGCGACGAGTGGCTGGCCCACCGGCTGGCCGCGCTCGACGAGGACGAACGGGAGACCCTGCAGAGGGCCGCCGAGATTCTCCAGCAGCTCGCTCGCGCCTGAGCCGCACACTGCCCCACCGGGCCGTGCCGTCACCTGTCGATGACGCGTACGTCCAAGGAGGCGCACCAAGAGTGCAGGCCAAGCTGAGCACGATGTTCCAGTCCCTACAGGTTCGCAACTACCGGCTCTTCGCATCCGGGCAGCTGATCAAGTTGATCGGCGTCTGGATGATGTTCATCGCCCAGGACTGGCTCGTCCTCGACCTCTCCAACAATTCGGCCACCGCGCTCGGCGTGGTCACCGCCTGCCAGTTCACCCCGGTGCTGCTGCTCACCCTGCTCTCCGGCCGGCTGGCCGACCGGTACGACAAGCGGGTGCTGCTCTTCGCCGCCAACGCGTTCTGGAGCCTGCTGGCGCTCGGCATGTCCCTGCTGGTCCTCACCGACCTGGTGCAGCTCTGGCACGTCTTCGCCTTCGCTGCGCTGCTCGGCACGGCCAACGCCGTGGAGACCCCGGTCCGCCAGGCCTTCGTCTCCGAACTCGTCGGCACGCCCCTGCTGCCCAACGCGCTGTCGCTGAACGCCGCCGTGTTCAACTCGGCCCGGATCGTCGGCCCGGCCGTCGCCGGCCTGGCCATCGCCGCGTTCAACGTCGGCCCGGTCTTCCTCTTCACCGCCGTCAGCTCCATCGCACCCCTGGTCAACGTCGTCCGGATGCGGACGGCCGACCTGCACCGCGACGCCCTGCTGCCGCGCGACGAGCGGGCGTCCGCACGGGTCATCGACGGGCTGCGGTACGTGTGGCGGCGACCCGATCTGCTGCTGCCGATGGCGGTCATGTCGGTGATCGGCATGTCGCTCTTCAACTTCCAGCTCACCCTTGCCGCGCTGGCGAAGACGGTCTTCCACACCGGTGCCGCCTCCTTCGGCCTGTTCAGCACGGCGCTGGCCGTCGGCGCGCTCGGCGGCGCCCTCAGCGGCACCGGCCGACGCAGTCGTCCGTCGGTCTGGCTGGTGCTCGGCGCCGCGATCGCCTGTGCCAGCTTCGGCACCCTGGTCGGCCTCGCGTCGGCGTACTGGCTGGTCGTGGTGCTGCTGGTGCCGACCGGCTTCTTCATGGTCTTCTTCGCCCAGGCCGCCAACCAGCGGGTTCAGCTGGGCGTGGACGCTGCCTTCCGGGGTCGGGTGATGTCCCTGTGGGTGCTTGTCTTCCTGGGCACCAACCCGGTCGGCGCGCCGCTCATCGGCTGGGTCGCGGAGCACTTCGGCGCCGGTGCCAGCATCTGGATGGGTGCGTTGATCTCACTGGCCGCCGCGCTGATCGCCCTCACCTGGCAGCTGCGCCGCTCCGGGGCCCGGCTGCGCTTCCGGGTGCTCCCGATGCCCCGCTTCTACGTGACCTCCGCCGACTGCTGAGGTTTACCGCCGCTCGGACCGCGTCTCGTTGAGCGGATCGTGCGGATGCGGCCAAATCGCTGGCGAGTCGGCACGACGGGGCTTAGCGTCGATGCGTGGGAGTCGGACGCGCGCTGATGCTGGCCTTGGCGTTCCTTGCCGTCGCCAGTCTGCCGGCGGCATTCGCCCTGCTCTTCTGCTATGACGAGATCCTCGACCGGGTCGTCTGCGGCTGGTCCGAATGGCGGGAGCGCAGCCGGGAGAAGCGCACCATCGCCCGCCTGGATCGTGCCGTCGAGGCCGACGCGCTGACCCGGGACATCGACCTCAGCGATTTCGACAGGGTCGACCGTCGGCCCCTGGAGCAGCTCGCCGCCGACCTGCGCCGCCTCGGCGGTCAGCGCCTCGGCGGCAGCGGTCGGTCGATGGTCTGGCACGGCGCGCTCCTGCAGGCGTACGACGACCGGCTCCGGCTGGCCTGCCGCGCCCTCGGCATCACCGAACACCTCGCCGAGTTGTCCGGCGTCGACCAGGAAATCGAGCGGGTCCGGGTGGAGGGTGTGCTGCACGCGGCCGGGCTGGCCCTGCCCGCGGCCCGAGCCGGGCACTGGCAACGGCACCGCTGAGCGTCGGTTGCGGCTCTTCGTCGCGGTCTACCCGCCCTCCGCGTCGGTCGACCACCTCGGCGCGCGCGGCTCGCGCTACGACCGCCTCGCCGCCTGGCCGCTCTGACCCGGTGCCGTCGGCGCAACGACCCGCACCTGCCCCTGGGCTGAGATCGGTGGGGCAGCGGCAGTCTCGGGTCCGCTGCGGAGGACTTCGCGGGCCTGTTCGGCGGCGCGGACGATGCTCTCGCTCATGAAATCGAGGAAGCGGGCGATGTTCTCCAGGCGGGCGGCGGCCGGGGTGTGTGCACCGAGGAGGGCGACGCCCTGCCGCGCGGTGGCGACGAGCTGGTCGTTGGCTCGGGCGCTGGCGATCGTAGCCTGGTAGAAGAGCTCGTTGTCGACGACGTAGCGGTCGCGGCGGCGTTCGTCGCGTTCGCGGCGGACCAGGCTCTGGCCCTCCAGGAAGCTGATCGCCTTGGAGATGGACGCCGGGCTGACCTGGAGGCGCTGGGCGAGCTCGGACGCGGTGAGGGCGCCCGCGTCGGTGGTGAACAGGCAGGTCAACACGCGGGCCCCCATCTTGTTCAGACCCGACGCCATGAGGACGGTGGTGAACGTCTCCTCGTAGTCGGCCACGGCCTCGGCGTCGCGCCCGTGCTGCGGGAGGACCGCCGCCGCCGGGCGGGAGGAGGTTGGCCTGCGCCGGTGGGCGCGGCGTTCGGTGGCGCGGTGAGCTAGGTCGGCGCGGTAGCCCATGGGGCCGCCGTTGCGCATCACCTCGCGCGTGATCGTCGAGGTGGGTCGGTCGAGACGTCGCGCGATCTCGGCGTAGGGGAGGCTGTCGACAAGCCCCAACGCGATCTGCTGGCGCTCCTGCTGGGTGAGTCGGCCTCCCGGCATCTGATCTCCCTGGTGATCCTTCGTGGCGGCCTCGTGGCCTTTCACCATAGCGTTCACTTCTTAACCATTGCAACAGGCGCGGATCGACCGTTGCGTTATCCGGCACACTCGTTGCAATGAAACTAAAGCCTTGAACTGCTAAAACTCCTTACGAACGCAACGAATCTGTTGCTTGGGCGTGGAAAGCAACGTAGCGTTTCCGGTATCAGAAACAAGGACGAGCACCGGGAGAGAATGATGAAGACGTACGACACCCCCGCCCCGATCTCCGCCATCCTGAACATCCCTGCCGGGCGCATCCAGCTCATCGCCGCGGACCGCGTCGACACCACAGTCGAGGTCCTGCCCACCGACCCGACCAAGAGCCGCGACACCAGGGCCGCCGAACAGACCACCGTCACGTACGCCGACGGCGTCCTGCGGATCATGGCCGTAACCCCCAGCAATCCGCTCGTCGGTTCCTCCGGATCTCTGCAGGTGACCGTTCGACTGCCCGCCGACTCCCGCATCGACGCCAAGGCCGCCAGCGCCGAGCTGCGGGGTGTCGGGCGCCTCGGCGACGTCACCTTCGACGGCGCGTACCGCCAGATCAAGATCGACGAGGCGGCGAGCGTCCGCCTCACCGCGATCGACGGCGACGTCGAGGTCGGCCGGCTCACCGGCCCCGCCGAGATCAGCACCACCAGGGGCGACATCCGGATCGCCGAAGCCACGCACGGCACCGTCGTGCTGACGACTCAGTCCGGCGACATCTCGGTCGCCGCCACCGCTGGCGTCTCGGCAGCACTGGACGCCGGCACCGGCCACGGCCGGGTCAGCAACGCCCTCCGCAACGACGGCACCACCGCACTGGACATCCGCGCCACCACCTCCCGCGGCGACATCGCCGCCCGCAGCCTCTGAACAGGACGGAACACGATGACGAAGAACAGCATGTCCGAGACCAGTTCGACGTGGACCGGCCTGGTGCCGGTCGACGACACGGCTCTGGCCGTCACCGACACCGGCGGGCCCGGTGTACCGGTGCTCTACCTCAACGGTCAGTTCGCCACCCAGGGGTACTGGCGTCGAGTCATCGCCGAACTGGGCACCGGTTGGCGGCACATCACCTACGACGAGCGGGCTCGCGGCAGGACGTCGAAGCGCTCGACGGACTACTCCTTCGAGGCGGCCGTCCGCGACGTCGATGCCGTCCTCGCTGCCAGGAAGGTTGACCGCGCGCTGGTGGTGGGCTGGTCCTACGGGGCGGTGGTCGGGGCGCACTGGGCCAACCGGAACCCGGAGCGCGCTCTCGGTGCAGTCCTGGTCGACGGCGCGTTTCCGCACGACTGGCTCGACGAGGCCATGGAGCAGCGGATCCGGAAGATGTTCCGACGGATGAACCTGTTCATGCCGCTACTGCGCCCCACCGGTCTGACCCCGCGAATGAATGCCGAGCAGATGGCGGACAGCAACATCGAGCTGGGCAGACTTTCCCGTGAGCGCGAGCTGGGCCCCGTGCTCGACAGCATCACCGTGCCGGTGCGGTACGTCGTCGCCTCCGGCACGTCCCTCGGCAGTCGCGGTGACGAGCAGGAGAAGATCCGCGCCAGCCTCGACGCGGCGACCGCCCGCAACCCGCACATCCAGATCGCCGCGAAGGTCGCCAGCAACCACGGCGCGATCCTCAAGAAGGACTTCCGGGCCGTCGCCGAGGCCGTACGCGAGGTTGCCACCCTTGACCGGGCGGCGGGGACCTCGCGAGATGGCCTGCTGTAGGTGGGCGAGGCCAGCACTTCCTGGGTACGCCCAGTCCGCCCTGCCTCGCGTCGACGGGTGGCCGTTCGCCACCCGTCGACGCTTAGCGTCAGGAAGACTCGCGCGCCGCCGGCCCGCTGCCGAAGAGCACGTCGTCCCAGCTCGGCAGGCGCTTGCGGGGCTTGCCGTTGGCATCTGTGGACTCACCACCACCGGCGGCTGCTGCCGCGCCCGTGCGGCGGGGCCGCAGCACCGCCAGCGACGGCACGGCAGGCACCTCCTTGGGCGCATCCGAGTCGTCGTCGAAGGCCGACCCCTGGCCGCCGCCGAGCAGCGCGGCGGCACCCCCGCCGACCGGCCGCTGCCGAGGCGCGTCCGAACCGGCAAGAGCAGCCGGGGTACGCGGTTCGAGGCCACGACCCGACGAGGCGCCGAGCGGGCGGTCCAGGGAGGCGAGCAGCGCGTCCCGACCGGCCCGGATCGGGTCCCGGCCCGGGCGTGGATGCTCGGACGCCGCCGGCAACCCGTGCCCACCACGGCTCGGCTCGCCGCGCGAGGGACCGGGCAGGCCGTGCCCGCCCCGCTCCGGCGCCGGCTCCTGGCCGAGGATCGGGGTGGGCCGCTCGGCACACAGGTATTGCGCCATGTCGTCGTGCGGGGCGACCGACTGCCGGGTCTTGTCGAGATCCCAGATGGCCTGCGCGGTGGCCTTGCCGGACGGCCAGGTGGCGATGATCCGCCAGGTGCCGTCGTCCCGCCGGTACGCGTCCCAGGAGATCTTCTCGGTGTCGATGCCGTGCTGGCTCAACCGACCGTTTACCACCTCGGCCAACGGGGTGGGCTTCTCCGCGCCCTTGAGCCGGGTGCGGCGGGCGTGCTGAGCGAGCATCGCCCGCTCCTGGAGCACCGGGCCGGCATAGCGCAGCACCCGGTCGACAGGCACGCCGGCGATCCGGGCGACATCCTCGGCGGACTCACCGGAGCGGATGCGGGCCTGAATGTCCCGAGGGGACAGCGAGGGAATCGGGTCGGCGGCGGTCGGTGCCGCCGGCAGCGGCGGCGCGCCGGGCTCGGCGTGCAGCGCACCCGAGATCCGGTCGTCGATCGGCAGGGCGAGCAACCGCCCGACCTCGTCGGCGAGAACCAGGGCATGGCCGTCCTCGGAGAGGGCGACGAAGCGTACTGGGCGCATAGCGTTGCCTCCGTCCCGCTTCGCTGGCCGCACGCCACGAGTCGGCCACCCAGGCGTCTCGGACCACCGTACGCGCATCTGTCTCGGGGTGGGGGAAGCGACACCCCGCATGTCGCGACTGAGCTGCAACGATGATCACGGTCGGTGTCCGTGGAGGCCCCAACGAACACCGACCGTGACGAACGTCAGAGTCGCTCGATGACGTAGTCGATGGACGCGGTCAACGCCTCGACATCCGTCGGCTCGACGGCCGGGAACAACGCCACCCGCAGCTGGTTGCGGCCGAGCTTGCGGTACGGCTCGGTGTCCACGATGCCGTTGGCGCGCAGCACCTTCGCGACCGCGGTGGCGTCCACCCCGTCGGCGAAGTCGATCGTGGCGACCACGTTGGAGCGCAGGGCCGGGTCGCCGACGAACGGGCTGGCCACGGTGGACCGTTCCGCCCAGCCGTACACCGTGGCGGCGCTCTCGGCGGTGCGCTTGGCGGCCCAGGCCAGGCCGCCCTGCGCGTTCATCCAGTCGGTCTGCTCGGCGGCCAGGAAGATGGTGGCCAGCGCCGGGGTGTTGTAGGTCTGCTCCAGCCGGGAGTTGTCGATCGCGGTGACCAGGTCGAGGAAGGCGGGGATGTAGCGCCCGGACGCCTTGATCTCGGCGGCGCGATCGAGCGCGGCCGGTGACATCAGGGCCAGCCAGAGGCCACCGTCGGAGCCGAAGCACTTCTGCGGGGCGAAGTAGTAGACATCGGTCTCGCCGACGTTGACGTCGAGGCCACCCGCGCCGGAGGTCGCGTCGACGAGCAGCAGCGCGCCCTCGTCGGCGCCGGCCACCCGGCTGATCGGGACGGCCACGCCCGTGGACGTCTCGTTCTGCGGGGTCGCGTACGTGTCCACCCCGGACTCGGCGACCAGGCTCGGCGCGCTGCCGGCGTCGGCCTTGCGAACTGTCGGCTCACCGAGGAACGGCGCGTCCTTCACCGACTTGGCGAACTTGGCGCCGAACTCGCCGAAGCTGGCGAACTGGGCCCGGTCGCGAACCAGGCCGAAGGTGGCGACCTCCCAGAACGCGGTGGTGCCGCCGTTGCCGATCACGACCTCGTAACCCTCGGGCAGCGAGAAGAACTCGGCGATGCCGGAGCGCAGCCGGGCCACCTGGTCGCGGACCGTCTTCTGGCGGTGCGAGGTGCCCAGGTAGCTGGTGGCGACCTCGGCAAGTGCGGACACCGCCGCGGGGCGGACCTTGGACGGGCCGCAGCCGAAGCGTCCGTCGGCGGGCTTGAGGTCATCGGGAATCCGGATGGTCGGTGCGTCAGCCACGGTCTTGAAGATCCTTCCGCAAGGGCGAGGGCGGGCCCGGCGACACTGCCGGCCCTCATCCTCGCACCCGGACCCATCGGTGGAAGCCGTGCCCCCGAGGGCCGGGCTGAGTCCTTCGCCACACCTCGGCGGTGACCGCTCGGTTGACGTGCGGAAGGGCCCCTCCGCTACGCCGGACGTAGCGGAGAGGCCCTTCTGGGACAGGTCAGACGCCGTGCGGGATGGCGGCCCAGCCTTCGACGCCGGACGGCTTGCGCGACTCCGGGCCGACGTAGAGGGCGGACGGGCGGACCAGCCGCTGAAGGCGCTTCTGCTCCAGGATGTGCGCGCTCCAACCGCCCATCCGTGCGCAGGTGAACATCGAGGTGAACATGTGCGCCGGCACCTCGGCGAAGTCCAGGACGACGGCCGACCAGAACTCGACGTTCGTGGCCAGCACCCGGTCCGGGCGACGGGCCTGCAACTCGGCGAGCGCCGCCTTCTCCAGCGCCTCGGCGATCTCGAAGCGCGGCGCGCCCAACTCCTTGGCCGTGCGCCGCAGCACCCGGGCGCGCGGGTCCTCGGCCCGGTAGACCCGGTGGCCGAAGCCCATCAGCCGCTCGCCGCGATCGAGCACGCCCTTGACGTAGCCCTCCGCGTCGCCGCTGCGCTCCACCGCCTCGAGCATGCTGAGCACCCGGGACGGCGCGCCGCCGTGCAGCGGGCCGGAGAGGGCGCCGATGCCCGACGAGATGCAGGCCGCCGCGTCCGCTCCGGTGGAGGCGACGATGCGGGCGGTGAAGGTGGAGGCGTTCAGACCGTGCTCGGCGGCCGAGATGAAGTACGCGTCGACGGCCTTGACGTGCCGCGGGTCGGGCTCGCCGCGCCACCGCTTCATGAACCGCTCGACGATCGTCTGCGCCTTGTCGATCTCCTTCTGCGGCACCGCCGGCAGGCCGAGGCCCCGAGCCGACTGGGCCACGAAGGAGAGCGCGGTCACCGACACCCGGGCGAGGTCCTCGCGAGCCTGCTCGTCGGAGATGTCCAGCAGTTGGCTGAGCCCCCAGTACGGGGCGAGCATGGCGACCGCCGACTGCACGTCGACCCGGATGTCCCCGGAGTGCACCGGCACCGGGAACGGCTCCGCCGGTGGCAGACCCGGCCCGAACCGGCCGTCGACGAGCAGCGCCCACACGTTGCCGAACGAGACCTGACCGATCAGATCCTCGATGTCGACCCCGCGGTAGCGCAGCGCGCCACCCTCGCGGTCGGGTTCGGCGATCTCGGTCTCGAAGGCGACGACGCCCTCCAGCCCGGGTTTGAAATCGGCCATGTCGCTCTCCTGGATCTGGTCGGTGCGCCCGAGTCGGCTCATCCGGCCCGGTCGGCCGAGCGCCGCAGGCGACCCTCAGGGATGTGTTCGGAACATCTTGCCTGCTGAGTAACCGGATACGCGACCCACGGCGACTGTGCTGCACGCGACATCCCCGGACGCGCATTCTCCGCCGGACTCGGTGAGACTGGGCAGGGCGGGCTGGCCAGCGCGGGAGGGCGCGGGCGGACCTGCCGAGAAGGAGTGGGGACGTGACGGGCGACACACCCGCCCCGGCCGCGATGCGTAACGAGTACGCCGCGGACCTGGGCCTGACCGAAGCTGACCTGGCCGCCGACTGGCACACGCAGTTCGACAGCTGGTTCGCCGACGCGGTGGCCTTCGGGCTACCCGAGGTGAACGCGATGGTGGTGGGCACCGCGGACGCGGCCGGCCGGCCGAGCGGTCGGACAGTGCTGCTCAAGGGTTACGACCCCGACGGCTTCGTCTTCTTCACCAACCACCTGTCCCGCAAGGGCGTCGAGGCGGCCGACAACCCGTACGCCAGCCTGGTCTTTCCGTGGTTTCCCATGCAGCGGCAGGTGGTGGTGGCCGGGCGGGTCGAGCCGGTCGACCGGGCGACGAGCGCGGCGTACTTCGCCAGCCGGCCGCGCGGCTCCCAACTGGGCGCCTGGGCCAGCCCACAGTCCCAGGTGGTGACCGGCCGGGCGACGCTTGAGCAGCGTTACCGCGAGGTGACCGAGCGGTTTGCCGGCGAGGCGGAGATCCCGATCCCGCCGCACTGGGGCGGGTTGCGGGTCCGGCCCGAGTCGGTGGAGTTCTGGCAGGGCCGGGCCGGGCGGCTGCACGACCGGCTCCGCTTCCGCCTCGACGAGGAAACCTGGATCGTCGAGCGGTTGGCGCCGTGACGGGTGTGCGGGAGGCCCGGGCGCGCGGATCGCGCCGCTGGGCGATCGACGTACGTCCGCTGCGGGTGCCCGCCTACCGGCGGCTGTGGCTCGGCAACACCGTGGCGATGTTCGGGTTCCAGTTCACGGCTGTCGCGGTCCCGGTGGAGATGTACGCCCTGACCCGGGACTCGTTCTGGGTGGGCCTGCTGGGCGTGGCCGCCTTCGTACCGTTGCTGATCTTCGGCCTCTGGGGTGGCGCGGTCGCCGACGCCCACGACCGCCGTGCCGTGCTGCTCGGCGGGTCGGTCCTGCTCTGGGCGTCCACCCTCGGGTTGCTGGTCCAGGCCCTGCTGAACGTGGGCAGCCCGGTGCTGCTGCTGGCGCTGATGGCGCTGCAGTCGGTGGCGTTCGCGATCACCTCACCGGCCCGCAGCGCCATGCTGCCCCGGCTGGTGCCGGACGACCTGGTGGCGTCCGCCACCACCCTGAACTACACGACCTTCACCGCGGCCTCGGTGGCCGGCCCGCTCGCCGCCGGCCTGATCCTCGCCGCCTCGCCGGACACCACTGTCGTGCTGCCCATCGCCTACGGGGTGGACGCGGTGCTGTTCACCGCGATGCTCTGGGCGGCGCTGCGCCTGCCCGCGCTGCCGCCCGAGCCGACCGCCGACGGTGAGCCCCGCCGCGCCGGCCTGGCCAGTGTGGTGGACGGGTTCCGCTACCTGGCCACCACACCTGTGCTGCTGCTGTCCTTCGGGGTGGACCTGATCGCGATGATCCTCGCCATGCCGCGGGCGCTCTTCCCGGAGATCGCCCACGAGAGGTTCGGCGGCGGCGGGGCGGTCGGCCTGCTCTACAGCGCCATCGCGATCGGTTCGATGATCGGTGGGTTGACCTCCGGCTGGATCGGCCGGCTCCGCAGGCAGGGCCTCGGCCTGGTGGTCGCGGTGGTCGCCTGGGGAGTCGCGATCGCCGCGGCCGGGCTCGCCCACCAGCTCTGGCTGATGGTCCTCCTGCTCGCCGTGGCCGGGGCCGCCGACCTGGTCAGCGCGGTGCTGCGCCAGTCGATGCTGCTCGTCTACGCACCGGACCGGATGCGTGGCCGGCTCCAGGGCGTCAACACGGTGGTGGTGGCAGGTGGTCCACGGCTGGGCGATCTGCGGGCCGGCACGATGGCCGCCGGGTTCGGCGGCGGGGTGGCCTGGGTGGCCGGCGGACTCGCCTCGGCGGTGCTCGTCGTGGTGCTCGCGGTCGCGTTCCCGGCACTGCTGCGCTACCGGGCGGCGGCGTCGAGCGGGGACCGGACGTGACCGGTTAGGGTCGCCGACATGGAAAGCCCCGAGCAGCGCGCGTTCTCCGGCGCCCAGTGGACCATCTCCGCCGCCGGCCACGAGGCCGTCATCGTGGAGGTGGGTGGTGGGCTCCGGACGTACCGGCACGACGGTGTCGACCTGGTCGACGGCTACCAGACCGACGAGGTCTGCCCCGGCTGCGCCGGGCAGGTGCTGGCACCCTGGCCGAACCGGATCCGCGATGGCCGCTACTCGTTCGGCGAGCGGGCGCACCAGCTCCCGCTTACCGAGCCGGAGCGGCATGTGGCGATCCACGGGCTGGTCAACTGGGTGCCGTGGCGTCTGGTGGAGCAGTCGGAGGCCGCCGTGACCCTCGGCTACGACCTGCCGCCGCAGCCCGGCTACCCGTGGCCGTTGCGGCTGCTCAGCCGGTGGAGCGTCGACGCGGACGGGCTGCGCGCCGAGCACGAGGTGACAAACGTCGGTGGCGAGGCGGCGCCGTTCGGCTTCTCCGTGCACCCGTACCTGCAACTGCCGGGCGTCGCGGTCGACGACCTGGTGATGCGGCTGCCCACCCGTACCCGGATGCTTGTCGACGGGCGGCTGCTGCCGATCGGCGCGACGCCGGTGGCCGGCACCGAGTACGACTGGACCAGCCCGCGCCGGATCGGCGCCGCCGAGCTTGACCTGTGCTTCGGCGAGGTGATCCGCGACGCCGACGGAGGCTCGTCGGTGAGCCTGGTCGCCCCGGACGGTTCGGCAGGTGTGCACATCTGGGCGGACGCGGAGTTCGGCTGGTGGCAGGTGTTCACCGGGGACGCGCTCACCGGTGAGCGGCATCGCCGCTCGGTGGCGATCGAGCCGATGACCTGCCCGCCGGACGCGTTCCGGTCGGGGAGGGACCTGCTCTCGCTCAAGCCCGGCACGACCTGGCGGGGTGCCTGGGGCATCCGGCCCGGGGCCTGATGGAGTTCGCCGAGGTCGTCCGGCGTCGGCGGATGGTGCGCAACTACGACCCGGACCGTCCGGTCCCGCCCGACGTGGTGGAACGGCTGCTCGACCACGCGATCCGCGCCCCGTCGGCCGGGTTCGCCCAGGGCTGGGGCTTCCTGGTGCTGGAGGAGCCGGCCGACCGGGAGCGGTTCTGGGCGGCCACCACCCCGGACGGCGGTGGACGGGAGCGCTGGCTGGCCGGGATGCGCCGGGCACCGCTCATCGTGGTGCCGCACGCCAACGAGTCGGCCTACCTGCGGCGCTACGCCGAGCCGGACAAGGGCTGGACGGACCGGTCCACCGATCGGTGGCCGGTGCCGTACTGGCACGTGGACACCGGCTTCGCGGCGTTGCTGATGCTGCTGACCGCCGTGGACGAGGGGCTGGGGGCCTGTTTCTTCGGCATCGCGCCGCAGCGGCTGGCCAGCTACCGGGACGCGTTCGGCGTGCCGGTGGAGTACCAACCCATCGGTGCCGTCACAATCGGTTACCGGGCACCCGACCATCGGTCACCGTCGCTGCGCCGTGGGCGTCGTGGAGTGGACGAGGTTGTCCGGCGCGGCAGGTGGAGCTGAGCGCGGTGTCCCGTTCGTCCGGTTGAGGATCGGACGAGCGGTAGCGAAACTGACATCAGGGAGCAGAACGCAACGGGGACCGGGCGGCTAGGCTGGCACGGTCATCGGTGCCGCGCCGCGGTGCCCGCCGCGGCCCGGCTCGGCGCTGTCGGTCGGCCCGGCCACGGGGAGGGGAGCGTGCCGTCGTGATCTTCAGAGCGGTCCGGGACGGGCGTCCCTACCCGGAGCACAACCTGACCCTCAAGCAGTGGGCGGAGATCCCGCCCCGTCCACTGCGCCTGGATCAGATGATCACCACCAAGCGCGAGTTGGCGCTCGACAAGCTCCTCGCCGAGGACTCCACCTTCTACGGTGACCTCTTCCCGCACGTCGTGCAGTGGAACGGCGGGCTCTACCTGGAAGACGGGCTGCACCGCGCGCTGCGCGCCGCCCTGCAGCAGCGCAACCAGATCCACGCGCGGGTGCTGGTGCTCGCGGAGCCGATCGAGTGACGAGCCCTTCTTCCGCGCGCTGAACCTTCGTTAGGGTGGCGTCCATGACCGCTCCACTCGACCTGCTCGACCTGGACCTGTCGCTCACCGAGGAGGAGCGGCAGATCCGCGACGTCGTCCGTCAGCTCGTCGACGACCGGGTGCGTCCGCACGTCGCCGACTGGTACGAGGACGGCCAGGTGCCCGCCCGGGACCTGGCCCGCGAGTTCGGCAAGCTCGGACTCCTCGGCATGCACCTGACCGGGTACGGCTGCGCCGGCGCCTCCGCGGTCGCCTACGGGCTGGCCTGCCAGGAGCTGGAAGCCGGCGACTCCGGCCTCCGCTCCCTGGTCTCGGTGCAGGGCTCGCTCGCCATGTACGCCATCTGGCGCTACGGCAGCGAGGAGCAGAAGCAACGCTGGCTGCCGTCGATGGCCACCGGCGAGGCGATCGGCTGCTTCGGCCTGACCGAGCCGGACCACGGCTCCGACCCCGCCTCGATGACCACCCGGGCCCGCCGCGACGGCGACGACTGGCTGCTCACCGGCGGAAAGATGTGGATCACCAACGCGCCGATCGCCGACGTCGCGGTGATCTGGGCGCGCACCGACGAGGGCGTGCGCGGTTTCGCCGTACCCATGGACACGCCGGGCGTCACGGTCCGGGAGATTCGCCGCAAGATGTCGCTGCGCGCGTCGGTGACCGGCGAGATCGTGCTCGACGACGTCCGGCTCCCGGCGGACGCCCAACTGCCCGAGGCGGTC
The DNA here is from genome assembly GCF_049841595.1 of Micromonospora sp. DT228. NCBI lineage: Bacteria > Bacillati > Actinomycetota > Actinomycetes > Micromonosporales > Micromonosporaceae > Micromonospora > Micromonospora sp. DT228. Next base: position 511,046 of record NZ_JBNCKO010000003.1, read on the forward strand.
AGGCTCAAGGCGCCGCTGAGCTGCCTCACCGAAGCCCGGTACGGCATCGTCTGGGGCGCGATCGGCGCCGCCCGCGACTGCCTGGAAACCACCCTGGCGTACGCCACCACCCGCACCCAGTTCGGTCGCCCGCTCGCCGGCTTCCAGCTCACCCAGGCGAAGCTCGCCGACATGGCCGTCGAGCTGGTGAAGGCGCAACTGCTCGCGCTGCACCTGGGTCGGCTCGCCGACACCCACCGGCTGCGGCCCGAGCAGGTGAGCGTGGGCAAGCTGAACAACGTGCGGGAGGCCCTGGCCATCGCCCGGCAGTGCCGGACCATCCTCGGCGCGAACGGCGTCTCCGGCGAATACCCGGTGATGCGGCACGCCAACAACCTGGAGAGCGTGCTGACGTACGAGGGCACCTCCGAGATCCACCAGCTCGTCGTCGGGCAACGGCTCACCGGGCTCTCCGCGTTCGCCTGACCTGCCCTCTTGTCACTTCCTGCCGCTCGACGCGCGACTGTCGCAGTGGGGCCGTACCGTCATCAGCAGACGACGTGTCTGACGAGGACGGTGAGCGTGATGGCCCGCGACGCTGGCAGCAACGAGCCCACGAGGGAGTTCCCCGGTTACCCGACCGGCGACGCCCTCCGGGATCGGTCGACCGCTACATCCGAGCCGACGTTCGATACACCGGGCGGCTCCGGAGGTGCTGGCGGCCCCGGTGGCCCCGGCGACCCACCAGCCGGCCCGCCCGGCGGCCCGACGGCCGGTGGCGACGGTGGCGGTGGTGGTGGGGCCGCGCGCGGCCTGCTCCTGCTGCTCGGCGCCGCCGCACTGGCCGTGGTGGTGCTGCTCGGCGTCCAGGCGACCGGCTTCCTGCCGGACTTCCGCAACCCGTTCGCCAAGGAGCAGACCGACCGCAGCCAACCAACGCTGCTGAAGTCGATCCAGGACCTCAGCCGCTACGTGGCCGCGGAGGGCAACTTCCAGGTGGTCGTCGACACCCAGAACGACAGGCGCAACGTGCCGGACTTCCTGCTCAACGAGCGCACCCTGTTCGTCGGAGCAGGCAGTGTCGAGGCGTACGTCGACTTCACCAAGATCGGTGACGGTGCCATCGTCCAGTCCGCCGACGGCAAGTCCGTCGAGATCAAGCTGCCCGCGCCGCAGCTCGGCGAGACAAACCTCGACATGGAGAAGAGCTACGTCTTCGCGGAGCAGCGTGGTCTGCTCAACCGGCTCGGTGACCTGGTCGGCAACGACCCCAATCGGCAGCAGCAGGTCTACAAGCTCGCCGAGGAGCGGATCACCGCCGCCGCCCGCGACAGCGGGCTCTCCGCCCGCGCCGAGGAGAACACCCGCAAGATGCTGGAAGGGCTGCTGCGTTCCCTTGGTTACCAGCAGATCACCGTGACCTACGTGGCCCCCTGACCTGCCAAACCCGTAACGCCGAGCGCCCGCCCCGACGTCCGTCGGAGCGGGCGCTGCCCTTTCTCGCGGCCCTTCGCGCGAAGCGCACGCCATGATCCACTCGGCTTCATTGAAGTCGGGGTATCGCGACCCCCCGGACACCCCAGTTTCAGTAAGCCCGAGTGGATCTAGAAGACCACACCCCGCGCGGACGCCGCTCCGCTGCCCCGTGCTGCCCCGCACCGCGCGGCACCGCGCCGCTCGGGTGGCGTCCGTGTCGCCCGGTGCTCACCGGGCAAGATCTGCGCAACTTCGGGGATGGTGCTGCCTCTGACGCTGGTGAGGCAGCAACTTCGGTGAAGTTGCTGCCTCACGGTCCGGGGCTCTGGCCTCGACGGGGGCGCTGGTGGCGCGCGGCGAGAGGCGCGGGTCAGTGCTGGGTGGAGGCCAGGTAGCGGTCCTCATTCGGCATGAGAACCCAGAGGACCAGGTAGACGATCACCTGGGTGCCGGGCAGCAGCAGGGACAGCAGGAACAGCAGCCGGACCATCCCGGCGGACATGCCGAACCGCCGACCGAGGCCGGCGCAGACACCGGCGAGCATGCGCCCCTCGCGGGGCCGGACCAGTTTGCGACTCATCGTCGTACTCCCACTCTGCGGCGGTGCGCCGCGTCTGCAATCCACGGTAGAAGGGGGTGGCCACCTCGCCCTCCGTCCCGAGGATGAGCGGCGACCCGTGGACCCGTAGGTGCTTTACCCGGGTAGCCCCTCGCTGACGCCTCCCCGAGCCACCCGCCCGCCTCCCCGAGCCACCCGCCCGCCTCCCCGAGCCACCCGCCCGCCTTCCCGAGCCACCCGCCGCGTCCGCCGGCCACGGCGTCCGGAGAAGCAGACGAAGATCGCGCTCGATCCTGGTTGTAGTGGTATCGAGACGGAGATCGAGCACGATCTTCCGTGGCGGCGGCCGTGCGGGGGTACGGGTGGCGGGGAGATGGCGGTCAGGTGGACACTCCCGGTGGTCGGGTGGGCGTTGAGCTGGGCGGGTACGCTGGCAGATCGGCCCTCCACACCCCGGGCGGCCGGAACTCATACCCCGGTCGATCACGAGCAGGGCTGCCAGGTCGGCGGTGTTGGCGCGGCCGGGTCCCGTACGCCGGGACGACGGCGAGGAAGCGCAGCCATGATCAGTGTTTTCGACCTCTTCAGCGTCGGTATCGGGCCGTCCAGCTCGCACACGGTGGGGCCGATGCGGGCCGCGCGGACGTTCGCCGCCGGGCTCAAGGCCGACGGGCTGCTCTCCGACGTCGCACGGGTGCAGGCTGAGCTGTTCGGCTCGTTGGGTGCGACGGGGCACGGCCACGGCAGCGGTCCGGCGGTGTTGCTCGGGTTGGCGGGCGAGTCGCCGGAGACTGTCGACACGGACACCGTCGGTCCTCGGGTCGAGCGGATCCGGGCCGAGCGGCGGATCAGCATCCTGGCCGCGCACGAGATCGACTTTGACCCGGATCGGGACCTGACGTTGCACAGGCGTCGTTCGCTGCCGTACCACCCGAACGGGATGACCTTCGCGGCGTACGACGGGGCCGGCGCCGAGGTGCGCAGCCGTACCTACTACTCCGTCGGTGGCGGGTTCGTGGTGGACGAGGCCGCGGCCGGCGCGGATCGGATCAAGCCGGACAGCACGCGGGTGCGGTACCCCTTCCTGACCGGGGCGCAGCTCCTCGACGTCACCAGTTCCACGGGCCTGTCGATCAGCGAGGTGATGCTTGCCAACGAGCGCTCCTGGCGCAGCGAGGCGGACATCCGGGCCGACCTGTTGGAGATCTGGCGGGTGATGCGGGAGTGCGTGGAGCGCGGCTGCGAGCGCGACGGCGTACTCCCGGGTGGGTTGAAGGTTCGGCGGCGGGCGGCGGAGCTGCGGCGTGGCCTGGAGGCGGACGCCGGGACGCCCGACCCGCTGCACGCGATGGACTGGGTGACGCTGTTCGCCCTCGCGGTGAACGAGGAGAACGCGGCCGGTGGCCGGGTGGTCACCGCGCCGACGAACGGTGCGGCCGGGATTATTCCGGCGGTTTTGCACTACTACACCCGGTTTGTCCCGGGCGCTGATGACGATGGCGTGGTGCGGTTCCTGTTGACGGCCGGCGCGATAGGCGTGCTGTTCAAGGAGAACGCGTCGATCTCCGGCGCGGAGGTCGGCTGCCAGGGTGAGGTGGGTTCGGCGTGCTCGATGGCGGCGGCCGGGCTGGCCGAGGCGCTCGGCGGCACCCCGGAGCAGGTGGAGAACGCGGCCGAGATCGGGATGGAGCACAACCTCGGGTTGACCTGTGACCCGGTGGGTGGCCTGGTGCAGATCCCCTGCATCGAGCGCAACGCGGTGGCTAGCATCAAGGCGATCACGGCCGCCCGGCTGGCGCTGCGCGGCGACGGTGTGCACAAGGTGTCGCTGGACAAGGTCATCAAGACCATGCGGGAGACAGGCGCCGACATGAAGGTCAAATACAAGGAGACGGCGCGTGGCGGTCTGGCCGTCAACGTGATCGAGTGCTGAGTCCGGTCGATTCCGGGCATTCGTTCACCGACTGCTAACCTGTCGTCCGTTTCAGGAGGCGGGAGGCTCGCGGTGACCTCTGGCGTCGCGGCGTTGTGGTCGCACCGCAACTCGCTGCGCATCCTGGTCCGACGGGATCTGGCGGTCAAGTACCAGCAGTCGGTGCTTGGCTACTTCTGGTCGTTGATCGAGCCGCTCGGCATGGGTGCCATCTACTGGTTCGTGTTCGGGGTGCTCTACTCCCGCGACACCGGCCGGCATCTGGGCGAGGCGGCCGGGTCGTACCCGCTGTTCCTGATCACCGGGATCTTCGCCTGGATGTGGACCAGCTCGGCGCTGAGCGAGGCGACGAACGCGCTGACCGGCCAGTCCCGGTTGATCACCACGATGAACGTGCCGCGTCAGGTCTTTCCGATCGGTCGGGTCACCGGCCGGTTCGCCGAGTACGCCGCCGGCCTGCCGATCCTGATCGCCATCGCGGTGATCTACGCGGTGCACGGTCGGATCCACCCGGGCTGGTCGCTGCTCGCCCTGCCGCTCGCGGTCGTCGTCCAGGCCGTCCTGCTGACCGGGCTGGCCCTGCTGCTGTCCGCGTGGAACGTGCTGATGCGCGACGTGGAACGGTTCCTGCGGCTGATCATCCGGGTGCTCTTCTACGCCACGCCGATCATCTACCCGCTCAGCCTGGTCCGGGAGTCCGAGCTGCCGGGCTGGCTGAAGGTGGTGTACGAGCTGAACCCGCTGGTCGGGATCTTCCAGCTGCACCACGCGATCTGGTACCCGGACGAGTTCCCGGACGCCCGGCTGCTCGCCACGACTGTCGTCGGCAGCGTGCTGGTGCTCGCCGCCGGCTGGTGGTCGTTCCGCCGGTTGGAACCCGCCGTGCTCAAGGAACTCTGACGTGGCCGCCCCGATCATCGAGGCCGACGGCCTGGGTATCCGCTTCGTCCGCAACCGGCGTCGGCAGTTGCGGCTGCGCGAGTTGTTCATCCACCGGGGCGGGCGCGGTGCCCTGCCCGGCCAGTTCTGGCCGCTGCGCGACGTGTCGTTCACCGTCGAGCCGGGCGAGACCGTCGGGGTGATCGGCCGTAACGGCACCGGCAAGAGCACCCTGCTGCGGCTGATCGCCGGGGTGCTCATTCCGGACGAGGGCAGCATCCGGGTGCACGGCGCGGTGGCGCCGTTGCTGGAGTTGTCGGCCGGCTTCTCCAACGACCTGACCGGGCGGGAGAACCTGCACCTGGTCGGTGGTCTGCACGGGTTGTCGGCGGGCTATCTGAGGCGGCACTTCGACGAGATCGTCGAGTTCGCCGGTGAGCAGGTGCAGGGTGCCATCGACACGTCGGTGCGGCACTACTCGTCGGGGATGAAGGTACGGCTGGGCTTCGCGATCATCTCGCACCTGCCGCACCCGATCCTGCTGATGGACGAGGTGACCGCGGTCGGCGACGCGGAGTTCCGCAAGAAGTGCTACGCGACGATTGATCGTCTGCTCGGGGAGGGGCGCACGCTGGTGCTGGTGTCACACAACGAAAAGGACCTGACCCGGTTCTGCCGTCGGGGGTTGTACCTCGACGCGGGCCGGTTGACGCTCGACGGCACCATCGCCGAGGCGCTCGACGCGTACCACGCCGCGGTTCCGCGGTGACGCTCGCGATCGTGCTCGCCGCCGGGACACCCGCGGCGGGCCTGAAAACGTCCACAGGCGAGCCGCTCACCGAGCGGCTGGCCGCCCAACTGCGCCGCGCCGGGGCGGACGAGGTGCGGTTCGCCGGTGACCTCGACGAGTTGGCCGCCCTGGCCGACGCCGCCAACGGCCCGCTGCTGATCACCGGCGCCGACCTGGTCGCCCACACGGCCGTGCTGCGGCACCTGGCCACCAGCCCGGTCGGGCCGACTGTGGCGCTGGTGCTGACCGACCCGCCGGTGCCCGGTCGGACCGCCGTGCGTGAGGAACGCGGCCAGGTGGTCGACGCCGGCCCGCTGGACGCCCTCGACGGCGACGCCACAGGCGTGTTCGGTGGCGCGCTGCGGGTCGGCGTGGACGACCTACCGACGCTTGCCGCCGCCGCCCGGGCCGCCGCGGGCGGCACGCTCCCGGTCGCCGCCCCGATCGGCCCGGCCGGCGACGTCGCACCGCTGCCGGCGACCGGGGGAGCCGGATCCGGCGGGCCGGTAGCCGAGGGCGGCCCCGGGTCCGCCGTGGACCGGCTCGTCGCGGGTCTCGCGGCGCTCGGCACCCTGATCTTCGCCCAGCGGGTACGCCTGCTCGTCGCGCACCGGGTCGCGGACGCGCCCGGCCTGGCGGCTGCCGAGGCGGCGGTGACCGCCGTCGACGAGGACCGGGCCGAACTGCGGCTGTCGGTGAAGGAGAAGGACGACTTCTTCTCCACCTACTTCGTCAGCACCTGGTCGCCGTACGTGGTCCGGCTGTCGGCCCGGCTCCGGCTCACCCCGACCGGGGTGACGGCGATCTCGGTGCTGTTCGCGTTGGCGGCGGCGGTGCTGTTCGGGGTCGGTGGGCGACCCGCCCTGGTCGGCGGCGCGGTGCTGCTCTACCTCGGCTTCGTGCTGGACTGCGTGGACGGGCAGTTGGCCCGCTACACAAGGCACTTCAGCGCCTGGGGTGGCTGGCTGGACACGATGGCGGACCGGGCCAAGGAATACCTGGTCTACGCCGGCCTGGGCTTCGGGGTGAGCCATGCCGGGCTGGGCAACGGCTGGGCGCTCGCGATCGCCGCGATGACGTTGCAGACCGTCCGGCACATGACCGACACCTGGTACGGGGTGCTGCACGACGAGGCGGCCCGTCGGCCCCGGGCGGCAGCGAGTGCCAGCGGCGGGATCGGCGACCGGCTCAACGCGGCGTCGACCCGGGTGCAGGCGGACACCGGGTCGGTGTCGTACTGGCTGAAGCGGACCGTGGTCTTTCCGATCGGCGAGCGCTGGGCGTTGATCGCGCTGACCGTGGCGCTGTTCAATCCGCTGGTCAGCCTGATCGCGGTGTTGGTCTGGGGTGTGCTGGCGTTCGCGTACACCGGGGCTCTGCGGACGCTGCGCGCCCGCTGGATGTGGGTGCCGGTGCTGGACACGGTCGACGCCACCCTGCACCGCGACGACGGGCCGCTGGCCCGGCGGCTGCCGGTGGTCCGCCCGATGGGGCCGCTCACCCTGGCGGTGATCGCCGCGCTCGGCCCGGCCGTGCTGCTGGTCGTGGCGCTGCTGGGCGACGCGCCGGACGGACTGCGCTGGGCGGTGCCGGTGGCGCTGCTGGTGCTGCTCGTCGGTGGGCTGGGTGCCGGGGCCGCGCACAACGGTCCGCTGGACTGGCTGGTGCCGGCGGCGTTGCGGGCCGCCGAGTACCTGTTCGCCATCGCGGTCGGCGTGGTCGGCGACGTGCCGGGTTGGCTGATCTTCGGGTACGTCTTCGTGCTCACCGTGCACCACTACGACCTGACCGCCCGGCTGGAGAAGCGGCAGGCGGCGCCACCGCTGCACGCGGCCACGCTGGGCTGGGACGGGCGGTCGGTGCTGCTGGCCCTCGCGGCGATTGCCGGCATCGCGGGTATCGGGCTGGCTACACTCGGTGCGTACCTTCTCGTGGTTTTCGTGGTGAGCGTCGTCCTGGCCTGGTTCGTCCGACCGGCCCGTAGCGCGCGGGCGCTTGTCGCGCCGGTGGGCGCCGGAGGTGCCGCGCCACGCTGACGGAGGGACGGCCGGATGACCCTGATCAGCTTCGTGGTGCCGGCCTTCCGGGTGCAGGGATACCTGCGCGAGTGCCTGGACTCCATCCTCGGTCAGCCGGAGACCGACATCGAGGTGATCGCCGTCGACGACTGCTCGCCGGATGCCAGCGGCGACATCATCGACGAGTACGCGGCCCGCGACCGGCGGGTCCGTGCGGTTCGGCTGCCGGAGAACGTCGGCCTCGGTCCAGCCCGCAACATCGGGCTGGACCGGGCCGTCGGCGAGTACGTGTGGTTCCTCGACGGCGACGACTGGCTGGCGCCGGAGTGCCTGACCGAGGTCGCCGAGCGGTTGCGGGCGACCCGCCCGGACGTGCTGCTCGTCGACCACGTCCGCACCCACTGGAACGACACCGCCACCCGCAGCGCGATGGCCGAGGTGTTCCCTGAGTCGCCCGGCACGGGCACCTTCCGGCTGCGGGACCGGCCGGCGGCGATGCGCCTGCTGCACACCGCGTGGAACAGGTTGGTCCGCCGGGAGTTCCTGACCGATCTGGGGCTGCGCTTCGCGCCCGGCTGGTACGAGGACGTCTCGTTCAGCTACCCGGTGCTGATGGCGGCGCAGCGGATCGGCGTACTGGACCGGGTCTGCGTCAACTACCGGCAGCGCCGCGCCGGCGCGATCACCCGGACCCGGGGGGACCGGCATTTCGAGGTCTTCCCCCAGTGGCATCGGGTCTTCCACCTGATGGACGCGTGGGGTTCGGCGACGGACGCCCTGCGACCGGCGGTCTTCGAGCGGATGATCTGGCACTACCTGACCGTGCTCGGCAACGGCCAGCGGATCGCCCCGGAGCTGCGGCCGGCGTTCTTCGCGCAGATCACCGCCGACTACGAACGCTGGTTGCCGCCCGGCGGCTATCCCGTGCCGGACGGGGTGGAGGGGCTCAAGCACCGGCTCGTCGCGTCCGGTCGGTGGCACACCTTCAGCGCGTTGCGGGCCGCGAGCAGGGCCCGGGACGCCGCCCGCCGGCAGGCGCGCACCGCCCGGCGTCGGGTCGGGCCGGTCGCCCGGCGCGGTGCTCGGCTGACCCGCGACGGGTTGCTGCGCGAGTACTACCGGGCCGAGCTGCGGCGGCCGGTCGATCCGACGCTGGCGGTGTACGCCGCCTACTGGTACCGGGGTTACTCCTGCAATCCGGCGGCGATCTACGAGGTGGCCCGCCGGTTGGCGCCGGGGGTGCGCGGGGTGTGGATCGTGCGTCGGGACCGGGTGGACGCCGTGCCGGCCGGGGTGGAGTACGTGGTCGCCGGCACCCCGGCGTACTACCGGGTGCTGGCCCGCGCCCGGTGGTTGGTCAACAACGTCAACTTCCCGGACTTCGTCCGCAAGCGGGCCGAGCAGGTGCACCTCCAGACCCACCACGGCACGCCGGTGAAGGTGATGGGGCTGGATCAGCAGCGTTACCCGATCGGCGCGGGCCGGATGGACTTCGCCGGACTGCTGCGCCGGGTGGACCGCTGGGACTACAGCGTCAGCGCGAACAGCTTCTCCACCCAGATGTGGGACCGGGCGTACCCGGCCTCGTACACGACGCTGGAGGTGGGCTACCCGCGCAACGACCGCCTGGTCACCGCCGGCCCGGACGAGGTGCGCCGACTGCGCGCGGAGTTCGGCCTCGGCCCCGACGAGCAGGTCGTGCTGTACGCCCCGACGCACCGCGAGCACCTGCCCGGCTACCGGCCGCCGTTCGACCCGGACCGGTTCGTGCGGGCGCTCGGTGACTCGGGCCGGCTGCTGATGCGCAGTCACTACTTCCACGACCGGGATCGGCGTCCCGGTCGGCCGGCGGACTGGGAGCGGGTCCGCGACGTCAGCGGCCACCAGCGGGTGGAGGATCTCTACCTGGTGGCCGACGTGCTGGTCACCGACTATTCGTCGGCGATGTTCGACTACGCGGTGCTGGACCGGCCGATCGTGCTGTACGCCCCGGACTGGGAGGCGTACCGGCTGGCCCGGGGTGTCTACTTCGACGTGACGGCCGAGCCGCCGGGTGCGGTGGCCACCACCTTCGACGATCTGCTCGAGCTGTTTCGGACCGACGCGGTGCGGTCGGACGCGGCGGCCGAGGCCCGTGCGCGGTTTCGGGGCCGGTTCTGCACACTGGACGATGGGCACGCGGCGGAGCGGGTGGTGCGTCAGGTGTTCCTCGGCGAGCCGGGTGAGCGGTCTACCCGTTGCTGATCGGACTTTTGTCGCTTAATAGCGGCGTCACCGTCTGAACATAGGACGTTTACCCGATGTCCTAAATCAATGATCCTGGTCACAGTCTTCAGGGGTTCGGCCGACCAACTGGGGGGGACGACGGTGAGCACCGTCACGCTCAAGGATGTGACCAAGGTATTCAGGGATGGCACCATGGCCGTCGACAGCATCAATCTTGATGTTAACGACGGCGAATTCATGGTGCTCCTCGGGCCGTCCGGTTGTGGAAAGTCCACCGTGCTGCGGATGATCGCCGGGTTGGAGGATCCGACAAGCGGCGCTGTCCTGCTCGACGGAGAGCTGGCGAACGACCTGCCGCCCCGGGACCGCAAGATCGCCATGGTCTTCCAGGACTTCGCGCTCTATCCGCACATGACCGTCGGCGACAACATCGCCTTTCCCTTGCGGCTGGCCGGTGTGGAGCCGGAGCCGCGCGGTGAGCGGGTCGGAGACGTGGCCAGTGCGCTGGGCATCGGTGACGTGCTGGCCCGCAAGCCTGGCCAGCTCTCCGGTGGGCAGCGGCAGCGGGTGGCGATGGGCCGGGCGATCGTCCGCCGGCCCGGCCTGTTCCTGATGGACGAGCCCCTGTCAAACCTGGACAGCGGCCTGCGTGCCGAGCTGCGCGCGGAGATCTCCGGCCTGACCCGGGAGCTGGGCGTCACCACCGTCTACGTCACCCACGACCAGGCCGAGGCGCTCACCATGGCCGACCGGGTGGCCATCATGCGTAAGGGTGTCCTCCAGGACGTGGGCACACCCACCCAGGTGTACGGCCGGCCGGCGACGCTCTACGTGGCCGCCTTCCTGGGCAGCCCGCGGATGAACCTGCTGGAGGCGTCGGTCTACGTCCACCTCGACCGGTACGTCACGCTGAACCTCGGTGACCAGTCGCTCTACCTGCCCTGGAACGACATCCGCAGTCGGGCGGTGGCGCACTACCACGGTGAGCGGATCGTGGTCGGCATGCGGGCCGAGGCGCTCACCCCTGTCGCTCCGGACAGCCCGGGCGACGTGCTGCGCGGGCGGATCCGCTACCTGGAGCACCACGGGCACGAGTCGTTGGCGTTCCTCGACATCGGCGCTACCGCGATCATGGTCGACGAGATGGGCGCCCCGCTCGACCCGCCGCCGGTGGGCCAGCGTGGCCTGCGACGGTTCGGTTCGGTGATGCAGCGCCTCACCGGTAAACCGGTGGAGCCACAGGAGGTGCCGAGCAGTGGCGCCCAGACCAGCGTGCTTCCCGACCCGGGCCGGCACCACCGCCGCCCGGCGGAGCTGGCGGTGCGGCTGGCACCGTATCCGGCGGTCAGCGCCGGTCACCCGCTCGCCGTCTCGGTGCGGATGGACGCGCTGCACTTCTTCGACGAGCGGGGCGCTCGGATCGACGTGGGTTGGCGCTGACGACTCGCCGGAGCAGGGTGGCGGCCGGAGCCCCGGGTGCCCTACCGTCTGCCCACCCAGTCCACAGTGAGAGACCACCGAAAGGGGTGCGCCCGTGTCGGGTGACCGTCCCAGCCCGCTCGTCATCGAGCGCATCCTGCGCGATCGCGAGGGCATCTGGCAGCAGATCGTGGCCGAGCGTGACCTGAACAAGCTGACCGGGCGAATGCTGGCCAGCTCCGCCATCGCGCTGGCCTGCTACGGGGCGGTGCTCGGCTTCTTCCACAGCCCGCTGATGGCGCTGACCTCGGCGCTGAAGCTTCCCCTGCTGTTCCTGGTCACGTTGACCATCTGCCTGCCCACGCTCTACCTGTTCAACCTGGTCTTCGGCGCGCGGCTCTCGGTGCGGCAGTCGTTGGCGCTGGTGATGGTGGCGATCACGGTCACCTCGATGCTCGCGGTGGCGTTCGCGCCGATCAGCCTCTTCTTCCTGATCACCGCGAACGACTACGGGTTCTTCAAGCTGCTCAACGTGGCGATCCTGGCCCTGTCGGCACTTGTCGGGCTGCGCTTCCTGACCAGCGGCATGCAGGTGCTCAACGACAACGGCCTGCTCGCGCCGTCGCCCGCCAACGCCCAGGTGAACGCGCCCGCCAACGCTCCGGCCCCGGCCGTGCCGGCCGCGGTGCCCGCCGCCTCGACGCCGGCAGCCGCTCCGGTCGCCGGCGCGAGTGCCGAGCCGGCGGCCGCACCGACCGCGGTCGCGGTGGCGGAACCCGCCCCGAACGGCGCGACCGCCGCGCCGGCCCACGTGCCGGCCCAGTGGAGTGGCCAGCCCGCAGGTGCCACGGGCACGCTGCCGCCCGGCTACCCGTCCTCGTGGAATGACCGCTCGATCCGACGCGGCGAGCCGACGCAGCGGCCGGCGAGCATGACCCTGCTCTACATCTGGATCCTGCTCTTCGGGTTCGTCGGCACCCAACTGGCGTGGACGCTGCGTCCGTTCTTCGGCGACCCGGGTCAGGACTTCGCGTTCTTCCGCAGCATCGACGGCAACTTCTACGCGGAGATCCTGCGGACCATCGCCAACCTCTGAGGGCCTGGCAAAGGCGGAAACTCCTGGTTGCCGGCTTGGTTACCGGCTAGTAACGTCGGCTCATGACAATCGACTCCCGCCAGGTGGCGGCCGGCATGCTCGAAGCGGTGCCCTTCGCCCGTACCCTCGGCTTCGAATTTGTCGAGGTGGCGCCCGAGGCGGCGGGCGGGGTCCGGGCGGTCGTCCGGATGCCCGACTCGCCGGCCACCCACAACCACGTGGGCGGCCCGCACGCCGGTGCCATCTTCACCCTCGGTGAGACGGCCTCCGGCGCGGTCGTGCTGGCGGCCTTCGGGCACCTGCTCGACCGGGCCGTGCCGCTCGCCGTCCGCGCCGAGATCGCCTACCGCAAGCTCGCCATGGGCCCGGTGCGCGCCACCGCCCGGCTCGGCCGGCCGGCCCTCGACGTGATCGAGGAGTTCGACTCCGGCCAGCGGCCGGAGTTCGGCGTCGACGTGGAGATCACGACCGAGGACGGCACACCGACCTCGGCCCTGACGGTGATCTGGACGCTGCGACCCAACTGAAACCGTGTCGAGGAGGCCGAAACGGGTTTGCCGGCCCAGCGGGGTGGATAGATTCGTACCGTGCTGGGCCTACCCGCTCACGTGACCGCCTGTCTCTTCGATCTGGACGGTGTGCTGACGCAGACCGCCCGTGTGCACAACGCCGCCTGGACGCAGACGTTCGACGAGTTCCTCCGGCAGCGTGCCGCCGCCTCCGGCGAACCGTTCCAACCCTTCGATCCCGGGCCGGACTACAACCGCTACGTCGACGGCCGACCCCGCGCCGACGGCGTCCGGTCGTTCCTCGCCTCCCGCGGCATCGTGCTGCCCGAGGGCACACCGGACGACCCGCCGGACGCCGACACCGTCAACGGCGTCGGCAACCGCAAGAACGTGCTGCTGCTCAAACACCTGCACGACTTCGGCGTCGAGGTCTACCCCGGATCGGTGCACTACCTGCGGGCGGCAGTCGCCGCCGGGCTGCGTCGGGCGGTGGTGACCGCGAGCGCCAACGGCGGCGAGGTGGTCGCCGCGGCAGGGCTGGCGCCGCTGCTGGAGGCCCGCGTCGACGGGCTGGTGGCGCGTGCGGAAGGGCTGCGCGGTAAGCCGGAACCGGACACGTTCCTCGCCGGGGCCAGGCTGCTCGGCGTGGACCCGACGCAGGCCGCCGTCTTCGAGGACGCGCTCTCCGGGGTGGCCGCCGGCCGTGCTGGCGGCTTCGGTTACGTGGTCGGCGTCGACCGGGTCGGGCAGGCCGACGAGTTGCTCGCGCACGGCGCCGACATCGTGGTGCGGGACCTGGCCGAGCTGCTCGACGCCCCCGATCCGGCGGGGCCGCCCCGCACCGCTGCCGCGCACCAACCGAGCACCCAACGGGACCGCGCGTGATCCGGGAGCGGGCCTATCCGGTCGAGCCGTGGCACGTCCGCGAGACCCGGCTCGACATGGACGTGCTGGCCCAGTCAGAGTCGGTCTTCGCGCTCTCCAACGGGCACGTCGGGCTGCGCGGCAACCTCGACGAGGGCGAGCCGCACGGGCTGCCCGGCACCTACCTCAACTCGTTCTACGAGCTGCGCCCGCTGCCGTACGCCGAGGCCGGCTACGGCTTCCCCGAGTCCGGGCAGACGATCGTCAACGTCACGAACGGCAAGCTGTTGCGGCTGCTCGTCGACGACGAACCACTCGACGTGCGATACGGGGAGCTGCTGGCCCACGAGCGGATCCTCGACTTGCGGGCCGGCACCCTGCACCGGGAGCTGCACTGGCGCTCGCCGGCCGGCCGGGAGGTAAAGGTCCGCAGCACCCGCCTGGTCTCGTTCACGCAGCGGTCGGTCGCCGCGATCAGCTACGAGGTGGAGGCCGTCGACGGCCCGCTCCGGCTGATCGTGCAGTCCGAGCTGGTGGCCAACGAGTCGCTGCCCGCGCAGAGCAAGGACCCTCGGGTCGCCGCGGTGCTGGAGTCACCTCTGCAGGCCGAGGAGGAGCTGACCACCCCGGACGGGGGGCAGCTGATCCACCGCACAAAGGTCTCCGGGCTGCGGGTCGCCGCCGCGATGGAGCACGAGGTGCACGGCCCGGACCACACCACGATCGAGTCCGAGGGCTACCAGGACTGGGTACGCACCACGATCGCCTGCGTGCTCAAGCCCGGCGAGAAGCTACGGGTGATCAAGTATCTGACGTACAGCTGGTCGAGTCGGCGATCGCTGCCCGCGCTACGCGACCAGGTCGGCGCGGCGCTCGCCGGCGCCCGACTGGACGGCTGGGACGGCCTGCACCGGGAGCAGCGCAACTACCTCGACGCGTTCTGGGACGCCTCAGACGTGCTCGTCGAGGGTGACCCGGAGGTGCAGCAGGCGGTGCGGTTCGGTCTCTTCCACGTGCTCCAGGCCGGGGCGCGGGCCGAGCAACGGCCGATCTCGGCGAAGGGGCTGACCGGCCCCGGTTACGACGGGCACGCCTTCTGGGACACCGAGATGTTCGTGTTGCCGGTGCTCACCTACACCCAGCCGAGCGCGGTGCGCAGCGCGTTGCAGTGGCGGCACAGCACGTTGGACTCGGCGCGGGAGCGCGCCGAGACGCTCAACCTCAGGGGGGCCGCGTTCCCCTGGCGGACCATCGAGGGACCGGAATCCTCCGGCTACTGGCCGGCTGGCACGGCTGCCTTCCACATCGCCGCCGACATCGCCGACGCCGCGCGCCGCTATGTGATGGTCACCGGGGACACCCAGTTCGAGCAGGAGATCGGGCTGGAGTTGCTCGTGGAGACCGCCCGGCTGTGGCGCTCGATCGGCCACCACGACCGGCACGGCCAGTTCCACATCGACGGCGTCACCGGCCCGGACGAGTACACCGCCGTGAAGAACGACAACATCTACACCAACCTGATGGCACAGCGGAACCTGCTCGCGGCCGCCGACGTCGTGATGCGCTACCGGGACGAGGCGTTCCACCTCGGGGTCACCGACGAGGAGGCGGCGAGTTGGCGGGACGCCGCCACCTCCATGCACATTCCCTACGACGAGGAACTCGACGTGCACCAGCAGGTGGAGGGCTTCACCCGGCTGCAGGAGTGGGACTTCCCGCACACCCCGGCGGAAAAATACCCGCTGCTGCTGCACTACCCGTACTTCGAGCTGTACCGCAAGCAGGTGGTCAAGCAGGCAGACCTGGTCCTCGCCATGCACTGGCGGGGGGACGCGTTCACCCCCGAGCAGAAGGTCCGCAACTTCCTCTACTACGAGCGCCGCACCGTACGCGACTCGTCGCTGTCGGCCTGCACGCAGGCGGTGCTCGCCGCCGAGGTGGGCCACCCGGAACTCGCGCACACCTACCTGCGCGAGGCCGCCCTCATGGACCTGCACGACCTCAACGAGAACACTCGTGACGGCGTGCACATGGCGTCGTTGGCTGGCGCCTGGCTCGCCCTGGTCAGTGGGCTCGGCGGGCTCCGGGACCACGACGGCGAGTTGTCCTTCGCGCCTCGGCTCTCCAGCCGACTCAGCCGGCTGGAGTTCTCGCTGCAGTGGCGGGGGTTGGCGCTGCGGGTGGATGTCCGCCCGCACCAGACGACGTACTCGCTGCGGCACGGCGGTCCGGACGACGTGGTGGAGTTGCGCCACCACGACCAGGTGCTGCGGGTGACCTGCGACGAACCGGTGACGGTGCCGGTGCCGCCGGCCGAGCCGGCCGGCCCGCCGCCCGAGCAGCCACCGGGCAGGTCACCGCTGCTGCGGTTGCCCGAACGCGCGAACGTGACGTGACGGTCGGGGCGGGAGTGCTCCCGCCCCGACCGGCACCACCACGTCACGTCAGACGGGTTCGCCTGTCGACGGCCGTCCGATCGCGTCCCGGGGCGCCGCCGCCAACGGGTCGTCGGGCAGCCGGGCCGAGGCGGCCTGGTCCCCGAAATCCTGATCCCCGACGTCCTGGTTGCGCTCGGCGTCCTGTTCCCGCTGGGCCCGCTCGGTCAGCTGCTGCTGCCGGGAAATCTGCTGCTTGGCCATGACGATCCTCGCGATCCGTCGGGGCGCGGTTGCGCCGACACGGTCTGCGGTCGCTCGTCGCGTACCCGGCGCCCGATCGGGCAAACGCGGCCCGGCCGCGTGCCCACGGGCCCGGACTGACGCGGCCGCCGACGGGCGTGCCGCGCGGCGGGCGGGGTACTCGGAGCACCGGCGAGCACCGCGGAGGTGGGGGCATGGACGAGCAGCGCGGCACGGTGACAATCCCGGTCGGGGACGTTGCGCTCGCCGCCGACCTGATGCTGCCCGCTCAGCCGGTCGGTGTGGTGCTCTTCGCGCACGGCAGTGGCAGCTCCCGGCACAGCCCGCGCAACGTGGCGGTGGCCCGTACGCTTCACGACCGCGGGCTCGCGACTGTGCTCGTGGACCTGCTCAGCCCCGCCGAGGACGAGGTGGACGCCCGCACCGCCGAGCTGCGGTTCGACATCGGGCTGCTGGCCAGCCGGCTGGCCGGGATCGTCGACTGGTTGGCGGTCGAGCGGCCCGCCGGTGACGTTCCGATCGGTCTGTTCGGGGCCAGCACGGGTGCCGCCGCCGCCCTGGTCGCGGCGGCGTCCCGCGCGGATCGGGTGGGTGCCGTGGTCAGTAGGGGCGGCCGGCCGGACCTGGCCGGCGCGGCGCTGGCCCAGGTGCGTACCCCGACGTTGTTGCTCGTGGGCAGCCTGGACGAGGAAGTGATCACGCTCAACGAGCGGGCGCTCGCGGAGCTGGGGGAGGTCGGCGAGCTGCGGGTGGTCCCGGGCGCCACCCACCTCTTCGAGGAGCCCGGCACCCTGGAGCAGGTCGCCGAGCAGGCCGGCACGTGGTTCACCACGAAGTTGCGCTGACCATCACCCTCAGGACGTGAGGGCGGAGGCGGCGCGACGCTGTTGGACGGTGTCGATGACGCGCCAGAGGACGGCGGTGATCGGGACGCTGACGAACGCGCCAGCTATCCCCGCGATCAGCGTGCCGGCGGTGACCGCCACCAGGATCACCGCCGGGTGCAGCCGGACCTGTCGCTTCATGATCAGTGGTTCCAGCAGGTTGCCCTCGATCTGCTGCACGGCGATCACGGCGGCCAGGGTGAGCAGGGCGGTGGTGGGGCCGTTCGCGGCCAGTGCCACCAACACGGCGACCGCGCCGGCCACCGTCGCCCCGATGATCGGCACGAAACCGCCGAGGAAGGTGATCAGCGCCAGCGGCAGGGCGAGCGGCACCCGCAGCACCACGAGCGCCAACCCGATGCCCAGCGCGTCGATGGCGGCGATGAGCATGGTGCCCCGGCTGTACGCGCCCAACGTCTGCCAACCGGCCCGGCCGGCCTCGGCCAGCACCGGCTGGTTCGCGCCGGACACCCGCGACAGCACCCAGTGCCACATCGACCGGCCGTCCTTGAGCAGGAAGAAGAGCAGCACCAGGGCGAGCAGCGCGGAGCCGAACACCTCGGTGGCGGTCCGGGCGCCGGCCACCGGGTCCGGCGAGCTGCCGCTGAGGCCCTCCCGGGCCTGGTCGACAAGCCGGTCCAGTTGTGCGTCGCTGACCGGCAGCGTGGACGTCACGAAGTCCCGGCTGCGCTCGACCCCCTCCGTCAACTGTTGGCTGAGCTGGTCGAACTGGCTGGCCGTCAGATTCCACACCAGGGCGCCGACACCGACCAGGATGCCGAGCAGCAGCAGTACGGTGCACAGCGCGGCCAGCGCCGCCGGCAGGCGCAGCCGACGAAGCAGCAGCAGCACCGGGTCGAGCAGCGCGGTGAGGAAGATGGTGGCGGCCAGCGCGATGGCCAGTGGCGCCAGCAGGACGGCGATCTTGCCCAGCAGGTAGAGACCGGCGATGACCACCACCAGGCAGGCGCTCCACGACACCGCGGTCCGGACCAGCCAGGGCAGGGCCGCCCAGGTCTGGCGCGGCCCGGGGCCGCCTGTTGTCGCCTCGGGTCCGTCTGCGGCCATGTCGGTCCTCCTCGATCTCGGCGAGGTCGGTACCCAGCCGGTGGAGCGCTGACACCCGTACCGCTGCGTGGGTCGCTGCCCGCGCGGATCGTACGCCGGCCGGCGTCTACCGGGTGGGCGTTCGCGGATCGCGCGGCGTCAGTGTTGTTGCCTCCCGGGTAGCTCGTCCATCGAGCTGGGCCGGCCGCTCAACGCGTCGCGGATCCGGTCGACCAGACCGATGCCGGGGGCGAGCAGTCGGTTCGCCGGCGGATGGTCCGGTGCGCCCGGGTGGGGCCGGGTCGGGCCGATCTTCTTGACCCTCGTCACCCGGTTGGCCGCCTCGATCAACTCCTCCCGGGCGGTCGCGGCGTGCAGGCGAGGAGGTGTGTGGCCCTGGTACCCCCATGGGGCTGCACAAACCTATGGTTGACGATGGGTGCCGGCGGTGCCCGAGGTGCCGGTGGTGGACGACCGGCACGGTTGCCCGGCCGTCGTCGGGGTAACCGCCGCCATGGCCGACGACCGCCCACCCGCCGACCGCGAGCAGTCGCGGCTCGACGACGCCGCCGAGCGGAGCGGCCGGGCGGTTCGGCGGGCGCGTCGCCGCAGCGGGCAGGCCGGCCGGATCCGGGCCCGACAGTGGGAGGTCACCCTGGTGATCTCACTCCAGGCCGGGCTGGCCGCCGCGATCGCGGCGCTGCTCGCCAAGAACCTGCTCGGCCCCGGATCGCACGTCTTCGCTCCCGCCGCGGCCGTCGGTACGATCGCCACCGCCATCGGACAGCGGGCCCGGCGCACCTTCGCGCTGCTGGCCGGTGTGGCCCTCGGCATCGTCATCGGCGACACGTTGCGTTTCCTGCTCGGCTCCGGCCCGTGGCAGACCGGCGTGGTGGTCGCGCTCGCGATCGCCGCGGCGTTGCTGGTGGCCGGCAAGGGCGGCCCGCTCGTCGGGCAGGCCGGCGGTACCGCCGTGCTGATCGCCACGCTGGCCCCGATGGAACGAGGGCTGGAGGTGCCCCGGATCTTCGACGCGCTGGTCGGCGGAGCGGTTGGCCTGGTGGTGGTCGCGCTGCTGTTACCGATCAACCCGATGCGGGTGCTGGACCGGGCCGCGGCGCCGATCTACGCGACCCTCTGCGCGCAACTCGGCGACCTGGCGACCGCGTTGCGGGCGCGCGACGGCGACGGGACGATGCGCGTCCTGGAGAAGCTGCGTGGCACCGACGACGACCTGAGCCGGCTCCACGACGCGCTCAGCGGCGCGGAGGAGGTGGTGACGATCGCTCCGGCCCGTTGGCACCGCCGCCAGCAGTACCACAGGTACGCCCGCAGCGCCGATCACCTGGAGCGGCTGCTGCTGGACACCCGCGCACTGGCTCGGTGGGCGTCGACAGCACTGCAGTACGACGAGCCGATCCCGCCCGAGCTGCCGGACGCGATGGGCCGGTTGGGTCAGGCGGTGGCGGAGATGCGGACGGAAAACCGGACTGGTGATGACCCCCGGCGCACCCGCCGGTTGGTCGAGCAGAGCGCCGAGTTGGCCGGGCGAGCCTCCGCGAGCGGGGTCAAGTCGTTCGGCGAGTCGCTCGTCACCGGGTTGCGGACGTCGGCAAGCGACCTGCTCCGGGCGTCCGGCTGTGAACCCGACGACGCCAATCGGATCGTGCGCCGGGCGGCCGGCGTCGGCATAGCCGAGGTCCACCCGCCGGTCCGGCGACAACTGCGGCGGATCCGTCCGACCCGGGCCGCCCGGGTCCGCCGTCGTGCGCACCTGGCCGCCCGGATGCGCGACGACGGCCGGGCCGGTCGCCCCGCGAGGGAGCGACCGGCCCGGTGACCTGCTCGGATTGTCAGGCGGAGTAGCCGCGCTCCGCGATCCAGTTGGCGACCTTCGGCAGGCTCACCCAGTACTCGCCAAGCGCCGGGTCGGCCGGGTCGGCGACCCGGATGGTGTCGCCACCGTCGCGGTAGCCGACGAGGGTCAGATAGTGGCCGCCCTCGTACGAGTGCGGGTTGCCGTCGGTGTCCACGGTGGTGCCCTTGATGTTGGCCACCACCGGTCGACCGGCGTCCACCGCGGCCCGCACGTCCCGGCGGAGCTGCTCGACCTGATCCGGGCGGGCCACCGAGTCACGAATCTCGGTGGTCCGGTACTTACCGCCGGTCAGCTGGTTCAGGACCCGGGTGGTGTCCAGCGCCGAGGGGGTGCCCGCCTCGGTGGTGCCCAACAGGCTTGCCACCGCGTCCTGGTCGAGCGCCTTGCCCTGGGCGGACAACGCGATCCGCGTCGCGGCCGGGCCGCAGTAGAAGAAGTTCGGCTGAGCCTGGTAGTCGACGTCGAGGACCCGCTCGGCGGACCTGTCGGTCTGGCTCGACGAGGTCGGTGCGGCCTGGGCCGGCGCGGCCTGGGCGGCTACCGCCGGGCCGAGGGCGCAACCGCCGGCGACAAGCATGCCGACGACGGACAGCCCGCTCTTCTGGATGATCGGGTTCATTGTCGAGTCTCCGTTCGGGGGTTGGCGCCTCCAACTGGCGGAGGGCGCAGCACCGGGAATGGCGCTCGGCTCAGCACGGGGCGACGACCAGCGGCCGGTCTCGGCCCTGGGCGTCCCGGGTAGGTAACGGCTCCGCGGTGGCGGGCATTCCGCCGGCCCCTGGGGCGTGTGTCGAAGCCCCTGGTCGGCGGACTTTGACACACGCCCTGGGCGCGGGTGTCGCCGATGAGGTGCAACCGCTGCCGGCGGGGCGGGATTCCGGCGCCCGCTACGTCACAGGCTGCCGAGCAGCCCGGTCACGGTGATCTCGAGGACGACGCGTTCGGGATTCGGACGTGGGGTCCGATACCGCTCGGCGTAGCGGCGCTCCGCCTCCGCCACGGCGGCCCGATCCGACCGCAGCACCGCGCGGCCCTCGATGGTCAGCCAGCGGCGGCCGTCCACGTGGCAGACCGCCACCGCCGCGCCCGCCGCACCGGCGGCGGCCACCTGGCGGGCCTTACGGGAGCTGCCGGAGGTGATGACCCGGGCCAGCCCGGCCGCCGGATCGAGGGTCACCCCGACCGGTACGACGTGCGGGGTCCCGTCCGCACGAATCGTGGTCAGGGTCGCGAGGTGACGTTCCGCGCAGAAGGCGACAACACGCTCGTCGTGCACGTCCAACCGATGATCGCCCGCCATGCCCGTCCCCTGTCCACCGAACCGACCCCGATCATGGCACCTGACGGCGTGCCCGCTCCCGATCGGTCGGCGAATCGGGCTGGCCGGGCAGTTGGTGGCCGGCCGCCCGACGCCTGTGCACGAGCCGGGTGAGATAGATCAGCGCGGCGGCCAGAACACCCATGTCGTCCAGGTAGATCGGATCCGGAAGGATGTCGATCGGGAAGATCGTGTAGACGAGCGCGCCGTAGAAGGCGACCTTGCCGCCCGCCCCGAGGCCGGTCAACATCCGTCGCGTACGCACCACACGCACCGCCAGCACCACGGCGCCGACGAGCGTGGCGATCGCCAGGATGCCGGCGACCACCACGAGGACCCACGCCTGTCGGGACATGCCGTCACGCTAACCCACCGGGAGTCGTACGGCTCAGAACGCGGGCACCGCCGCGCGGCCGCGAGCGGTCACCTTGTTCTCCCGGGTCTGCTCGACCAACGGCCTGGCAACCTCGCTGAGCGGCAGCACCGACGCCGACTCGGCGACCCGTCGCCCGGTCGCGGCGTGGGCCTCCTCGCGCAGACTGCGGGCCGCCGCGACGGCCAACTCGGCCGCCCGCCAGGCAACCTGCTCCTGGTCGCGGGCCGCGGCGTGCCGGGCCGCCAGGTTGTCCCGGATCGCCCGCCGCAGCACCAGTTCCTGCGCGACCGGGTGCAGCCGCGGGTCCCAGCCGTCGCGGTGCGCGAAGACGTCGCTGAGCTGCTCCACCGACAACTCTCGCCGCCAGTACGCGTCCAGCGCGGCACGGTGCAGGTAGCGCTCGCGGTCCGCGTACTCGGCGGGAGTCCGGACGGTCTGCGGCAGTGGCATGGCGGCTGCCGCGTCGAGGCGTCGGACGGCGGCCTCGGCGGCCTCGTACGCCTGCCAGGCCGCCTCGACCTCCTCCTGCGCGGCCACCCACTCCGTCCGGCGGCGCGAAGCGGTGGTGGTCGCCCGCGTCGCGGCCACCGCGACCTCCTGCGCGTAGCGGCTCTGCTCCCGCTCCTCGTGCGCCTGTTCGAGTTGGCTCGGCATGGCCGCGCGGCGGATTCGGGCGCCCGGGTCGAGGCGGAACCGGCCGGGTCGCAGCAGCAGAGCGGAGACGGCGACGCCGACGAGCCCGAGCAGGCTCAGCCAGATGACGGCGGCCCGGGAGAGGTCGGGCAGGGCGGCGGAGAGGATGGTTCGCATGATCAGCACCTCGCGGTCGAAGGCGGGTATCGACGGGTGGCAGGAGGAGCCCGACGGCGGCGGTCGGCCGGGTGCCGGGGTCATCCCGTCGAGGGCGACTCAGCCGCTGCGACGGACAACCGGGACCGGGCCCCGGGGATCACCGGGCCAGGATCAGCGGGTGGGTGGGCCGCGTCGCGCGACAGCGCCACGGCCGGGATCGACGGCGGGAGCCCGACCGGGGCCCTCCGCGATCGGCCCGGCCAGCGTGGCGGTGTCAGTCGTGCCGGCGGGCCGGGCGGCAGCGGGCTCGGCGGCCCGCTCGGTGACCGGCGTGGCATCGGGACGGACACTTGCCACCCGGCTGCTCACGGCGCTGGGCCGTAGCTGCGTCGAGGCGGGCGGTGGGGAGGCGGCGAGGGCGCCGCCCAGGCCGACCGCGAGCACCAGCGCGGTGATCGCCAGTCGGGTCAGCTCACGCAGTGACCGCAACACAGCCCAACGGGCCGGGCGGACAAACACTGCGGACGACACCCGACCAACCTATCGCCTGCCCCACCGTGCCGCAGCACGGCGACGGCCCGGTCCGGCGTGACCGCCACCACCATGCGCACTGTGGACGACGGGGAACGACACCCGGAAAACGCGGTGCCCCCGGGCCGGATCGGGTCCGATCGGGGGCACCGCGAGTCGGCCTGCGGCGGCTCGTGGTCAGATGCCGGTGCCGAGCACCGGCGGCGCGGCGTGCTCGCCGTCGTGCCACACCATCTCGTCCTCGGTCAACCAGGTCAGCCGCTCGTCGGAGTCGTCGTCCTCCGGCCGACCCCGCCCACCGAGCACGCCGGCGCCGTTGCGGCCGGAACCCACACCACCCGTCGCCGCTCGACCGCCGTTGCCGCCACGCTGGCCGTCCACGCTGCGCCCGATGCCGCTGGCAGACCGACCCTCGGCCGGGGGCGCACCACCTGACGGCCGAGCCGAGGAGGTGGGGGTGCTGCTCGAACCGGCGAGCGCGGCGGTGCGCAGGACCCCGCCGGCAGGTGCCCCACCTGGCGCCCCGTAGAGCAGCCCGGGGCCGGCGCTCGCGGCGGTGGCCACCGGAGCCGCGCCGGACAGGCCGGCCAGCCCGGCGGCGGCGCCACCGGTGAGCAGCGCGCCGCTGACCAGCGGATCCGCACCGGCGAGGACAGTGCCGCGCTGGTCGATGTCGCTGCCGGCGCCGAGCGGGCCAGTGGCCACGGCGGGCGTGCCACCGATGCCCGCGCCACCCCGGTCGGAGACCGAGCCGTCACCGACGACAGGTGGTGGGTCGGCGCGCTCAAGCTTCGAGATGGTCGCGCTGCCGGTGTGCGCGGAGACGTTGCTGCTGCCGGGCCCGGCGCTCGCCTTGGCGATGGCCGAAACGCTCTGCGGCGTCGTCGGCTCCGTGTTGATCCGGTTGGGGGTGTCCGGGTCGGGCAGCGGCGGGTCGACCACCCGGTCGTACGCGGAGATCTCGTAGCCGCTGGCCAGCTCGGCCACCAGGTTGACCATCCGCTGGTGGGCCTTCTCCTGCTCCTGCTTGTCCTGCTGGTGACCCACGAAGCCCATGACCATCGCGCCGGGCAGACCGAAGGTGGCGGCACCCTTGATCGTGCCGGAGATCGCCTTGTCGTTGTCGTCGGTCTCCTCGGGGCTCTCCGCCTGCTTGTGGGCGGTGCGCAGATGGTCGGCCATCATGGTCAGCCCCTGCTTGATGCCCGACATCCCGTCGCTCAGGGCGTCGGAGTGGGCGACGATCAGGCTGAGTCGCCGGTGGAACTCCCGACCCGCCGACCCCGTCCAGGTGTTGCCGAGCTTTTCCAGGTCGCCGCTCAACTCCCGGCCGAGCCCGTCGAGGATCCCCTTGAGCTCGGCCCACTGGGCGGCAACGCCCTCGATCTGCTCCGGCTTGCCGGCCATCACGCCGTCGTACAACTGCTGATGGCTGCTGTCCTGGTAGCGCGCGGTGTACTCAGACACGGCCGTTCTCCTTCGGCTGCAACGCCCGATCGACCCCGGTCAGCGCCGCGGACACGTCGGTGGCGTTGGCGGCGTTACGCGCCTCCGCGGTGCGGTAGTTGGTCAGAATCGTGCCCGTGGCCTGCTGCGCGGCCAGCACCGCCTGCCGGATCCGCTCGGCCTGGTCCACGTAGGACTGGTGCACCTCGCTGTAGCGACGCGCCTTGTCGGTGGCGTCGAAGAACGAGCCCAACGCCGGAGGGCGGCACTGCATCTCGCTGTTGAGCTTGCGCAGCACCGACTCGACCTGGCTCAACCGCGAAGCGAGGTGGTCGTGAAAGTCCTCAAGGGACAACAGGTCGACTTCCGTACGCCCGGCCATGGCAACATCCCCGTCGTTCTGGTTGACAACCGTCAGCGGCATTCAGGTTAGTCCACCGCCGCTCTTCGGTGCGACCCGTCACGGCTGCTCAGCCGCTGCCCCCGGTCGATCCCGCCGGAGTCCCGCCGCCCGCTCCACCGACCGGCGGTACGACTGCCGGCGGTGCGGCCGGCGCCGGTGCGGCCGGCGCCGGGGCGTCGGGTGCGAAGACCGCCATCGCGTTCTCCTGGGTGAGGGTGGGCCCGGTCGGGATCAGTGCGAGCAGCGAGCCGGGCACCGCCAGCGGGGTGACCCCTCCGTAGCCGAGTACGTCGAGCGTCGCCGCCGAGCCGAGTGGATACCGGATGCCCTGCGGGGTGATCAGGTAGATCGTCGACCCGGCGGCGCCGGATCCACTGGTCCCGGCGCCGGGCGAGGCCTGCGCGATGACGCCCTTGCCGCCGGGCAGCAGCACCGTCTCGGCGGTGCGGACGGCGTCCCGCCTGGTCTGGGGCGCCGGCACCGGGCCGCCCGCGGTCAGCTCGGCGGGCGCCCGGTCGAAGACCTCCAGGGTGGTGGTCGGCTGGCCGCCCGCGCTGCCCGCCCGGTACGTCGCGCAGAGCGTGGTCTGACCGGGTCTGGCCTGGTAGACGGCCGGCAGCGCGGTCGGCAGCCCCTCCTCGTCCACCCGCTGCTCGACGTAGAGCTCGCCAGCCTGATCCGGCGTGATGTCGGTGATCTGGCCACCGCCGCGCACCATCAGCAGCGCGGTGATCTCACTGATCGGGGCGAGACCCTCCCGGGTCAGTACGTAGTGCTGCCCGGCGGCGCTGAACACCTGACCGACGATGGCGGGCCGGCCGGCCACCGTCCGCACGCTGCTCTCGCCCTCGCCGGGCAGCGCCGGTTTGCGCAGCGGCGGCCCGGCCGGCACGGCGTTGAGCAGTTGCTGACCCACCCGCAGCGGAGTGGCGCGGGACATCTTCAGCGCCGTGATCGTCGGATCCCCGTCGAGCACCTGGAGGCGGGAGTTGTTGGTGAGCAGATACCGCTGATCGTCCATCACGACGAGCACCGCGCGGTCGCCCAGCGGCACGCCGCCGGGCAGCACCCGGTCGATCACCAACCGGGTGCTGGAACGCGCGGGGTCGACCGGGTCGGGCACGTCGCAGACAGACCAGGGCAGGCCGGTCAGCGACTTGCGGCCCGGCAGGGCGTCCGGCGCACCGACGATGCCGAGGGTGAGCCCGCGGGGCTGGTCCCGCAGTGCCGCCTGGGACATCGTCCGTGCCGCCGCGTCCGGCTGGTTGAGCACCAGGCGGGCCGAGGTGTAGTTGAGCGTCGGATGCAGCTGCCCGTTCATGAACACGTACGTCGCGCCGGTCTCCCGTTCGATGACGAGCGTCTGGTCCTTCAGTGGCACCGTGTTGCCGGTCAACTGGCCGTAGGCACCGACCCCACCGAGCACGACGGCGGCGGCGACGACACTGCCGAAGACGGCCATGCCGAGCCGTCGCATCGGGAGGTTCGTGGTCTCCGGGTCGCCCGACAGCAGCGCGGAGACGATCCGGCGGGTGACGAAGCGGTACGCCTGCACCTGATCGCGGCGGGTCCGCATGACTTACCTCCGGCGGGGTGGATCCGCGACGATCAGGTCGGGGTGCCGTCGCGGGCTTCCCTACGATAAGGGGCCGACGGAGGTTCCTCGGGACCACCGCTCGTGGTTGGCACCGGACCGACCCGGCGCAGAGCCGTACCGTGCAGGAGGGACAGTCAGCGATGACGCAGGTTCAGGCGCGACCCGCCCGAGCGGCCACGGACCCGACCGAGGTGGCGGCGCGGCCGACGCCGCCGACGGACCGCCCCGGCCGTGGCCGGCTTGGCCCGGTGCTTGTCGGGCAGCTCGTCGTGTTGGAGCTGTGCGTGCTCGGCGTCTGGGCCGCGTCGGCCGGGCCCAGCTGGCTGCTCGGCGTGGCGGCCGGCGGCGGGGCGCTGCTCGTCGGCGCCACCTTCGCCCGGCACGGAGGCCTCTGGTGGTTCGAGTACCTGCTGTTGCGCGGGCGGCTGCGGCGGCGCGGCGAGCGCGCGTCCGCGGTGGTGGGAGGCGGCACGGCCGGCGACCCGCGGTTGGCGGCGCTCGCCCCCGAGTTGAGCGTGATCGAGTTGACCGACCGCGGCACCCGGCTCGGCATCGGGCGTGACGACGAGGGCTGGTTCGCGGCCGTCGCGTTGCAGCCCGCCAGCGGTGCGACTGCCGGATCGGTGTCCGCGGCCACGGTGGACCTGGTGGTGCGGGTGCTCGCGGACTTCAGCGCACCGGTCTCGCGTACCCAGGTGGTCGCGCACACCCTGGTGTGGTACCCGACGCCCGGTGCGCCGCCGGCTGCGCACCGGACCGTCTGGGTGGCGCTTCGGCTGACCGTCGGCGATGCCCGGGCGGAGGCGGTGAGCCGGGGCGGTGGGCTCGCCGGCGTGCACCGGACGGTGGCCGCCGGGGTCGGCCGGTTGGGCAAGGCGCTGACCTCGGCGGGGCTGGCCCATCGGCCGCTCAACCGGGACGAACTGCGCGCGGCCGTCGTCTCGGCCGCCGGACTCGACCTGGGACCGGAGGCGCCGGCGGAGACCTGGCGCGAGCTGCGCGGCGGTGGCTGGACCCATCGTTGCCTGGCGCTGCGCGGCCGAACGGAAGTGCCGCTCGGCCCGCTTGTGGACGCGATCACCGCGACCTCCGCGCCGTCGCACACGGTGGCCGTGACGGTCTCGGTGGACGGTCGGGTGGCGTCACCGCTGTTGCGGGTCGCCGCGATGGACAACCACGTCGAGGCGCTGGTCAAGGTGGTCCGCGACATCGCACAGCGGACGGGCACGTCCGCCCGACCCATGGACGGCCAGCACGGACCTGCCGTCTACGCCACCGCGCCCGTCGCGTCGGCGCTGGGTGTCTCGACCCGGCAACCGCGTTGACCGGTGTGGCCGGCGCGTCCCGTCACGGCCGGAGGTTGACGATCCAGCCGTAGAGCCCGCAGACCCAGAACGCGAGCGGGACCAGCGAGATGATCAGCATGATCTCGGCGATGTCGAGCAGCCGGCCCCAGACCGGCGAGATGCGTTTACCGGCGACGGTCAGCCCGTAGATCAGGCTGACCACGGCGGCCAGCACCAGCCCGCCCAGGATCAGACCGAGCTGAACCGCCAGCGACCCGCCCGCGAACGTGGCGGCGGCCGCCAGGCCCAACCCCACGGTGCCGGCCAGCAGCACGGGGGTGCGCTGGGCGCGGCCCAGCAGCGGTCGGGCCCGCAGCAACGACAGCAGGGCCAACACCAGGCACAGCAGCACCGCCGCCCCGCGCCCGTCCAGGGCGAGCACGAACTGTGCGCCCAGCACCAGCACCGAGACGGTCCACAGCAGACCCGTCATGAACTGGTCGGCGCGTTCGCTGCGCTGGAGCACCTGCCGGCCGTCGACCGACTCGCTGTCGGTCTTCAGGTCCTCCGGACCGGTCGGGATCGAGGGCACCGGCAGTCGCGCCAGCCGGTAGGCCGCCATCGGAAGTGCCGGCACCACGCCGAACGCGACGGCCGCCACCGCCGCCGCGGCGGCCGGCGCGTCGAGGCCGAGGACCAGGCAGAGCAATGCGCCCAGCCCGGTGGCGGCACCCACCCCGATCGCCGCGAAGAAGAGCGGGTAACGGTCACCGACCGCCAGCACGGCGACCGCGCCCGCGACCACCGCGGCGGTCGCCGCGAGCAGCACGTGCGGGCTGGCCAACTCGGTGAGCGGCCGGTCGCCGGCGAGCAGCAGCAGACCACCGACGGCGGCATGCCCGAGGGCGACCATGGCCAGCACCGCGCCGGTGCGGCTGTCGGCGGCGGCCCGGGACAGCACCGCCGCGCCGACCAGCAGCGCCACCGCCACCAGCAGGGCGGCCAGCGCGCCGGGCAGGTGCGGCGGGCCGGCGAAGAGGGCGGCGAGCGCGCCGGCGCCGAGCGCCGACGCCGCGAACACCACCGCGAAGGACCGGGTCGCGCCGGCCTGCCAGGCGCCGGGGCGTTGGTTGGTAGCGGTGGCGACGGCATCCACCACGTCGTCGAAGACGATCTCCGGCGCGGCCGCGGACCGGGGGTTGAAGTAGAGCACCTCACCGTCGCGGACGCTGAGCTGCGCGGTGGTACGGCCACCGTCGAGCGGCGCTCCGCCCAACCTGGACAGTGCCCAGCCGCCGTGCCGCGCGCCCTCGTCGGCCATGTCCTCGCCGGCGTAGCGCAGCAGAGTGGGGAGCAGGTCGGCCAACGGCACGTCCGACGGCAGCGCCAGATCCATCCGGGTACGCGGGGCCACGATGGTGATCCGGCTCAGACCACCGGTCGCCGTCTTCGTCGCCACAGTGGCCTCCAGGTG
Source organism: Micromonospora sp. DT228 (assembly GCF_049841595.1). NCBI lineage: Bacteria > Bacillati > Actinomycetota > Actinomycetes > Micromonosporales > Micromonosporaceae > Micromonospora > Micromonospora sp. DT228. The sequence goes on from NZ_JBNCKO010000003.1 coordinate 540,466, forward strand.
TGCGTCGGTGCTCGGCTGGCCGCGATGGCGCGCTCCGGGTCCACCGCGCCCACGGCAGATTACCTACGATGGCGGGCACGTACGATGCCCACCCGCGGGCTCCGGTCCGCGGTGGCACGTCATCAGGCCGCTTCTGGGGAGGAGACAGCCGTGAGCACGGTGGTGTTCCGCCGGCTCCCGCGTCAGCCGGGACCGGCTCTACCGCGCGGTGAGGTGCTACTGGAGTCTCCTCCCGAGCTGCCCGAGCCGACACCCCGCGGGATGGGGCAACTGCTCATGATCCTGCCGATGTTCTGCGGGGTCGGTGCGATGGCGTTCCTCTACGCCGGCAAGGGCGGCGGCATGATGACGTACGTCGCCGGTGGCCTCTTCGGTGTCTCGATGCTCGGCATGGCGATCGGTTCGCTTGCCAACAACGGTGGCAAGGACAAGGCCGAGCTGAACGCCGACCGGCGCGACTACATGCGTTACCTGGCCCAGATGCGCAAGCGCACCAGGCGGGCCGCCGAGCAGCAGCGGGCGGCGATGACCTGGCGGCACCCGGAGCCCGACGCGCTCTGGTCGATCGCGGCGTCCCGGCGGCTGTGGGAGCGACGGACCACCGAGGACGACTTCGGCGAGACCCGGATCGCGCTCGGCCCGCAGCGACTGGCCGTGGAGATCGTCCCGCCGGAGACGAAGCCGGTGGAGGACCTGGAGCCGATGAGCGCCATCGCGCTCCGCCGGTTCGTCCGCGCCCACTCCACAGTCCCCGAGCTGCCGACCGCGTTGTCGGTGCGCGCGTTCAGCCGGGTGGCGCTGCGCGGTGACCGCGCGCCGGTGCTCGACCTGACCCGGGCGGCGCTCGGGCAGCTGGCCACCTTCCACGCCCCGGACGACCTGGTGGTCGCCGTGGTCGCCGCGCCGGACCGGCAGCCGTCGTGGGACTGGGTGAAGTGGCTGCCGCACGCCCACCACAGCGGGCGTACGGACGCCGCGGGCGCCCGCCGGCTGGTCTTCGCCAGTCTGGCCGAGGCCGAGGCGTCGCTCACCGCCGAGCTGGCCGGGCGGCCTCGGTTCGCGCCCGAGGCCAAGCCGCTGACCACCGCCCCGCACCTGGTCGTGGTGATCGACGGTGGCGAGATCTCGCCGACCTGCCAACTGGTCGGCCCGGGGCTGCTCGGCACCACTGTGATCGACCTGTCCGGGACGGTGCCCCGCGACGCCGGTCGCTGGCTGCTCTGCCTCGACGTGGCCGACGGAAGCTCGCTCGACCTGGTCCGGGGCAGTTCGTCGTCGCCGCTGGGTCGCCCCGACCGGCTCAGTGCCGAGGCGGCCGAGGGGCTGGCGCGGCAGATCGCCCCCTATCGTCTCTCCCAGCAGCAGGCCAGCAGCGATGAGCCGCTGGCGCGCAGCACGGAGCTGCCGGACCTGCTCGGTGTGGGCGACGCGGCGACGGTGGACGTGCAGCACACCTGGCGTCCACGTGGTCACCGCGACCGGTTGCGGATCCCGCTCGGCGTCGGCCCGGACGGCAACGTGGTCGAACTCGACTTCAAGGAGTCCGCGCACGAGGGCATGGGCCCGCACGGCCTGGTGATCGGTGCCACCGGGTCGGGCAAGAGCGAGCTGCTCCGTACGGTGGTGGCCGCCCTGGCGGTGACCCACTCGTCGGAGGAGCTGAACTTCGTCCTGGTGGACTTCAAGGGCGGCGCGACGTTCGCCTCACTGGAGGCGTTGCCGCACACCAGCGCGGTGATCACCAACCTGGCCGACGAGTTGCCGCTCGTCGACCGCATGCGCGACGCGCTCGCCGGCGAGATGGTGCGCCGGCAGGAGTTGCTGCGAGCGGCGGGCAACTACGTCTCCCGCTTCGAGTACGAGAAGGCTCGGGCGGCCGGTGAGCCGCTGGCCCCGATGCCCAGCCTGTTGATCATCTGTGACGAGTTCAGCGAGTTGCTCGCCGCCAAGCCCGACTTCATCGACCTGTTCGTGATGATCGGCCGGTTGGGTCGGTCGCTGGGCGTGCACCTGCTGCTGGCCAGTCAGCGGCTCGAGGAGGGCAAGCTGCGTGGTCTGGACACGCACCTGTCGTACCGGATCGGTCTGCGGACGTTCTCGGCCGTGGAGAGCCGGATCGTGCTCGGCGTGCCGGACGCGTACGAGCTGCCGAACGCGCCGGGCCACGGCTACCTGAAGACCGACACCAGCACCATGCTGCGGTTCCGGGCCGCGTACGTGTCCGGGGCCTACCGGGCGCCGGGGCAGCAGGCCGCCGCGTCGCAGGCGCTGGTGCAGCGCCGGATCGTGCCGTACGGCCTGGACTTCATCGCGGCACAGGTCCCACAGCTGCCGGTGGACACCGCTCCGGAGCCCGAGCAGCCGGCCGACGGCAAGGCCGTGGCGATGCTCGACGTGCTGATCGGGCAGCTCAAGGGTCGGGGCCGCCCGGCCCACCAGGTGTGGCTTCCGCCGCTGGCGGATCCGCCGAGCCTGGGTGAGCTGCTCGGCCCGCTGGCCGTCGACCCGACCTACGGGCTGTGCACCGCGTCCTGGCCGGGGCGTGGGCGGCTGACCGTGCCGGTCGGGGTGGTCGACCGCCCGTACGAGCAGCGCCGCGACCCGATGATGGTCGAGCTGGCGGGGGCCGGCGGCAACGTGGTCATCGTCGGCCGGTCGCTGAGTGGCAAGAGCACCATGCTGCGTACGCTGCTCGCCTCGCTGGCGCTCACCCACACGCCACGTGAGGCGCAGTTCTTCTGCCTGGACTTCGGCGGAGGCGCGCTGCGCAGCCTGGAGCGTCTGCCGCACATGGCCGGAGTGGCTGGTCGGCGGGACGTCGAGGCGGTACGCCGGACGGTGGCCGAGGTGGTCGCCGTGCTCGACGAGCGGGAGGCGCGCTTCGCCCAGCACGGCATCGACTCGGTGGCCAGTTACCGTCGTCGTCGGGCGGCCGGTGAGTTCGCCGACGACCCGTTCGGTGACGTGTTCCTGGTGGTGGATGGTTGGAACACGCTGCGCCAGGAGTACGAGGAGCTGGAGCAGACGATCACCACGCTGGCCAACCGGGGCCTCGGCTTCGGCGTGCACGTGGTGCTCACCGCCGTGCGGTGGGCGGAGATCCGGATCAACATGCGCGACCTGCTCGGCACCAAGCTGGAGCTGCGGCTCGGCGACGCGTCCGAGTCCGAGATCGACCGCCGCGCGGCGATGAACGTGCCGGAGAAGTCGCCAGGTCGTGGCCTGACCCGGGACAAGCTCCATTTCCTCACCGCCATCTCGCGGCTCGACGGTCGTCGCGACATCGACGACCTGAGCGAGGCGTCGCTGGCCCTGGCCGGGCACGTGGCCGCGAACTGGCCGGGTCGTCCGGCGCCGAAGGTGCGGCTGCTGCCGCGTCGGTTGCCGGTGGCCGAGCTGGCCCGGATCATCGACCGGTCGGCGCCGGGTCTGCCGATCGGTGTCAACGAGTCGGCGCTCGCGCCGGTCTACCTGGATCTGGCCAACGAGCCGCACCTGACGGTCTTCGGCGACGCCGAGTGCGGCAAGACCAACCTGCTGCGGCTGATCGCCCGGGGCATCATGGAGCGCTACACGCCCGCCCAGGCGCGGCTGGTGATCGCCGACTACCGGCGTGGCCTGCTGGGCGTGGTGGAGGGCGACCACCTGCTCGACTACGCCCCGTCCAACCAGGCGTTCGCCCAGGGGCTCGCGTCGATCCGCAGCGCGTTGTCCAACCGGTTGCCCGGCCCGGACGTGAAGACCGCCCAGCTGCGCGATCGCAGCTGGTGGAAGGGCCCGGACCTGTACATCCTGGTGGACGACTACGACCTGGTGGCCTCCGGTGGGAGCAACCCACTCAGCGCCCTGCAGGAGCTGTTGCCGCAGGCCCGCGACATCGGTCTGCACCTGATCGTCACGCGTCGCGTGGGCGGTGTGTCCAGGGCGCTGTACGAGCCGGTGTTGCAGCGGCTGCGCGAGCTGGACTCGCCGGGCCTGCTGATGTCGGGCAACCGGGAGGAGGGCACCGTGTTCGGCACCCTGCGACCGAGCCCGCAACCGCCGGGCCGGGGCACCCTCGTCCGCCGACGCGACGGCCAACAGCTGATCCAGACCGCGTGGACCGAACCGTCCTGACGGGACGGTGGGGACCGGAGAGGGGGTGACGATGCCGCAGGTGTTGTTCTACCTGTTCGTCTACTGCCTGTTGACGATCCCGGTCTTCCTGGGCCTGGCGTTTGTTGGCCAGGTCCTCGGGTCGGTGCGGGCGCGGCGAGCATCCGAGCTCGTGCTGGTCACGGGCATCGCGGCGCTGATCCCGGTGGTGCTGCACCGCGCGCTCGACGTGCCGGCGCTCTGGCTGGTCGTGGCGCTGCTGGTGCTCCTTCTCGTGATCGGCGTGGTGGTGCAGGTCCGCGCGTACTCGCGGTCTGCCTGACCCGATCCACAGGGATCCATCGGATGGTGTCGGTCAGGGCTGCGAGGGCTGGACGTATTCCGCTACGGTCTCCACTGGAGTGTCCGTCGGTGGGGTGTTGCTGCCTTGCCGCGGGGGAGGGGTGCGGCAAAGCCGCCACCACAACATGACGGAAGGGTGTGAAGCATGGCGTTCGAGGTCGAAGCTGCGACTCTGCATACCGCCGCGAGTGACGTGCGGTCCACGCGCAGCGAGGTTGACGGCGAGCTGAAGAAGCTCTGGAACGTGGTCGACGACCTGGCTATCGCGTGGAAGGGCCAGGCGTCCACGGGCTTCCAGTCGCTGATGACGCGCTGGAGCGAGGACACGAGCAAGCTGCTGACGGCGATGGACAACATCGCCGACCTGCTCGACAAGTCGGGCACGACGCACGAGGTCAACGACCAGGATCAGCAGCAGATGCTGGACAAGTTCCACTCTGCTCTCAACCCGTGATCCGCAGCCAGCAGAGGAGGAAATTGTGACGATCAAGGTTGACTACGCGGTCCTCGAGAGCAGCAACCAGCAGATGCAGGCCATCTCGAAGACGCTCGAGGAAAAGCTTGACACGCTGCGGGCGATGCTGACCAAGCTCCACTGGGACGGCGAGGACCGGGTTGCCTACGAGCAGCACCAGGCGAAGTGGGATGCGGCGGTCCAGGACATCAACCGCATCCTGAACGAGATCGGCGGTGCCGTCGGCATCGCCCGGGAAAACTACCTCAGCACCGAGATGAGCAACTCCAAGGTGTGGAGCTGAGGCATTCACCGATGCGGCTCCGGTCCGGTTCACCCGGGCCGGAGCCGCGTTGTGTTTGAGGGCCTGTGTCAAAGTCCCTGGCCGGACCGCCGCCTGGACTTCGCCTCGGCTCGACCGAGGGCTTTGACACAGGCCCTGGGCGCGCGGAGCGACGGTCAGCCGGCGGCCGGCGCGTCGGGGCGTCGGCCCGGGCGCCAGCCGCGTTGGCGGCCCCGGGCCACGATCGGTCGCGCGATCAGCAGCAGCACGGTGAGCAGCCCGCCGACCGCCGCGGCCCAGATCGCGGCGACGCGCTGCCAGCGCAGTGGGTCGTCGGGCGCGACGGGTGCCGGGAGCGCGGCGGCCGGCGGGTTCGCCCGGGTGCCCAGCAGGCCCGACACCGCCCGGTAGGGGTTGACCACGCCGTAGCCGATGTCGCCGTTGTGACCCTCCGGTGGGTTGTCCGCGGTGCGTTCCAGCCGTTCGGCGACCTGCTGCGGGGTGAGACCCGGGTAGGCGGCCCGGACCAGCGCGGCCACTCCCGAGACGTACGCGGCGGCATAGCTGGTGCCGCCGGTCGGCTCGCCGCGGTAGCCGGACCCCTGTGGCGCCGGCCCGATGATGTTCAGCCCCGGTGCGGCGATGTCGACGTAGTCGCCGCTGATTGAGCTGCCCACGTGACCGCCCTGCTCGTCGACGCCGCCGACCGCGATCACGCCGGGGTACGCGGCGGGGTAGCCCGGCCGGTCCTGCTGGTCCTCCGCCCGGTTGCCGGCGGCGGCGACGAGCACCACCTGTTTGGCCAGCGCACGGTCGACGGCCGCCGTCAGCTCGGGGAGGGGGACGGTCGTGAGGGACAGGTTGATCACGCTGGCGCCCTGTTCGACAGCCCAGTCGATCGCCGCGGCGATCTGCACGGGAAGTAGGGGGTCCCTGGTGTCCTTGAGGTTCGGCAGGACGCGGATCGGCAGGATGCGGGCGGCCGGCGCGACGCCGCTGAACGGGACGCCGGTGCCCTCTCGACCGGCGATGATGCCGGCGATCATCGTGCCGTGCCCGACCAGGTCGCACTGACCCTGGTGGGCGGGCAGGTTGTTGAAGTCGCGACCTTCGAGCACCTGGCCCGCGAGCAGCGGATGGATGGCGGAGACGCCGGAGTCGATCACCGCGACCGTCACTCCGGCGCCCCGGGACAGCGGCCACGCGGCGGACGGCTCCAGCCGGCGCAGCGCCCACGGCATCGCCGTCAGGCTCTCCTGGCTGGCCGGGCCGCAGACCGGCGGTGCCGCTCGCGCCGGTGTGGGCGCCACCAGAGCGGTGCCGAGCAGAGCCGCAAGCGCTCCACTGAGGACACCGCGAGCGGCACGGCCGCTGCGGCGGAACGGGTGGGTCGCGCTCAACGGCGGGCATTCGCGCACCCGCAGAGGTTACCGCTGCGTCCCGTCGGGCAGCGGCCCGGCGAGGTCGGTCAGGCCTCGGGGCCGATCTCCGGATCGGGCGTCTCGGCGAACAGCGCGAGCAGGTCGCCGACCTGGCGGTCGGCCTCGGCGGGGTGCCGGAACCGGCCGGCCGGGTTGAGGGTGTATTCGTTGCGCCGTCCGACCCGGGTGCGGTGCAGGTAACCACCGGCTTCCAGGTCGGCGACGATCGCCTGCGCGGCCCGTTCGGTCACCCCGACCTCGGCCGCGACGTCGCGGAGCCGGGCGGTGGGGTCGCGGGCGATGGCCAGCAGCACGTGCCCGTGGTTGGTGAGGAACGTCCAGTTCCGCCCGCCGCCGGTGTCACCCGTCGCAGTGCTCGCCATCGTGTGACCGCCTCTCCGGACGTCCGTCCTGCCCTCGGGAGTCTCGCCCGCCGTGCGCTCGGTGCGCCACCCAGGGGTCGGATCCGACGTCAACGTATGAAATCTAAATCACGCATACCTTGACGCGTCTTAGGGTGCGTGTGACCGTGGAGCCCGGGCCAGCGCCGCCGCCGGCCCGGCTGAAAAGCCCTCTGACCAGGTCAGACGCGTGAAGACGAGGTGCGGGGATGAGTCGTCCTGGAACTCCCGGCGGGCAGCCGGGTCCGCAGCGGACCGCCGACCGGGCGTCCGCACCCACAGAGCCGGCCCGGGCGTACGCCGAGCTGACCGCCGGAAACCGGCGCTTCGTCAGCGGCGCCCCACGCCACCCCAACCAGGACGCCGGGCACCGGGCCGCCGTGGCCGACGGACAGCACCCGTTCGCGGTGATCGTCGGCTGCTCCGACTCCCGCCTGGCCGCCGAGATCATCTTTGACCGAGGGCTCGGTGACCTGTTCGTGGTCCGCACGGCCGGGCACACCGCCGGTCCGGAGGTGCTCGGCAGCGTGGAGTACGCGGTGACGGTCCTCGGCACCCCGCTCGTGGTGGTGCTCGGCCACGACTCGTGCGGGGCCGTGCAGGCGGCGCGGGAGTCCTCCGCGACGGGCACCCAGCCTCCCGGGCACCTGGGCGCCGTGGTCGACGCCGTGCTGCCCAGTCTGCGTCGGGCCGAGGCCGAGGGTGTGCACGACATCGACGGCATCGTCGACATCCACATCGCGCAGACCGTCGAGACGCTGCTCCGGCAGTCGCCCGTGCTGGCCGACGAGGTGGCGCAGGGGCGGTGCGCGGTGGTGGGCGTGTCGTACCGCCTCGCCGCCGGAGTCGTACGCCCGGTGGCGGCCGTGCCGGCCGGCTTCGCGTCGCTCGACGTACCGACCGGGTCGGCCGACCCGGCCACGGCCGCCTAGGGGCTGACACGTCGAGGGCCGCCCCGCTTGATGCGGAGCGGCCCTCGACGAAGGATCTGGTGGGTCAGAGCAGCGACATGTGTACGTGGTCGGTGTGGTTCGACGGCCCGCTGTACGACTTCCAGCCGCTCGCCGGGAACCAGATCTGCCGGTTCCAGATCACGTAGTAGATGCCGAGCCGGTCGGCGTTACGGATGAGGAAGGCGGCGACGTTGTTGCCGTACATCCGGGTGTCGTTGTTGTGCCACGGGGCGAAGCCGCTCTTCTGCAGCGACCAGTCGCAGGCGCGGCCCTTCGGGTGCTCCCACGGCCCGCCGGACCGGTAACAGCCGACGAACCGGTTGAAGCCGGCCGCCTTGACCTCCTTGTACGCGTGCAACGTGCGCGGCGTGATGCAGCCGGACGTGGTCGGGTCGTTCTCGCTGCAGGACTGCGCCTTCCAGTCACCGTCGGCGGTGCGGCCCGGCCCGATCTTGGCGACCTTCGAGGTGGCGTCCACCAGACCGCCGGTGAAGCCCTTGCCGCCGACCAGGGAGAGCGCCCTGTCGGCCTCGGTCTTCCGCTTGGCCATCACTGCGGTCTGCTTCTGCTGCTCGCGGACCTCGGTGTCGAGGAGCAGCTTGGCCTGCTCGGCACGGGACTTCACCGCGTTGACCTCGGCGAGCTTGTTCTCGTTCACCATGTTGATCTCGTCGAGCATCGCGGCACGTTGGACGAACGTGTCCGGAGCGTCACTTTCGAGCAGCATCGCCAGCGCACCGATCCGACCGGTCCGGTACGACTGGGCGGCGATCTCCCCGACCTGTGGCGCCAGCGCGTCCAGGTCGGCCTTGGCCCGGTCCACCTCCAGCGCCAACTCGAGCTGCCGCTTCTTCGACTTGTCCAGTTTGGACTTGGCGGCGGAGTAGTCGCGGTTGGCCTGCTCGATGACGTCGTTGAGTAGCTGGGGCTCGCCGTCCTCCTCGTGCCCGGACGGCGTGGGGGTCGTCGGGGCGGCGTGGGCCGGGAGGGGCCCGGCGAGCACGGTCAGTGCGGCGATCACGGCCACCACGGGTGTCATCCAGCGGCGTAGGGGTGCCGTCACAATGTTCCCTTCCGTCGACCGCCGACCGGGTTAGCTGACGGGTTCGGGACGGAAGTGGCCCCTACCGCTGACGCGGATTCACCCCACACACCTGGGTCCCCGGCTCGCCGGTTGGCGATTGGGCGGTGGCACCGCAGGCGCCGCTTCGCGCCTTCATCGGTAACCGGCAGCGAGGTTACCCGAGAGTCGACTGGGTGAGCTACGCCTGGATGCCGACCAAAAGTGTCATTTCGCCATAGCGTTGGGTAACCAGTGACGCGGTTCTCAGGTGGGGGACCCGATCTGGTCACGCTGAGGAGTGTCACCATGCCGTATCCGTGCTCCTGTTCGACTCCGGCCACCCGTCGGTGGCGGTGGATGGGGGCCGGGTCCGCGTCTGGTCCGGCTCGTCGGGTCGCCGCGATCGCGGCGCGTTGAGGGCGGCCAGTGCCTCCGCCCGGCCGTCCGCCTGGGGGCGCGACCGGGTGGCATCGACGGACCGCGTGGTGTCGGCGCGCCCGGCCGCGGTCACGACCGCGGCCAGCCCGGTGGTCAGTGGCACGGCGGCGATCAGCCCGAGTGTCGCGACCGCGCTGCGGACGATCTCCTGCGCGAGGAACTCGCTGGTGAGGAGCTGCCCGATCGGCCGCGCGTCGGCGGTGAGCAGGAGCAGCAGGGGCAGCGACGCGCCCGCGTACGCCAGCACGATCGTGTTGACGGTGGAGGCGATGTGCGCCCGGCCGACACGTGTCGCCGCACGGTAGAGCTGCCGGCGGGTCAGCCCGGGATTGGCGTTCGCCAGCTCGGTGACGGTAGCCGCCTGGGTGACCGTCACGTCGTCGAGCACCCCGAGCGACCCGATGATGATCCCGGCGAGCAGCAGGCCGTGCAGGTCCACGTCACCCTGGAACATCGACAGTGTCGTCGCATCCTCGCTGCCGAAGCCGGTGAGGTGCGTTGCCCCGGTGGCGATGGTGGCGAGCGCGCCGGTCAGCACCAGGCTGCCCAGGGTGCCGAGCACCGCGACCGAGGTCTGCGCGGTGACGCCGTGGGTCAGATAGAGCACCACGAACATGATCAGGGCGGCGCCGACCACCGCCACCAGGAGAGGTGATCGGCCGGCGCCGATTCCCGGCAGCACGAAGGTGAGCAGGATGGCGAAGCTGGCCGCCAACCCGGCGAGCGCGGCCAGCCCCCGCCACCGGCCGAACGCGACGATCGCGGCGGCGAAGACCACCGCCAACCACACAAGTGGGGTGCCGCGCTGGTGCTCGGCGATGTTCCAGTTGCTGACCGTGGGATCGGTCGGGTCGGTCAACTCGACAAGGATGACCTCGTCGCCGACGTCGACCCGTGGCGCGCCCGGGCCGTCGGGCACCGGTGTGCTCACCTGTTGGCCGGCGGCCGGTCCGTCGTCCACCCGGACGTCGACGGTGCCGCAGGGCCCGTTGCCGACCCTGGGTGTGCCCTCCGGGCTCGACGGCAGCGGCGGGCACGGTTCGGTCACCACCCTTGTCACCGTGCCGGCGTAGCGCGGCACGTCCGCTCCGCCGTCGGTCTGCGGTGCTCCTCCGCGCGGCCAGAGCAGCGCCGCGGCGACCACTGTGGCGACGAAGAGGGGCACCACGGTCATGACGAGGATCCGTCGCACCCGGGGCGGGGCGGACGGAGCGGGACGGGCGTGGTCGGAACCCAAGTCGAGACTCCCAACGATCCGGTGCGGGATACGTGTCGGCGGGCCGCGCGGTTCAGTGTCGTCACCGAAAGGCGGCGCGGGGCGCGGTGGATCGCGAACCGACGACCACGCGATCACGGACGGTCAGTGCCCGGCCCTGGTTGCCCGGAAACCGACCCCTCGCCGCGGTGCCGGCACCCCGGGCGTGTCGTCAGCCCCGTGTCGTCAGCCGCGCTTCATCAGCCGGCCGACCGCCGCCATCATCTCGGTGGCCATCTCGTCGGCCCGTCCCTCGGCCGCACCCTCGTGCATGCAGTGCCGGGCGTGCCCGTCGAGCAGCCCCAGCGCCACCTTGTCGAGCGCGGCCTGGATCGCGGAGATCTGGGTGAGCACGTCGATGCAGTAGCGGTCGTCGTCGACCATCTTCTCGATGCCGCGGACCTGCCCCTCGACTCGGCGGAGCCGCGCGAGCAGCTGGTCCTTGCTGGCGGTGTACCCGCGGATCGGGGTGGGTGCGCTCATGCCGACCAGGATAGCCTACCCCCCGGGGGTATGATACGGTGCACTTCGATGGTGATACCCCCACCGGGTACCGGTACGCAGAAGGAGACGATCCGATGGTCAACACGACGTTCCAGGTGCAGGGCATGACCTGCGGGCACTGCGTCAGCGCGGTCAGCGCCGAGGTCGGCGCCATCGCGGGCGTGCGTGACGTCCAGGTCGACCTCGCGACCGGGCAGGTCGCCGTGAGCAGCGAGCAGCCGCTCGACGTGCAGGTCGTCCGGGCCGCCGTCGACGAGGCCGGCTACGAACTCGTCGACGCGTGAGCGGGGGGCCGACATGCGTACCGTGACGAGAGTGGCCGGGTTCGCTGTCGGCCTCGCGGCGATCTTCGGCGCGACGTACGGGGTCGGCCGGGTGGTCGATCGCGCCCCGGTGGCCGAGGGCCGGCACGACCGCCACGCCGACCCGGCGACGGAAGGGCACGGCGAGGCGGCCGACCGGATTCCCGGTGGGCTGCTCGTCTCCGACCGCGGCTACACCCTCGCCCCGGTCGACGCCCCGGCCGACGAGTTCGCCTTCCGGATCACCGGTCCGGACGGCCAACCGGTGACCCGGTACGACGTGGCGCACGACAAGCGGATGCACCTGATCGTGGTCCGCCGGGACCTCTCCGGTTTCCGGCACGTGCACCCCGACCTGGCGGCGGACGGCACCTGGCGGGTCGGCACGCCGCTGGCCGGCTCCGGGCAGTGGCGGGCGTTCGCCGACTTCACCCCGACCGGGGGTGAGCCGCTGACGCTCGGCGTGGACGTGACGGTCCCCGGTGAGCTGACCGACCGGCCGCTGCCCGCCCCGGCGACCAGCACCACCGTCGACGGCTACACGGTCACCCTGACCGGCTCGCCGCAGCCCGGCCGCACCACCCCGCTCACCTTCACCGTCAGCCGGGACGGCCGGCCGGTCACCGACCTGGAGCCCTACCTGGGCGCATACGGGCACCTGGTGGCACTGCGCCGGGGCGACCTCGCGTACCTGCACGTGCATCCGGACGGGACGCCGGGCGACGGGCGGACCCGGCCCGGTCCGGCCGTCAGCTTCCTCGCCGAGGTGCCCTCGACCGGCTCCTACCGGCTCTACCTCGACTTCCAGCACGGCGGGACGGTGCACACCGCCGACTTCACGGTCGTCGCCGGCACCCCGCCGACCGGAAACGACCCGAGCGAACCCGCACCGAGCGGCCCCGCGCCCAGCGGCGGCGCCGACCACGGCACCCCCGGGCACGGGCACAACTGACGGGATCCCACACCATGACCACCACCAGCAGACCGCTGCCCGAGGCGCCCAACCGGATCGAGTTGGCGATCGGCGGGATGACCTGCGCCGCCTGCGCCGCCCGGATCGAGAAGAAGCTCAACCGGATGGACGGCGTGCGCGCCGCCGTCAACTACGCCACCGAGAAGGCCACCGTCCGGTACGCCGACGGCGTCACGCCGGACGACCTGATCGAGACCGTGCGCAAGACCGGGTACACGGCGGCGCTGCCGACGCCGCGGCCGGTCGAGGAGCCGACCGACCCGCTGCGCGGCCCGCGTACCCGGCTCTGGGTCTCGGTGGTGCTCAGCGTGCCTGTGGTCCTGCTGGCCATGGTCCCGGCCTGGCAGTTCGACTACTGGCAGTGGCTGTCGCTGACCCTGGCCGCCCCGGTGGTGGTCTGGGGTGGGCTGCCGTTCCACCGGGCCGCCTGGACCAACCTGCGGCACGGCGCCGCGACGATGGACACGCTGGTCTCGCTCGGCACCCTGGCCGCGTTCGGCTGGTCGCTCTGGGCGCTCTTCCTCGGTGACGCCGGCATGCCCGGAATGACGCACCCGTTCCGCTTCGACATCACCCGCACCGACGGGGCCGGCAACATCTACCTGGAGGCGGCCGCCGGGGTGACGGTGTTCATCCTGGCCGGCCGCTACTTCGAGGCCCGATCCAAGCGGACCGCCGGCGCGGCCCTGCGCGCCCTGCTCGACCTCGGCGCCAAGGAGGTGGCGGTGCTGCGCGACGGGGTGGAGACCCTGATCCCGGTGGATCGGCTCGCCGTCGGTGACCGGTTCGTGGTGCGCCCCGGAGAGAAGATCGCCACCGACGGGGTGGTCGACGAGGGCACGTCCGCCGTCGACGCCAGCATGCTCACCGGTGAGTCGGTGCCGGTCGAGGTCGGCCCGGGCGACGGCGTGGTCGGCGCGACAATCAACGCGGGCGGACGGCTGATCGTCAGCGCCACCCGGGTCGGCGCGGACACCCAACTCGCCCGCATGGCCGACCTGGTCGAGCAGGCGCAGAGCGGCAAGGCCGCCGTCCAGCGGCTCGCGGACCGGATCTCCGGTGTCTTCGTGCCGATCGTCATCGCCCTCGCCGTCGGCACGCTCGGCTGGTGGCTCGGCACCGGGGCCGGCCCGACCGCCGCGTTCACCGCCGCCGTCGCCGTGCTGATCATCGCCTGCCCCTGCGCGCTCGGCCTGGCCACCCCGACCGCGCTGCTCGTCGGCACCGGCCGGGGAGCGCAACTCGGTGTGCTGATCAAGGGGCCGGAGGCGCTGGAGTCGACCCGCCGGGTGGACACCGTCGTGCTGGACAAGACGGGCACCGTGACAACCGGCCGGATGACCCTGGTGGACGTGGTGCCGACGAGCGGCACGGATCGGGGCGAGCTGCTCCGGCTCGCGGGGGCGGTGGAGGCCGCCTCCGAGCACCCGATCGCCCGCGCGGTCGCGGCGGGCGCCGCCGAGGCGGGGTCGCTGCCCCCGGTGACGGGCTTCGGCAACCTCGAAGGGCTGGGCGTGACCGGCGCCGTCGACGGAAGGGTCGTGCTCGTCGGTCGGGTCCGGCTGCTGCGTGAGCGGGAGATCGACGTACCGCCGGAGGTCGAGTGGGCCGTCCGCGACGCGGAGGCCGCCGGCCGTACGGCGATCGTCGCGGCCTGGGACGGGCGGGTCCGGGGTGTGCTCGCGGTCGCCGACGTGGTCCGGCCGACCAGCCGGGCGGCGGTGGCCCGGCTGCGGGCGCTGGGGCTCACCCCGGTCCTGCTCACCGGGGACAACGCCACGGTGGCCCGTGCGATCGCCGCCGAGGTGGGCATCGACGAGGTGATCGCCGAGGTGCTGCCGGCCGGCAAGGTCGACGTGGTCAAGCGGCTCCAGGCGCAGGGGCGGTCGGTGGCGATGGTCGGTGACGGGGTCAACGACGCCCCGGCGCTGGCCCAGGCCGACCTGGGATTGGCCATGGGCACCGGCACCGACGTGGCGATCGAGGCGTCCGATCTCACCCTCGTCCGGGGTGACCTGGACGCCGCGGTGGACGCCATCCGGTTGTCCCGGCGCACGCTCGGCATCATCCGGGGCAACCTGTTCTGGGCGTTCGGTTACAACGTGGCGGCCCTGCCGTTGGCCGCCGCCGGGCTGCTCAACCCGATGATCGCCGGCGCCACGATGGCGTTCTCCTCGGTCTTCGTGGTGGCCAACAGCCTGCGGCTGCGCCGGTTCCGTCCGGCCGCGGCCGATCGCAGACTGTGACGGCGGTAATGGTTGGACCGGCGACGGCGGGGGTACTGGTGGTGGCGTAGCGACGCTTGCAATGGAGGTTGGCAATGGGATTCGACGATAAGATCAACAACGCCACCGAGGACGCGACCGGCAAGCTGAAGGAAGGCGCCGGTCGGGCCACCGACAACGAGCAGCTCGAGGCCGAGGGTCGCGCTGACCAGTCCACAGCCAAGCTCAAGCAGGCCGGCGAGAAGATCAAGGACGCCTTCAAGAGCTGACGTACGACGTAACCCGCGCGCCGGGCCGGTGATCATTCACCGGCCCGGCGTGTCTGTGTGTCCGGCCCCGTGCCGTGACCCTGAGAACCCCCTGATTCCGACCTCGGCCCGTATCGCCGCGTCGGCACACCTGCTAACTTCTCTTTGCATGTGCGAGGGCCGGTTGTGAGCAGTGCTCCATCGCCGACCGGCGACGACCTGGTACGGGTGCTGGCCTCGTTGGCCAACCCGCACCGGCTGCGGATCGTCGCCGCGCTGGCCCGCGAGCGTGCCTACGTCAGCGGGCTGGCCCGGCAACTGGGCATCAGCCGAGCGCTGTTGCAGGTCCACCTACGGAAGCTGGCGGCGGCCGGGCTGGTCACCGCGAGCCTGGAGTTGTCGGAGGACGGGAAGGCCATGAACTACTACGAGGTGCAGCCGTTCGTGCTCACCCTCACCCCCGAGATCATCGCGGCGGCGGCCGAGACGCTGACCGTGCCCAACTCGGTCGACCAGTAGGGAGCGAACCGATGAGCGAACACGACTGGACCGAGGTGGTCGGCGCGATCGGCATCTTCGCCTTCCTGGTCAGCGTGGTCACGGTGACCATCGTGCAGCTCGCCAAGACCCGGCGGGCCCGGTTCGAGGCGTCCCGCGCGGACGACTACCGCCGGCTCGCCGAGACCGCCGCCCAGGCGCAGGCGGAGAACGCCAGACTGCTCGCGGCCATGGACGGCCGCCTGGGCGGCATGGAGACCCGGATGACGAAGCTCGAACGCGTCCTGCTCGAGGTCGACTGACCACGGCCGAAGGCCCCGGGTCGTCGAGCGGCTACTCGACGACCCGGGCGGAAGCAGCATCACCTCGCCCACTGGGCGAGTTTCACCGGCAACGCTCCTTCGAGGAGAGGACAGCACTTCATGCTGCGTGTACGCAAATCCGCAGTCGCCTGGGCGGTCGCCCTGGCCCTCGCGGCCGCCGGCCTGACCCCGGCGAGCCCGGCCGTCGCCCACCCCACGATCGACTGGCGGCCGTGCGCCGAGGAAACTCCCGCCCAGGACGCCCCAGTCGAGGAGACCCGCGCCGAGTGCGGCAGCCTCTCGCTGCCGGTCGACTGGAGTCGACCGAGGGGGGAGCGCTTCAACCTGGCATTGGCCCGACGGGTCGCCACCGACCCGTCCGCCCGACAGGGTTCGCTTGTCTTCGGCCCCGGCGGGCCGGGCGACAGTGGCGTCGACCGGATGGTCAACGGCAGCTCCCGGTTCAGCGCCGACCTGCGCCGCCGATTCGACATCGTCAGCTTCGACCCGCGCGGCACCGGCGGTAGCAACCCGGTGGTCTGCTCCCGGGCCCTGCTCGCCCAGCAGCCGCAACTGATCACCGACCAGGCCCAGTTCGACGCCACGCTGGCCGGCAACGAGCTGCTGCGGGCCGACTGCCGGGAGCGCACCGGGCCGCTCTACGACCACGTGGACACGATCAGCGCCGCCCGCGACCTGGACGCGATCCGTGCCGCGCTCGGCGAGCGGCAGCTCACCTTCCACGGCAGCTCGTACGGCACCCTCCTCGGCGAGCAGTACGCCGAACTGTTCCCGCACCGGGTCCGGGCCCTGGTGCTGGAGGCGGCGGTGGACCACAGCGTCGACACCCGCGCGTTCCTGGACACCCAGGCCGTCACCTCCGAGGACGCATTCGACGAGTTCGTCGCCTGGTGCGACAGGTCCGCCGCCTGCGCCCTGCACGGGCGGGACTTCCGGGCCCTCTGGGAGGGGCTGCGCACCCGGGCCGAGGCGGGCACGCTCACCGACCCGAAACGGCCCGGCGTCGTGCTGACCCCGTTCGAGTTGAGCCGACTCACCCACCGGGAGTTCTACGACACCTGGCGCTGGCCGGGGCTCGCCGAGTGGCTGGGCGCGATGGAAGCTCCCACCACCGTGCGAAGCGCCCTCCCGTCCACGGGCGACGCCGTGGCGCCGTACCCCTTTGCGGTCTTCTGCCAGGACTGGAGCCTGCCGGTCCGCGACTACCGGGAGTACGACGGACACCTGCGCCGGGTGGCCCGGCTCGCGCCCGACCTGCGGTATCCGACGGCGGTGTTCGCCCTCGCGACCTGCCTGGGCGCCCCGACGCCGGTCGCCAACCCGCAGCACCGGCTGCGGGTGCGTACCGACGTGCCGCTGCTGATCGCCGCCACCGTGCACGACCCGGCCAGCGGGTACAACTGGGCCACGAACGTGGCCCGGCAGTTGGGTCGGCACGGCGTGCTGCTCACCTACGAGGGGTGGGGGCACGGCAGCTACACCACCAGCCCGTGTGTCAAGCGGGCCGTCGACGCGTACCTGATCGACCAGAAGGTGCCCGCCCGGGGCGCCACCTGCCCGGCCGTCGACCCCGACGTGTGACCGCGCCGCTGCCGGCCGCCGGGGTCAGATCTGCCCGGCGGTCGGCGGCTGTCGCACTCCCGCCAGCCGGGCGGCCCGCAACTCCAGGTACCGCTGCTCGGGCCGGCTCGTCGTGCCCCGGGCCGCCGCCAGGTACGCCTCCCGCGCCGCGCCGGCCTCCGAGGCCAGCTCCAACAGGTGCGCCCGGACGGCGGCGAGCCGGTGGTGCCCGGCGGTGCGCTCGTCGGCGTCCAGGGACGTGAGCAGGGCGAGCCCGGCCCGTGGCCCGTCCACCATGGCAACCGCCACCGCCTGGTTGAGGGTGACAAGCGGGTTCGGCGCGACCCGGGCCAGCAGCCGGTAGAGCGCGACGATCTGCCGCCAGTCCGTCTCCGCCGCCGTCGGCGCCTCGGCGTGCACAGCGGCGATCGCCGCCTGGAGTTGGTACGGGCCGGGCGGCGACCAGGTCAACGCGTCGGTGATCAGCGCGATCCCCTCCGCGCTGGCGGCCGCGTCCCACCTGGTGCGGTCCTGCTCGGCGAGCGGCACCAGCTCCCCGTCCGGGCCGAGCCGGGCCGCCCGGTGCGCGTCGGTGAGCAACATCAACGCCAGCAGCCCGCTCACCTCGCCGTCGTCGGGCAGCAGCCCGTGCAGGACGCGCGCCAGCCGGATCGCCTCGCCGGTCAGCTCGGACCGGTGCAGGTCCGGGCCACTCGACGCGGTGTAACCCTCGTTGAAGATCAGGTAGAGCACCCGGAGCACCGTGCGCAGCCGCTCGTCCCGTTCGGCGGGACCGGGCATGGTGAACCGGGCGCCGGCGGCCTCGATCCGCTGCTTGGCCCGGCGGATCCGTTGACTCATCGTCGCCTCCGGCAGCAGGTGCGCCCGGGCGATCTGGGCGGTGCTGAGACCGCCGACCGCGCGCAGGGTGAGCGCCACCTGCGCCGACCCGGTGAGCGCCGGGTGGCAGCAGAGGAACAGCAGGGTGAGGGTGTCGTCGGCGTCCGCCACCGCGGGCTCCGCGTCGGCCGCAGGCGCCACCCCGGCGTACGCCGGCTCGCGCAGCGTCACCGCCAACTCGCGGTCCCGGCGGGCGTTCTCGCTGCGCCACTCGTCGGTGAGCCGCCGGGTGGCCACGGTGAGCAGCCACGCGCGCGGACTGTCCGGTACGCCCTGCGTGGGCCACTGTGTCGCGGCGGCGAGCAGCGCCTCCTGGACCGCGTCCTCGCACCTGTCGAACTGGCCGTGCCGGCGGACCAGCAGGCCGAGGACCTGCGGCGCGACCGTGCGCAGCAGATCCTCGACCGTCCGGTCGTCGGTCACATCTCCGCTCCGGCCTCGTCCATGATCGGGCGAACCTCCATGGCGCCACCGAAGCGCACGTCCGGCCAGCGGGCGGCGATCTCGGCGGCCCGCTGCGGGCTGTCGCAGTCGACCGCCAGGTATCCGGCGAACTGCTCCTTGCTCTCCATGAACGGCCCGTCGATGACCTCGGCCCGGCCGTCGACGGCCCGGACCGTCACCGTCTGCGACGGATTGGCCAGCGCCTGGCCGCCGATCAGCTCGCCCGTCTCGGTCAACTCCTTCATGATCTCGTCGACCTCGCCGAACAGGGCGGTGCGGTCCTGTTCGGAAAGCTCCTCGGTGAAGCCGGGCCGGTTCCAGATCAGCAGCATGTACTTCACGGCGACGCTCCTCAGGCTCTGGTCGCACCCCGGTCGGGGCACGACTCACCACAGGGTCGGAGCCGACAACCCGTTCCCTACGGCGTACCGAAGAAAATCGTAGAAATCGTCGCCGGTGGGGGTCCCACGCCGGGCTGTTCAGCGCCGATCGGGTCGGCCCGGCACCTGGCGGGGCTTGCGCCCGCCGCCGACGTCAAGCGACGCCCGGTCGGCGGCCGAGGTGCCCGACGACCAGCCCTCGGCGTCGCGCACGCTGAGTCGGTGCCGGGTCACGCCGGGAAAGAGCGTGTCCAGCCGCTCCCGGACCGCCTCGCCCCGGGCGGCGAGCACCGGCAACAGTCGCTCCGCCCCGGCCGTCTCGGCCGCTGCCTGGTCCGCCGCGTCGGTGGCCGCCTCGGTGGCCGCGCGCAACCGCTCACCGATCCGCAGCGCGAACGCGTTGAGGAACGACTCGTCCCACACCTTCGTCCGCCGCCCCGATCCGGGCCGACGCTCCGCCCGCCCGCGCAGCATGGCCGCGGTGGCCTGCACCAGCAGCGAGGTGTAGAGCAACTCCACCGCCACCAGGTCGGCCGGCCAGCCCAGCACCGTGGCGAAGCCGAGATCGTCGGACCAGACCGCCTCGCACCTGTTCGCCACCGCCACCTCCTGCACCAGCAGTGCCTTCGCGCCCGCGTACGGGGTGTCGGTGCTCAGGCGTACCCCGCCGGGCACGTCGCCGCGCTCCGACCCGGCGGCCAGCAGCGCCTCGTCGATGCTGTGTCGGGCGATCAGCTCCTGCGCCTTACCGGTAAGCGCCTCCGCCTCGGCCGGGAAGGTCGTCGACTCGGCCTTGGCCAGCAGCGCCCGGACCCGATCCAGCATCGGCGACCCGCTGCGCGCCGGACCGGCCGACCGGGCGGTCGCCGCGCCACTCGACCCGGGTGGCGGGCGCAGCACCGCGATCGGCGGCAGGCTCTCCACGAGCGCGAGGACGTCCACGGCCGTACGGAGCGCGTCGACCCGGTCCAGCGACTCTCGGGCGGACCAACCGGACAGCACGTTCTCGGCGTTCGCCCGCCCCTCGGTGGTGACCTCGCGTAGCTGCTCGTCGAACCAGGCCGGGACCGGATCCGGCTGCTCGCGCCGTTGGACGGCCATCGCGTCGCGGACCAGTCGCGCCGCGCGGGCGTCGAGTCGCCGCGCGGTGATCCGGTCCAGGTCGACGGGCTGCCAGCCGCGCGGCCAAAGCCGCGTCAGGCCGCGGACCAGGCGGCGCAGCAACGCCGCGTCCACCGCCGTGCTGCCGTCCGCCGCGCCGGTGCCGACAATCAGTTGGTCCAGCTGCCGTTCGGCCTGCCGTACGTCGGCGCCGCGCACCGCCGCGAGTGCGTTGGCGACGAGTTCGTCCGCGTCCGGCACGGGCACCTCCTTCTCGGTTTCCGCTGCCGGCGAGGCTTCCCGACCCGCCTCAGCTCCATGATCATGCCCCGCGCGGGGCCGGCGGCACGAAACGGGGATGTTGCCGCCGCCTGAGTCCGCCTGTCGGCCTTGGCTCACCGCGCCCGCGCTTGATCAACACAGGGTCCTTGAAAGCGGGGCATCCCACCGGGCCGGACACCCCGATGTTGCCGACCTCGTGTTGACCTTGACGTGGACGCGGTCCCCTGTCGCGGGACCTCTAGCTCAACGCGGCCGGGGGGCGGAGGTGCCCGATCGGAGTGCGCTGGCGAGGTGCTGGAGGAACGTGCGGATGCTCTCCTCGCTGTGCCGGGTCTCGATCTCGTCGTTGAGCGGGACCCCGGAGCGCAGCGCCTGGTCCAGCGCGTCCAGCGTCGCGGTCCGGTCGCCCGGGTAGCGCCCGTCGACCACGCCACTGGCGACCCAGGCCACCACCGAGTCGTCAAGCACCTGCTCGAACTGGATCCCGTAGAGGATTCCGTTGATGTGGCCCTTCCACAGGTCCGTGGCCATGCTCGTCGACTCCCTGAAGAACGGCTGCCGTCCCGGCCGGGACCGGCTCTGCCGAGCGTGCCATCACTGCCCAGAACGTGCAGACCCGTCAGGTCCGTCGCGGCCAGGTGGCGAGAATCTCCGCCGCCGGCAGGACGTCCCGATCCGGGTCCGGCGCGGGGGCCGGGCGGGCCGCGGGCGTCCGGTCGAAGCGGGGCGCCGGGGCCGGTTGGATCTCGCCGCCCACCTCGACGAAGGTGCCCCGCGCGGCGTTGTGCGGGTGTGTGTGCGCCTCACCGGGGGCGAGCACCGGCGCGACGCAGGCGTCCAGGTCGCTGAAGACCGCCGTCCACTCGTCCCGGGTCCGCTCGGCGAACCGCGCGGTGAAGCGCCGCCGCAACACCTCCCAGCCGCTCGGGTCGTACTGCGCGGGCAGGTCCGGGTCGTCGGCCAGGTCGAGGCCGGTGAGGAGTACGTCGTAGAAGGCCGGTTCCATCGCGCCGACGGCCATGAATCCACCGTCGGCGGTGGCGTACGTGTCGTAGAACGGCGCTCCGCCGTCGAACATGTTGCGCCCGCGCGGAGCGGACCACAGGCCACTGCCGAGCAGCCCGTGCAGGAACGACGTGAGCAGCGCCGACCCGTCCACCATCGCCGCGTCGACCACCTGGCCGACGCCGGAGCGTTCCCGTTCCAGCAGCGCCGCCAACACACCGACGGCAAGCAGCATGCCGCCCCCGCCGAAGTCGGCGAGCAGGTTCGTCGGCGCGTACGGGCGCTCGCCGTCGCGGCCCAGCGGCTCCAACGCCCCCGCCACCGCGATGTAGTCGATGTCGTGCCCGGCCCGCGACGCCAGCGGGCCGTCCTGGCCCCAGCCGGTCATCCGCGCGTACACCAGCCCGGGGTTGCGCGCCTGACACACCTCCGGGCCGAAGCCGAGCCGCTCGGCGACCCCCGGCCGGTACGCCTCGACGAGCACGTCCGCCCGTTCGACGAGGCGCAGCAGGTCGGCCACGCCGGCCGGGGACTTCAGGTCCAGCGCGGTCACCCGTCGGCCGCGCTGCAACGGCCCGCCGGTCGGCGCGGCCAGCCGCCCCGCACCCGGGGCGCCCGGCCGGTCCACCCGCACCACGTCCGCGCCGAGGTCGGCGAGCACCATGCAGCCGAACGGCGCCGGCGCGAGGCTGGCCAGCTCGACCACCCGCACACCCGCGAGCGGCCCACCACGCGTCGGCCTGCTGCGCGCCGAGTTGCCCTGTGCCGGCCCGCCCTGCGCTGAGCCGCTGTGCGCCGGATGGCCGTTCGCCGATTCGCTGCGCGCTGATCCGGCAGGCTCGCGGCCGCTGCCAGGCCCGCCGTCAGTGCCAGGCTCGTCGGCGGGCGACTCGGACGGAGCTGTGGGCCCCGTCACGCGACGCCTGCCGGTTCGCCGGATCGGGCGGCCAGCCGGTCGACCAGGTCGGCCGGGGGTGTGAACCGGTCGCCGTACCGGTCGGCCAGCTCGGCGGCGCGTGCCGCGAAGCCGGCGGGACCGCCCGCGTACTGCCGGACGTAGCGGACGACCCCGCCCGTCCAGGCGGGAAAGCCGATGCCGAAGATCGAGCCGATGTTGGCGTCGGTCTCGGTGCGCAGCACCCCCTCGTCGAGGCAGCGCAGCGCGTCCAGCGCCTCGGCGAAGAGCATCCGTTCCTGGAGGTCGGTGAACGGCACCGCCCGTCCGGCGTCGGTGACCAGGTCGGCGAGGCCGGTCCACAGCCGGCCCCGGGCGCCGTCGTCGTAGGAGTAGAAGCCGCGCCCCGCGGCGCGCCCCGGCCGGTCGTACGCGTCGACAAGCTCGTCGACGAGCCGGTGCGCCGGCAGCGGCAGGAACTCCTCGCTGGCGCCCTCGAACTGCCGACGGATTCGCTGGATCAGGGTGAGACTGACCTCGTCGGCCAGAGCGAGGGGCCCGGTCGGGTAGCCGGCCTGCAACGCGGCCTGCTCCACCGAAGCGGCCGGTACGCCCTCGACGACCATGCCGACCGCCTCGTCGAGGAACCGACCGATCACCCGGCTGGTGAAGAAGCCCCGGCCGTCGTTGACCACGATGGGGGTCTTGCCGATCCGCCGGCCCAGGTCGAACGCCCGTGCCAGGGTGGTGTCGCTGGTCCGCGCGCCGACCACGATCTCCAGCAGCGGCATTCGGTCCACCGGGGAGAAGAAGTGCATGCCGATGACGTCGGCCGGCCGGTCCAGTCCCTCGGCCAGCCCGGTGATCGGCAGGGTGGAGGTGTTGGAGGCGAGCAGCGCGTCGGGCGCCACCACCGGCAGCACCTCGGCGAAGACCGCCCTCTTCAACGCCGGGTCCTCGAAGACCGCCTCGATCACCGCGTCGCAGCCGGCGAGGGCGTCGACCTGGTCCGTGGTGGTGATGCGGCCCAGCACCGCTCGGGCGTCCGCCTCCGTCGCGCGGCCCTTGCCTACCGCGCGGGCCAGCAACCGCTCCGCGTGCTCCCGCGCCCGGCCGGCGGCCTCCGGCGTGACGTCCCTGACCACCACGTCCAGGCCGGCGCTGGCGCAGGCGTACGCGATGCCCGCGCCCATCATGCCGGCGCCGAGCACCGCCACCCGGCGCACCGGCGGGGCGTCCACGCCGGTCGGCCGGGCCGCGCCGCCGTTGACGGCCTTCAGGTCGAAGAAGAAGGCGCCGATCATGTTCTTGGCGACCTGCCCGGTGAGCAGGCCGATCAGGTGTCGGGTCTCCACTGTGAACGCGGTCGCCAGGTCGACCTGCGCCCCCTCGACGGCGGTCGCCAGGATCGCCTCGGGCGCGGGCAGCCGGGCACCCTTGAGCTGCTTGCGCAGGGTGGCCGGGAAGGCCGGCAACTGGGCGGCCAGCGAGCGGCTGGCCGGGGTGCCGCCGGGCATCCGGTAGTCCGGCCGATCCCACGGCTGGCTCGGGCGCGGGTTGGCGGCGATCCAGGCGCGGGCCCGGTCCAGCAGTGCCGCCGGGGTGGCGACCACCTCGTCGACAAGCCCCGCGGCCAGGGCGTCGGCGGGGCGCATCCGGCGACCGGTCAGCAGCACCGTGGTCAGTGCCGCGGCCAGGCCGAGCATTCGTACCGTCCGGGTGACACCGCCGGCACCGGGCAGCAGGCCCAGGGTCACCTCGGGCAGCCCGAGCCGGCTGTCCGGCGCGTCCAGCGCGATCCGGTGGTGACAGGCGAGGGTGATCTCCAGGCCACCGCCGAGCGCCGAGCCGTTGATCGCGGCGACCACCGGTCGGCCCAGCGTCTCCAACCGGCGCAGGTCCCGTTTGATGGTGTCGAGCAACTCGGCCAGCTCCGGCGCGTCGGCTCGGGTCGCGCGGACCATCTCCGGCAGGTCGCCACCGGCGAAGAAGGTGGACTTGGCGCTGGTCACGATCACGCCGACGAGATCGGGCTCCGCCTCCAACCGGTCGAGCGCGGCGCTCATGGACGCGGCGTACGCCCGGTTCATGGTGTTCGCGGACTGGTCGGGGTCGTCCAGGGTGAGCGTGACGATGCCGTCGGCGTCGCGGTCGTACCGGATGGTGTTTGTCATTGTCGTCCCCCGGTCAGCAGCGCTCGAGAACTGTGGCGACGCCCATGCCGCCGCCGATGCAGAGGGTCACCACGGCGCGGCGCAGGTCGCGGCGCTCCAACTCGTCCACGGCGGTGCCGATCAGCATCGCCCCGGTCGCGCCGAGTGGGTGGCCGAGCGCGATCGCGCCGCCGTTGACGTTCACGCGGTCCGGGTCGAGGCCCAGGTCGCGGACGTACTTGAGCACCACCGCCGCGAACGCCTCGTTGATCTCGAACAGGTCGATGTCGTCGACTGTCAGCCCGGCGACGGCGAGCGCCTTGTGGGTGGCCGGGATCGGGCCGCTGAGCATCAGCGTCGGGTCGACGCCGCTGACCGCCGCGCTGACGATCCGGGCGCGCGGGGTGAGGCCGAGATCCCGGCCCACCGACTCCGAGCCGATCAGCACCAGTGCCGCGCCGTCCACGATGCCTGACGAGTTGCCGGCGTGGTGGACGTGCTCGATGGCCTCCAGCCAGTGGAACTTCTGCAACGCGACCGCGTCGAAACCGGCCGCCTCGCCGATCGTGGCGAACGACGGGGTGAGCCGGGCCAGCGCCTCCCGGGTGGTCTCCGGGCGCGGGTGCTCGTCGACAGTGAGGATGTCCAGCCCGTTGCCGTCGCGTACCGGGACCACCGAGCGGGCGAAGTGCCCGCCGGCCCACGCCTTGGCGGCCCGCTCCTGCGACCGCAGCGCGTAGCCGTCCACGTCGTCGCGGGTGAACCCCTCCAGGGTGGCGATCAGGTCGGCGCTGACGCCCTGCGGCACGAACGACGTGGCAAGCGCGGTCTGCGGGTCGGTGGCCAAGGCCGCGCCGTCGGCGCCCATCGGCACCCGGGACATCGACTCCACCCCGCCGGCGAGCAGCAGGTGCTCCCAGCCGGAGCGGATCCGCGCGGCGGCCGAGTTGACCGCCTCCAGTCCGGAGGCGCAGAACCGGTTGAGCTGCACCCCGCCCACCTGGTCGGGCAGCCCGGCCAGCAGCGCGGCGGCGCGTGCCAGGTCGCCGCCCTGCTCGCCGACCGGGGTCACGATGCCGAGCAGCAGGTCCTCCAGCCGGCCCACGTCCAGGCCGGGGTTGCGCTCGCGCAGCGCGTCGATCAGGCCGACCACCAGGGAGATCGGCTTGACCCCGTGCAGCGCGCCGGTGTCCCGGCCGCGTCCGCGCGGGGTGCGGACCGCGTCGTAGACGTACGCCTCAGAGGGCACGGGCGATCAACTCCTTCATGATCTCGTTGGTGCCTCCGTAGATCTTCTGGACTCGGGCGTCGGCATACATCTGGGCGATCGGATATTCCGTCGTGTAGCCGTAACCGCCGAAGATCTGGAGACACCTGTCGACGACCTCGCACTGCCCTTCGGTGAGCCACGACTTCGCCATCGCCGCGGTCGCCACGTCCAGGTCGCCGCGCGTGTGCCGGACGATGCAGTCGTCCAGGAAGACCCGGCTGACCCGGGCGCGGGTGGCGCACTCGGCGAGCACCATCCGGGTGTTCTGGTGGCCCATCAGCGTCTTGCCGAAGGCGGTGCGCTGCTTGGCGTACGCGACCGTCAACTCGACGGCCCGTTCCATGGCCGCGACCGCGCCGACGCCGATGACCAGCCGTTCCTGCGGAAGCTGCTGCATGAGCTGGATGAAGCCCCGCCCCTCGGCGTCGCCGAGCAGGTTGGCCGCCGGCACCCGGAACTCGTCGAAGAACAACTCGGCGGTGTCGTTGGCGTGCAACCCGATCTTGGACAGCAGTCGGCCCCGACGGAAGCCCTCCGGATCGCCGCCGACCTCGCAGACCAGCAGCGAGACACCCGCCGCCCGCTGCTCGGGGTCGGTCTTCGCGGCCACGATGATCAGGTCGGCCAGGCCACCGTTTGTGATGAACGTCTTCGCACCGGTGATCAGGTAGTCGTCCCCGTCGCGGATCGCCCGGCTGCGCATCGCCTGGAGATCGGAGCCGCCGTCCGGCTCGGTCATCGCGATAGCGCCGACAAGTTCACCGCTGCACAGGCCGGGCAGCCACCGCCGCTTCTGCTCCTCGCTGCCGTACGCGACCAGGTAGCCGGTGACGATGCCACTGTGGACGGACAACCCGAGGCTGTTCTCTCCGGAGTACGCCTGCTCGTGCAACAGCACCGCCTCATGGGTGAACCGGCCGCCTCCGCCGCCGTACTCCTCCGGAACGGACAGGCCCAGCAGCCCCAGCTCACCGGCGCGGCGGTAGTGCTCCCGGTCCGGATGCCCCTGCGCCAGCAGGCGGTCGGCGTGCGGCAGCACCTCCTTGGTGAAGAAGGCGCGGGCCAGGTCGGCGAGGTCGTCGTGCTCCGGCTCGCGCCAGACTGAGGGGGAACCGTCGAGCGGGGGCGTCGGCATGTCCACCACCCTCGCGCCGTGTTGGCAGCATGTCAATAAGTCGTGGTCCGCAGCCGGGCACAAGGCTCCGGGTCGTCCGCGAAGGGCAGGTGCCCGCAGCCCGCCAGCGCCCCGGGCGACTAGCCGCGGGTCGACTCACGTCGTCCGGAGGCCGCCAGCCGCTCAGCGAGTGCGACGACACGGTCGCGGAGTTCGTCGGGGCGTTCGATGACGAACGGCAGGTCGAGCGCGGCGAGCACGGCGGGTAACCAGTCGAGACTCTCTGCCCGGATCTCCACGTCCTGCCAACCTTCGTCCGCACCCTCTCGCACCTCGGCGATGCTGGCCGGTAGCTGCCTGCGGATCTGCTCACGTGTTCCTCGTACCCGCAGCGACACCGCATGTTGGTACGGCGCCTGTGCCATCGAGGCGAGGAGGTGCGCTGCGGGATCGTTCCCGGCGGGCGGCTCGAACGAGCCGGGCAGCGTTCTCGCGTCCGCGATGCGGTCGAGCCGAAGGGTCCGATCCGCACCGATATCCGGATCGACTCCGGTGACATACCACCGGCCCGCATGGTTGACCAGCCCGAACGGATGCAGTGCGCGGACGCTACGCCTGCCGTTGCGCGAGGTGTACTGGAGTGAGATCGGCCGGTGCTGGCGGACCGCCTCGGCGACCGTGAGTAGTACGTCCGTCTGCGGCGCAGGTAAGTCGCCGGGTTCGGTGGTGAAGGCGAGGGACTGGAGTACGGCGTCCAGCCGGTCCGCGATCCGCGGCGGCAGGACGCGCCGGATTTTCGCGGTGGCAGTCTCGCCCGCCGTACCGGTAGCGGTCGCCAGCCCGGCACGGCGGCCGGCAATCAGGCCGAGTAGGACGGCCAGGGCCTCGTCGTCGCTGAACATCAGCGGCGGCAGACGATAGCCGGCGGCGAGCCGATACCCGCCGTAGCGACCGCGCACCGACTCCACTGGCACGTCGAGGTCGACCAGGTGACTCACGTAGCGCCGCACCGTGCGCGGTTCGACACCGAGGCGCTCGGCAAGCTCGGCCATCGTCCGGACGCCGCCGGACTGCAGGAGCCCCAGCAGTGCGAGCACCTGGGCTGTCGGTCGTGCCACGGTCTGAACGCTAACCCGAATACTGGACCAGATCTGTCCAGTATTCGGGTTAGCGTTCGGGCGACAGACCGGTACCGACCGTACTGAGCAGGGAGAAGGCATGGATTTCGTATCGATCCGCATCATCACCGACGACATCAACCGCCTGGTCGGCTTCTACGAGAAGATCACGGGCGTGCAGGCGGCCTGGGGCAACGAGGACTTCGCCGAGTTGCGCACCCCCCACGGCACGCTGGCGATCGGCAGTACCCGCACCGTCCCACTGTTCGCGCCAGGGTCGGCCCGCGCGGCCGACAACCACACCGTGATCATCGAGTTCCTCGTGGCAGACGTGGACGCGCTCTACGAGAGGCTGCAGCTCGTGGTGGAGGACGTCGTGAACGAGCCCATGACAATGCCCTGGGGTAACCGAGCCCTGCTCTTCCGCGACCCCGACGGCAACCTGGTCAACTTCTTCACCCCGGTGACCCCGGACGCGATCGCGAAGTTCGGCCGCTGACCAGGTCGGCGCAGCCAGCGCGCGTGAACTACTCGGCCTCGTCGCCGTCGGTGGGGCGAGGTGGGCGGTGCTCGGCGATCCACGCCTCCACATCGGCCCGCAGCCAGACCGTGGTCCCGTGCAGCCGCTGGAACGGCGCGGGGAAGGTCGGATAGCGGATGAGCTGACGCATCCGGGTCCGGCTCACGCCGCCGAGCAACTCCTGCAACTCGTGCGGACCGACCAGTGGACCCGGGACCTCACCCATCAGTCGAAGGTAGGGCGATCAGGAATGCCGAATTGCGTCTACCTACTTGCGCAGCCCTTCCGAATGGGTGAAGGTGAACTCATCGGCCCGGCTGGGGCTCGGGCCGATTGGTCAGCAATCGCGAGTGCTGGGAGGAGGCCCGATGGATCAGGCGACGGAGTTGGCGTGGCTGCGGGAGCGGGTCGGGGGTTGGAGACGGCGTTGCACTACGCACGCAGGGAGTTGTTCGATCTCCGTTGTCGGCTCACGCTGATCGGCCGGGTGGTCCGGGACGTCGACCGGGTGCAACGGGCGCCCGGAGTGGCGGTCGGCGCGATCAACGCGGCGCTCTACTCCGAGACGTCCA
Source organism: Micromonospora sp. DT228 (assembly GCF_049841595.1). NCBI lineage: Bacteria > Bacillati > Actinomycetota > Actinomycetes > Micromonosporales > Micromonosporaceae > Micromonospora > Micromonospora sp. DT228. The sequence continues at coordinate 569,558 of NZ_JBNCKO010000003.1, forward strand.
ACCTGCGGCACCTCGGTCGGCACGTGGTCCGGCGCCGCCGCGGCCAGTGATCACGTGATGCTCAGCAGTTCGAGAACGGCGCTGGCAACTGCTGGACATGAAGTGATCACGGGCGGCACCTCTTGATCAGGTGATGAAAAGTAGGTCTCGAAGCTGCCCTGTACCTACTTCTCATCACTTGATCAAGGTGAGGGGGGTGGCTGCCGCTAGGGTCGGGCAGATGAGTGTCGAGACGGCTCCGCGCCGCCGTCGTCTGGAGCCGGACGCCCGGCGCGGCCAGATCCTGGCCTGCGCGGTCCGGCTGTTCGGCGAGCGCCCGTACGCGGACGTGTCGACCACCGACGTCGCCCGGGAGGCGGGTGTCGCTCGCGGTCTGGTCAACCACTACTTCGGTGCGAAGAAGGACCTCTACCTGGAGGTCGTGCGGGTCATGGTGACAATTCCGGAGGTCGCCCTCGACCGGTTGCCCAAGGGTGACCTGCGGACCCGGGTCGACGCCAGCGTCTCCTGGTTCCTCGACGTGGTGTCCCGGCACAGCACCTCCTGGCTGGCGGCCTTCACCGCCCGGGGGATGGGCGGCGACGCGGACGTGGAACGGGTGCTCGCCGAAGCCGAGGAGGTCGCCGCGGACCGCATGCTCGTCGCCGTCGGCCTGGCCGGCGAGGCGGAGCACCGGGAGGAGTCGCGTGCCATGGTCCGTGCGTACGGCGGTCTGGCCACGTCGACCGCCCGGGAGTGGCTCCAGCGCGGCGCGTTGACACGTGCCCAGGTGCACCTACTGCTCGCCACCACCCTGCTGACAATCGTCGAACAGGTCATCCCGCAGGCCATCGCCGCCCCGACCCGGCCAGCGCCGCCCGCTTGAGCTGCCCGATCCCGCTCCGGGTGGGATGGTCGCGTCGCCGCTGACGGCGCCCCCCGCGTCGTCACCGGCACCGATGACGGGGGTCGACTCGCCGAGCTGGAGCACGATGACGACGGTCAGGATGACGATGGCGATCAGGCGGCGCGGCGTCCGCCGGCCCGCCCACCGCGGTCGGCACGCGCGGCCGTGGCCGGGAGGTCGGCACGCGCCGCCGCGGCGGCATGATCAGCTCGCGCCGCCGGAGCCGCGAATCGGTCGGCGGCCTGCGCCGGGTACGACTCGGCGCGGACCACCCGCAGCGGCCGGTCCACCTCGTCGGTGCCGAACCGCCAGCGTGACGGCGCTGGCTGCCGCTGCGGCGAAGGCCCACCGGGGCGCAGGCCGGGCCGGGACAGCAACACCGTGATCAGGTAGCCGACCACCAGGAACCCGTGACTGACCAGCCGCTCCCCGCCCACCGATCCGGTGGCCAGGTCGTTGACCGAGAGCAGCAGCAACGTGCCGACGAACGCGCTGAGCATCGGCAGCAGCCCGGCCGGCGGGCTGCGGCGGACCGCCACGAAGAGGAAGCCGGCGCCCACCGCCACGTTCCACGCGGCTGACTCGTGCCACAGGTGCTGGCCGGACGGGTGCAGGTGGTCGGTGGTCGCGCCCCGGCCCACCTGGGCCAGGCCGAGCACCAACTGCACCGCGCCGAGCAGCCCGAGCGCCGCGCGTAGCCCGGCGACCAGCGTGCCGCGCCCGAGCGCCGCGCGTAGCCCGGCGACCGACCCACCGCGCGCGACCGAACCAGCGCGTCGCCACCACGGCCGGCGGGCCGGCTCCGCCGCGACGGCGGCCAGGATCGCCGCAGTCCGGTCGGGCACATCAGCCACCAATCGGGTACGAACCCGACGTGTCACCGCGGCCGCCGCCGTGAACCAGGCCCGGCACTCGGCACACCCGTCGAGGTGTCCCTGCACCGCCGCCAGCTCGGCGGCGGTCTCCTCCCCGTCCAGCTGCGCGGACAGGACCTCCCGCCACTGCTCACACCCCATGTACCGGTAGTCGCTCCGAGAGCCGCTCCGGTTCCCGGCGACCCGGTCGGGTTGTGGAATACTCGCCGGATCATGACGCGCTACGGCCTGCTGATCCTGCCCGCCACCAACCGGGTGTACGCCCGCTCCGCCGTCGACCTGACCCGGGCCGAGCTGGAGATCTTCGGCCGCTCGGCGCTCGACGGCCGGATCGGCGAGCTGGACACCGAGGTCGTCGGAGGGGCGTCCTACGTCACCTTCACCGGGGACGGGCTGACCGAGCGGGACCTGGCCGTCCTGGGCAATCTCTCCGCCGGGTACGCGCTGTTCGAGATCGTCGGTGAGCTGCTGCGGCCGATCGAGTGGAGCCGACTGGACCGCTACGACGACGACCTGCTCACCATCCAGAAGTACCCGGGCAAGACCAACGAGCAGTTCACCAAGCTGCTGCTCAACGTCACCCTGCTCGCCTCGGACTGGGCCGGCGAGCTGACCAGTCGGCGGTTCCGGGTGCTCGACCCGCTCTGCGGCCGGGGTACGACCCTCAACCAGGCCCTGATGTACGGGTTCGACGCCGCCGGCATCGAGCGCGACCAGAAGGACGTCGAGGCGTACCGGGCGTTCATCACCACCTGGCTGAAGCAGAAGCGGGTCAAGCACCGGGTGCTGGAGTCGGGGCCGGTGCGGCGCGAACGCAAGGTGGTCGGCCGGCGGGTGCGGATCGAGTTGGCGCCGACCCGCGAGGAGCACAAGGCCGGCCAGACCCAACTGCTCGACGTGGTCAACGCCGACACGGCCCGCTCTTCGGAGTTCTTCCGCCCGGAGACCGTCGACCTGGTCGTCGCCGACGCACCGTACGGCGTGCAGCACGGCAGCCGTACGGCCGAGAAGGGCCTGACCCGTGATCCGCTGGCGTTGCTCGCGGACGCCGCGCCGGTCTGGGCGCGGTTGCTGCGTCCCGGCGGTGCCCTCGGTATCTCCTGGAACACCCACGTGGCCAGCCGCGAGGACGCGGCGGCGGCGCTTGCCGACGCCGGCCTGACCGTGGTCGACGAGGAGCCCTACCGCGCGCTGCGGCACCGGGTCGACCAGTCGATCATGCGCGACGTGCTGGTGGCCCGCCGCCCGGCCTGAGCCAGGCCGCCGCCCGCGCCACGCGCCACCCATCCGGGTCGCGCATGGTCTCTCTCGTATGTCCTTTGCTCTGCACCCGCGGAGGCGACGCTCACGCTCTGTAGCTGGCGCCTCCGCGGGTGCAGAGCAAAGGGAACGGACAACTGGTCTTGACCTCGCGGACGGGCCCGGACCTGTGCCGCATTTCACCTGTTCAGTGGGCAGGTGTGAAAACCACGTCAAGAAAAGGTTCGGCCCCGTCATGGTCGCGTTATGACCCCTGCCGTCCGGCGGGTGGTGGGGCTTTGATTGCCCGGCGCGACCGGAAGGCGGTCGCGACGAACCTTTCCGGTCTGAGGAGTCAGCGTGTCTGACGTGGTGTTCGTGGTCCTGACGGTGGTGCTGTTCGCAGTGCTCGCCCTTGTGGTCCGGGCGGTGGAGAAGCTGTGAACGCGGTAAACGCCGTCGGTCTGGTGCTCGCGATCGGCCTGGGCGCGTTCCTGGTGTTCGCCCTGCTGTTTCCGGAGCGCTTCTGATGACCATGACAACAGCGGGCGTCATCTTCGTCGTGACGCTGGTGGCGGCCCTCGTCGCCGTCTACAAGCCGTTCGGCGACTACATGTTCCGGGCGGTCGCCGGCACGAAGCAGTCCCGGGTCGAGCGGGGAGTCTTCCGGCTGGTCGGGGTCAACCCGGCCGCCGAGCAGACCTGGGGGGTGTACGCCCGCAGCGTGCTGGCGTTCTCCGCGGTCTCGATCCTGTTCCTGTACCTCTTCCAGCGGGTGCAGAACCACCTGTGGCTGTCCCTGGGCTTCGACCCGGTGGTGCCGCACGGCGCCTGGAACACGGCCGTCTCGTTCGTGACGAACACCAACTGGCAGTCGTACTCGGGTGAGTCGACGATGGGCCACCTGGTGCAGATGGCCGGCCTGGCCGTGCAGAACTTCGTCTCGGCGGCGGTCGGCATCGCGGTGGCGGTGGCCCTGGTACGCGGCTTCGCCCGGAGCCGGACCGGGCAGCTCGGCAACTTCTGGGTCGACCTGACCCGGATCGTGCTGCGGATCCTGCTGCCGATCGCCGTGCTCGGCGCCATCGCGCTGATGATCGGCGGCGTGGTGCAGAACCTCTCCGGTGGCACCGACGTGAGCACGCTGACCGGCGGCTCCCAGACCATCACCGGTGGTCCGGTCGCCAGCCAGGAAGTGATCAAGGAGCTGGGCACCAACGGTGGCGGCTTCTACAACGTCAACAGCGCGCACCCGTTCGAGAACCCCACCACCTGGACGAACTGGCTGGAGATCTTCCTGATCTTCCTGATTCCGTTCAGTCTTCCCCGGGTCTTCGGCCGGATGGTCGGGCAGAACCGGCAGGGCTACGCCATCGCCGCGGTGATGGGCATCCTCGCGTTCGCGAGCGTCGCCATCACCAACATCTTCGAGTTGGCCGGCCACGGCACGGTGCCGCAGGCGGTCGGCGCGGCGATGGAGGGCAAGGAGGTGCGGTTCGACGTGTCGAACTCGGCCACCTTCGCCGCCGCCACCACGCTCACCTCCACCGGTGCGGTGAACTCGTTCCACGACTCGTTCACCTCGCTCGGCGGCATGATGACGATGGTCAACATGATGCTCGGCGAGGTCGCGCCGGGTGGCACCGGTTCGGGTCTCTACGGCCTGCTCATCCTCGCGGTGATCACGGTCTTCGTGGCCGGTCTGATGGTCGGTCGCACCCCCGAGTACCTGGGCAAGAAGATCGGGTCGCGCGAGATCAAGTTCGCCTCGCTCTACTTCCTGATCACGCCGATCCTGGTGCTCGTCGGCACGGCTGCGGCGTTCGCCACCGGCAACAACTCCACGGCGCTCAACGTCGGCCCGCACGGCCTCTCCGAGGTGCTGTACGCGTTCACCTCGGCCAGTAACAACAACGGCTCGGCCTTCGGCGGCATCACGGTCAACACCACCTGGTGGGACACCGCGCTCGGGCTGTGCATGCTGCTGGGCCGGTTCCTGCCGCTCATCTTCGTGCTCGCGTTGGCCGGCTCGCTGGCCCGCCAGGCACCCACCCCCGCGTCCGAGGGCACCCTGCCGACCCACCGACCGCTGTTCATCGGCATGGTCGTCGGCGTCACGGTGGTCCTCGTCGCGCTGACCTTCCTGCCCGCGCTCGCGCTCGGCCCGCTGGCAGAGGGGCTCTGACCATCATGAGGAACGAGGACATGTCCGTCACGTCCGCCCCCACCGAGCAACTCCCCGGCACACCCGCCACCCAGGGCAACCGGATCGGCGGGGGCCTGCTCGACCCCCAGCAGCTCATCCGGTCCCTGCCGGACGCGGTACGCAAGCTCAACCCCACCACGCTGTGGCGCAACCCGGTGATGCTGATCGTCGAGGTCGGCGCGGCCTTCACCACGGTCCTGGCGGTGCTCGACCCGTCGGTGTTCGCCTGGGCCATCACCGTCTGGCTCTGGCTGACGGTGGTCTTCGCCAACCTGGCCGAGGCGGTCGCCGAGGGCCGGGGCAAGGCCCAGGCCGCGACGCTGCGCCAGGCGAAGAAGGACACCATCGCCACCCGGCTGGTCGACTGGAAGCCGGGCGCGCGGGCCAACACCTACCGCGACGAGGCGGTGCCCGCGTCGGAGCTGCGCCAGGGCGACGTCGTGCTCGTCGAGGCGGGCGGCATCATCCCGGGCGACGGCGACATCGTCGAGGGGATCGCCAGCGTCGACGAGTCGGCGATCACCGGTGAGTCGGCCCCGGTCATCCGGGAGTCCGGCGGTGACCGCAGCGCGGTCACCGGTGGCACGAAGGTGCTCTCCGACCGGATCATCGTGAAGATCACCCAGAAGCCCGGTGAGAGCTTCATCGACCGGATGATCGCCCTGGTCGAGGGCGCCAACCGGCAGAAGACGCCAAACGAGATCGCGCTGAACATCCTGCTCGCCGCGCTCACCGTCATCTTCCTGCTGGCCGTGGTCACGCTCCAACCGCTTGCCATCTTCTCCAAGGCGTACCAGGCGGCCGCACCGGACAGTGGCGCGATCACCAACTCCGGCGTCACCGGGGTGGTGCTGATCTCGCTGCTGGTCTGCCTGATCCCCACCACCATCGGCGCGCTGCTCTCCGCCATCGGCATTGCCGGCATGGACCGGCTGGTGCAGCGCAACGTCCTGGCCATGAGTGGTCGGGCCGTCGAGGCGGCCGGCGACGTCAACACCCTGCTGCTCGACAAGACGGGCACCATCACGCTGGGCAACCGGCAGGCCGCCGAGTTCGTCCCGGTCGAGGGGGTCGACGCCGCCCGTCTGGCCGACGCCGCGCAACTGTCCAGCCTGGCCGACGAGACCCCGGAGGGGCGCTCGGTGGTGGTCCTGGCGAAGAACGAGTTCGGGCTGCGCGAGCGGGAGCCCGGCGTGATGCCGCACGCCACCTTCGTACCGTTCACCGCGCAGACCCGGATGAGCGGCGTCGACCTGACCCCGGACGGCAGCGTGGACGGCGGCGCGGTGGGCACGGCCCGCCGGGTCCGCAAGGGCGCCGCCGCCGCGGTGATGACGTGGGTACGGGAGAACGGCGGCCACCCGACCGAGCAGGTCGGCGAGATCGTGGACGCGATAAGCGGCACCGGCGGCACCCCGCTGGTGGTCGCCGAGCACGTCGACGGTGAACCCGCCCGCGCTCTGGGCGTCATCCACCTCAAGGACGTGGTCAAGTCCGGCATGCGGGAGCGGTTCGACGAGATGCGTCGGATGGGCATCCGGACCGTGATGATCACCGGCGACAACCCGCGGACCGCGAAGGCGATCGCCGACGAGGCCGGGGTGGACGACTTCCTGGCCGAGGCGACGCCGGAGGACAAGCTCGCGCTGATCAGGCGGGAGCAGGAGGGCGGCCGGCTGGTCGCGATGACAGGTGACGGCACAAACGACGCGCCGGCGCTCGCCCAGGCCGACGTCGGGGTGGCCATGAACACCGGTACGTCGGCCGCCAAGGAGGCCGGCAACATGGTCGACCTCGACTCCGACCCGACCAAACTGATCGAGATCGTGGAGATCGGCAAGCAGTTGCTGATCACCCGGGGCGCGCTGACCACGTTCAGCATCGCCAACGACATCGCGAAGTACTTCGCGATCATCCCGGCCATGTTCGCCGGCCTCTACCCGAGCCTGGACGCGCTGAACATCATGCGGCTGTCCAGCCCGGAGTCGGCAATCCTGTCCGCCGTCATCTTCAACGCCCTGGTGATCATCGCGCTGATCCCGCTCGCCCTGCGGGGCGTGCGGTACCGGCCGGCCGCCGCGTCGAAGCTGCTCGGCCGCAACCTGCTGGTCTACGGACTGGGCGGCATCATCGTGCCGTTCATCGGGATCAAGCTCATCGACCTGCTCATCCAGTTCATCCCGGGGATTTCGTGATGCGTCTACCCACCTGGATCGCCCAACACCTCGCCGCGCTGCGCGCCGTGCTCGTCTTCACCGTGCTGCTCGGCCTCGTCTACCCGCTGGCGCTGGTCGCGCTCGGTCAGCTACCCGGCCTCCACCACAAGGCCGACGGCTCGCTGATCACCGCGGGCGGGAACACCGTCGGCAGCGCGCTGATCGGCCAGTCCTTCACCGACGCGGACGGCAACCCCGTCGCCCGCTACTTCCAGTCCCGCCCCTCGGCCGCCGGCGACGGCTACGACCCGACGTCCACCTCGGCCAGCAACCTGGGCCCGGAGAGTGTCGTCGACACCCTCGCCACCGACCCGGAGGAGGCCAGCGAGAGCCTGCTCACCCAGGTCTGCGGGCGCAGCAGGGAGATCGGCGAGCTGAACGGCGTCGACGGCCGGCGCCCCTTCTGCACCGACGACGGGGTGGGCGCCGTGCTCGCGGTCTTCCGCGCGGGCGGTCTGACCGGCAAGGTCACCCGGGTGGTGAGCGTCAACCAGGCCGCCCCGGCGACGCCATTCGTCGGCGAGTACCAGGGGGTCGCCGTGGAGCTGGCCCAACCCGGCGAGGACTACGTGGCCCTCGGTGGGGTGGTCACCCCGATCCGTGGCGACGCGCCCGCCGACCCGGCGGTGCCCGCCGACGCGGTCACCGCCAGCGCCAGCGGCCTCGACCCGCAGATCAGCCCGGCGTACGCCGAGTTGCAGGTGAACCGGGTCGCGCGCGAGCGCGGCGCGGACCCGGCGGCGGTCCGCGAGCTGGTCGAAGAGCACACCGGCGGGCGAGGGCTCGGGTTCATGGGTGAGCCCGGCGTCAACGTGCTGGAGCTCAACCTCGCCCTCGACAAGCGGTTCGCCGCGCGCTGAGCACACTCGCGGGCGGGGCCGAGCCGACCGGCGCGGCCCCGCCCGCCGACCTGACCAGGGAGGATGGGTCCCGTGCCACGCGGAGAACTGCGCATCTATCTCGGGGCCGCCCCCGGCGTCGGCAAGACGTACGCCATGTTGGAGGAGGCCCAGCGGCGGGCCGCGCGCGGCACCGACGTGGTGGTCGGCTTCGTGGAGACCCACGGCCGCCAGCAGACCGCCGCGATGCTCGGCGACCTGGAACAGGTGCCCCGCCGCAGCATGGACTACCGGGGCGCCGAGTTCACCGAGATGGACCTGGACGCGGTGCTGGCCCGCCGGCCGGAGATCGCGATCGTCGACGAGCTGGCGCACACGAACGTGCCAGGTTCCCGGCACGACAAGCGCTGGCAGGACGTCCAGGAGCTGCTCGACGCGGGGATCGACGTGCTGTCCACGGTCAACGTGCAGCACCTGGAGTCGGTGAACGACGTCGTCGCCCAGATCACCGGCACCACCCAGCGGGAGACCGTGCCGGACGAGATCGTCCGCGCCGCCGAGCAGGTCGAGCTTGTCGACATGACCCCCGAGGCGCTGCGCCGGCGGATGGCGCACGGCAACATCTACCGACCCGACAAGATCGACGCCGCGCTGGGCAACTACTTCCGGGTCGGCAACCTGACCGCGCTGCGCGAGCTGGCGCTGCTCTGGCTTGCCGACAAGGTCGACGAGCAGCTCGACCGCTACCGCAGCCAGCAGGGCATCGCCGCCACCTGGGAGGCCCGGGAACGGGTCGTGGTGGCGCTGACCGGTGGCCCGGAGGGCGAGACGCTGATCCGTCGGGCCGCCCGGGTCGCGGCCCGCAGCAAGGGCGCCGACCTGCTCGCCGTGCACGTGGCCCGCAGCGACGGCCTGGCCGGCGCGGACCCGGCCCAACTGGCCCGCCAACGAGTCCTCGTGGAGAGCCTGGGCGGTACGTACCACCAGGTGCTCGGCACCGACGTGCCGGCCGCGCTGCTGGACTTCGCCCAGGGTGTGAACGCCACCCAGTTGGTGCTCGGGGCCAGCCGGCGGGGTCGCCTCGCGCAGATCTTCGCTCGGGGCGTCGGGGTCACCACCACCGCGCTCTCCGGCTCGATCGACGTGCACCTGGTCACCCACCGGCAGGCCGGTAAGGGTCGTCGGGCGGCAGCCGTGCCGGCGGCGTTGTCCCGGCGTCGCCGGCTGCTCGGCTTCGGCCTGTCCGCGCTGGGCATGCCGCTGCTCACCCTGCTGCTCAAGGCGCTGCCCGACCTGACGATTACCAACGACATCCTGCTGTTCCTCGCCGGGGTCGTCGGGGTCGCGCTCGTCGGCGGGGTGTGGCCCGCCCTGGTCGCCGCGCTCGGCGGGTCACTGCTGCTCAACTGGTTCTTCACTCCGCCGTACCGGACGCTCACCATCGCCGAGGCGGACAACCTGCTCGCGCTCGCCGTCTTCGTCGGCGTGGCGCTGGCGGTGAGCTGGATCGTCGACGTGGCCGCCCGGCGTACCCGGGAAGCCGCGCGGGCCGCCGCCGACGCGCAGACCCTCGCCGCCGTCGCCGGTGGCGTGCTGCGCGGCGAACGCCCCCTGCCGGCCCTGCTCGACCAGCTCCGGGAAACCTTCGGGCTGCGCGCGGTGAGCGTGCTGGAGCTGGCCGAGGAGGCCAGCGGGCGCCCGGAGCGGGCCCGCGAGGAGCACGCCTGGTGCGTCGTGGCGAGCGTCGGCGAGCAGCCGGCCTGCACGCCCGACGGCGGCGAGACGGCGGTACCCGTCGACGAGCGGATCACAGTCGTGCTCAGCGGCCGACGGTTGGAGGCCGCCGACCGGCGGATCGTCGAGGCGTTCGCCGCCCAGGCCGCCGTCGCGCTGCGCCAGGAGCGACTCGCCGAGGAGGCCGCTACCGCCCGGCCGCTGGCCGCCGCGGACCGGATGCGTACCGCGCTGCTCGCCGCGGTCAGCCACGACCTGCGTACGCCTCTCGCCTCAGCGAAGGCGGCGGTGACAAGCCTGCGCAGCCACGACATCGAGTTCGACGAGTCCGACCGGGAGGAGTTGCTGGAGACCGCCGAGGAGTCGCTGGACCGGCTCGCCCGGCTGGTCGGCAACCTGCTGGACATGAGCCGACTCCAGGCCGGCGTCCTCGGCATCACGGCCACGGCGATCGGCCTGGAGGACGCCGTACCCCTGGCGTTGGACGAACTTGGCCCGGCGGCCGCGACCGTCGGCACGGACATCCCGGCCGACCTGCCGGCCGCCACCGCCGACCCGGGCCTGCTGGAACGGGTGCTCGTCAACATCGTCGCCAACGCGCTGCGCTACAGCCCGCCCGGTCAGCCGCCCACCATCACCGCCAGCGCCCACGCCGGCCAGGTGGAGCTGCGGGTGATCGACCGAGGGCCGGGCATCCCCGAGGACCAGTGGGAGCACGTCTTCCTGCCGTTCCAACGCCTCGGTGACCGGGACAACCAGACGGGTGTCGGCCTCGGGCTCGCCCTGTCCCGGGGGTTGGCCGAGGCGATGGGTGGCAGCATCACCCCGGAGACCACCCCCGGCGGTGGGCTCACCATGGTGCTGCGGCTACCAGCAGCCGCGCCGACCAGCTCGGAGGGGTCGCAGGAATGACGCGCATCCTGGTCGTCGACGACGAACCGCAGATCCTGCGCGCCCTGCGGATCAACCTGCGTGCCCGCCGCTACGACGTGGACGTCGCCGACACCGGGGCCGCCGCGTTGAAGGCCGCCGCCAGCCACCCGCCCGACCTGGTGGTGCTGGACCTCGGCCTGCCCGACATCGACGGTGTGGAGGTGATCCGCGGCCTGCGCGGCTGGACAAGCGTGCCGATCATCGTGCTCTCCGGCCGGGCCGGCAGTGCGGACAAGGTCGCCGCCCTCGACGCCGGCGCGGACGACTACGTCACCAAACCGTTCGGGGTGGAGGAGCTGCTGGCCCGCATCCGCGCCGTCACCCGCCGCCTCGGCGCCCCCAGCGAGGCGGTGCCGGCGCTGCGGATCGGCCAGCACACCGTCGACCTGGTCGACCACCGCGTGCGGCACGACGACGGCTCCGAGGTCAAGCTGACCCCCATCCAGTGGAGCGTGCTGGAGAAGCTGCTGCGCCACCCCGGCAAGCTGGTCAGCCAACGTCAGCTCCTCCAGGACGTGTGGGGGCCGGAATACCTGAACGAGACAAACTACCTGCGGCAGTACCTGGCCCAGCTGCGGCGCAAGCTGGAGGACGACCCGGCGCGCCCCCGGCACCTCGTCACCGAGCCGGGCATGGGCTACCGCTACCGCCCCTGACCCGTTGACACCCGCTGGCAGACATTGAAGAATTTCGGTCTGCAGCGGCAGCGGCGTGCTTCTGTAACCGTCCCCTCCACCGGTTACCCCTCGGGAGCCCGCCGTGTCCCTGCCCCTGTCCCGTCGTCGGCTGCTGACCGCCGGCGGCGCCGGCCTCGTCCTGGCCGGTCTCACCGACCCGTTCCGCGCCGGCCCCGCCCGCGCCGCCGTCACCACCGCAGACCTGGTCGTCTATGGCGCCACCTCCGGCGGGCTGGCCGCCGCGATCACCATGCGCCGGCTCGGTCGCACCGCCGTGGTGGTGGAGCCCACCGGCCACGTCGGTGGGCTGAGCACCGCCGGGCTGGGCGCCACCGACACCGGCGTCCAGGCGTCCATCGGCGGGCTCGCCGCCGAGTTCTACCGCCGGGTGTACGTGAAGTACCACGGCGGAACCCTCACCCCGACGTCGCCGCTGCGGATGACCTTCGAACCGCACGTCGCCGTCGCCGTCTTCGCCGACCTGCTGGCCGAGGCGGGCGTGCCGGTGATCACCGACGCCCGGCTCGCCGGCGTCGGTCGCAGCGGCGACCGGATCACCGAGCTGCGCACCGAGGACGGCTCGATCTACCGGGGCGGGGTGTTCGTCGACGCCACCTACGAGGGTGACCTGCTGGCCACGGCCGGGGTGGGGTTCACCGTCGGGCGGGAGTCCAACGACACCTACGGCGAGACGATAAACGGGGTGCAGTCGCGCAACACCCACCAGTTCGCGTACCCGATCGACCCGTACGTCACGGCCGGCTCGCCCGCCAGCGGCCTGCTGCCCGGCATCTCCGCCACCCCCCTCGCCCCGCAGGGCAGCGGCGACGACAGGATCCAGGCGTACTGCTTCCGGATGTGCCTGACCCAGGCGGCCAACCGCATCCCGTTCGGCAAGCCGTCCGGCTACGACCCGATCCGGTACGAGCTGCTGCTGCGCCACATCCAGGCCGGTTACGCCGGGCCGTACTTCACCACCGGATCGATCGGCGGCGGCAAGACCGACTCCAACAACAACGGCGCCGTCTCCACCGACCACATCGGCTTCAACCACGCGTACCCGACGGCGAGCTGGGCCGCGCGGGAGAGCATCATCGCCGAGCACCGCACCTACCAGCAGGGGCTGATGTGGTTCCTGGCCAACGATCCCCGGCTGCCGTCGTCGGTCCGTGACTCGACCGCCCGCTGGGGGCTGCCGATCGACGAGTTCACCGGCACCGGCGGCTGGCCGCCACTGCTCTACATCCGGGAGGCCCGCCGGATGGTCTCCGCGTACGTGATGACCGAGGCCGACTGCCGGGGCCGGGTACGCGCCACCGACTCGGTGGGGCTGGCCAGTTACACGATGGACTCGCACAACTGTCAACGGGTGGTGGTCGACGGGCGGGTGCGCAACGAGGGGGACGTGCAGATCGGGGTGCCGGCCCCCTACCCGGTGAGCTACCGGGCGATCGTGCCGCACCAGGCGCAGTGCGCCAACCTGCTGGTGCCGGTCTGCCTCTCGGCGAGCCACATCGCGTACGGCTCGATCCGGATGGAACCGGTGTTCATGATCCTCGGGCAGGCGGCGGCCACCGCCGCGTCGCTGGCCCTCGCCGGGAACCTCGCCGTGCAGGAGGTGCCCGTGCCCACCCTCCAGGCCCGGTTGCGGCAGGACGGCGCGGTCCTGGAGTGGGGCTCGACCGACGAGGTGATCCTGGACAACTCGGCGGCCAGCGGGATCACCCGGGCCGGGACGTGGCTGCGCAGCACAAGCGTCGGCGGCTTCTACGGCCCGGACTACGAGCACGACGGCAACACCGCGAAGGGCGTCAACCGGCTGCGGTTCCGCCCGACGCTGCCCGCCGCCGGGTCCTGGACGGTGCAGATGCGCTGGACCGCCAACCCGAACCGGGCGACGAACGTGCCGGTGGACATCGAACACTCCAGCGGGCTCGTCACCCGCACGGTGGACCAGCGGCAGACCGGCGGCCAGTGGGTGCCGTTGGGGACCTATCCGTTCACGGCGGGCAGCGGCGGGAGCGTACTGATCCGCACCGAGGACACCGACGGTTATGTGGTCGCCGACGCGGTCCGCTTCGTCCGCGCCTGAGCGGCGGCGGGTGCGGGGCCGACCGGGACCGGAACGGCCTCGGACCATGGGCCGGTGGGTGCGGCCGGTGCGCGGGCCGGCACGCTCGGCGCGGCCCGGTCTCCGCTGCTCGGGTCGAGCGGCGGCGCCACCAGCAGGGGGTCGACCTGGATCACGTCGATGCCGAGCGGGCGCAGCATGCCGCGCAGCGCGGACTCGCACAGCTCCTCCCACTGCTGATCGACGCCCATCGCGGCGGCCAGCAACTCCGGCCGGGTGAAGGCGATGCCCAGCCGCTGGCCCTGCGGCGAACGGCCGGTCCGCACCGTCCGCACCAGCCGTCCCGGCAGGTCGCGCACCGGAACGGCGTAAATTATCGGGGCCTCGTCCATGGTGGAGCTGGTCCTTTCCGAGCGGTGGGGATAAGAGGTCATCGGCTGAAACGTTCGAGGTCGTGCGCGAAGCGGCGGATCGTCGCGGCCCGCGCCCAGGACGGCGCGGGCACCGCGACGACAGGTACGGCCGCCCTCGTCACGCAGTACCGGGTGACGTGGCCACGCGACCGGCCGAACCGTCCGCGTTCCGGGCTGCCGACGACCAGCAGGTCGCTCTCCCGGTGCGCGTGGTCGACAAGCACCTGCCCGGCGTACCCCTGGGTCGCCACCAGGCGGACTGTCACGTCCCGGGGCATGCCGCCGAGCGCCGCGTCGAAGACGCCACGCAGGTAGACCACCGCGGCCCGGTCGCACTCGTCCTGCCAACGCCAGGTCAGGGTGCCGGGCCGCCACGTCGGTGCGAAGACCCAGGCGCGTACGGCGTCCAGCTGCGCGCCGTCGCGGCGGGCGAGCTGCATCGCGCGGCGCAGCGCCTGCATCCCGGCGAACGACCGGTCGACGCCCACCACGATCCGGCGGCCATCGGTGGGGCGACTCATGCGGCGGACACCGCCCAGGCCGGGGTGCCCTCCGAGGTACGCGGCTGCGTCGGAGTGGTCAGGTCGAGCGCGCGGAGGACGTAGTTGGCCACGGCCACCTCCACTCCGGCCCGGCGGCGCAGGTCGGCGACGGCCCGGTGCAGCACGGTCATGCTGTCGGCGGAGAGCCGCACCACGGCGTCGACGTCGGCGGCGATCCACCACGCGGCCACGGCGCACGGCTCGTGCCGCAGGTACTCCACCAGGTGACTCCCCGGCGCGGACGGGCCGAGCCGGACGCTCACCAGCGCCTCGTGCCGGCGTTCCGGCTCGCCCGATCTCTCCGCGGCCGTGCCGGGGCTGCTGTCGGTGTCGCTGCCGGGTGGAAGGTCTCCGCGTTCCCAGCGTGTCATCCGCCAAGGACTCATGGGCCCATCGTCACCACCGAGCGGCGGTGGTGCGCCCGCCGATACGCCGTTTCGACGGGCCACCGCCGATTCTTGACGCCGCGTTCACGCGGACGCGCCGGTCAGTTGCCGGGGAACTCGACACCCACCAGCCGCTCGGAGACGGCCCACAGCCGTGCCGCGTCCTCCGTGTCGCGCGCCGAGCGGTAGACGGCCAGCTCGGTCGGTTTGCCGGTGAACTGCCCCAGCCCGTCCGGGCCGTAGAACCGCCCGCCCCGCGCCTGCGGGCTGGTGGCGGCGTAGAGGGCGGGGAGCAGCCCGGCGTCCACCGAGTGCACCAGGACGCCCCAGCGGGCCAGCCGGCTCATGATCGAGTGGTGGAGCGAGGGCCGGCTGCGGCCCAGGTTGGGACCGGACGCGTACAGGTTCGTCATCGTCGTGCCCGGATGGGCGACGTTGCTGACGATGCCCCAGCCGCCGGCCCGACTGCGTCGGTCGAGTTCCAACCCGAAGTGCAGGGTGGCCAGCTTGGAGGCGTTGTACGCGCGGATCGCCGCGTACCGGTTGTCGCTCTGCAGGTCGTCCCAGTCGAACCGGCCGGAACGGGCGGCGCTGCTCGACATGGTGGTGACCCGGGCATGGCCGGCCCGCAGCAGCGGCAGCAGCCGCCCGGTCAGCGCGAAGTGCCCGAGGTGGTTGGTGCCGAACTGCAGCTCGAAGCCCTCGGCGGTGGCGTGCCGGGTCGGCGGCGTCATCACGCCCGCGTTGTTGATCATCAGGTGGATCGGTCGCCCCTCGCCGAGCAGCGTGTCGGCCAGCGCGGCCACCGAGTCCAGCGAGGCGAGGTCCAGCTTCCGGGTCGAGACGACGGCGCCCGGCGCGGCGGCCCGAACGGCGTCCAGCGCGGCGGCGCCCTTGGCCGGGTTGCGGACCGGCAGCACCACCTCGGCCCCGGCGCGCGCCAGCCGCGTGGCCAGGCCGAGGCCCAGGCCGTCGCTGCCGCCGGTGACGACGGCGAGTTTTCCAGTCAGGTCCGGAACGGTCAGGTCGAGCACAACATCTCCCAGGTCGGTCGTGTCCCTCATCGGTCGTGGACAAGCCTGGGTCGTTCGCCGACCACCACCCAGGGTCGTCTTATCCAGGGAGCGACGGTCCCCGGGTGTCGCACGGGCCGGGTCCCCGGGTGTCGCACGGGTCGACTGCCCGGCGAGTACCGTTCTTGACGATCAAGGACTTTCGGCCGAGGAGGCGCGGTGGAGACGACGACTGTGGACATCCCGACCGGCGACGGGGTCGCGGACGCGTCCCTGACCCGGCCGGACGGCAACGGCCCCTTCCCGGCGGTGCTGCTCCTCATGGACGCCTTCGGGCCACGCCCGCGCCTGGTGGAGATGGCGGAACGGATCGCCGCCCGGGGCTACCTGGTGTTGACGCCCCACCTCTTCTACCGGGCCGGGCGGGCACCGCTGTTCGACCTGTCCCGACTCGGTGAGCCGGACCAGCGCGCCGCGCTCTTCGAGCAGATCATGCCGCTGGTCAACGCGTTGACCCCGGAGCTGTTCAACCGGGACACCACCGCGTACCTCGACTTCCTGGCCGCCCGCGACGACGTCCGGCCGGGCCCGGTCGCCGTCACCGGCTACTGCCTGGGCGGCACGAACGCGCTGCGGGCCATCGAGGCGCACCCGGACCGCATCGCCGCGATCGCCAGCTTCCACGGCGGGTACCTGGTCACCGACGCGCCGGACAGCCCGCACCTGGGCGTCGGCTCGATCACCGGCGAGGTGTACTTCGGGCACGCCGACGCCGACCGGTCGATGCCCCCCGAGCAGATCGCCACGCTGGAGAAGGCCCTCGAGGCGGCCGGCGTGCGCTATCGCTCCGAGGTCTACGAG
The DNA here is from genome assembly GCF_049841595.1 of Micromonospora sp. DT228. Taxonomy (NCBI): domain Bacteria; kingdom Bacillati; phylum Actinomycetota; class Actinomycetes; order Micromonosporales; family Micromonosporaceae; genus Micromonospora; species Micromonospora sp. DT228. The sequence continues at coordinate 586,449 of NZ_JBNCKO010000003.1, forward strand.
GGCGCCCACCACGGCTTCACCATGGCCGACACCCCGATGTACGACGAGCAGGCCACCGAGCGCCACTGGGCCGCCCTGTTCGACCTCCTGGACCGCACCCTGCCAACGAGCTGACCATCGGCGTACGGCCCGGTCAGCGGCGCAGCAGCACCGGGCCGGCGTCGATGCGGGTACGGAACAGCGCGTACGGCTTGCGCCGCAGGTCCTTGCCCCGCTGGTACTGCGCCTGCCGGTGTAGCTGGTTGGCGGTGACGTAGAGGTGCCCGTCGGTGGCCACCGACATGGTGTCCGGCCAGAGTAGCCGCGGGTCGTGGACCAGAGTCTCGTACTCGCCGTCCGGTAGCCGGCGCAGCACCGCGTTGTGCTCGTACGCGGTGAGGTAGAGCCGCCCCGCGTCGTCGGATTCCAACCCGTCCGACCCGGTGGCCTTGTCGCCCTCGTCCACGACCGTGGCCGCCACCGCCTCCTGGGTGACCGACGGGTCGGCCAGCGCCTCGGTGGACACGCTGTGCAGGCGTCGGGAGATCAGCGGCGAGTAGTACAGCCGGCTGCCGTCGGCCGAAATGGCGATGCCGTCGGAGCCCATCGCCAGCGGCTTGGGCGGCCCGTCCTTCGGGCGTGACATGAGCGGCCGGCCCTCGACGAAGGGGCGGAAGTTCTTCAGCGGCTCTGCCTTGGTGGACGGGTGGTCGTGCAGCCGCCGCCAGGAGGCCCCGCTGGCCAGGTCCACGACGATGATCCCGTTCGGCCCGGAGTCCGTCGAGTCGGTGATGTATGCGACCCCCGCCTCGCCTCGGCGCAGATCGAAGCGGACGTCGTTGAGGTACGTCGTCGGTGGTGCCACGTCCGCCGGGAAGGTGATCACCTGGGCGACCGTGTCGGTGTCCAGGTCGATCCGGACCAGCTTCGGCCCACCCGGCTTCGTCGGTTGGAACATCGGGCTGCCGGTGTCGACCACCCAGAGTCGGTCGGCCGGGTCCACCACGATGCTCTGCACCGACACGAACGCGCCCGCGTCGTCGTCGCCCGACGGGTCGTTCCACGCCTGGTCGGGGTAGGGCACCTCCCGGCCGTCGCGCAGCTCCACGACAGTGGCCGGCACGTCGTCCCCCCACTTGGGGAAGTTGACGAAGATCCGGCCCCGGTGCGAGACGCTCACCCCGGTGGGCATCGGTCCGGTGAAGGTGTGCACCAACTCCAGCTCGCCAACCGGCTCGTCGCCCACCGGCCCGTTCACGAGGCCCACCTCACGATGCCCACCGTCTCGCCTCCTGACCGTCGGTAGCGCGCTCTGGTGCGGTTGTTCCCGCCCTGGCGTCCGGTATGCCTCCGTCAGCTCACGGGTGCGACGGCGTACGCGGCGGGCAGGCCGGGGACCTCGACGTCCACCGCGAGCAGCGCGCCGTCCTGCGGACCCGCGGTGCTCAGCCCGACCCGGGCGGTGCCGATGAAGAGTCGGCGCAGGTCGGGGCCGCCCAGGCAGATGCCGGCGGGCTGCTTCGCCGGCAGCCGGATCTCCCGGTCCAGCGTGCCGTCGGGCCGGTAGCGACGGACCGCCGAGCCGCCCCAGAACGCGACCCAGAGGTGACCCGCCGCGTCGACGGTCATGCCGTCCGGGCCCCCGTCGTCGGAGGAGAGCCGCAGGAACGGCTCCCGCCCGTGCAGGTCGCCGGTGTCCGGGTCGACGGTGAACCTGTCGATCTCGCCGCGCGGCGTGTCGGCCAGGTACATGGTGGTGCCGGTGGCGTCGAACGCGGGCCCGTTCGGAATTGTCAGCCCGATCACCGCGGCCACCGGTGCCGCGCCCGGGGTCAGCCGGAACAGCGTGCCCCCGCCGGGCACCATCGCGTACGTCATGCTGCCGGCCCAGAAGCGGCCGTGCGGGTCGGCGACCGCGTCGTTCATCCGGGTCGGTTCGGGTGCGTCCGCGACCAGGTCGGCGACCGGTCGGGGGTCGCCGCCGGCGGGCAGCACCGTGACGCCGGTGCCGGCGGCGGCGAGCCAGTCGCCGGGTCGGTCGGCCACCGGGGCGACCGCGCCGAGCGGAACGTCGAGGTGGCGTACCTCCCGCAGCGGGGCGGGGGCGTCGCCGTCGGTCTCCAGCAGCCGTCCGGCCAGCAGGTCGACGAGGACCAGTCGGTCGTCGACCCAGCGCAGGCCTTCGCCCAGCTCCAGCCGGTCGGTGCTCCAGACGGTCGGTTCGGTCAGCTCCATCGTGCTCCTCCAAACGATCTCCGGTCGGCGGTGGCCGGTCCGCGCCGGTTGCGCAGGGCGGTCGGGCCGGTGTCCGCGTCGTCGGTGCGCCGGCCCGCGCCGGCCGCCGTACCGGTCAGCGGACCGTACCGTCCGGCCCGTGGTCGAGCAGCGTCAGCTCGGCGCGGTCGGGCAGGCCCTCCCAGTCACCCCGGGTGGCCACCGCGAACGCGCCGGTGGTGACGGCCCGGACCAGCCGGGTCGGCGCGTCGACGCCGTCGAGCCAACCGGAGAGCAGCCCGGCCACGAACGCGTCGCCCGCGCCGACGGTGTCCACCACCGGCACCGTCCGAGCTGGACGGTGGATCGTGCGGGCTGAGCCTGGTCACGGTGGGGAGCGGGCCTGGCCTGGTCACGGTGGGGCGGGCGGGGCCCGGTGGCGGCGGGGCTGGTCGTGCCGTGGGAGGGCGCGCGGCGGGGCCTGGTGGCGGCGGGGCTGGTCGTGCCGCGGGAGGGCGCGCGGCGGGGCCTGGTCGCGGAGGAGCGGGGCTGGCCCCAGGAGGGCGCGACGGGACTTGGTGGCGTGGGGGTAGACCGGTGTTCGTGGCTTCGGGTCGTGTGTGTGTGCACCGGGAGGCCAAGCGGATCTGGCCTCTGATGCGGTGGTTCTGGCTTCGGGGTGCAGGGGTGTGGTGGCGGTTGGCTGTGTTCACGTTCGGTGGTGGTAGTGGTTGCGGCGGGGGATCTGGGTGGGGTCGAGCCAGGCGGGTGGGATGAATTCGGGGTGGCCGTCGCTGCCGAGCTGGACGGTCCAGTCGTTGTGGTGC
>NZ_JBNCKO010000004.1:0-293131 GCF_049841595.1 Micromonospora sp. DT228
TGGGCTGGGCCACCCCAACCCAACGCCTCGCGGAACTCATCGCGCCCTAACGATTGCACTCAACCCTTGACCCCAAGCCGACGCGAGTGGCTATAACCTCATGATCAACGGGCGGTGGCGGGGGTGCGGGGGGTGGGCGGGGTGCGGGGGGTGGGGTTAGTCGCTCCGCTCGGCTGCGCGAAGCGGCCCTAATCGGGAGGAAGTAGGTCTACTTCCGAGTTAGGTGGGGTAGATGGTTTGGTGGGCTTTGGTGATGGCTGCGGCGTAGGCGCGGCCGGTGATGGCGCGGTCGCGGGCCAACGCCGCGCGGGCCGCGTTCGCACCCGGTGCGCCGTGGACACCGCCGCCGGGGTGCGCCGACGCGCTGGCCAGGAAGAGCCGGTCCACCGGGGTGTCCGCTCGGCCCAGGCCGGGGATCGGGCGCAGGAACAGCTGCTGGTACGCGGCAGCGGTGCCGCCGCCCAGCGCGCCTCCGACCAGGCTCGGGTTGTCCCGCTCCAGCTCGGCGGGCCCGGCGACGTGTCGGCCGACGACGAGCTGCCGGAAACCCGGGGCCGCCGCCTCCAGCACGTCCTCCATCCGCTGCACGTGCCCAGCGATGTCCTCGGCCCGCCAGTCCCGGCGGAACGGCAGGTGGGTGTACGCCCAGAGCGACTCGGTGCCCGGCGGGGAGTGGCTGGGCTCGGCCACCGACATCTGCCCGACCAGCAGGAAGGGGTCGCGGGGCAGCTCACCTCGGGCCAGCTCGCCCGCGTAGTGGGTCAACCCGTCGAGGTCCGCGCCCAGGTGCACCGTGCCGGCGCCGGCCAGCTCCCGGTTGGTCCAGGGCACCGGCGCGGAGAGGGCCCAGTCCACCTTCAGCGTCGACCCGTCCCACCGGAAGTGGGCCAGGTCCTCGACCAGCCGCGACGGCAGGGCTGCCGCGCCGACCAGGTCGAGGAACAACGCCGGCGCGGGCACGTCGGCGAGCACGGCCCGGCGGGCCCGCCACAGCGTGCCGCCCTCGGTGCGCACCCCCATCGCCCGGCCCCGGGCGGTGAGCACCCGGTCGACGCGGGCACCGTAGAGGATCGTCCCCCCGCGCTCCTGAAGTCGGGCCACGAGCGCGTTGGTGATCTGCTGCGCGCCGCCCTCGGGCACCGGCCAGCCGATCTGTTGGCCGAGCATGGCCAGCAACCAGCCGTACACCCCGGAGCCGGCCTCCTCCGGGGACAGGTCGGTGTGCAGGGCGCAGCCGGCCAGCAGAGCCGGCCCGCCGTCGCCGTCGAAGAGCTCGTCGCCAAGCTTGCGGACCGGCAGGACCAGACGTCGTGCCAGTCGCAACGCACCGGCGACGCGCAGTCGACGCAGCAGGCCCAGCCCACCGCGTACGGGCGGGAACGGCGTGGTGATCGCCGTCAGCATGGGCTCGGCCACCTCGACCCAGTCGGTGTAGGCGTTGAGCCAGCGCTTGCCGTCGCCGGGGGCGAACTGCTCAAGTGAGGCGGCCGTGACGTCCGGGTCTCGGTTGATCACCGCGGCCCGACCGTCCGGCAGCAGGTGCGCCAGCACGTCCGGCGCGTGCCGCCAGGACAGCCCGTGCCGACCCAGGTCGAGGCCGCGCAACACCGGTGAGGCGTACCCCAGGGGGTAGAAGGAGCTGTAGAGGTCGCTCAGGTAGCCGGGCGCGGTCACCTCGGCGGAGCGGATCGCGCCGCCGGGCACCGCCGTGGCCTCCAGCACCACCACCTCCCAGCCGGCGTCCGCCAGCAGGTTGGCCGCCACCAGGCCGTTGTGGCCGGCCCCGACGACGACGGCGTCCACGCTCTGCGCGGGGGTGGTTGTCATCCGATCCGCCTACCCGGCACGCAACCGGGCGAAACGCGTTTGCCCTGCCGGGGCCGGGGCATGCAGCGCCGCATGTACACGGTTGCGCAGTTGGTGGGTGGGGTGTGGGGCGCCGGCGGCGACGGCGGTGAACTGGTGGTGCGCGACCCGGCGGACGACTCGCCGGTGAGCACGGTGCCGGTCGCCACCGCCGACGAGGTCGGCAAGGCGACGCAGGCGGCCCGCAACGCGGCCGCGCAGTGGGCGGCGACCGCGCCGGCCGAGCGGGCCGCGGCGCTGCACCGGGCCGCGGACGCGGTGGCGGAGGTCGTCGAGGAGCTGTCCGCGGCGGTCACCGCCGAGATGGGCAAGCCGTTGGCGGACGCCCGCGGCGGCGTCGAGGCGGGCATCGGCACCCTGCGACAGTACGCGGAACTGGCTCCGCTGCGCGGCGGGCGGACGCTCAACGGCGCACCGGACGCGCTGGACTTCATGACCCCGCAGCCCCGCGGTGTGGTGGCCGCGCTCACGCCCTGGAACGACCCGGTGGCGGTCTCCTGCGGACTCCTCGGCGCCGCCCTGGTGACCGGCAACGTGGTGCTCTACAAGCCGAGCGAACGGACCCCCGCGACGGGCTGGCTGCTGGCCCGGGCACTTGATCGGGCGTTGCCGGCCGGCGTGTTGTCGCTGCTCACCGGCGGCCCCGAGGTCGGTGCGGCGCTGGCCGCCCAGGAGGTCGACGTGGTGGCGCACGTGGGATCCACGGCGACCGGGCGGGCGATCGCCGCCGCGGCGGCCCGCACCGGCGCGAAGGTGCTGCTGGAGAACGGCGGCAGTGATCCGTTGGTCGTCGACGCGGGCGTCGACCCGGAGTGGGCGGCGGAGCAGGCCGCCCTGGGCGCGTTCGCCAACGCCGGGCAGCTCTGCGTGGCGGTGGAGCGGATCTACGTGCACCGGGAGGTGGCCGAGGACTTCGTGGCCGCGCTGGTCCGTCGCGCCAGAGCACTGCGGGTCGGGCCGGGCCGGGACCCGGACACCGAGCTGGGCCCGCTCGTCGACAGGCGGCACCGGGATCACGTCCACGGGCAGGTCGCGGCGGCGGTGGCGGCCGGCGCCCGGGTGCGGACCGGCGGCGAGGCGCCGGACGGGCCGGGGGCGTTCTACCCGGCCACGGTGGTCACCGACTGCCGGCACGACATGCCGTTGGTACGGGAGGAGACGTTCGGACCGGTCGCCCCGGTCGTGGTCGTCGACTCGTTCGACGAGGCGCTGCGCTGCGCCGCGGACTCCCCGTACGGGCTGGCCGCCACCGTGCTGACCACGTCGATGAGTCACGCGCAGCGCGCCTGGCGGGAGCTGCCGGTGGGCACCGTGAAGGTAAACGCGGTGTTCGGGGGCGCGCCGGGCGGGGCCGCGCAGCCACGGCAGGGCAGTGGACAGGGCTTCGGTTACGGCCCGGAGCTGCTGGACGAGTTCACCGCCACGAAGGCGGTGCACATCGAGGCGCCGGGCGGCGGGCAGTGGTGAGCCGGGCTGCGGGCACAAATGAACGGTACGGGCGGACGCAGGGGTGGCGCGTCCGCCCGTACCGTGTCGGTGTTGTCCACCCGTGGTGGTGGTCAGTCGCCGCGAGCCTTGCGGGTGGCCCGGTCGTTGGCCTTCTCGATCGCCGTGACCAGTTCCGGTTTGGTCATGCTGGACCGACCGGGAACGTCGAGCTTGCGGGCCACCGACATGAGGTGGTCCTTGGTGGCGTTGGCGTCCACTCCACCGGCGGTGGGCGCCCGCCGTTCCGGCCCGCCGCCGGCGGCCTGCTCGTCGCTCGGGCCCTTGCGGCCCTTCGGCTCCCAGTGGTCGCCCACCTTCTCGAACTGGTGCTTCACCGCGGCGAAGGCGGTGCGGTGCGACCGCTCCCCCTCGCCGTAGGTCTCCACGGCCGAGTCGTGCGTCTTCTCCCAGGTGCGCTGCGCCTTCTCCGGGGAGCGTCGCAGCGTGCTGGGCAGGTCTTCGCGCCCGGGCATCTCGTCCTCCTCCGTGCCGACAGGGTCACTGTGACCGTTCCCCGCTGACGCGGCGGCAAACCATACGCGCGGCGAGCACGACGCCGGCCACGTTTCTCGATTTCCCGATCCGGGTATCGGTGGCCAGGCCCGACCGGACGACCGGTCATCCGGTGGCCGGGGCGCAGGGAGCGGGCATGACGACCACGGAGCCCGGTACGACGCGCGACGGTTCACCCGGCACGGACGACGGCGCACCGGACACGCACGTTCCCCGCCGGATGCGGCAGCTGAGCTGGCGGACCTGGCGTGGGGTGCTGGTCCGCAGCGTGCAGAACTTCGTCAACGACAACTGCTCCGACTGGGCCGCCGCGCTCACCTACTACGGGGTCCTGGCGCTCTTTCCGTCCGTCATCGTGGTGGTCGCCCTGGTCGGTCTGGTCTCCGACGGCGAGCGGACCCTGGACACGGTGGTCGACCTGGCCAACCAGGTGGGCGCCGGGTCGGTGGTGACCGGCGACGACGGCGGCGTGGTCGGAGTGCTCCGGTCCGTGGTGGTCCAGGAGCACAACGCCAAGGTGCTGCTGAGCTTCGGCCTGCTCGGTGCGCTGTGGTCGGCGTCGGGTTTCATCGGCGCGTTCACCCGGGCCTCCAACGCCATCTACGGAGTGACCGAGGGCCGGCCGGTCTGGAAGTTGCGGCCGATACAGATCGGCCTGGCCGCGGTGACGCTTGTGCTGCTCGCGGTGGTCGCCCTCGCGCTTATCGTCAGCGGCCCGGTCACCGACGCGGTCGGCGACCTGATCAACGCCGGTGGCCTGGCCCGAACGGTGTGGAGCGTGGCGAAGTGGCCGGTCCTCGCCATGGTCATGATGGTGCTGCTGTCGCTGCTGTTCTGGATCGCGCCGAACGTGCGCCAGCCCCGCTTCCGCTGGCTTACCCCCGGCGGGGCGGTGGCCCTGGTCTCCTGGGCGGCGGTCTCCTTCGGCTTCGGCTTCTACGTGGCCACCTTCGCCTCGTACCGGACGACCTACGGCAGCCTGGGCGCGGCCATCGCGTTCCTGGTCTGGCTCTACCTGTCCAACTCGGCGCTGATGCTGGGGGTGCAGATCAACTCCGAGGTGCAGCGCGGGCGGCAGTTGCAGGCCGGCGACCCCGACCCGGAGGACCCGGTGCTGCCGCCCCGCAAGCGCGGCGACGACTGAGCCACAGGTCTCGCGCAGGTCGTCCGGTTCCGGTCGGACCATGGGCCCATTCGTGGCCCGGTGCCGGTTTACCGGGCAGGGTGCCGGGTAGCGCAGAAGGCATGGAGCGTGGCAACAGCAAGCACGGACCGAGGATCGACGAACAGATGAGTCAGGAGGTCAGCGGCCTCGTGCAGGGGCCGGGGACCGGTGGCTCTCGGGTCGACGAGTCGCGGGTGCCGGAACCGGCTGGCGAGGACCAGCCGGAGACGACCACCGCCCCGGCCGGCGACCTGCGCACCGGCACCCCACAGGGAATGAGTTCCACGGACGTCGAGCAGCGCAGCCGGCTGGGCCGGTTCATCTCGATGAGCGCGCTGCCGGGCGACCGCCTGGTGCTCATCGCCAGCGCCCGCGAGAACGAGGCGCCGGACGACATCGTGGCGGCACTGGAACGACTGCCCGAGGGCACCCTCTACCAGACCGTCTCCGAGGTGTGGGCCGCGCTCGGCAACAAGAACGAGACAACTCGCTGGTGACGGGTCGCCCCCGACTCGATGACCACCAGCGGTCGAAGGAGGTTCTCTCATGAGTGGCGTTACCGAACATGTGGACGTTTCCGTGCCCGTACGCACCGCGTACGACCAGTGGACGCAGTTCGAGCAGTTCCCCGAGTTCATGGAGGGTGTGTCGGAGGTCCGGCAGCTCTCCGAGACGATGACCCACTGGACCGTGGACATCGCCGGGGTGAAGCGCGAGTTCGACGCCGAGATCACCGAACAGCTCCCCGACGAGCGGGTCGCCTGGCGTTCGACAGGCGGCACCCAGCAGGCCGGCGTGGTGACGTTCCACCGGCTCGACGCGGACAAGACGCGGGTCACCCTCCAGCTCGAGTTCGAGCCGCACGGCGTGGTCGAGCAGGCCGGCGACAAGCTCGGCATCGTCGACAGGCGCGCCAAGGGCGACCTGGAGCGGTTCAAGACCTACATCGAGCGGCGCGGTCAGGAGACCGGCGCGTGGCGCGGCTCGGTGGACCGTCCGCAGCCCTGATCCCCGCCCGCACGCCACCCGATGGCCGCCGGAGTCCCGGCGGCCATCGCCGTACCCCGGGTCGGTGTCGACGCCCCGGGCCGGCCCGAGTCCGGTCGGGTGGCGCCGTTTGCGATCATCGCGCCCGGGTACCGCTCAAGACATGACCGACGACAACATCAGGGTGTGGCGGGACGAGGAGCGGCTTCCGCTCGAGGAGTTGGAGAAGGCCGTGTCGGGCTCCAGCCTCGACGGGCAGGCCGACGACGTGACCGGCAACGACGCCGGCGAGGAAGCAGCGTTCGGGCACGGGCCGGCCGCTTCGGACCGCGACGGACAGGCCCGGGGCAACAGTCGCGAGGCGACCGACCCGGAGCGCCCCTACCGCCCCTCCACCACCGGCCGGACCGGGCCGGACGTCTGACCCTCGTCGCCGGCCGCGGCGGACACCTGCCGCCCGGTCGAGCGGCGGGCGCCCCACTCGTAGAGCGCGATCAACGCCAGCGCGAGCACCACCAGGGTCGAGCCCAGCACCTGCACCGACGTGTTGCTGATCAACACACCGAGCCCGGCCGGGACGAGCGCCGCGCCGATGCCGGAGGCGCCCACCTGCAACCCGATGGCCCGGTCCGCGTGGGCGGCGCCGACACGGTCGGCGGTGGTGAGGGTGAGCAGCGGGAACACCGGCGCGGCGGCGAACCCCACCACGACCAGGCCGAGCACCGCCAGCGCGGCCGGCCCGGGTACGGCGATCAGCACCGCGCCCACGGCCATTCCGACGAGGCTGACACGCAGCACGAGCCTGGCGCCCAGCCGCTCGGCCACCACGCCCTGCACGACCCGGCCGACGAAGAGGCTCCCCCAGTACGCGGAGACGCAGACGCCGGCCACCGCCGCGCTCAGGCCGCGCCCCTCGGTCAGCAGCAGGAACGCCCACAGGCCGGCGGACACCTCGATGGCGACGTACAGCGCGAAGGCGAGCGTCCCGGACCACACCGCCGGCAGCCGCAGGGTCGCCCCGATCGGAATCGGGACGGCCGAGGCGGTCGCGGCCCCCACGGCGGCCCCCGCGGCGGCGTCCGGGCCGCCCCGTTGCCAGGCCCGCACGGTGAGCGCGAACGCGGTGGCGAGGGCGAGTTGGACGGCGGCCACGATGCCGTACCCCCAGCGCCAGGACAGTCCGGCGCTCAGCACCCCGGTCATGATCAGCGGACCGATCGCCACGCCCAGGCCGAAGAAGGCGTGCAACCAGTTCATGTGGCGCGGCCCGAAGGCCCCGGCGGCGTACGCGTTGAGCCCGGAGTCGACCGCGCCGGACCCGAGCCCGACCAGCAGCGCGCAGCCCACCAGCACGGCCAGCACCGGGCTCAGGGCATAGCCGGTCAGTGCCAGGCTGGCCAGCAGGGTGCTGCCGGCGAGCAGCGCGCCCACGCCGAGCCGGGCCAGCGTGAAACCGGCCAGCACGCTTGAGGTCAGATAGCCGACGGTGCCCGCGGTGAGCACCAGACCGACCGCGTCGGTCGGCACGTCGAAGTCGCCTCGGATCGAGGGCCAGCCGACACCGAGCAGGGAGTCGGGCAGGCCGAGGCTGACGAACGCCAGGTAGGCCAGCAGGAGCAGGGAGGCGCGGGGGCGTACGGGCGGGGTCGACACGGGGCACCATCCTGCCGCAGGGGCACCCTAGTGCCGTCGGCGCCCGTTTGCGCGCCGCGCAAAGAAGTCGTGTCCGGACGGTCGAGAAAACGGACAGCTCATCCAGAATCGGCCGATCGGAGGACGGCAAACGGGCTGACTCGCGTAAGAATTTCGGGATGCATCAAGGCTCCGGAATCCTCTCGACGCGTCAGCGCCGGCTCGCCTGGCTCGGCTTCCTGCTCGCCGCCCTGCAGGCGCCCGTGTCCGCCCGACTGGTCGCCGACGACTCGTGGCTGTTCAGCCTCTGCGTCGCGCTGATGGTGGCGACCGTGATCATCGCCGATGACGCGGCACGTCGACGCCCGGCCGACGCGACAACCGACTAACCCGCGCTGCCCGGCCGGGCCTCGTGGCCCGGTCGGCCGCGGCTGCGACGGCGTTCCTTCATCTCCGCCTCGTAGAGGTGGCGTCGTCCGCCCACCAACTCGTCCCGGGCCTGCCGGTCCAGCTCCCGAAACAGCGCGTGGTAGCCGTCGTCGAAGTCCTCGACGATCTGGAACGTCCACCGCCCGGCGATGACATTGCGGCCCAGCAACTCCGTGTCGATCCGGTCGGCGAGCTGCTGGTGACCGGCGTCGCGAAACTGCTCCACCGCGTCGCCGAGGATGAGATCGGCGTGCCCGATCAACTGGTGCAACGAGTACAGATGCCCTCGGGCCCGCTCCACGGTTTCCAGCGCCTCGCTGAGCCTGCCGAGCGCGGCGACTGTCGCGTCGCTCACCTCGGGTGGTCGCCGGTGTCGCTCGTCCGGTCCGTCCGGCTGCTGTCCCATTGCCTGCCTCCGTGCCGTGAATCGCCTGTGCCTCTCCTGCTGCCCCGTCTACGCCGGATCAACCCCCGCGGTCAGCACCGAACGGCACGTGGCGCGGCCGACATCCGCCGAGTGGCCGACGTCAACGCCGTCACCTGTCGGTTAGCCTCGGTCACCATGCGTGTGCCGTTCAACCGGGTCGCCACCCGTACCGCCGTCGACTCGGCGCGGTCCACCCTGGCCGCCCTCACCGTCTCCCTCGGCACCGTCGGGCTCGCGGCCGCCGCCGCGCGACCGGGGCTGCTGGCCCTCGTCGACCAGCACGCGGCCGCCGTGCGGGACAGCCTCGACGGTGACCGCCAGCCGCTGACCGCCGCGGCCCTCGCCGGCTACGTCGAGGGGGTTCGCGCCGCCGCGCTGGAGCACGGGTGGTCGCCGCCGGACGGGCCGGTGGACTGGAGCAACCCCGAGTGGCTGCTCACCCGGCTGCTCGCGGTCTGCGCGCTGGCCCGCTCGCTCGACGGGGCCTGACGGAGACGGGGAGGGCACCCCGCGCCGTACGCGGAACACCCTCCCCACCGTGCCATTGCGCCTCGCTACGAGCGGTACTGCGGAGCCTCGTCCACCCGCGGCATCGCCTGGGTGCGGTCACCCCCGCGGTCGGCCATCTGCCGCTCCACGTCGCTGCGTCCGGCCGCGTTGGCCTGACGCTGCTGCTGCACCGCCCGAGCCTCCCGGGCGGCCCGTTCCAGCCAGCCGTCCCAGCGGTTCTGCATCGGCTTCACGAGACCACCACCGACACCGACGATCAGGATGCCGGCCACCGTGGCGAGCACCGCGATCAGCACCGGGGTCGTCACCGTGGTGGCGATACCCACCTGGTTCAGTGCGGCGATCACGCCGAGCGCGATGATGAAGATCGCCGTGAGGTCGGCCAGGACCTTGCCGTACGACAGCCCGCCCAGCGCCCCGGTGACCAGATCCCGGACGGCGTTGGCGATCGCAGCCGCCACCACCACGATGACAATCGCGACGAACGCCCGCGGCAGCCAGGACACCACGCCGCTGATCAGGTCACTGATCGCGTTGGGCCCCCAGACTCCGAACGCAAACTGCAGCGTGAACAGCAGTACGGCGTAGTACGCCAGTCTGGCCAGAATGTCGGAGGCGTCGTACTTCGTTCTCTCCAGGGCCCGTTTGATACCGCCACGTTCGACCGCCTGGTCGAAGTGCACCCGTTCCAGCACCGTATCCACGATCTTGAGGACGGCTCTGGCGATGAGCCAGCCGACCACCAGGATGACGATGAAGGCCACTGCCTTCGGGATGAAGAGCAGCACCGACCTCCAGGTGTCGGCGATGGCATCGCCGATGTCGGCCTGCCGGACCGCGAGGGTTTTCAGCATGATGTCCCTCCTGTCGCATGGACTGCGCCGGGCGCATACCCGGCTACCGGTCCAGCAGTCCGCACAACGCGCCGCGTTTTTCCCCACCGGCCGACGAACAGGGGCCCGGACCTGCCCAAACGGGCAGCGCGACGCTGGCGGCGACGCCCCGCCGCCATGATCGGATGCCTTTTCCGACAAGCCGACTAGGCTGCGAACATGCCAGGAACGGTCGGGCGAGTCCCCACGCCAGCAACTCCGGTCCCGGATGCGCCCACCGGCACCGGTACGGCCGCTGCCGTGCTCGCCCACGACTGGGCCGGCACCCCGCTGGGCCCAGCCGAGAGCTGGGACGTGGCGCTCCGGGCCGTGGTCGAGCTGATCCTCGCCTCGCCGATGCCGATGGCCCTGGCGTACGGCGACGACCACGTCCTGCTCTACAACGCCGGCTACGCCGAACTGCTGGGCACCAAACACCCGAGCGCCCTCGGCCGCCCGGCCGCCGAGGTGTTCGCCGAGATCTGGGCGCTGCCCGGCGTCGGTCAGGTGTTCGAGCGCACCTACCGGCAGGGCGTGCCGTTCCTGGAGAAGGAGTCCACCCTCCCGCTGGTCCGCGGGCACTCCGCGACCGTCGAGCAGGCGGTCTTCACCCGGGGCTACTCCCCGGTGCGGGACAGCACCGGCACGATCGTCGGCACGTTGACCGTGGCGGCCGAGACCACCCACGTCACCGAGCAGTTGCAGAGCCTCAGCGAGGTGGCCGCCGCGCTCGCCGGCACCCTCACCCTCGACGACGTGGCCCGGGTGGCGCTGCGGTACGCGATCACCACGTTCGACCCCGACCAGGCCTCGTTCGCGGTCGACGAGGGCGGCGGCGGTTGGCGCATGGTGCGCCGGGTGCGCGGCGAACTGCTGGACGAGGCCGACGAGCGGCTTCCTCCGCTCTGGCGGCGCGCTCCGGCGGGCTGGTCGGCCCCGGTGGTGGAGGCGGCCCGCTCCGCCGGCCCGTTCTTCGTCCGCGACGGGCAACCGCTGCGGGAGATCGCGGCCGACCGCCACGACCAGAAGATCCGCTCGATGGCGGCCCTGCCCCTGGGGACCTCGGTGGTGCGCGGCGGGCTGGCGGTCGGCTACCAGGTGCCGCACACCTGGTCACCCGCCGAGCGGGCACTGCTGGCCGCCTCGGTCGAGCTGATCGGCCAGGCCGCGGAGCGGGCCCGCCGGTTCGAGACCCAGCACGGCACGGCCCAGTTGCTGCAACGCAGCATGCTGCCGGAGCACCTGCCGGACCTGCCCCGGTTGCGGGTGGCGGCCCGCTACGACCCGGGGGTGGACGGCAACGCCGCCGGCGGTGACTTCTACGACGCGTTCCTCCTGCCCGGCGGCGCGCTCGGCGTGGTGCTTGGCGACGTCGCGGGTCACGACGTGCAGGCCGCCGCGCGGATGGGACAGGTCCGGGCCGCGCTGCGCGCGCTGGCCCTGGCCGACCCGGCGCCGGACGCGGTGCTGGCCGGGTTGGACCGGCTGGTCACCAGCCTGGGCGCGGAGGCCAGCACCCACGAACTCTTCGTCACCGTGGCGTTCGGGGTCATCGACGCGGAGCGGCGGGAGCTGACCGTGGCCAGCGCCGGTCACCCCGCACCGCTGATCCGGCGCAGCGACCCGGAGGGCCGCTGCCACGCGGAGTACGTCGACGTGCCGGCCGGTCCCCCGCTGGGTCTGGGCAGCCGGCCGGGCACCACCACCGTCGCGTTCCGCCCCGGTGACACCCTGCTGCTGTTCAGCGACGGGGTGGTGGAGCGTCGTCGGCAGAGCCTCACCGCCGGGCTGGCCACCCTCGGCGACGCCGTCGCCAAGGCCGGCAGTGGCGACCCCCGCGCCCTGTGCGCGGTGGCCACCGCGGCGGTGCCCGGCAGCACCGAGGACGACGTGGCCGTGCTGGCGGTCGAGCACGCGCTCAAGCCGAGCCGTTCGGCGAGCATGGAGGTGCCGGCGGAGCCGACCGCGCCCAGCCGGGTCCGACACTGGATGACCGGCCAGCTCACCGAGTGGCAGGTGGCCGAGTCGGTGATCGGGGCGGCCGTCCTCTGCACCAGCGAGCTGACCACGAACGCGTTGCTGCACGCCGGCACCGCCGCCCGGGTGGAGATCGACCTCAGCCCCGAGCGTCTCCTGGTCTCGGTCGCCGACTCCGGCACCCGGGGCACCGTGACCCGGACCCGCACTGACACGTTGAGCAGTCGCGGGCGTGGCCTGGGCCTGATCGAGGAGCTCAGCGACGCCTGGGGCACCGACCCGTCGGTCCGCGGCTCCACGGTCTGGTTCGAGATTCTGACGCCGCCGACCGCGCATCCCTGAGACCACCGCAACGGTGTGGAGGACGCCCATGGCTACCGACCGGCCCAGTGGAGTCCTCTTCGACGTCGACGGGACCCTGGTGGACACCACCTACCTGCACACGGTGAGTTGGTGGGAGGCGTTGCGCCAGACCGACCAGCCGGTGCCGATGGCCGTGGTGCACCGCTCGATCGGTATGGGTTCGGACAAGCTCCTCGACCACCTGCTCGGCCCCGAGCGGGACCGGGACGCCGACGCGAAGCTGCGCGACGCGCACGACACCCTGTACGCGGAGTACTGGGAACGCCTCACCCCGCTGCCCCGGGCCGCCGACCTGCTGCGCGCCTGCGCCGAGCGCGGCCTGCGGGTGGTGCTCGCCACCTCCGCCTCGGAACCCGAGGTGGCGGCGCTGCGCCGGGCGCTCGCCGCCGACGACGTGATCGACGCGGTCACCTCCTCGGCGGACGCCACGCAGAGCAAGCCGGCACCGGACATCCTGGTCGTCGCGCTGGAGCGGTCCGGGTTGGCCGCCGAGCGGGTGGTCTTCGTCGGCGACTCGGTGTGGGATGTCGTCGCGGCCGGCAAGCTGACCATTCCGTGCGTCGGGTTGACCTGCGGCGGCACCAGCCGCGGCGAGCTCGCCGGCGCCGGCGCGGTGGCGGTGTACGACGACCCCGCCGCGCTGCTCGACGCACTGGCGGACTCGCCGCTGACCCGACCGAGGTGAGGCTCACTCCGGTTCACCCACTCGTACGCGCATAGCCGGCCCCCCTGCGGGGCAAGGTCTGTCACCACCTGCCCGCGCCCCGCGGGTGCGGTCGAAGGGTGGTGCCGTGGAGCCGGTAGACGTGGCGTTCGCGCTTGTGGGCCTGGGCGCTCTGCTCGCGGGCATCCTGCCCCGGGTGCTGGAGCGGCGTCCGCTGTCCATGCCGATCGCCTTCCTCGCCCTCGGCATGCTGGTGTTCCTGCTGCCGGTCGGGCTGCCGACACCCGACCCGCTGGCCCACCCGGAGCTGACCACCCACCTCACCGAGATCGGTGTGATCGTCGCGCTGATGGGCGCCGGGCTCAAGATCGACAGGCCGTTGAGTTGGCAACGGTGGTCGTCCACCTGGCGGCTGCTGGCGATCGCCATGCCCCTGTGCATCGCCGCGGTGGCCCTGCTCGGCTGGTGGTGGGCGGGCCTGGTGCCGGCCGCCGCCCTGTTGTTGGGCGCCGCGCTGGCCCCGACCGATCCGGTGCTCGCCGCCGACGTGCAGGTCGGCGAGCCGACGGACGTGGAGGACTCCGAGGACGAGGTCCGCTTCGCGTTGACCTCGGAGGCCGGCCTCAACGACGGGCTGGCGTTCCCGTTCGTCTACGCCGCCATCGCCATCGCCTCGACAAGTCTCGCCCCCCGCGACTGGATGGCCGAATGGTTCGCCGTGGACGTGCTCTGGAAGGTGGGCATCGGGGTCGGCGGTGGGCTGCTGATCGGCTGGTTGCTCGGCAAGCTGTTCTTCCGCGCGCCAAGTGAGCTGCGACTGGCCCGGCACGCCGAGGGCTTCCTGGCGCTGGCCGCCACGTTCCTGGCGTACGGGCTGGTGGAGGTGGTCGGTGGGTACGGCTTCCTGGCGGTGTTCGTGGCCGCGCGGGCCATCCGGGCCGCCGAGCGGACCCACGAGTTCCACTCGGTGTTGCACGACTTCGCCGAGCAGGTGGAACGGCTGCTCACCCTGGTGCTGTTGCTGCTGCTCGGCGGCGCGATCGTGGGTGGTCTGCTGACGCCGCTGACCTGGCCGGCGGCCGCCGTCGGGTTGGCGTTGGTGTTCCTGATCCGGCCGCTGGTCGGCTGGTTGTCGCTGCGCGGCGCGCCGGGGCGCACGGCCGAGCACTGGGTGATCTCGTTGTTCGGCATCCGCGGTGTCGGCTCGTTCTACTACCTCGCGTACGCCACCACGAAGGCGGACTTCCCGCAGGCCGAGCTGCTCTGGGCGACCGTCGGGCTGGTGGTGCTCGTCTCCGTCGTGGTGCACGGCATCACGGCGACCCCGGTCATGCAGCTACTCGACTCCGAGGGCGAGCGGACCTCCGACCCGGCCGAGCGGGACGCCGACGCCCGTCCGGTAGCCACAGCCGGGCACCCCTGAGCAGGCGGCTCAGGCCAGCCGGCCACCCCTGAGCCGGCAGCTCAGGCCAGGCGGGCGGCCAGCGCACGGCCCAGGTCCCGACCGGAGCGCCAGGCGCTCTGCACCCGGGGCTTGCCGAACGCGTCGCCGGCCAGACCGACCCCGTCCGCGTCGAGATGGTGGGTGGCGCCGCCGGCGTCGCTCGTCGGCTTCGCGTACGTCCAGCGGTGCACGTGCACGTCGACGGCCTGCTCGGGCAGCCCGAGCAGATCCCGGACGGCCTGCTCGACCGCCGGGCCGGCCCCGGTGGGTTGGGCCAGGTGCCCGGCCGCGAACTCCGGCACGGTGTGCGCGACAAGCACCGGCGCGCCGTCACCGCGCCGGTCGCCGTCGTCGCAGACGAGGCTGAGGACCGGGTGCTCATTGACGAACGCACCCCGGAAGTCGGGCCAACGCCGGGTCGGGAAGCGCAACACCGCGGCCAGCGACGGTGCCCAGCGTTGCGCCTGCACGACCCGGGTGGCGTCGGCCAGGGCCGGGTCGAGCAGCAGGGCGGCCTGCGGGCCGGGCATGGCCAGGACGACCGCCGCGCACGACTCCCCGTCCACGACCGGGCCGGGCTCCACGGTGAGCACCAGCCGGTCGACGGTCACCGGCACCGCGCCGGCCAGGTGCTCGACCACCGAGCGCAGTCCACGGGGGGCGGCGAAGCGCATCGGCCCGGGCACCTCGTGGCTCCCGCTCCGGTCGTACGCCTGGAAGGTGTCGGTCCATTCCCGGACCAGGCCGGCGGCGCGCCACGTGTCGACGACGGCGACGAAGTCCGGGTCGGTGGCGGTGAAGTACGCGGCGCCGATGTCCGCGGGCCGGCCCTCGAACCGTTTGCTCGCCATCCGGCCACCGCGGACGTGCCCCCGCTCCCGGACCTGCACCGGCACCCCGGCCCGGGTCAACTCCACCGCACAGGCCACCCCGGCGATGCCCGCCCCGACCACCACCACCGTCGACCGGTCCACGTTCATCCGATGATCGTAGGTGGCGGCGAGCGGGCAGGAATGAACAGTGGAGATCAGGGGTACTGGCACACCTGTTCGAAGAGAGGATGACGACGATGACGAACCCGAGCAACGAGCCGGCCGACCGGAGTGCCGCGATCAAGGATCCGGACGAGTGGGTCACCGGCGACGAACCGCCCACCGCGGCTCAGGAGTCCTACCTGAGCACCCTGGCCCGGGAAGCCCATGCCGACCTCCCGGACGACCTGACCAAGGCCGAGGCGTCCAAGCGCATCGACGAGCTGCAGGCCGAGACCGGCCGGGGCCAGTAGCCCCGCCCGACGGTCAGGCGCGGGGTAGGCGGTGCAGCGTGACCTCGGTCAGGCGGCCCGCGTCGATCTCGGCGGTCAGGTAGGTGGCGTGGGGTTGGGCGCGGCGGTCGGTGGGCGAGCCGGGGTTGAGCAGGCGTAGCCCACCAGGCGCTTCGGTGTCCCACGAGATGTGCGAGTGCCCGAAGACCAGCAGGTCGACGTCGGGAAAACGGGCCGCGCACCGCTTCTCCCGACCGGTGCGTGGCCCGGTCTCGTGCACCACGGCGACCCGAAGGCCGTCGAGTTCCACCCGGGCCACCTCCGGCAGCCGGGCGCGCAGCGCCGGGCCGTCGTTGTTGCCGTACACCCCGACGAGTCGGCGCGACCGCGCGGTCATCGCGTCGAGCAGCGCCTCGTCCACCCAGTCACCGGCGTGCACCACCACGTCCGCGGCCTCGATCGCCGCCCAGAGCGGGCCGGGCAGGTCCCGGGCCCGCTTCGGTACGTGGGTGTCCGCCGTGAGCACCAGCCGCATCCCGCCATTCTCCCCGGCGGCGGGCCGCCCCTCGCGCGCGGCCCGCCGCCACTACCGGACCGGGGAGAAGTACGCCGGGGGCATCCCGCAGTGCCGCAGCGTCGGATCCCGCTCGACGTCGGTCAGCACGCCGGCGGCGTTGATCAGCCCGATGTGCGAGAACGCCTGGGGAAAATTGCCGAGCTGCTCCCCGGTCAGCGGGTCGATCTGCTCGGCGAAGAGGCCGAGGTCGTTGACCCGGGCAGCGAGCGCCTGGAACAACTCGTGGGCCCGGTCCCGCTCACCGGCCAGCGCCAGGGAACACACCAACCAGAACGAGCAGATGAGGAACCCCGCCGGGTCGCCGTCCCAGCGCCGCATCAGGCCGTCGTGCGACAGCCGCTGCTCCACCACACGGATCGTCGAGCGCATCCGCGGATCGTCGGCCCGCAGGAACCCCACAAGGGGCATCACCAGCACCGACGCGTCCAGCTCCTCGGATTCGAAACTGCCGGTGTACGACTGGAGCCGCTCGCTCCACCCCCGCTCGAGCACCTGCGCGCGCACCTCGTCGCGGACGGCCGCCCAGCGCGCCACGTCCTGCGGCTCGCCGAGCTGGTCACCGAAGCGGACCGCCCGATCCAGGGCGACCCAGCACTGCACCTTCGAAGACACGTGGTGGTGTTCGACGCCGCGTTCCTCCCACATCCCCGCGTCGGGCAACTCCCAGTCGTGCGCGGCCTGGTCGGCGAGCAACCGGAGGACGTGGCGCACCTCCTGGTCCATCGGCTCCAGCTTGTCGCGCATCAACCAGGCGGCATCGAGCGTCTCGCCGAAGATGTCGGTCTGCCGCTGCTGCCAGGCGTCGTTGCCGATCACCACCGGCGGGCTGTCGCGGTAACCGCCGAGCTGTTCCAGGCGGTGCTCGGTGAGATCCCGCTCCCCCAGCACCCCGTACATGATGGGCACCGGTTTGTCGTCGACCCGACCCATCGCCCGTCCCAACCAGGCGAACTGCCGCTGCACCTCGTCGATGCACGTCGTTCGCCACAGTGCCCGCAGGGTGAGGCTGAGGTCGCGCACCCAGACGTAGCGGTAGTCGTAGTTGCGGTCCCCGCCGAGTTTCTCCGGCAGCGACGTCGTCACCGAGGCCACCACCGCGCCGCTCGGTCGGTACGTCATGCCCTGCACGACGAGCCGGCTGCGCCCCACCTGTTCGGCGTAGAGCCCGTCGTAGGCGTGCGACGCCGTCCAGGACCGCCAGCCGGCGACGGTGTCGGCGATGCACTCGTCGGCGTCCGGGACCTCCGGCAGCGGGGCGTCGTAGGTCGGGGCGTACCCGAGGGAGAAGTTGTGCCTGGTGCCGGCGCGGACGGTGAACGTCGCGGCGGCCTCGCCGTCGGCGGAGGTCAACCGCACGCTGGCGCGCAGGGTGAGCCGGGCGGCTCCGGCGATCGCCTCCAGCATGTCCTCCCGCTCGATCAGGTACGCGATGGTGCGGCCGTACTCGAAGCGCGGCCGATAGTGCACGCGCATCGGCACCGCACCGGACAGCCCCTGCACCGAGCGGACCAACACCTGCGGCGAGTGCAGGCCGATGTCGTGACCGCGGGACCCCGGCTCGAAGGCGAGCGCGTCGGTGAGGGCGACCTCCCCCTGCGGGGTGCGGAAGACGGTCCGCAGCACCAGGGTGTCCTCGAGGTAGTCGCGTTCGGTTGTGTAGTCGCCCTCGGGCCGGATCGACCAGTGTCCGGCGCCGTCGTCGAGCAGCCGCCCGAACACCGACGGGGCGTCGAACCGCCCCGGACACCACCAGTTCACCGAGCCCGAGGCGTCCACGAGCGCCGCGCTGCGTCCGTCGGCGAGGAAACCGTAGTCACTGATCTGTCCGCTCTCCACCTGACTGCCTACCCGGGCCACCCGCGCCCATTCCCTCCGGCGGGGATGGCCCGCGCGCACCGGCCGGTGTTACCTGTCGACGTCTGCGGGAACCCGGAGAGCTGACGAGGGAGGATGCTCATGACGTCAGCTTCGGGGCCGACCGCCGCGTGGCGGCCCGGCACACAGGATGGCGACCTGCTTCCAACCGGACCGGCCGGCCGCCTGTCGACACCTGGCGGTGACGGCCACGGGCCGGAGACCGGCCCGCCGACCGTGACGATCGGTTCGTACCCGGACTATCCGGCCGCACAGCGGGTCGTCGACTATCTGGCCGACAATCGTTTCCCGGTGGAGCACAGCGCCATCGTCGGCACCAACCTCACACTTGTGGAGACGGTGCTCGGGCGGATGACCACCGGGCGCGCCGGGCTGCTCGGCGCCGGCACCGGCGCCTGGTTCGGGCTCTTCATCGGTCTACTGTTCGGCATCTTCACCGTCGGCAACTGGCTGGCGGTGATCCTGGTCGGGCTGGTCATCGGCGCGATCTGGGGTGCCGTGTTCGGCGCGGTCGCGCACGCGATGACGGGCGGGCAGCGGGACTTCACCTCGGCCAGCTCGCTCCGCGCCGGCCAGTACGCGGTGACCGTCGACGCGCAGCTCGCCGACCAGGCCCGACAGTTGATGGGTCGGATGCGGGTGCCCGGCTCGCCGGCCAACGCCCGCTGAGCGACGAGGCCCGCCCCGCCACGATCGACCCGCCGTCCGTCCCGGCAGCACCCGGGGCGGGCGGCCGTTCAGTCGTGCCGTGCGGGCTGGTCAGAGTCGTGCCGTGCGGGCTGGTCAGAGTCGAGCCGTTCGCCGTACTGGGTCGCGCCGCGCACCGAGTCCACCGCGAACGTCACGTGGCCAACGGGGACCCGTCCGCCGACGGCCTCGGCCACCCGGGCCGCTGCGGTCAGCGCGAAGCCTCCGCACAGTTCGATGAGCGCGACCCCCTCGGCCACGAGGTCCAATGCCACGGCAGGGGCCGCCGACGGGTCCGGCACGGGCACGAGGTAGGTGCGTTGACCGCCGCGGTCGAGCACGACCCGGTCGTCGACGGGGTCGCTACCCGGATGCTCATAGATGTACGCCCAGCTGACCGTCATCGCGGCTCCTCCTCCTGGACCGGGGACGTCAACCGACCGTAGGCGTTGAAGTGGGGTTGAGGTCAAGGACGCTTATCGCCACCTACGGGCGGGCGGCCGTCTCTGTCGTGGTACGTCAACTCGCCGGCACTGATCTCGACGTCGACCCGGTTCTCCGGCGGGGCGAGGGGGCACGCCCAGCGGTCGTCGTACGCGCAGCTCGGGTTGTAGAGGTAGTTGGCGTCCAGCCGGACCCGGTCGCCGGGCAGCAGCTCGACACCTCGACCGAAGGTGCCCTTCACCGTGTCGGTGAGGTAGCGGCCTCCCCCGTAGGTCTCCCGCCCGCAGGTGCCGTCGCGCAGCGGCACGAACAGCCCGCCCCCGTACGCCTCGATCCACCACAGCGTCAGCGGTCCCCAGGGCGTCTCGGCGATCGCCACCCGCCGGTACGCGACCACCCCGTCCGGACCGCCGGTGTCGATCCGCAGCTCGCCGGTGGCCGCTCGCAGCGGCGCCTCGACCACCGCCTCGGGATTGGGCGGGAAGTAGCGCACCCCGGAGAACCCGGCCCGCTCCGCCGCCGGGATCGGGCTCTGCGGGTGGGTGGCGAAGAGTTCGTCGCGGCCCACACGGAACCCGGTCAGGTCGACGTCGGACAGGTACAGCCGGGCCACCCGCTCCCGCCAGTCGGCAAGTTCCAGTTCATCCACGTATCCGAGCCTAGGCCGTCGCGGTGGGGCAGCTCAGCGTGACGGCCAGTTGCTCAGGACCGCGTCGAGGGCGTCCAGGGTGCGCGACCAGGAGTCGTCCGTTGCCCGCGCGGTGTGTCGGAAACCGCCGGTCTTCTCCAGGCTGACGAACCCGTGGAACGTGCTGTGCATCATGCGGACGGCGTCGGTCTGGTCGGGCTCGGAGAGCCGGTAGCCGCGCAGGATCGCCCGGGTCATCTCGGCGTGTCGGACGCCCGCGCTCGCCGCGGCGGTCTCCGGGTCGAGGTCGATCTGCATGGCGGCGTACCGACCCGGGTGCTGCCTCGCGTAGTCCCGGTAGGCGTTGGCGAACGCCACCAGCGCCTCCTTGCCGGCGCGGCCGGCGAGCGCGGCGCCCACCCGGTCGGCCAGCTCCGTCAGGGCCAGCAGAGCGATCCGGACCCGCAGGTCCTGCGCGTTCCTCAGGTGGAAGTAGAGGCTCGCGTCCTTCACCCCGAAGTGGCGCGCGAGCGCGGCGACTGTGACGTTCTCCACGCCCACCTCGTCGGCCAGCTCGGCCCCGGCCAGCGCGATCCGCTCGACGGTCACCCCCGCACGTGCCATGCCGCACACTCCAAACCTGACGGTAATAATCGGTTGCCTAGGAGAGCTAGGCTACTACCTATGTTGCAGCTGACCGAATCCGTCATCCGCGCGTCCTTCGTGAATTGCAGCCGGGGCGAGGCGAAGCGGCTGGCCGTACCCAACGATCTTGCGTTGCGTCCCTGGGACGACCTCGACTTCCTCGGCTGGCGGGACCCCGCCGCGCCGCAGCGGGCCTACCTGGTCGCCGAGACCGACGGCGAGCTGGCCGGGGTGGTGCTGCGGGCCGCGAAGCACCAGATGGGGCGCGTGCGGCACAGCATGTGCTCGTTCTGCCTGACCACGCACCTCGGCGGCGGCGTCTCGTTGATGACCGCGCCGAAGGCCGGCCCGAGCGGACGGCAGGGCGATTCCGTGGGCACGTACCTGTGCTCGGACCTGGCCTGCTCGCTGTATCTGCGCGGGAAGAAGCACGCCGGGCCTCCCGCGCCCGAGCCGCTGCCCCTGCCGGAGCGGATCGAGCGCGTCCAGACCGCCCTCGCGACATTCCTCCGCAAGGTCACCGAGTGACGGTTCGGGGCGACCGGGGCCGAAGCGTGTTCGAGCCCCGGTCGGCCCCCGACTAGGGCGTGTGTCAAAGTCCTCGGTCGAGCCGAGGCGGAGTCCAGGCGGCGGTCCGGCAAGGCGGAGATTGGTCCGGATACCGGTGTTGTATCCGGACCAATCTCCAACGCGGCCGGTCGTCGTCTGGGCCCGCCGCAGGCCGGCCAGGGGCTTTGACACACGCCCTAACGGTCGGTGGCCAGGCGGCCGTGCAGGTGCTCGTCGTAGCGGCGGCCGTCGCCGTAGCGGTACGACTCGCGCAGCGTCCCCTCGGCGAGGTAGCCGGCGCGCTCGGCGACGCGGCAGGACGCCGGGTTGGCCACCGCGTGACACAGCTCCACCCGGTGCAGCCGCAGGTCGGTGAACGCCCAGTCGGTGAGCCGGACGACGGCGCGCACCGCCACCTGCCG
The DNA here is from genome assembly GCF_049841595.1 of Micromonospora sp. DT228. Taxonomy (NCBI): domain Bacteria; kingdom Bacillati; phylum Actinomycetota; class Actinomycetes; order Micromonosporales; family Micromonosporaceae; genus Micromonospora; species Micromonospora sp. DT228. Next base: position 21,429 of record NZ_JBNCKO010000004.1, read on the forward strand.
CCCGCGCGCCGCCGGCGCCGTCCAGTAACCGACGGAGGCGCCGCCGTCGTGGATGCTGTGCAGCGAGACCGAGCCCAGCGGTTTCCCGTCGGCCGCCGAGGTCACCGCCAGGGAGACGTGGTCACCGGCGGACCAGTCGGCCCGGCGGCGGACCCAGCGCAGCGCGGCCTCGTCGTCGACCGGGCCGCCGCCCTGCGGGTTCCACTGGGCGATGGCCGGGTCGCGCAGGGCGTCGCGCACCGCCGGGGCGTCCTCGTCTCGCCAGGGGCGCAGCAACAGGTCGGCGACGGCGAGCTCCACGTGTTCCACGAGGCGGCAGTCTGGCACACCGCGCCACCCTCGCGCCGCTGCTTTAGCGGCCCACTCTTTCAAAGTTGCACGAAGGGGCCACTCGACGGCAGAGACGTGACGCGGGCAACGCTTCGCAGCGGTAGTTAAATTTTGAAGTAGTGCTATCGTCGTGGCCATGACCGAGAGCCTGGACCGCACCCGAGAGGTCGCCTGGCGCGCCTACATCGAGGCCAGCCAGCTTCTCTTCACCCAGTTGGAAGAGGACCTGCGCGCCGACAGCGCGCTCAGCTTCGCCGACTACCACGTGCTGGTCCTGCTCTCCGAGGCACCGGGGCAGCGGCTGCGGATGGGCGAGTTGGCCAACGGGCTCATCTTCTCGCCCAGCCGACTGACGTACCAGATCTCCTCCATGCAGCGCCGTGGCCTGGTCAGCAAGGAGCCCTGCCCGGACGACCGACGCGGCAGCGAGGCGGTGCTCACCGCCGCCGGGCTGCTCGCCCTCTCCGAAGCCGCGCCGCACCACCTGGCGTCGGTCCGGGCCCACCTCATGGACGACCTCGACGACGCCGAGGTCGCCTGCCTCACCCGGGTCTTCGACCGGCTCGGCCGCCGCCTGCGAGCGGCCCGCGCCACCTCGTCCACCCACGTCACCCGCTAAGGAGCCCTCCGATGCCCGCGATCACCGTCGACAACGTCGTTGTCCTGCCGCGCCTGCCCCGGCTCGGCGACAGCACCACCTTCCGCAAGGTCCGCACGGTGACCACCGCGCCCACCGGCTTCGAGGGTGAGGGCTTCCCGGTCCGTCGCGCCTTCGCCGGGGTGTCGGCCACCGACCTGGACCCGTTCATCCACCTCGACCAGATGGGCGAGGTCGACTACGCGCCGGGCGAGCCGAAGGGCACCCCGTGGCACCCGCACCGCGGCTTCGAGACCGTCACGTACATCATCGACGGCATCTTCGACCACCAGGACTCGCAGGGTGGCGGCGGCACCATCACCGACGGCGATACCCAGTGGATGACAGCGGGCAGTGGTCTGCTTCACATCGAGGCGCCGCCGGAGCACCTGGTGGTCAGCGGCGGGCTCTTCCACGGCACCCAACTCTGGGTCAACCTGCCCCGCTCGGCCAAGATGAACCCGCCCCGCTACCAGGACATCCGGGGCGGCGAATCGGCGCTGCTCACCACGCCCGACGGCGGCGCGCTGATCCGGGTCATCGCCGGTGAGATCGCCGGGCACCGCGGCCCGGGTTCGACCTTCACGCCGATCACCATCACCCACGTCACGGTGCAGCCGGGGGCGCAGGTCGACCTGCCCTGGCAGCCCGACTTCAACGCCCTGGTGTACGTGCTGGGCGGCCGTGGCACGGTCGGCACCGACCGGCGGCCGGTGCGTACCGGCCAGCTCGCGGTGCACGGCCCGGGTGACGCGCTGCGGTTCGCCGCCGATGCCACGCAGGACAGCAACACCCCGGCGCTGGACCTCTACATCATGGGTGGCAAGCCGATCCGGGAGCCGGTGGCGCAGTACGGCCCATTCGTGATGAACACCCGAGACGAGCTGGTCCAGGCGTTCGAGGACTTCAAGGCCGGTCGGCTCGGCGTGATTCCCACCGAGCGGTTGCCGCACACCGGCGGCCAGGGCGCGCGGCCCTGACCTGAGGCACCGAGTCACCGACGGCGCCCCGTCGCTCGGACGGGGCGCCCAGGGGCGCTCAGGAGACCGCGAATATCCCGGCGACACCCAGAATCACCATCACCAGCACCGCTACCAGCGCACCCCGTTCGCTCTCCACCGCCGGCTCGCGGTACTCGGTCACGGGATTCGTCGTGTCGCGGGGCATGGTGTGGTCTCCTCGGCTGTTGTCGCGTCGCCGCGATGGCGTTGGCCAGGTCACCGGTATGCCGGGCTGGCGTGCGGACCCACGTCCGGAGTCCTACCGTGAGGACGTTGCCGACCTCCAGGGGGGCTGGACGTTGCCGTCGCAGGACTGGTTCCTCACCGCGCAGGAACGCGCCAACCCGGTGTCTGGGTTACCCGTCTGGACCAGGGGAAACCTCGCTGAGCCGTTGATTCACGGTGCCGCGTACTTCGACCGGCTGGTCGACGAGGTGGAGGCGCTGGGGTCCGGCGACCACCTGTTCTTCACCGACTGGCGCGGTGACCCGGACCAGCGGCTGCGGCCCGACGGCCCGACGGTGGCCCAGCTCTTCGCCCAGGCCGCCCAGCGCGGCGTGGTGGTCAAGGGACTGATCTGGCGCTCGCACCTCGACGTGCTCGCCTACAGCGAGGCGGAAAATCGCGACCTCAGCGAGACGATCTCCGCGGCCGGCGGCGAGGTGCTGCTCGACCAGCGGGTCCGCCGCGGCGGCTCGCACCACCAGAAGCTCGTGGTGCTGCGGCACCCGGGCGCGCCCGAACGGGACGTCGCGTTCGCCGGCGGGATCGACCTGTGCCACAGCAGGCGCGACGACGCCGCTCACCGCGGTGATCCGCAGCCGGTGCAGATGTCACAGCGGTACGGGCCCAACCCGCCCTGGCACGACGTGCAGCTCGCGGTGCGCGGCCCGGTGGTCGGCGCGTTGGACACGCTGTTCCGGGAACGCTGGACCGACCCGATGCCGCTGGACTCGGAGAACCCGATGGCCTACCTGCGGGACCGGCTGCGCGGCGCGGACCTGCGGCCGGACCCGCTGCCCGAGCAACCCGCCGACCCGCCCGAGTGCGGTCCGCACCAGATCCAGGTGCTGCGCACCTACCCCGCCGTGCGTCCGCGTTACTCGTTCGCACCCGACGGCGAGCGGACCGTGGCCCGGGGTTACACGAAGGCGGTACGTCGCGCCCGCCGACTCATCTACCTGGAGGACCAGTACCTGTGGTCGGCCGAGGTGGCGGACCTGTTCGCGCACGCGCTGCGGGACAATCCGGAGCTGCACCTGATCGCCGTGGTGCCCCGACACCCGGACGTGGACGGCAGGTTGGCGCTGCCGCCGAACATGGTCGGCCGCGAGCAGGCGCTGTCGCTGTGCGAACGGGCCGCACCGGACCGGGTGCACGTGTTCGACGTGGAGAACCACACCGGCAACCCGGTCTACGTGCACGCGAAGGTGTGCGTGGTCGACGACGTCTGGGCCAGCGTCGGCAGCGACAACTTCAACCGCCGCTCCTGGACGCACGACAGCGAGTTGTCGTGCGCGGTGCTCGACGACACCCGCGACCAGCGGGCGCCCACCGACCCGGCGGGCCAGGGCGACGGCGCGCGGACCTTCGCCCGGGACCTGCGGCTACGGCTCTGGCGCGAGCACCTCGACCGGGATCCGGAGGGCGCCGACGACGCCGACCTGCTCGACCCGGCGGACGCCGTCGCGGCCGTCACGGCCGCCGCCGACGCGCTGCAACAGTGGTACGACGACGGCCAGGTGGGTGAGCGACCGCCCGGCCGGCTGCGCCCGCACCGCCCCGAGCGGCTGCCGTGGTACACCCGCGCCTGGGCGCTGCCGGTGTACCGGTTGGTCTACGACCCGGATGGCAGGCCGCTGCGGGCGAGGCTGGCCGGCACCTGGTGAGTCGACCGGATCGGCTCCGCCGCGGCGGCGACCGGATGCACGCTCAGCCCGCCGGGGTAGGCGAACGAGGAGCGCGGCGAGTAGTAGCCGAAGCCGATGGTCAGCGGGTTGGCCGGGCGGAGCGCGTACAACAGGTTGCCCGGCTGGAGGAACTCCACCGACTCGATCTCGAACGGGGCGACCGGTTCGGCGACGAACGGGTAGACCGAGCTGAGGAGCTGGCCGTCGCGGCGGGTGAAGTAGCGGTGGTGCCCGCTGTTGATCGCGTGACCGGTCTCCCCCACCCGGCATCGTGCCCGGATCACCGTCGCCCCGTCGATCTCCGTCTCGGAGACCAGGGCCTCGCCGGTCACCCCGATCCGGGTCCGGCCGGTCAACACCGGGGCGCCACGAGCGGCGGCGTATTCACGGACCAGGCTGCTGGAGGCCACGTAGGTGGTCCACCAGCCGCCCGCGTTGAGCCCGCCGGGCGCGTCGACGCCGAGGAGCGAGACGCCGAGATAGGTGAGCGAGTACGCCCCGAAGCCGGAGGTCTGCGTCTCGTCCTCGACCACGTACTGATTGAGGAACACCTGGTGGTCGGGGCGCGGGCACAGGCCCGGCGGGACCAGTGCGGCGACAGCGTCCGGGTCCGCCGGAACCCAGCTGAAGTAGAGCGTGCGACTGTTCACGACGAGTTGGGGAGCGGCGGGATCGAGCACGGTGCCTCCGAACCGGGTGTGTACACGCGACGCTACGGCCGGTCCCACCGGCGGGACAACGACGGATAGTCGACAGTTCAGTTCACCTGTCGGATTTCTTGTTGACCACGCGGCGAGGTAGCGGAGGCGGGCCGAACCGGATGGGCCGGACGTGCTGCGCGGCGTCCCCTCTGGGTATGTGTGATCACATCCCTCCCAACCATTGCCCTATTTGCACCCTTTGTAATGAGACACGCCTTAAGTACATCAGCCTTTCGGCTAGATTTCGGGGAGACGATCAGGCTAAGGTGAGTCCCGAACGGCCCATTGAAAGCTAAACCAAAGAGTCACACCTTTTTGTCCGCGGACAAGGTGCAGGGAGGACCACCCATGACCGCGCCAACGATCACCGAGCAGCCGAGCACCACTGCCAAGGCCGCCAAGCTCGACCCGCGCGCACTCACCGACAGCGCCGCCGACCTGCTCAACGCCATGGCGGCGCTGCCCACCAACCACCCGTCGCGTGCCGCGCTGCGGGACCGGGCCATCGAGGCCTGGCTGCCGCTGGCCAACCACCTGGCCCACCGCTACAGCGGCCGTGGCGAGCCGACCGACGACCTGGCCCAGACCGCCGCGGTCGGCCTGATCAAGGCCATCGACAAGTTCGACCCGTCCCGCGGTGTCGACTTCGCCGGGTACGCGATCCCCACCATCATCGGCGAGCTCAAGCGGCACTTCCGCGACCGCACCTGGGACATCCGGGTGCCCCGCCGGCTCCAGGAGCTGCGGCTGGCCATCTCCGACGCCAACAGCTCGCTCCTGCAGACGCTCGGCCGTTCGCCGACGGTCGCCGACATCGCCGCCCACCTCAAGCTCACCGAGGAAGAGGTGCTGGAGGGCCTGGAAGGCGCCCGCGCCTACAACGCGGTGTCGCTTTCCACCCCGACCGGTGACGGCGAGCGCGCCACCGAGCTGGGCGACATGCTCGGCGGCGAGGACGGCGAGTTCGAGCTGGCGGAGCTGCGGGTCGCCCTCGGCCCGGCGCTGGCCACCCTCGACGAGCGCGAGCAGAAGATCCTCACGCTGCGCTTCTACGGCAACCTGACCCAGTCGCAGATCGCCGACCAGATCGGTGTCTCCCAGATGCATGTCTCGCGGCTGCTGACCCGGGCGCTGACCAAGCTGCGCGGCCAGCTCGACGGCACGTACTGAGCCAGATCACGCACGTACTGAGCCAGATCACGACGGTGGGCCGGGTCGACAGACCCGGCCCACCGTCGTACCCCCGTTTGTCCCGCTCGCGTGCCGTGCGGGGAAGGGTCCCCGACCATTGCCGGCCCGCGCTGGGTCAGCGGTCGGCCGGCTGCCGCCACATCGGCCAGAACGGGGTGCCGTCGGGCACCCGGAACGGCTCGCCGGCCAGATAGCCGTGCTTCGCGTACAGGTCCCGGCTGCGCGGGCTGCTCGCCTCGACGTACGCCGGCATCCCGTTGGCGTCCAGCCAGGCGTGGTGGTGTCGCATCAACGCGCTGCCCAGCCCCTGGCCCTGCCGGCCCGGTTGCGTCGCCAGGAAGGCCAGGTGGTGGTGGTCCGGGTGCGGGTGGTTCGCCGCGAACAGCTCGTCGAGGTGCTGGAACCGGTCGGTCCACTCGCCGCAGGCGGCGGCCAGTCGGGCGTCGTAGTCCACCGGCGGCGGAGCCGGCTCACCCACCGACCGAAACCAGACCGCGACCGAGGCCCGGTCCGCGGTGGCGTGGACCATGCCGTGCCGCATCGCGTGGCCGACCAGAATCTCGAAGTCTCCGGCCAGCACGGCCTCCCGCTTGCTCGGGTCGGGCACCAGCCAGGACGTCACCCGCAGGGCGATGAACGCCTCGGCGATCCGGTTGGCCACCACTGTGGTCTCCTCGGGTCCGAGCTGCTCGATGGTCACGCTCACCGGGTCACCTCCACCTGGGCCGGCGTCTCCGACTTGACGGCGGCGCTCGCCGCGCCGAGGCCGATCCGGGCGTACGTGTCCGGACGGTTGTCGCGCAGCACCAGCGCCCAGCCGATGCCCAGCAGCGCCGCCACCGGGTACACGGCGGGCAGCGCCCAGCGCAGGGTGGAGTCCGGTGCGACTCCGAGCAGGTTGGCGAAGTTCGACACGGCCAACCAGATGATCACGAAGAGCGCGACGGTGGCCAGGCCGGGAGCGATGGCTCGCCGCCAGAGGTTCTCGTCGCCGCCGGAGCGGGCGAAGTAACCGATCACCGCCACCGAGGTGGTGGCGATCAACAGCAGTACGCCGAACCCGCCTGTGGTGCCGCCCCAGAAGAACAGCTTGACCACCGGGTCCCAGCCGTTGACCGCGTACAGCAGGATGACCACGAGGCCGAGGACGCTCTGCGCCAGCGAGGCGGCGCGCGGTGCCCCGCTGCGGGTCGAGGTCTGCCCGAACACCGCCGGCAGCACCCGCTCCCGACCGAGCGCGAACGTGTAGCGGGCCGTGGTGTTGTGAAACGAGATCATCGCGGCGAGCACCGAGGTCAGGAAGAGCACCTGCCCGATGGTGACGGCGGTGTCGCCGAGGTGCGCGGCGGCCAGGTTGAAGATCAGCGTGACGCTCTGCTCGTTGGCCGCGGCGACGATCTGGTCCGGCCCGACGGCGACGGTCATGGTCCACGCCGACAGCGCGTACAGCCCGGCGATGATCACCACCGACAGGTAGGTGGCGAGTGGCACCGTCCGCTTCGGATCCTTGCTCTCCTCGCTGAAGACCACCGCCGACTCGAAGCCGACGAAACCGAGAATGGCGAGCACCAGCACCGCTCCGACGCCCGGCACGAAGAGGTTGTCCGGCGAGAACGTGGCGAAGCTGACCTCACCGCCGGCCGGGTTGCCGAGCTGTCCCAGGTCGAAGACGAGGATCACGACGACCTCGGCGACCAGTAGCGCGGCCAGGACCAGACCGTTGATGTCCACCCGGAGCAGACCGAGCAGACCGACCAACGCCCACGCCACCAGGGCCACGACGGCCCAGTGCGGGTGCCCACCGAAGATCCGGTCGAGCACCGGCTCGGCCGCCACACCGATGGTGCCGTACAGCCCGACCTGGAGCGCGTTGTACGCGATGAGCGCGACCCAGGCGGCGCCGACGCCGGCCGGTCGGCCCAGTCCACGGGAGATGTAGGCGTAGAAGGCCCCGGCGTTCTCCACCCGCCGCGACATCGCCACGTAACCCACCGAGAACAGGGCGAGCACCGCGGCGACCAGCAGGAAGGCCAGCGGGATGCCGGTCACCCCGACGACGCCGTAGCCGGTGGTGACGACACCTGCCACCACGGTCAGCGGCGCGGCGGCGGAGAGCACGAAGAAGATCACCGAGGGGATGCCGAGACGGCCTCGGGCCAGGGCTTCGGAGACGTTGCTGGGTCTGTCGACTGTCGATGTCGGGGGCATACGACTACTCCGGTCGTCGAGGGGGGGTAGGGGGTTACCGGGGAATCACGGGATGCCGCGCAGCACGGCGGCGCCGACGGCGGCCTCGGTGTGCCCGACGAGTTCCTTCAGAGGGGCCGGCAGCGCGGGGATGAGGACGTTCAGCCGGTGGTGCGCGCGGGGGCCCGCGCTCCACAGCACCTCGCGGGTCAGCCCCGCGGCCACGACGAGGCCGAGCAGCAGGGCGTCCGGCACGCTCGGCGGGTCCGGCCGGTCCAGCAGAGCCCGCAGCCGGGTGGCCGGCCAGGCCACCGCGTTCAGGTCGATCGGCAGGTAACTGACCGAGGTGCGCAGCAGCCGGCGGCTCTCCTGGCGGCGCAGCACCCCGGCGCGGGCCAGCCGCTCCCCCACCGAGGTCGTCGCGCTCTGCGCCAGGAAACTGAGCCAGGTGCGCAGTTCCTGGTGCTGGGACTCGCCGATGAGCTGGTCGAGCACGGTGTGCGCGAGCGCGTCGGCCGGTGGACGCCGATCGATGACGGTGACCCGCCCGGCCGCGATGTGGATGTGTCCGTAGATGAGCAGCTCGCCGAGCAGGCCGGCGGCCAGTCCGAGCCCGGTCGCCGTCGCGTGCAGTTTGGCCTTGCCCCGGCTGTCGTTGTGGGCGACCAGAAAGAACTCGTCGGCGATGAGCAACGGCCCTCCCGCACAGGTGTGTCCACAGTGATCGCGACCGGGAAAGGATGCACCGACCGCTACTGCAACGCAACTCCCAGATTTGAAAGTTGCACTCCGTGCTGGCGCGACCTGCGGATCTTGGCGTGGCAGACTCGGACGGTGACCGCCACCCCCACCGGCCGACCCGCCGCCAGCCCCACCGTGCGCCGTCGACGCATCGCCAGGGAGCTTCGCCAGCTCCGGGAACGCGCGGGCATGACCCTCGATGTGGCGGCCCGCCAGCTCGACATGTCGAAGAGCAACCTCTCCCGGATCGAGAACGCGCTGATCGGCATCAAGCCCCGCGACGTCCGGGCGGCCCTCGCGCTCTACCAGGTGACCGGCGCGGACGCCGAGGCGCTCATCGAGATCGCTCGGGGGGCGCAGCAACGCGGATGGTGGCAGAGCTACAGCGACGTGCTGCCCGAGTGGTTCGAGTTCTACGTCGGGTTGGAGGCGGAGGCCGCGGCGCTGCGGACGTACGAGGCCGAGTCGGTGCCCGGACTGTTGCAGACCGAGGCGTACGCCCGGGAGATCTACCGGCGCACCGCCGGCGAGGACGGCCTGGAGCGCAAGGTCGCCGCCCGACTGCGTCGGCAGGAGGTGCTGCGCCGCGAGGATCCGGTCCACCTGTCGGTGGTGCTCAACGAGGCGGTGTTGCTGCGACCGGTGGGCGGCGCCGCGGTGATGGCCGAACAACTGGCCCACATGAGTCGTGTCGCGCAATCACCCAACGTAATGCTTCAGGTACTTCCATTCGTGGCCGGCGGGCATCCCGCGATGAGCACCCCGTACGTGCTCCTCAACTTCGCCGACACCGCCGACGCGTCCGTGGTTTACCTGGATAACCTATCGATGGGACTGGCATTGGAGGATGTCGGCGAGGTGCTGCGGTATAGCCTTCTGCACGAGGAGCTGTGCCGTCTGGCGCTCGATCCGGCGGCGTCGTTGATCCGCTTGGAGCAGGCTTCTCGTTACTTTGCGTGACCGCCTCTGCGGCACGCCGACGCAGACGAGAGGTACCACGGATGACGGCGCACGACCTGACCCGAGCGGACTGGCGCACCAGCTCGCGCAGCAGCGGCAACGGCAACTGCGTGGAGGTCGCGACAGTCGATGGCCGGGTCGCCGTCCGGGACAGCAAGGACCGCTCCGGCCCCTCGCTCGCCTTCGACCCGGTGGCCTGGCGGGCCTTCGTGCTCGGCGTCGGCGAGGTCCGCCGCCCCTGAGGCGCCCACGCCGGTGCGAGACTGGGCCGTGCTCTCCGACGTAACCCTGGACCTGCCGGTACGCCCGGTGCTGCCGGCGCTTGTCGCGGCGCTGGACGCGGCCGGGGCCGGCGTCCTGGTCGCCCCGCCGGGCACCGGCAAGACCACCCTCGCGCCGCTGGCCGTGGCCGACCGGGTCAGCGGTCGGGTGGTGATCGCGCAACCCCGCCGGGTGGCCGCGCGCGCCGCCGCCCGACGGATGGCCGAGTTGCTGGGTGAACGGGTCGGCGACCGGGTCGGCTACGCGGTGCGCGGCGAGCGGCGGGTCAGCGCCGCGACCCGGGTGGAGGTGGTCACCACCGGCCTGCTGGTCCGCCGGCTGCACCACGACCCGGAGCTGCCCGGCACGGGCGCGGTACTGCTCGACGAGTGCCACGAGCGGCAGCTCGACGCCGACCTGGCGCTGGCCTTCACGGTGGAGGCGCGGTCCGCTCTCCGGCCGGATCTGTGGCTGCTGGCGATGTCCGCGACTCCGGACACCGACCGCTTCGCCGCCCTGCTCGGCGGGTCCGCCCCGGCCCCGGTGGTACGGGCCGACTCGGCGCTGCACCCGGTCGAGCGGATCTGGGCACCGCCGGCGCGCCCGATCGTCGCGTCCGGGGCCGGGCCGGTGGATCGGGCCCTGCTCGACCACGTGGCCGCCACCGTCCGGCGGGCGCTGCGCGAACGTACCGGTGACGTGCTGGTCTTCCTGCCCGGCGCCGGCGAGATCGCGGCGGTCAGCGGCCGGCTCGCCGACCTGCGGGACACCGTCGCGCTGCTGCCGCTGCACGGTCGACAACGGGGCACCGAGCAGGACGCGGCCCTGCGCCCCGCCGATCGACGCCGGGTCGTGCTGTCCACCGCGTTGGCCGAGACCAGCCTGACCGTGCCGGGCGTACGGGTGGTGGTGGACGCCGGGCTGTCCCGGGTGCCCCGCATCGACCTGGCCCGGGGGTTGGGCGCGCTCGTCACCGTGCCCGTCTCCCGAGCCGCCGCCACCCAGCGGGCCGGACGGGCCGGCCGGGAGGCCCCCGGGTACGTCTACCGCTGCTGGTCCGCGGCGACCCACGAACGGCTGCCCGCCCGCGCCGAGCCGGAGATCGCGACCGCCGACCTGACCGGCTTCGCACTGGAGCTGGCCGCCTGGGGCCGACCGGACGGCGTCGGGCTGGCGCTTCCCGACGCGCCGCCGGCTGCCGCGCTGACGGTCGCCCAGGACACTCTGCACACGCTGGGCGCGGTCGACGCCGACGGTCGGATCACCGCGCGCGGGCGGGCGATCGCCGCCGCCGGCGCGCACCCACGACTGGCCCGGGCGTTGCTCGACGGCGCTCACCGGGTGGGCGCCGACCGGGCGGCCGAGGTGGTCGCCCTGCTCGCCGAGGAGAGCGCGGCCGGCCCCGGCGACGACCTGGTCGCCGGCTGGCGTCGGCTGCGCGCCGGCGTCGACGCGGGTGCGACCGCCCGCTGGCGCACCGAGGTACGCCGGCTGCGCGCCGCGTTGCCCACCGGCTCCCCAACCGCCGCCTCCGGCACGGGTGGGCTGAGCGACGATCTCGCCGCCGGGCTGCTCGTCGGTCTGGCGTACCCGGAGCGGTTGGCCCGGGTGCGGCGGCCGGGCGGATCGTCGTACCTGATGACCGGCGGGACCGCCGCGGAGCTGATGGCCGGGTCGGGGCTGGCCGGGTCCGACTGGCTGGCGGTGGCCGTCGCGGACCGCACCCCCGGCGCGCCGTCGGCCCGGATCCGCCGGGCCTCGCCGGTGGACGAGGCGACGGCCCGGGAGGCGGCCGGCCCGCTGCTGCGCACGAGTCGCGAGATCGGCTGGTCCGACGGCGACGTGGTGGCCCGGGAAGTGACCCGGCTGGGCGCGATCGAGCTGCTCCAGCGGCGGCTGGACCGGCCGGAGCGGGCGGAGGTGGCGGCGGCCGTGCTGGCCGGTCTACGTCAGGAGGGGCTGGGGCTGCTGACCTGGACGCCGACGGCGCGGGCGCTGCGGGAGCGCCTCGGGTTCCTCCGGCACCACCTGGGCGCCCCGTGGCCGGACGTCGGCGACGAGGCGTTGCTCGACGCCGCCGCGACCTGGCTGGGTCCCGAGCTGACGGCGGCCCGGCGTCGGGCCGACCTGGCGCGGGTGGACGTGGCGTCGGCGCTGCGCCGGCTGCTGCCCTGGGCGCAGGCCGCCCGCCTGGACGAGCTGGCCCCGGAGCGAATCGAGGTGCCGAGTGGTTCCCGGGTGCGGGTGGACTACACCGATCCGGCCGCACCGGTGCTCGCCGTGAAGCTGCAGGAGACGTTCGGCTGGTCGGCGGCCCCCCGCGTCGGTGCCGGGCGGACGCCGGTGCTGCTGCACCTGCTCTCCCCCGCGGGTCGGCCGGTGGCGGTCACCGCCGACCTGGAGTCGTTCTGGCGTACCGGCTACCCGCAGGTACGCGCCGAGTTGCGCGGGCGTTATCCCCGGCACCCGTGGCCGGAGGATCCGCGAACGGCGACACCCACCAAACGCGCCACGCCCCGCCGACGCTGAGCCTCGCCCCTACTCCTCCAGGACGTCGGCCACCACGACACTCACGTTGTCCGGTGCGCCGGCGTGCAGGGCCAGATCGATCAGCTTGCCCGTGCAGGCGCCGCGATCGGGATATTCCCCGAGCACCTCGGTGAGGGTGTCCGGGCGGACGACGTTGGAGAGGCCGTCGCTGCACAGCAGCCAGCGGTCGCCGGCCCGGGGCACCATCGTGGAGTACGACGGGTTGACGTCTTCACCCTGCAGGGCCTGGGTGACGACGGCGCGGCGCGGATGGCTGCTGGCCTGGTCCGCGGTGATCACCCCCTGGTCCACCAACATCTGGACGAACGTGTCGTCCCGGGTGACCTGCTTGAGCACGCCCTCGCGGAACAGGTAGGCCCGGGAGTCGCCGACGTGCGCGAGGGCCAGGCAGCTGCCGGTCCGGGCGAAGAGCAGGGCGGTGAGTGTGGTGCCCATGCCCTGGCGCTCGGGGTCCTCGGCGACCGCCTGCCGGATCCGGGAGGTGGCCAGCGCGATGCCACCTTCGAGCGCGGCCACCAGGGCGTCCTCGGGGGTTTCCACGTCCAGCGGGGCCAGCGCGTCGACGGTGAGGGCGCTGGCCAGGTCGCCGGCCGCCATCCCGCCCATGCCGTCGGCGACGGCGACGAGCCAGTTGCCGGCGTGCAGGGCGTCCTGGTTTCCGCTGCGGATCAGCCCACGGTCGCTCGTTCCCACCGAACGCAGCTTCAGGGTCATGGGAGGCAGCCTGCCAGGCGAAGGGCGCAGTTGTCTCTAGGAGATCAGGACGACGGCGCGTGGCGCGGCCAATCTCACGTCCGCGCGCCGACGCCCCGGGTCGCGCCGGACGCGGCGGTCGCCCTCGTCGCGTGCCAGAACCCATCCAGTCAGATCAATTGACACGGGGTGTCGCCGCTGGAAACATCGAGCCGATACCTGGGAGCGCTCCCAGGTTTCCGCCATCACCACCGTCCCCCCACCCGTCCGGAAGGACTCCCCGTGACGAGATCCCGACGCCGCCTCCTGTTGGCCGCGGCGACCACCCTGGCCCTCACCGGAGCGGGCGCCGGCGCGGCTTACGCCGAGCCACCACCGGATGCCCCCGAGCAGATCGACAACGGCGACTTCAGCGAGGGGGTGAGCCCCTGGTTCTCCTTCGGCACCGGCCCACTCGCCGTCACCGACGGCCGGCTCTGCACCACGGTGGCGGGCGGGCTGGCCAACCCCTGGGACGCCGGCATCGGCCAGGACGGGGTGCCCCTGATCGCGGGCGCCGAATACACCCTCGGCTTCGACGTCTCCGCCACCCCCGGCGCCGCCCTCAAGGCCGTGCTGCAACTCGGCAGCGCCCCGTACACCACGTACGCGGCCGTGGACGCCACCGCCACCGGCACCGCCCAGCGGGTCGAGCAGACCTTCACCGTCCCGGAGACCAACCCCGGCGCCCAGCTGATCTTCCAGGTCGGCGGCTCCGCCCAGACGCAGACCATCTGCCTCGACGACGTCTCGCTGCGCGGCGGCGAACCGCCCGAGCCGTACGTGCCGGACACCGGTCCGCGGGTGCGCGTCAACCAGGTCGGCTACCTGCCCGGCGGCCCGAAGAACGCCACTGTCGTCACCGAGGCCACCGACCCGCTGCCCTGGCAGCTGCGCAGCGCCGCCGGCGCCGTCGTGGCCAGTGGCACCACCACCGCACGCGGTGTCGACGCCGCCTCCGGGCAGAACGTGCAGTCCGTCGACTTCTCCAGCTACCGCACCCCCGGCAGCGGCCTGACGCTCACCGTCGACGGCGAGACCAGTCACCCGTTCGACATCTCCGGCGCCCTCTACGACCAACTGCGCTCCGACTCGCTGCAGTTCTTCTACGCCCAGCGCAGCGGCATCGCCATCGACGGGGACCTGATCGGCGACGAGTACGCCCGCCCCGCCGGGCACCTCGACGTGGCGCCCAACAAGGGCGACACGAACGTGCCCTGCCAGCCGGGCGTCTGCGACTACTCGCTGGACGTGCGCGGCGGCTGGTACGACGCCGGCGACCACGGCAAGTACGTGGTCAACGGCGGCATCGCCACCTACCAACTGTTGAACACCTTCGAGCGCACCAAGACCGCGGCGACCGCCGACGGTGGCGCCGAGCTGGCCGACAGCACGCTGCGGGTGCCCGAACGCGACAACGGCGTGCCGGACATCCTCGACGAGGCCCGCTGGGAGCTGGAGTTCCTGCTGAGCATGCAGGTACCTTCCGGCAAGCCGCTGGCCGGCATGGTCCACCACAAGATCCACGACCAGAACTGGACCGGGCTGCCGCTCGCCCCGCAGGACGACCCGCAGCCGCGTGAGCTGCACGCGCCGTCGACCGCGGCCACCCTCAACCTGGCCGCCACCGCCGCCCAGTGCGCGCGGCTCTTCGCCCCCTACGACGCGGCGTTCGCGACCCGCTGCGGCACCGCCGCGACCAAGGCCTACGCCGCGGCCAAGGCCCACCCCGCGGTGTACGCCAGCCCGACCGACGGCACCGGCGGCGGCGCGTACGACGACAGCAACGTCACCGACGAGTTCTACTGGGCGGCGGCCGAGCTGTACCTCAGCACCGGCGCGCAGACCTACCTGACCGACCTGACCGCGTCGCCGCACCACACCGGTGACGTGTTCCAACCGCGCGGCTTCGGCTGGCAGAGCGTCGCCGCGCTGGGCCGCCTCGACCTGGCCACCGTGCCGAACGGGCTGCCCACCGCAGACCTCACCCGGGTCCGCGCCTCGGTCACCACCGCGGCCGACGCGTACCTGGCCGAGCTGCGCCGGCAGGCGTACGGGCTGCCGATGCCCGGCGACGCCGACAGCTACTTCTGGGGCGGCAACAGCAGCATCATCAACAACGCCGTCGTGCTGGCCACCGCGTTCGACCTGACCCGCAACCCCGTGTACCGCGACGGCGCCGTGCAGGCGATGGACTACATCTTCGGCCGCAACGCCCTGAACATCTCCTACGTCACCGGGTGGGGCGAGCACGCCGCACAGAACCAGCACAGCCGGATCTTCGGCCACCAGCTCGACCCGAACCTGCCCCGACCGCCCGCCGGCTCCCTCGCCGGTGGCGCGAACGCCGCCCTGCAGGACCCGTTCGTGGCCAAACTGCTCGCCGGCTGCGCACCGCAGTTCTGCTACGTCGACGACATCAACTCGTACTCGACGAACGAGGTGGCGATCAACTGGAACTCGGCGCTGACCTGGATCGCCTCGTTCCTGGCCGACCAGGGTGACGCCGGCGCGGTGCCGGCCGTCACCTGCTCGGTGGGCTACAGCAACTACGGCACCTGGCAGGGCGGCACCGGCTTCACCGCCCAGCTGACCATCCGCAACACCGGCGCCACGGCCGTCAACGGCTGGAACGTGCGCTTCGCGTTCACCGGCGGCCAGCGGGTACGCGAGGCGTGGTTGGCGAAGGTCACCCAGTCCGGCGCGACGGTGACCGCGAAGAACGAGTCGCACAACGCCAAGATCAATCCCGGCGGCACTGTGACGTTCGGCTTCAACGCCACCACCTCCGGCGGCGCCAACCCGAACCCGGGCCTGGTCACCGTCAACGGCAAGCCCTGCTCGCTGTCCTGAGCACGCCCGGCTGGTGGCCACCCTCCCTCGGGCGGCCACCAGCTCGGCTGGATCCGCATCCCTACCATCGCGAGCATGGATGGACGAGTGTGGATCCTGGTCGGGGTGGCCGCCCTGCTGCTCGCCGCGCTCCTGGTCGCCGCGCTGCTGGTCGCCGGGCGGCGCAGGCGTCGCGCCCCGGCCGGAGCCGACGAGACGATGCGCCGAGCCCGCCAGGCTATCCAGCAGAGCGGGCACCAACAGCGCCGCCAGCGCCGGGGCACCACACGCGGCAAGGGTTACGGCGGCAACGACAACCAGGCCTACAACAGTGGCATCGCCAGCGACTCCGGCGGCGGGCCCTGACGCCCGCTTCCATCGTCGACGTGGTTGGTGGCGGCGGCCCGGACCCCGGCCGGGGCTCGGGCCGTCTCAGCGTGCGTCCGGATCCGCGTCTCGCGCCGTGCGGTCGATACCTACCTGTCTTCGGAGGTGGAGCCGTGCCCATGGACGACGGGCCCGTGACGCCAGCGCTGGTGATCTGGACCGCGAAACGGGTGATCAACCAGCATCGCAAGCCGTCGAGCCGCTGCGCGCAGTGCCAGGACGACGGGTGCGAAATGCTGACGTGGGCGCAGAAGGCGCTAAAGGTCGGCAAGCACGAATAGCCGCCCCCGCACAGGTCACCGAAGTTGTCGTACACCTGTTCTATTCTCGGTCCATGTTGGAGGAGTTGGCGCAGGCAGAGGCGGCGGTCGCGGCCTGCGCCGACGCCCCGGCCTGGGCTCTCACCGAGTCCGACCTCGTCGCGGCTCTCGACGCGGCGCACCGGCTTGAGCGCCGTCTGGCGGCCGTCCAACTGACCCTGGTGCGTGAGCTGGACGGCCGGGGCACGGCGGTGGCGCAGGGCGCATCCTCGACGGCGGTCTGGCTGCGCGACCGGCTACGGCTCACGGTCCCCGCCGCCCGCCGACTTGTCGACCTCGCCGGCGCGCTGGACACCGGAGCACCGGGGGTGCGGTCAGCCCTTGCCAGCGGGGCCATCAGTGTGGAGCAGGCCCGGGTCATCGCCGCCACGGTCGACACCGTGCACGCCGCCGCCGGCGCCGAGGCCGCCGACAAGGCGGTCGGTGTGCTGGTCGAGTGGGCCGGGCAGTTCGAGCCGACCCTGCTGCGCAAGCTCGGCACCCGCATCCTCGACCACGTCGCCCCGGAGGTCGCCGAAGCTGCCGCCCGGGCGGCTCTGGAGGCGGAGGCCCGCCGATCCGCCCGTGATCGTCATGTCACCCTGTCCGAGCTGTCGGATGGCCGCCTGCGGTTGAGCGGCACCCTGGACGCCGAGGCCGCCGGCCTGCTCCGCGCGGCGATCGACCCGTTGACGGCCCCATCGGGTCCGGACGATTCGCGCAGCCCTGGCCAACGCCGCCACGACGCGCTCGCCGACCTCTGTCGTCTCACCCTGCGCACCGGCGAGTTGCCCGAGCACGGCGGGGACCCCGCCCAACTCGTGGTCACCACCAGCTTCGACGCGCTGGGTCGGCAGCTCGACGTGGGAGCCCTGGACACCGGCCTCCGGCTCACTCCGGAGACGGTCCGCCGTCTCGCCTGCGACGCGGCGATCCTGCCCGCTGTCCTCGGCAGCGCCGGTCAGGCACTGGACGTGGGTCGACAACGCCGCCTCGTCACCGGGCCGCTCCGACGCGCCCTGGTCCTGCGCGACCGCGGCTGCGCCTTCCCCGGCTGCGACCGCCCGCCACGCTGGTGCGACGCTCACCACATCCGGCACTGGGCCGACGGAGGTGACACCAGCCTGGCCAACTCGGTGCTGCTCTGCGGTCACCACCACCGGCACGTCCACCGCGGCGACTGGGCCGTCCGGCTCGGCGGCGACGGTCACCCCGAATTCATCCCACCGGCCTGGCTCGACCCCGGCCAGATCCCCTGCCGCAACGAGTACCACCGGCGAACGTGATCGCCCCGCCCAGATCCGAATCCGACGAACGACGAGATCACGGCGTGACCGCTTCGGCATCACGCCGTCAGCAGCCGCGTCACCGGCCGGCTGCTAGCCTGCCGGGCTGATGACAGGAAGATTCGGCACTCGGGACACCTTCGCCGTCGAGGTCGGCGAGATCCTGTCTCCCAACCTGCGCGTCGTCGACCTGTGGGCGGCAGGCAAGAAACTGACGACCCATGACAACGTGGCCTACGTACCGTCCCTCTGCCATTACATGCAGACTGCGGCAGCGGAGGTACGCCAGCGCGCGATTCGACCCCGCCCCTCTCGCGAACGGTCACCGGAGGAGATCTTCCGGCAGCTTGAGGCCGACGAGACAGACTTCCGCGAGCGGTACTGGTTTCTGCAGTGGAGCGAGATCGTCGACAACGTATCGTGCTACGCCTACCTCGATGATCACCTGGTGATCGTCTTCGCGTTCCGGCGAGCCGACCACCCCTTCCCCGAAGACGTGGGCAAGGTCTTCGTCGCCAGAATCCCGCCCGACGAATTCGCGGCCACTCTGGAACAGGCGACTGACCTGCTGGGCGACGAGCGGGTGGGTTGAGGCCCGACGGGGATGCGTTCAAGCCCCACGTCCTCAACCTAGAGACTCCTCAAACACGCTCTTCGGCCCGTACGCGCCGACTGACGCGCTCCGTACGCCCCGGTTTCCCGATCACCACGGGCCCCCGGGGCGGAACGCAGCCCGGACTTGATCACGTACAGCTCACGCTTGGCCGTAGCCATCCCCCGCGCGTCGAGCATGTACCCCGCGATCCACACCCACCCGTTGTACGGGTCGTCCTCGCCGATGGACATCAGCCGCATCAACAGCGCCCGGTCCCCGGTGAACTGCACCGAGCAGTCCGGGCCGACGAACACGACGTCTCCCGCCTTCACGGCAGCCAACCGATGAACCTGCGTCGGAGCACATCGACCGGAGCCCAGCTCATGTCCTGTCCGGCAGAGATCAGACACAGGCTCAGGTAGTACGCCAGCCGCACCCGCCCCTGTTCGGCCAGCAGCTCCGCGCGGCGCGTGGCACAGGGCCAGGGCCGGTCGCATCGCTCGCACAGCCACAGCGGGAGGACCGGCGCGTGCGTGGTCACTGGCTCTCACCCGGCCAGTGGCCCCGGTTGATCGGGATCTTGTGCCTGACCCGACACGGCAACTCGTTCCCGCACGTGCAGACGTTGCGCCACCTGACCCACGACCACACGGGCCTATGCCTGCGGGCCAGTGTCAGGGCTACGGCAGTCAGATATTCCGCAAAAGTGACGCGTCGGGTCATGCGCCCATGTCACCACATGGGGTTGCATGAGGGCAACCCTTATAGGGGCTGCCTCACCCTGGTTACCCCTCGGCAACTCCCAGGGCTCATACCGTCAAGTCGTGGAGCTGCTTGGGCTGGATGAGATCCGCGACTTGCTCGGAGGGATCAGCAAGCAGCGCGCCACGATCATCGTGGGCCGCAAGGGATTCCCTGACCCCCTCGCCACCTTGAGCATGGGCCGCGTCTGGGATGGCAAGACTGTTCGAGCCTGGATCGCCAAGAACCGCCCCAGCCCGACGGACGAGGACTGACGCCACCTCGGGCCGGAACGCAGAGCCGCCGGCCCAGGGAAGTCTCACGCCGGGGGCACCTCGGTCAGATCACCAGCGGCACGGGCGACGCGACACGTCGGAGGCTCTGGGGCGACGAGCACGCCGTAGGCGGGCTGTGACGGGCGCCGCAGCGCTCGGGGCATCGGTGCGCGCACCCCGAACCTAGGGTCGGTGTGTGGGCATCCGGGTGGGGATTCGGGGCCGCTGGCGGTCTCTGTCGCCGCTGCCGCCGCCGGGTCGGCTGCGTACCCTGTCGCTGGCCACGCTCGCCAACACCGTCGGGACCGGGCTGTGGGTGACCGGTTCGGCGCTCTATCTCACTCGCGTCGTCGGGCTCAGCCCCACGCGGGTCGGGCTGGGGCTCACGCTCGCCGGCCTGGTGGGGCTCACCGCCAGCGTGCCGCTCGGCGGGCTGGCCGATCGGCGTGATCCGCGAAACCTGCGGGCGGTCCTCCAGTTGGCGCAGGCCGCCGTCGCCGTGGCGTACCTGCTGGTCGGCTCGTTCCCGGTCTTCCTGCTGGTGGCCACCGTGGACGCGCTGCTGATCTCCGGCAATCTGGCGGTCCGTGCCGCGCTCGTCGCCGCGGTCGGCGGGCCGGAGGGGCGAGTGCACGCCTTCGCCACCCTGCGCGCGGTGGCCAACCTGGGTGTGGCGCTCGGGGCGGCGCTGGGCGGGTTCGCGCTGGTGGCAGACACCGGGTGGGCGTACCGACTGCTCGTGGTCGGCAACGCCGCGACCTATCTGGTGTCGGCGGCGCTGATCATGCGACTGCCGGGTTATCCGCCGGTCCGGCGGCTGCGCCGGCCCGGCCCCGGTCGTGCCCTGCGCGATGGACGCTTCCTCGCGGTCGCCGGGGCGTCAGCAGTGCTCTCCCTGCACTGGGTGGCGCTGACACTGCTGCTGCCACTGTGGGTGGTGACCCGCACCGACGCCCCGCCGGTGCTGGTCTCCGTCATGCTGCTGGTCAACACGCTGCTGACAGTGGTGCTCGCGGTGCGGCTGAGCGGCGGCGCCCGGGACGCGCTGCCGGCGGCGGCGACGATGCGCCGGGCCGGGCTGGTGCTCGCGGCCGGGATGCTGCTGTGGGCCGCGACCGGCTTCGTCTCCGGCGCGCTGGCGATCGGCCTGCTGCTGTGCGCGACAGCGATCTACACCCTCGGCGACCTGTGGCACGCCGGGGCCGGGGCGGCACTGGCCTACGACCTCGCCGCCCCGGACGCCATCGGCGCCTACCAGGGGGTCGACACACTGCTCGCCGGCCTGGCCCGCGCGGCGGGACCGGCGCTGCTGACCTGGCTGATCCTCGGCGGTGGCCCGATCGGCTGGCTGGCCCTGGCCGGGCTCCTCGCCGGCACCGGCCTGGCCGTGCCGCCGCTGACCCGGTGGGCTCTGACAAACCGCAGCGATCAGCCGATCTCCTCGTCGACGTAGCACCAGCGCCAGGTCTCGCCCGGCTGCACCGAGCGGATCACCGGGTGGCTGCTGGACTCGAAGTGCTTCGTCGCGTGCTGGTACGGCGACGAGTCGCAGCAACCGACGTGCCCGCAGCTCAGGCAGGCCCGCAGGTGCACCCAGTCGGCGTTGCCGATGGCGACGCAGTCGGGGCAATCCTCGGTGGTGCGCGGCTCCACCGCGTCCGCCTCGGCCAGATGCTGACAGCTCACTTCTCGACCTCCCGCAGCAACGACTCTTCCAGGTCCAGGTCACGATAGGCCCGCACCAACACCTCCTCGGGGATCCGACCGGCGTCCCGGGCGGCCCGGAAGACATCCCGCTCGGCGTCGATCATCTTCTGTCGTAGCCGACCGTACGCCTGCGACGGCGTTTCCCGCTCGGTGCCGCCCAGCCGTTCCCAGGCCAGGTTGTTGCGATCCTCAAGCGCGCGGCGCAACCGGTCCACCACCGCCTCGGGGGCGCTGTCGGCAAGCTCGTCGAGGCGGTCCTGGGCGGCCCGGCTGGCCTGTTGCTGCACCCCGGCAGCCGACAACGCGTCCTGCACCGGGTCGTCCTGGGGCAGCTTCAACCGCCGGGCGACCACCGGCAGGGTGGCGCCCTGCCCGACCAGGGTGACCACGATCACCGCGAAGGCCAACCAGATGAACAAGGCCCGGGGGTACGGCTCGTCGCCGGCCAGGGTCAGCGGCAGAGCCAAGGCGGCGGCAAGCGTCACCACGCCCCGCATGCCGGCCCAGCCGATGACGATCGGGAACTTCGGTGACGGCCTGGCGTCGCGGCGGCGGACTCGGGGAACCAACCGGGCCAGGTAGGTGGCCGGGAAGAGCCAGATGAACCGGGTCAGGAAGACGGTGGCGAGCACCACGAAGGTGATCAGGGTGAGGAAGCCGGCCGGCTCGTCGAGGTCGCGCAGCACCTCCCGCAGTTGGAGCCCGACCAGCAGGAACACCAGCCCCTCCAGCAGGAAACGAACGAGCCGCCAGAACGCGCCGATCTGCAGGCGGGACGCCGCCGACAGCAGCTGCGGCAGTTTGTGGCCGAGCACCAGACCGGTGACGACCACCGCGACCACACCGGAGGAGTGCACCGCCTCGGCGGCGAACACCACCGCGAATGGAATGATCAACGACAACGCGTTGTCCAGCACCGGGTCGGTGATCCGCCGATGCAGGAAGCCGAAGACCACCGCGCCGAGCGCGCCGATCAGGATGCCGCCGCCGGTGGCCCGCAGCACCTCCAGGGTGACGTCGGCGGCGCCGACCGCCGAGCCCGCGGTGGCCATGGTGGCGACCCGCAGCAGCACCAGTGCGGTGGCGTCGTTGACCAGGCTCTCCCCCTCCAGGATGGTGACCACCCGGCGAGGCAACCCGACCCGGCGCGCGACAGCGGTGGCGGCCACCGCGTCCGGCGGGGCGACCACCGCGCCGAAGGCCAGGCAGATCGCGAACGGCACCTGCGGCAGCAGCAGGTGCAGCACGAACCCGACCACGAACGCGGTGAACAGCACCAGGCCGACCGCGAGCAACAGGATCGGCCGAATGTTGTTCTTGAACGCCGGCACCGAGGTTTCCAGCGCCGCGACGTACAGCAGCGGCGGCAGGATGCCGACAAGCACCAGCTCCGGGTCCAGTTCGACGTGCGGGACGCCCGGCACGAAGGAGAGTGCCAGACCGAGCACGACGAGCACGATCGGCGCGAGCAGGCCGAGCCGGCGGGCCAGCGCGGCACCGAAGGTGGCGATCGCCAGGAAGACGACGACCGGAAACAGGCTTTCCATGGGGTACGAGCCTAGGGGTCCACGGATTCGGGCCTCGATCAGCCGGGCCTCGATCAGCCGGTCGGCCGCAGCTTCGGCAGCACCTCCGCGCCGAACGCGTCGATGAAGCCGCGCTGTTCCTGCCCCACGTGGTGCAGCGCGATCTGGTCGAAGCCCAACTCGACGTACTCCTCCAGCCAGCCGACGTGCCGGCCCAGGTCGGCCGAGACGTTCACCACCTCGGCGACCCGCCGCGCCGGCACGTCGGCGGAGACCAGGTCGAAGTGCTCGACCGTCTCCAGGTCCCAGCAGACCGGCGGGGCGAACACGTTGCTGCGCCACTGGTCGTACGCGAGGGCCTCGGCCTGCTCCTGCTCCGGCGCCCAGGAGACGTGCACCTGCAGGTGCAGGGGGCCGCGCCCGCCGGCGTCCCGGTACGCGTCGATCATCTCGCGCAGGTGCGCCACGGGGGCGTTCACGGTGATCAGACCGTCCGCCCACTCGGCGCACCAGCGGGCGGTGGCCACGCTGACGGCGGCGCCGACGAGCGCGGGCGGCTCCTCGGGACGGGTCCACAGCCGGGCCCGGTCGACCCGGACCAGGCCGTCGTGGTTGACCTCCTCGCCGGCCAGCAGCGCCCGGATGACGTCCACGCACTCCCGCAGGCGCGCAGCGCGGACGTCCTTGCGCGGCCACGGGTCGCCGGTGATGTGCTCGTTGCTGGCCTCACCGGTGCCCAGCGCCGCCCAGAACCGGCCCGGGTACATCGCGCCGAGGGTGCCAATCGCCTGCGCGATGATCGCCGGGTGGTACCGCTGGCCGGGGGCGTTCACGACGCCGAACGGCAGGCCGGTGGCCTGCAACGCCGAGCCCAACCAGGACCAGGCGAAGCCGGACTCGCCCTGCCGTGCGCTCCACGGGGAGAAGTGGTCGGAGCACATGGCGGCGTCGAAGCCGGCCCGCTCGGCGTGTTTCACCGCCTCCAACAGGGCGCGCGGACCGATCTGCTCATGCGAGGCGTGGAATCCGAACAGCGTCATGGGCGCACTTCCTACCCACGCCCGCCCCCGCTGATGCGTGCCGCGCCGCGAACTACTCGGCGTGCGCGCCGGCTCCGGCCGAGGCGGCGCCCTCGCCCACCCAGACCGTCTTGGTGTTGCAGAACTCCCGCATGCCCAGCGCCGACAGCTCGCGCCCGTAGCCGGAGTTCTTCACGCCGCCGAACGGCAACTCCGGATATGAGGTGGTCATGCCGTTGATGAAGACGTTGCCCGCGTCCAGGTCGGTGGCGAAGCGCTCCTGCTCGGCCGGGTCCCGGGTCCAGGCGTTGGAGCCGAGCCCGAAGCTGGTGCCGTTGGCGACCTCGATCGCTTCGGAGTACGACGACACCCGGAACAGTCCGGCGACCGGGCCGAAGACCTCCTCGGACCACATCCGCATCTTCGGGGTGAGGTCGGTGACCACCGTCGGCGGGTAGAACCAGCCGTCGCCGGTCGGCAGCTCGCCACCGCAGAGCACTGTCGCGCCGTTGTCGATCGCGTCGCGGACCTGGGCGTGCACCTCGTCGCGGCCACGTTCGCTGGCCAGCGGCCCCACGTCGGTGTTCGGGTCCATCGGGTCGCCGACCCGCAGCGCGGCCATGTTCGCGGCGAACTTCTCGGCGAAGGCGTCGAACACGTCGGTGTGCACGATGAATCGCTTCGCGGCGATGCAGGACTGGCCGTTGTTCTGACAGCGGGCGGTGGTGGCCACCTCGGCGGCCCGGTCCACGTCGGCCGAGGGCATCACCACGAACGGGTCGCTGCCGCCGAGTTCGAGGACCGTCTTCTTCAGCTCCCGCCCGGCGATCTGGGCGATGGACCGGCCGGCCGGCTCACTGCCGGTGAGCGTGGCGGCGCGGACCCGGGGGTCGGCCAGGATCGCCTCGACCGCGTCCGAGCCGACCAGCACCGTGGTGAAGGCTCCCTCGGGGAAGCCGGCCCGGCGAAACACGTCCTCCAGCAGCAGCGCGGTCTGCGGCACGTTCGAGGCGTGCTTGAGCAGGCCGGTGTTGCCGGCCATCAGCGCCGGCGCGGCGAAGCGCATCACCTGCCAGAGGGGGAAGTTCCACGGCATCACCGCGAGCACCACACCGATCGGCTGGTAGCGGATGAACGCCCTGGTCGCCTTCACGGCGTCGGCGTCGGCCGGCTCGTCGGCGAGGAACCCCGGGGCCTTGTCGGCGTAGAAGCGGGCGGACGTGGCGCACTTGGTCACCTCGGCCTGCGCCGAGGCGTACGTCTTGCCCATCTCCGTGGTCATGATCCGGGCGATCTCGTCGCGCTCGGCGTCCAGCAGGTCGGCGGCGGCGTTCATCCACCGGGCCCGCTGATCGACGGTGGTCGTCCGGAGCTGCTGGTACGCGAGGTCGGTGCGCTCGATGGCACCGTCGAGTTGCTCGGTGGACATCGCCTCGTAGGTCTTGAGCACCTGTCCGGTGGCGGGGTTGGTGGTGGCGATGTGGGGCATCTCGTCCTCCTGTCACTCGAACAACGAGTGCCGTACGCCCGGCTCCTCGCGGTGGCGGGCGGCGCGGCGGCGCTGGATCACGACCAGGTCGATCACGGCGACCACGGCGAAGATCGCGCAGAGAACGCCGAGCCAGGCGATACCGGCCCAGAACGCCAGCACCGCGAAGATCACCATCGTCACCAGCCCGAAGCCGGCGAAGGTGAGCCGGAGGTTCAACGCGCTGTTCGCGTGGCCGACCGTGCCACGGGCACGCCGAGGCTGCGATCTCGTCATGCCCAGGGACCTACCCCCGATCGGCCGGGTTAACCGGTACGACGCGCTCGCACCCGCCGGTGCGCCGGTGTGCTCGATTACATCCGTTCGCGTCGTGGCCCCCGCGAGCCGCACGATGGGCGCATGTCAATGACCCTCGCCGTGCCGGTGACCGTCGCCATCGCCCGCCGTGTCGATCCGACCCGGACCAGCGAGATGGTGGCCTGGATGCGGGCCGGCACCGCGCTGGCCGAGGCGTTCCCGGGTTTCCTCGGCGCCGGCTGGGTGCAGAGTGGCCCCGGTTCCCCGGAGTGGCACATGCTCTACCGCTTCGCCGACGCCGAGACGCTGCGCCGGTGGGAGGAGTCGCCGCAGCGGCACTGGTGGCTCAGCTCGGCCCAGGGCATCGTCGAGCACACCCGGGTCGAACGACGTACCGGGATCGAGGGCTGGTTCGACCCGCCGTTGGAGCTCTCGGTCGACCCGGTCGAGCCGGTCGGACCGGCGTCGCCGCCGAGGTGGAAGCAGGCGGTGACCATCTGGTTGGCGTTCTTTCCGCTGAGCCTCAGCGCCACCCTGCTGACAAGTCACTTCCTCGCCGCCGTGCCGTTGGCGGCGCGGGTGCTGCTGATGACGCTCTGCCTGACCCCGCTGATGACCTATCTGGTGCTGCCCCGGATCACCCGGGCCCTGCACGGGTGGCTGCACGGTCAGCCGGCACCGCGGCGGGATTAAAACACCGCACCGGCCCGGTCACCGACACTCTGCCGCATACCCGACAGCAACTTCCCGGTGAACCACCTCCTACGCATAGAGTTACCGCGCTGTCGCTCTGTGCTGCGGGAACGGGGGACGTCATGCCTCGACGGTGGGTCGCCGCGCTGGCCTGTCTCGTCGCACTTGTCGCGTTGGCCTGCGAGGGCGGCACGTCCGCGTCGCCCCGCCCCACCCGGAGCGGCGCGCCGTCGAGCGGGCCGGGTGGCATCGCCGCCCTCGGTGACTCGATCAGCACCGGCTTCGCCTCCTGCCTGGTGCTCACCTCCTGCGAGCGCAACTCCTGGTCCACCGGCGACGGGCTGCGGGTGGAGAGCCACTACCGGCGGCTGCTCGACCAGAATTCGGCGATCCGCGACCGGACGTACAACCACGCCAAGGCCGGCGCCCGGGCGGACGCTCTGGAAGGTCAGGCCACGGCAGCGGTACGCGACCGCCCCGACTACGTCACGGTGCTCATCGGCGCCAACGACATCTGCCGGGGCGGGGTGGACGCGATGACGCCGGTGGCGCAGTTCCGGGCCGACGTGGACCGAGGGCTGAAGGTGCTGCGGACCGGCCGGCCGAAGGCCCGGGTGCTGGTGGTGAGCATCCCCGACCTGTACCGGCTCTGGGAGGTCGGGCACGACGATCCACGGGCGGTCCGCGCGTGGCGGCGGGGCATCTGCCCAGCGCTGCTGGCCGAGCCCACCTCGACGGCACCGGCCGACCGGGCGCGCCGGGCCGCCGTCCGGGATCGGATCGACGCGTACAACGCCGAGCTGGTCGCGGCCTGTCGGGCCTACGGCTCACGCTGTCGCCACGACGGCGGCGCGGCGCACAAGGTCCGGTTCACCCTGGACCTGCTCAACCCGCTGGACTGGTTCCACCCCAACGCCAGCGGCCAGGGCCGGCTCGCCGAGGCGACCTGGCGACCCTCCGGGATGGCGGGTTGACCGTCCCGGAGGGCGATCGTCAGGGTTGGCGGGGCCCCGGGAGAGCGGTGCCGCGGGGTCGGTAGAGCGCCCGCGAACGCTGCGCGAGCTCCTTCGTGGCCGACGAGTTGGCCCAGGTGCCGAGCACGATGGCCGCGCCCGGGATGACCTTGGCGACGAGCCGCTTGGCGGCCCGGACGCCGGCCATCTGGGCCAACCGGACGCCGAGTTGCAGCATCACCCGACCGAGTGGGCGCTGACCGCCCAGACCGAAGAGCGCGTCGGCGCGTTCCCGGCCGGCGGCCACACCGAGCGCCAGTCGTGCGCTCTCGGCGACCTTGTGCACGCGCTGCAGCACCAACAGGTCGGTGGCCCGGTCGCTGTGCAGCGGATCGACGTCGTACGCGGCGGCGATGTGCAACACCATCCGCGCCTGGGTCCAGGCCAGCACGCCCACGTCGATCACGGCGCCGGGTAGCCCGGCGGCGCCGGAGACCGCGCCGGACAGCCGGGCCAGGTTGACGAACCTGCGGGCCGCCTGGTCGGCCAGGGCGTCGGACGATATGCCGGGCTGCTCGGCTCGGGCCCGGTCGGCCCACTGCTCGGCTTCCGGCCCGAGCCGGCGCACCGCCTCCAGGGCGAGGTGCTCCGGGGCGTACTGGGGGTCGTCGCGCATCCGGTCCCAGAGACGGGCCGGCGGACCCTCGGGGGCAGCCGCCGACCCGGCGGGCGGATCGACGGACGGCTGGGGAGTAGGGGCGGCGGGCTGGCCGCCGACGGGCGGGGTGTCGGTCACCTGGTCTCCCCTGGAATGGGAATGGCGGACAGGGCGGCCGATGGAGCGGTCAGCGACGGCGGTTGGAGAACCGGGCCGCCAGACCCTTGAGCTTCTGCTGGTTGTCAGGCTTGGCCATCTCCCGACGACCTCGCTCGACCAACTGCTGCCCCTTCGGCGATCTCAGGAACGTGGTGATCCGCTGCATCAGTGACATGGCGTCCTCCTGTCGATGATCCCTCTGGTTCATGTGTACCCCGAACCCGCAACACATGTACCCGGGATGCGACAGCCTCAACCCTGACCGTCCACAGTGGGCGGAAGACTACCGCCCCGCCGGCACGATGGCGTCGACGACCCGGGTGGCCCGCCACTCGTGCTGCTGGTAGTACTCGGGGTACGCGGAGACCTGCACCGCCTGGGCCGCGTCGGTGAGTCGCATCCCCTGCCAGCCGGGCACCTGCTCCAGCGCGGAGAGGAACTGCCGGGTGGCGAACTCGGGGTCCATCAGCCGGTCCACCGGGCCCCAGCCACTGCTGGAACGCTGCTGGAACAACCCGACCGAGTCGTGATCCCAGCCGACGCCCTGGTGCGGGTGGTTCTGCGACTCGGGCAGCACACCGCTGGCCACGTTGTAGAGGTTGCTCTCCTGCATGGCGGTGGCGACCGCGATCACCAGCCCCCGGCGGGGCACCCCCATCTTGCGGCCGGCGCGCACGATCGCCTCGGCGTTCTCCATCTGGTCCTCGTCCAGCCCGGCGACCGGAGCCGGTCTGGTCGGGCGGGCCGGGGCGGCCTTGCGGACAGGTGCCGCGGTGTCCGGGTCAGCGGGGGTCGCCGTGGCGGACGGCGCCGGGGCGGCAGCG
Source organism: Micromonospora sp. DT228 (assembly GCF_049841595.1). Classification (NCBI taxonomy): domain Bacteria; kingdom Bacillati; phylum Actinomycetota; class Actinomycetes; order Micromonosporales; family Micromonosporaceae; genus Micromonospora; species Micromonospora sp. DT228. The sequence continues at coordinate 50,370 of NZ_JBNCKO010000004.1, forward strand.
GTGCGGTCGAGACCACGGGAGGCGGCACCCTGCTGCTCGGAGCGCTGCGCCAGCTCCGAGGTGGCGGGCGAGCCGGATCGGGTCGCCGCGCCGGGCTTCTCGTCGCAGACCTGGGCCACGACAGTCAGGCCGAGGCAGCAGACCACACCGGTGGCCAGCGCCAGCTGGGCCCGGCGTCGACCGGTCAGGTCCCGCACGTACGCCCGGAGTCGACTCGCGGCGGTTGTCCGTTCGGCTGAGGTGCCATCCTCCGTATCGGCAGTATCGCTGCTCGGGGCGTACGGGTCGTCGAGGGTGCCGTCGTCACGCATCAACCGAGGCTAGGCAGAGAGAAACCCCGATCACGCACGGTGATCACGTGGTGATCGCCACAGATCGGGGTCGTACTGGTGGACGACCCGGGCGGGTCGGCCCGCCCGGGGAACATTCCTCGCGTACCGGATGAACCCGGTGGCGCACGCAGGCCGGCACGGCCGGTGACAGGCCCCGACATCCGACCCTGGGGCCTGACATGATCGACAAACTGGGCCGTTGGGCCGAACCAACCCTCGGCCGATCGGCCGACCGGCGGCGTAATCAGGCGAATAGTCCGGTCACGCCCATCCCCCGGGCGACGAATCGCCCGGCGCAGGAATGCACCAGGATGGCGGGTACGTTGCCCGAACGGGTGCTCTCCATCGCGACGGCACCCCGCAGGCACATTTCAGGGAGGTCCGCACCGGTGCTCGACCCACACGAGCTCTACCAGCTCACCGACGATCTGCCCGACCTCGGGCAACCGGTCCTGATCCAGGCCCTCACCGGGTTCGTGGACGCCGGCAACGCCAGCCGGCTGGCGCGCGAGCAGCTACTCACCTCGCTTGAGGGTCGGCCGATCGCCACCTTCGACGTCGACCAGCTCTTCGACTACCGGTCGCGACGACCGGTGATGACCTTCGTCGAGGACCACTGGGAGAGCGTCGACGCGCCCAAGCTGGAGCTGCACCTGCTGCACGACGACGACGAGACCCCGTTCCTGCTGCTCGCCGGCCCCGAGCCGGACCTGCAGTGGGAGCGGTTCGTGGCCGCCGTGGCCGGGCTGGCCGCCCGCCTGGACGTCCGGCTCACCGTGGGGCTCAACTCGATCCCGATGGCGGTGCCGCACACCCGGCCGACAGGCGTGACGGCGCACGCCACCCGCCCCGAGCTGATCGCCGGATACGAGCCCTGGCTGCAACGCGTCCAGGTGCCCGGCAGCGTCGGCCACCTGCTGGAGTTCCGCCTCGGCGAGCAGGGCCGCGACGCGTTGGGCTTCGCCGCCCACGTGCCGCACTACGTGGCGCAGACCGAATACCCGGCCGCCGCCGAGGTGCTGCTCACGTCCGTGTCGCGCAGCACCGGGCTGCTGCTGCCCGGCGACGGGCTCCGCTCGGCCGCCGAGGTGGTCCGGGTGGAGATCGACCGCCAGGTCGCCCAGACCGAGGACGCCGCCGCCCTGGTCCAGGCCCTGGAGGAGCAGTACGACGCGTTCGCCCGTGGTCGGGGCGAGAAGAACCTGCTCGCCCCGGACGCCGGGCCGCTGCCCACGGCCGACGAACTCGGCGCGGAACTGGAACGGTTCCTGGCCGAACAGACCCGTCCCGGCGACACCCCGGGCGGCTGACCCGGCGCGCCGGGGGCGGATGCGGCAGGCTGGGGGCATGCGCCTGGCGACCTGGAACGTCAACTCGGTGAAGGCCCGCCTCCCCCGGCTGCTGGAGTGGCTGGCCGACACCGGGCCGGACGTCGTCTGCCTGCAGGAGACCAAGTGCCCGGACGGCGCCTTCCCGGTGACCGAGGTGGGCGAGCTGGGCTACACCGTGGCCAGCCACAGCGACGGCCGGTGGAACGGGGTCGCCATCCTGTCCCGGGTCGGGCTGGACGACGTCCGGGTCGGGTTCGCCGGTGAGCCCGGCTTTCCCGACCCGGAGGCCCGCGCCATCTCCGCCACCTGCGACGGGGTCCGGGTCTGGTCGGTGTACGTACCCAACGGCCGGACGCCCGACGACCCGCACTACGCGTACAAGCTGGCCTGGTTCGCGGCGCTGCGCGACGCGGTGGAGGCCGAGCTGGCCGGTGGGCTCCCGCTGGCCGTCTGCGGCGACTTCAACGTCGCCCCGACCGACGCCGACGTCTGGGACCCGGCGGTCTTCACCCACTCCACCCACGTCACCCCGGCGGAGCGGGCGGCCCTCGCGGCACTGCGCGACCTGGGCCTCGTCGACGTGGTGCCGACCCCGATGAAGGGGCCGCACCCCTTCACCTACTGGGACTACCGGGCCGGGATGTTCCACCAGAACAAGGGCATGAGAATCGACCTGGTGTACGCGTCCGCCCCGTTCGCCCGCGCCGTCGGCTCGGCCTACGTGGATCGGGAGGCCCGCAAGGGCAAAGGACCCTCCGACCACGCCCCGATCGTGGTCGACGCGGAGCTGGTGCCCGCGGTCGAGGGGTTCTGAGTGGCTGTCGGGGTGTTCTGAAAGGCTGTCGGGGTGTTCTGAAAGGCTGTCGGGGTGTTCTGAGTGGCTAGGGTGGACAGATGGCAGTCGTGAAGATCAACGCAATCGAGGTCCCGCCCGGAGCCGGCGCGGAGTTGGAGAAGCGGTTCGCCGCCCGGGCCGGCGCGGTGGAAAACTCCCCCGGCTTCCTCGGCTTCGAGCTGCTCCGACCGGTGGCCGGCGAGACCCGCTACTTCGTCTACACGAAGTGGGAGAACGAGGAGGCGTACCAGGCGTGGGCCGCCGGCCCGTCGCGAGCCGCCCACGCTGCCGCGCCCGGCGAAAAGCCTCGACCCCCGGTCGCCAGCGGGGCGAGCCTGCTGGAGTTCGAGGTGGCCCTACACGTCCCCCAGCCCTAGCCGACCCGCACGGCGCACGCCCGACCCGCACGGCGCACGCCCAACCCGCACAGGGCACGCCCAACCCGCACGGCGCACGCCCAACCCGCACGGCGCACGCCCAACCCGCACAGCGCACGCCCAACCCGCACAGCGCACGCCCAACCCGCACAGGGCACGCCCAACCCGCACAGGGCACGCCCAACCCGCACGGCGCACGCCCAACCCGCACGGCGCTGGCGGTTTGATCCACTCGGCTTCATTGAAACCGGGCTGTTCAGGTCGACCTGACACCCCGACTTCAATGATCCCGGTTCGATCAATCCGGAGTAGACGGCCAGGCGGGCGGGTCAGCCGCTTGGCTGGCTCGGGTCAGGGCTTGCGGGAGGACTGGAGGGTGGCGAAGGCGATCACGTTGTCGGCGTAGCCGGTGCGACCGCCGATGAACTGGCCGCCGCAGGTGATCAGTCGCAGCCCCGCGGGGCCGTCGTTACCGTAGATGCGTTCGGCGGGCAGCCGGTCCTTCGGGAAGTGCTCCACGGTGTCGACCTTGAAGGTCACCGTCGACCGGTCCGCGCGAGCCACCTCGATGAGGTCACCCGGCTTGAGCTTGCCCAGTTCGTAGAAGACCGACGGGCCGCTCTTGGTGTCCACATGCCCGACGATCACCGCCGGACCGGGCTCGCCGGGCGTGGGGCCGCGGTCGTACCAGCCGGTCTCGTTGTGCCGCTCCAGCGGCGGTACGGCGATCGAGCCGTCCCGCGCCTGCCCGACGGGTGCCACGGGCGCGGCCACCTTGATCGCCGGGACGCTGAGGCGTACCGGGCGACTGGCCGACAACCCGGCCGACTCGCTACGTGCTGGCCGGTCACCACCGGCCGGGGCCAGATCGAACGGGCCGACCGAGCGGCCCAGCCCCGCCCCGGTGGCGAAGACCCCGACCAGCACCAGCACCACGGCCAGCGGCACCGACCAGGGGCTGCGGCCGGGCGGACGACTGCGCCGCGGCGTCACGGCGGTCGCCGGGCGAGCAGCCACCGCCGGGCGACCCGAGGCCGGCGGGCGACCCGAGGCCGGCGGGCGCTCCTCCGGCCAGCCGTCGTCGGCCGGCAAGCTGTCGTCCTCCGGCCACCTGTCGTCCGCCGACAGGCTGTCGTCCTCGGGCGGGCGGCCATTGTCGGGCGGGCGGCCATTGTCGGGCGGGCGCCCTGCCCCGGGCGGGCGGCCACCAGCGGGGGGCAGGAAACCGAAGGCGGCCGGCGGGCGGGAGCCGGCCGGCGGTGGCGAGGGGCGGAAGATCTCCATGGCGGTCAGTGGAGTCCGATGCCACGGGCGGCACGTGGCCGGCGCAGCGCCAGCACGGCGAGGATCAGGCCGGAGACCGTCAATGCCGCGCCAACGGGCAGCAGCAGTTTGCCGGTCACGCCACCGGCACCGCCACCGAAGCCGGTGGCCGGGCCGCGACTCGGATAGGTCGGGACCTTCTTCACCACCTGGAGCATGGTCGAGGCCGTCTCGCCGTTGCGGCATTCCAACTTGACCCGGTAGTTGCCGGGTCGGGTGCGGTCCCGCACCATCGGCGCGGCGGTGAGCAGCCCGTGCTGCGGCTGCACGCCGACCGCGCCGAACGCGTCGGAGACCACTGTCGCGCCGATCGAGTTGTCCCCGCAGCTCGCCCGGATGCCGACCAGGTAGCCGGGCTGCACGGTGCTCGGGCTCACCTCGACGAAGATGTCCACCGGCGGGTCAGGTTGCGGCTGGCCGTTCGACGGTCCAGGCTGAGGCGCGGCAAACACCGGGACAGCGGCGAACACCGGCGCAGCAGCCACCGGGACAGCGGCGAACACCGGTGCGGCGCTCAGTAGGGGGCCGGCGAGGACGGTCAGCACCGACAGGGTCACGCCGCCGCGGGTCACTGTCACGATGCCCCCTCTCGACGCCGCGCGGCCGTGTCGGGCAGCGGAGCACCCGACCTGCCGTACCAGTTGGATCCTCTCATTTCCGGTCGCACATCACATCCGATTCGCTGGCGGCGTCGCGTAGGCTCGGTTGGCTGTGACCGCCACCGAACATGACCCCGCCGTCCCGCCCGTGAGCCGGACGATCCGGACGTTCCACCCCCGCCGGGGCCGGATGAGCGACCGGCAGACAGCTGCGCTGGGCCGGCTCTGGCCCGCGTACGGCCTGGATGTTCCGGACGGCCCGGTCGCACCCGTCGACCTGGCCGACCTGTTCGGTCGTCGGGCCCCGGTGGTGCTGGAGATCGGTTCGGGCATGGGCGACAGCACCGCCGCGATGGCTGCCGCCGACCCGGATCGAGATTATCTGGCGGTCGAGGTGCACACGCCGGGAATCGCCAACCTGCTCGACCTGGCCGACCGGCACGGCCTGCACAACGTACGGGTGGCTCAGGGTGATGCGTTGTCCCTGGTCAGCGGCCTGCCCACGGATGTGTTGGACGCCGTACACGTCTTCTTTCCGGATCCGTGGCCGAAGGCCCGCCACCACAAGCGGCGGATCATCCAGCCGACGCACGTGGCGTTGCTGCGGTCCCGGCTGCGGTCCGGTGGCACGCTGCACTGCGCCACCGACTGGGCCGAGTACGCGCAGGCGATGCGGGAGACCCTCGATGCGGACCCGGAGTTGGTGGACGCGTACGGCGGCTTCGCGCCGCGCCCCGCGCACCGGCCGGTGACGAAGTTCGAGCGGCGGGCGATCACGGCCGGCCGGCCGGTCGCCGACCTGCTCTACCGCCGACGGTGACCGGCGGGACGCCCGGACGGGGGTCCGGTGGACGCCGGGTTGGCGGAGCGGGGCATGATCCAGGCACCATGGACGGGATATGACGCTCACCGCCGCGCTGCCGACAAGCGCCGACCCCGACACCCTCTTCGACGCGTTCGCCGGCTGGGCGAAGGAGCGCGGCCTCGACCTCTATCCCCACCAGGAGGAGGCGGTCATCGAGATCGTCTCCGGCGCCAACCTGATCATGAACACGCCCACCGGCTCGGGGAAAAGCCTGGTGGCGATCGCCGCGCACTTCGCGGCCCTCGCCGACAGCCGGACGACCTTCTACACCGCGCCGATCAAGGCGTTGGTGTCGGAGAAGTTCTTCGCCCTCTGCGAGGTCTTCGGCGCCGAGAACGTCGGCATGCTCACCGGCGACGCCAGCGTCAACGCCGACGCCCCGATCATCTGTTGCACCGCGGAGATCCTGGCCAACCTGGCGCTGCGCGAGGGCGCGAAGGCCGACGTCGGCCAGGTGATCATGGATGAGTTCCACTTCTACGCCGAGCCCGACCGGGGTTGGGCCTGGCAGGTGCCGATCATCGAGCTGCCGCAGGCCCAGTTCATCCTGATGTCCGCCACCCTCGGGGACACCACCCGGTTCGTCGACGACCTGAGCCGGCGTACCGGGCGGGCGACCGCCGTCGTGCGCACGGCGGAGCGGCCGGTCCCGCTGATCTTCTCGTACGCCATGACGCCGCTGCACGAGACCCTGGAAGAGCTGCTGGAGACCAAGCAGGCCCCGGTGTACGTGGTGCACTTCACCCAGGCGGCCGCGCTGGAACGCGCCCAGGCGCTGATGAGCGTCAACGTCTGCTCCCGGGCCGAGAAGGACATGATCGCCGAGGCGATCGGTGCCTTCCGGTTCACCTCCGGCTTCGGCAAGACGCTCTCCCGGCTGGTCCGGCACGGCATCGGCGTGCACCACGCCGGCATGCTGCCGAAATACCGCCGCCTGGTGGAGACCCTCGCCCAGGCCGGCCTGCTCAAGGTCATCTGCGGCACCGACACCCTCGGCGTCGGCATCAACGTGCCGATCCGCACCGTGCTGTTCACCGGCCTGTCCAAGTACGACGGGGTCCGTACCCGGCTGCTCAAGAACCGGGAGTTCCACCAGATCGCCGGGCGGGCGGGCCGGGCCGGGTACGACACCATCGGCCGGGTCGTGGTGCAGGCCCCCGAGCACGTCATCGACAACGAGAAGGCCCTCGCGAAGGCCGGCGACGACCCGAAGAAGCGGCGCAAGGTGGTCCGCAAGAAGCCGCCGGAGGGCTCGATCGGTTGGGGCCAGCCCACCTTCGACCGACTCGTCGACGCCGAGCCGGAGCCACTGACCTCCAGCTTCCAGGTCAGTCACTCGATGCTGCTCAACGTCATCGGCCGGCCCGGGGACGCGTTCACCGCGATGCGGCACCTGCTCACCGACAACCACGAGGAGCCCGCCGCCCAGCGCCGGCACATCCGCCGGGCGATCGCCATCTACCGGGCGCTGCGCGCCGGTGGGGTCGTGGAGGAGCTGCCCGAGCCGGACGAGACCGGCCGGCGGATCCGACTCACCGTCGACCTCCAGCTCGACTTCGCGCTCAACCAGCCGCTCTCCCCCCTCGCGCTGGCCACCATCGAGCTGCTCGACGCCGAGTCCCCGTCCTACGCGCTCGACGTGCTGAGCGTGATCGAGTCGATCCTCGACGACCCCCGGCAGATCCTGTCCGCGCAGCAGTTCAAGGCGCGCGGCGAGGCGGTCGCCGCGATGAAGGCCGAGGGCATCGAGTACGAGGCCCGCCTGGAGCTGCTCGACGAGGTGACCCACCCGAAGCCCCTGGCCGAGCTGCTGGAGGCCGCGTACGAGATGTACCGACAGGGCCACCCGTGGGTCGCCGACCACCAACTCTCCCCCAAGGCCGTCGTCCGGGACATGTTCGAGCGGGCGATGACCTTCACCGAGTACGTGCAGTTCTACGGGCTGACCCGCTCGGAGGGCCTCGTCCTGCGCTACCTGGCCGACGCGTACAAGACGCTGCGCCAGACCGTGCCCGAGGACGCCAAGACCGAGGAGCTGATCGACCTCATCGAGTGGTTGGGCGAGCTGGTCCGCCAGGTCGACTCCAGCCTGATCGACGAGTGGGAGCGGCTGCGCAACCCGTCCGACGTGGCCGAGGTGGCCCAGGCGCACGCCGCGCTCACCGACCGGCCACCCGCGGTGACCCGCAACGCGCGGGCGTTCCGGGTGCTGGTGCGCAACGCGCTGTTCCGCCGTGTGGAGCTGGCCGCGCTGCGCCGCTGGGATCTGCTCGCCGAGTTGGACGCCGGCGACGGCTGGGACTACGACGCCTGGGCCGACGCGTTGGCGCCGTACTTCGAGGAGTACGACTCGATCGGCGTCGGACCGGACGCGCGTGGGCCGGCGCTGCTCATGATCGAGCAGGGGCGGGAGCGGTGGACCGTCCGGCAGAGCTTCGACGACCCCAACGGCGACCACGACTGGGGCATCAGCGCCGAGATCGACCTGGTGGCCTCCGACGAGGTCGGCGCGGCGGTCGTCCGGATCACCGACGTCGGCCAGCTCTGAGGTGTCCGCCCCCGACGGACCGTCGGGGGCCAGCCGGCCATGCTCTGCTCAACGACGCTCGGCCAGCTCGCGGAGATCGCTGACCAGTTCGTCGATCCAACCGCGGGACACCGGGACCGCGTGGACACCGATCTCCACGACCCAGCGCAACGCGTCCATGGTCCAGCACAGGCCGCCGGTCACCAGCTGGTCGGTCACCGTCTCCAGGTCGGTGCCCGCCTCGTCCGCGAAGAGCTCCGGCAGGGCGTCCAACCGGACGCTCTCGATCCGGCCCTGTCTGCGACCCTCGCGCAGCAGGAGGTAGAGGTCGCCGAGATGCCTGTGCACGTAGGCGTCCGACCAGTCGATGGTGACGATCCCGCCGCCGGAGGTGTGCAGCAGGTTCTTGGCCTGGAAATCTCCGTGCACGATGGTGTCGGGTTCGCTGGAGAGGTGTTCCAGGCGGCGGGTCATCGCCCGGATCGGATCGTCGAGTGCACCGACCAGATCGGGGCGTAGGGCCGCCATGGCCGTGGCCGCCCGTACCGCCGACGCCACGAGATCGGCGGTGGACCGACGCAGACCGACGGCCAGCGCGGGGTCGGCGCCCAGGCGCAGCGCCGACTCCGCGCGCATCCGGGCCAGGACGCGGACGGCCTGCTCGTGCCCTTCGGCCGTCGGGCGGTCTTCGAGGTTGTCACCGCCGAGGTCCTCCAGGACGATCACCCCCGAGCCGTCCTCCGCGAGCAACCTCGGTGCGGCAATCCCGAGGGGGACGACCAGCTCCTGGTAGCGCCGTGCCTCGCCGGCCAGCTCGCCGATGCCCCGCTTGGCGATCACCGACTTCCGGGTGGCACCGTCCAGGCGGATCCGCCAGACTTCCGACAGCGCCCAGCGGCGCAGGAGATCAGCGCCGACGATCGTGCCGTCGAGCTCGGGCAGCCAGCCGGGCAGCGTGGTCTCGATCACCACGGCATTCTGCCCGGGGAGTTCCGTCATGCGCCTGCTCATTCTCGGCGGCACCACGTACCTGGGTCGTCATCTCGCCGAGCATGCCCTGCGAGCGGGGCACGACGTCACGTTGTTCAACCGCGGTCGTACCGGAAGAGACCTGTTTCCCGGGGTGCCCCGCCTGATCGGCGACCGGACCGCGGACGGCGATCCGGCCGGGCTGACCGCGCTCGGCGCCGGCACCTGGGACACGGTCTACGACTTCAGCGGCTTCCACCCCCGCCAGGTCGCCGCCACCGCCGGGTTGCTGGCGCCGCGCATCGGACGGTACGTCTTCATGTCCTCGATCGCGGTCTATCCCCCCTCGGCCGAGGCGGGCCGGACGGAGGAGGCCCCGCTGCTGCCGGCGGAGCCCGATGACGGCGAGTACGGCAACCTGAAGGTCGCCTGCGAGCAGGCGGCCGAGGGGGCAGTGCCCGGCCCGGCGACGTCGGTTCGCGCTGGGTTGATCAGCGGTCCCGGTGATCCGTTCGGCGCGTTCACCAGTTGGGCCCTCGCCATGGCCGGCGACGGGGTGGTGCCGTGCGCGGCGCGGGCCTCGCAGCCGCTGCAGGTGACCGACGTCCGTGACCTGGCCGCGTTTCTGCTGCGGGTCGAACCCGGCCCGTTCAACGTGGTGCCGCCGCCGATCACCTTCGCCCAGATGCTGGATACCTGTCGCCGGGCCGGTGGCGCAACGGCGACCGTCACGTGGACGCGGAACGAGAACGTCGACGATCTCGGGAGGTTCATCGTGCAGCCCCGGGACGGCAGTGCGGACGGCGCGTTCCAGCTCTCCGGCGAGCGCGCGGCTGGCGGGTTACCGCCCCCGGCCGTTCGCGGAGACGGCTCGGGACACGATCGAGTGGGCGCGGCGAACGAAGGCGACCTTCACCAACCCGCACTGACGCGCATCGGTCTCCGGCACTCGCGGGGCGACCCGAAAAACTCCCCGGATCGGCTCGCGCGCGGCCCCTCCGCACCCCGACTTTCGCTGGGCAATGTCAGACCTGTCGATTAGAATGTATGTACTAATCAAGATCCTGACCTGGGAGGACGCCCGTGACCGCGCCCGCCTCCACGCCCCTCACCCCCTACGCCACACTGCTCGGTTTCACCCGCTACGTCGACCGCACCGGCCCCACCAAGGCGACCTTCGTGGGCGGGCTGCGCAAGCAGCGCGCCAGTCGGTCCGGCTTCAACCCGCACGGCCAGTTCGTCAAGGCGCTCAAGGCCGACATCGCCTTCCACAACGGTGGCACGCACCTGACCGGGGTGGTCGACATCGTCAAGCCCCGCTGGCGCCCGCTCTACCAGGCGCTGGTGCCCGGTGCCACGACCTGGCTGCACTCCCTCGGCGAGCCGGCCGCCGTCGATCTCGCCCAGACCCGCGACGCCCTGGCCATGCTGGGCGACCTACCCGTCAAGATCAACCCCCACTTCGGGGTACGCCACGCCGACGGCCGCGTCGAAGCGGTCCGCCTGCACTTCGACGAGGCCCCACCGAGTGAGGAGTCGGTGCTCGCCACCCTGCACCTGATGGCCCGCCACATGGACGCGGTGCTCCCGCACGCCGAGCCGGTCCTGGTCGACGTGCGCCGCGGCCAGGCCCACCGCATGCCCAGCGACGCCAAGCCCGACCAGATCGAACGATGGCTGTCCGGCGAAGCCGCCGCCTTCCGCGCCATCTGGTCCACCGCCGCCTGATCGCCGCCTCCCGTCCGGGTCCAGCGCGCGACCCGGACGGGCGGTTCGGCACAGCCCCGCACCGTCGCTGGCCCCCGCCTCGCGCGGCGGAGCCAGCGACGGGCGCTTCGGCCATTCACGACAGCACACCCGCTCGCCGTGACGGTCGGTCCCCGGCCGGTCGTCAGAGCCGGTCGTCGTGCGGCGTGATCTCGTCGGCGTCGACGACGATCGACCGGCCGTCGTCGAAGGTGACAAGCACGCGGTCGTCCGGCATGGCCTGTGCCGTGCCGACCTGACCGTCCCTCGTGCGGACCAGAGGCCGTCGCAGGTCCGACGAAGCCGGCGGATGGTCCTCGAAAACCGCGGGAGCGGTGCTGGTCGCCGTCGCGGTGCCGGTCGCCGCGAAGCCGCTGATCCTGATCATGCTCCGCCCGGCGAACGACACGTACAGGGCCGGGTCGGCGGGGTTCGAGACCCAGTCGACGTAGCAGTTGGCGGGCCGGCCCCGGACGGCACCCGTGTCGAGCAGACGAGTCCAGGTGACGCCGTCGGTGGTCATGAACGCACCGGCGAGACCGACGGCGAAGCGGCGCCCCGGGTTGACGGGGTCGAACTGCATGTCGCTGAGGATGGAGCCGTAGTGGTCGCCCTGGCCGTCGGCATCCTCGTCACGGTCGGCGCCGATACGGCCGCCGCAGGTGAGCATCTGTTCCAGGCTGGCGTCGACACGCCAGGTGACACCGCCGTCGTCGGAGCGCACGACATGCTCACGGTCCAAGACGTAGAGCAGGGCGGGCCGGTACGGGTCGACGAAGAACCGGCGCGCCTGCCCGGCACCCCCACCAGGCACCAACTGCTGCCAGGCGGCCATCCCGTCGGTCCACTTCCAGAGGCGACGCGCGTCGTCACCGCCGACGACGAACACGGTGCCGCTGTGCCCCCCGGACGCCTGGACGAGGCTGACGTTCGGGTCGGGCAGGAACGGCCCCTGTTGCTCGAACGGCCCACCCTCGCCAGCGCCGAAGTTGGGAATGACGAACAGGGGCCGCGGCGGGAAGGTGCCGTCGCCCCTGTTGACGGCGATGAGGACGCCCGCGTCACCGAACCCGACGATGTCGGCGTGACCGGCGCTTGTCACGTCGGCAAGAAACCGTGGATGCTGCTCGACCCGCCAGTCGGAGTCGAAGCCGAAGTCGGGGACGGCGGGTGTCGGCGTGAACGCAAACGTGCCGTCGCCCCGCCCGAGTGCGACGTAGACCCCGTCGTCGCCGAACGCCACGATGTCCCCGCCGCCACCACCGGTCAGGTCCGCCAACACCCGGACATGCTTCTCCACCCGCCAGCCAGACTCGTAACCCAGATCCGCCAACACGAACTGCGCCCCGGCGAACGTGCCATCACCGTTGTTCAACGCGACCCACACACCGTCGTCACCGAACGCCACGACGTCGGCACAACCATCACCGGTCAGGTCCGCCAAGACCCGAACATGCCTCTCCACCCGCCACCCACCAGCCTCATACCCGAAATCGGGAATCGCCGGCACCGGAGTGAACGCGAACGTACCGTCACCCCGGTTCAGAGCCACATACACACCGTCGTCACCGAACGCCACGATGTCGGCCCGGCCGTCACCGGTCAGATCCGCCAACACCCGGACATGCTTCTCCACCCGCCAGCCAGACTCATAACCCAGATCCGCCAACACGAACTGCACCGCGCCGAACGTGCCGTCACCGTTGTTCAGCGCGACGGAGACGCCGTCGTCGCCGAAGCCGACGATGTCGGCGCAGCCGTCACCGGTCAGGTCCACCGCGAACCGGAGGTGCTTCTCGACCCGCCAACTGCCCGCATCGTGCCCGAAGTCGCTGACCACGGGCACCGGCGTGAAACGGAAGGTGCCGTCGGAGTTGCTCAGCGCCACATAGACGCCCGCGTTGCCGAAGGCGACGATATCGGCGCCACCGGAGTTGGTCAGATCGGCGAGCAGCCGTGGGTGCTTCTCGACCCGCCAGCCGGACTCGTAACCCAGGTCCGCGAGGACGAGCCGCGGGTCGGCGAACGAGCCGCGGGACGTGCTCAACGCGGTCCACACGCCCGCGTCGCCGAAGCCGACGACGTCCGCGTGACCTTCACCCGTGACGTCCGCGAGTAGGCGGAGGTGCCTGTCCACCCGCCAGCCGCCGGGGGTGTCCCAGTCCGTGCGCTTCGTGACGTCGCGCAGGTTGCGGGCGCGCAGCAGCACGGCCAGGTTGTTGGGCAACGTGCCCAGTTCGCGGGACGAGAAGTTGCCGAAGAAGCGGATGAAGACCTGGTCGTCGGGCTGCGGGGCGTCACCCGGCAGGTCGTGCACGATGGGACGGTAACCGCGAATGACGAACCCACTTGTCGCATTCCAGATGGTCGAACCAGAGCGCAGGGACGGCCCCGGAATCATCTGCCGTCGCGTCCTGCTGGCGATATCCGGCAGTTCGCCGGGTGCGGCGCCATAGACGGCCAGGGTCTGGCCCGTTCCTCCGGTGGCGAACTCACCGTCGGTGTTCCAGCGCGGCGTGAAGACCAACATCGAGGACGGCCGCAGCGGATCGGCGAAGGAGCAGTCGTTGTCGCCGCCGCCGTAGTCCTGCGGCCGCCACGTCCGCCCGCCGTCGGCTGAGGCGAAGCCGTCGTTGTCGCCGGTGTTGAGCGAGATGACCGGGCCACGGCCCGGGATCGCCACGCCGGCGATGTTCACGACGGAGAGAGTGCTGATGCTGCCCGCGGCGTGGAAGTTCCGACCGCCGTCGGTGCTGCGGAAGATTCCCCCGTCGCTGGCCATCCAGACGGTGCCGGAGGTCGCCGCGTACGACCCGTCCTGGAACGTTGCCGTGAAGTCGGGCGACAGGAAGATCCCGTGCAGGTCGACGTGCGCGTGTTGACCGTCGTCGAGTTCGTGCCAGTCCGCCGCGGACGCGGGATCGAGCGGGGCTGCGAAGACCTTCGCGCGTTGTGGGCCGTAGAACAGCACCTCGCCGCGGCCCGGTTGGGTGGCGGCGACAAAGACGTTGCCGCTGAACTGTTTCTGTTTTCTCAGGTCAGGCAGCGGCACCGGGGTCCACCGCGACGCGTTCGTCTGGCTGAACTGTGTGTAGTCGCCACGCCACAGCTCGGGCGGCACCAGGTTGGCGTCGGCCGTCGCGAAGACCTCCAGCGGCGAGCGGGGTGACACCACCATGACCCGCTCGTTCGGCGCGTTCGCGAGACCCGTCGCCCCGCCGATGGTGGGCGGGACCGGCCCGACGTCAGAAGCCCAGGTCAGGCCGGCGTCAGCGGAGACGAAGACCTTTCGGCTGGCGAGCGCGTACACGATCGGGGGTTGGAGAGCGCCCGGGGGCGTGGCGGCGACCGCGACGTGGTTGACCGGTTGGAAGCCGCCGCCCGGCATGGGCATGACGTCGGCGAAGGTGGCGCCGCCGTCGGTGCTGACCGCAAGCGAGCTGCCGCCCGCGGCGTAGACCAGGTTCGCGGTGCCCGGCGCCCAGACGAGCTGACCGGCGCCGGGCAGCCGTGCCTGGCCGGCGGAACGGGGGAACCCGTGTACGCGCGTCCAGTTCACCCCTCGGTCACTCGAACGCCATACACCGGCGTCCTGTGACTCGCGGTCGCACTGCGCCAGGGCGAGCACGACCGCCTCGGCCCCGAAGTTGGGTAGCACGAGCCGCGGCGGCTCGAAGGAGGTCCCGCTGGCGAGGCTGACGTAGACGCCAGCGTCGCCGAAGCCGACGATGTCGGCGTGGCCGTCGCCGGTCACGTCGACGAGGAACCGGGGATGCTTCTCCACCCGCCACCCCGAGTCGTAGCCGAAGTCGCGCACCACCAACTGCGACGGCTGGAAGGTGCCGTCCCCGTTGTTGCGGGCGAGGTGGACGCCCGCATTGCCGAAGCCGACGATGTCCGCGTGACCGGGGTTGGTCACGTCCGCCACCAGGCGTGGGTGCCGTGGAACCCGCCAGCCACCGGCGTTGTGGCCGAACTCGTTGAGGGCCGGTGTGGGCGTGAACGCGAACGTGCCGTCGCCCCGCCCGAGTGCGACGTAGACCCCGTCGTTGCCGAACGCCACGATGTCGGCGTGCTCGTCGTCGGTCAGCTTGGCCAGGAAACGCGGGTGCTTCTCGACCCGCCACCCGGAGTCGTAACCCAGATCCGCCAACACGAACTGCGCCCCGGCGAACGTGCCGTCACCGTTGTTCAACGCGACCCACACACCATCGTCACCGAACGCCACGACGTCGGCACAACCATCACCGGTCAGGTCCGCCAAGACCCGAACATGCTTCTCCACCCGCCACCCACCAGCGGCATACCCGAAATCGGGAATCACCGGCACCGGAGTGAACGCGAACGTACCGTCACCCCGGTTCAGAGCCACATAAACCCCGTCGTCACCGAACGCCACGATGTCGGCCCGGCCGTCACCGGTCAGATCTGCCAGGAAACGCGGGTGCTTCTCGACCCGCCACCCGGAGTCGTAACCCAGATCCGCCAGCACGAACTGCGCCGCGCCGAACGTGCCGTCACCGTTGTTGCGGGCGACCCAGACGCCCGCGTCACCGAAGCCGACGATGTCGGCACGGCCGTCACCGGTCAGGTCGGCCACGAACCGCGGGTGCCTGTCCACCTGCCAACCGCCGGCCTGCGTCCCGAAGTCCGCCGACAGCAGCCGCGGCGCGGCGAACGTACCGTCGGATCTGCTCGTCGCGGTCCACAAGCCGGTGTCCCCGAAGCCGACGATGCCGGCGCCGGGGTCAGCGGAGATCCCGCCCAGCAGGCGCGGATGGCGCTCGACCGCCCAGCGCGCCGAGTCTGGCGCGACGGCGATCGACGTCACGCAGTAGCCGCCCATCGCGCCCGGCACACCGAACTGACCCGCACCTGGCTGCGGCCGCTCTACCTGCGACCACGACTCCCCGCCGTCCTCGGAGACCCAGAGGTTGCTCGAAAAGGACCCGGCGAACACCAATTGACCATCGTCGGAGCTGTCGAGGGACAGCATCCGCCCCGTCGTGAACTGTCCCGACTTCCGGCTCGGCGTGTTGGACCGGGTCGGGCTGACATCGTTGATCGTTGGCACGAGGGCCCTCCCGGGTGAGTCCCCTACTGCGCGAGCGCCGTCCGCCGCCACTCGAAGCGGGCGGACACCGCGAACACCGCGGACAGGACGAACAGCCCCGCGACCATCAGCCACTCGACCGTGCCGTCGTGGTTGTCGGGCTCGAAGCCGAACGCCTCAAGCCAGTCCTTCCAGAGAAGGGTCAGCACGAACAGCACTCCGAAAAGCGCCGCTGATGCGACCTCGACCCAGAAGCGGGTCCGAACCGTGCGCTGTGGAGGATTCACGTCTCGCTCCTCGCCAGGAGAACCATGAGGTTCGATTGACGCAGCGTAGGCCCGATTCGCAGTTCGTGGACGTCCGGTAGGCGACAGCTCACCCGATGATGCGCCATCAGCAAACCCGGAGGCTGGGGCGCAAGAAAAAGGAGTGGCTGTCCGTGCGGGACAGCCACTCCTGTTCGGTGTGTGCGCCGAGGTCAGCCGGCGAGATACTTCGCGAGGTCGTCGAGGATCTTGTTGGCGGCGCCGACGCCGATGCCGGTCATCCAGACCTCGTCGGAGACGGAGTACGCCTTGCCGGCCTTGACCGCGCCGAGGCCCTTCCAGAGGGTTCCGCCGGCCACCTTGGCCTGCTCGGCGGCGGCCTTGTCGCCGTACGCGGTCACGAAGATGACGTCACCGTCGACCTCGTTGACCCGCTCGGGGCTGACCAGGTCGAAGCGCTTGTCCTCCTTGTTGGCGAGCAACTGCCGCTCGGGGCGCCCCAGCCCGGTGTCACCGAGGACGATGCCGGAGAAGGAGTCGGGGCCGTACACCCGGATGTTGCCGGGCAGGAACCGCACGATCGACACCTTGCGCGCGGCGGCGTCGCCGAGGGTCGCGCCGAACTCCTTGGCCCGCTTCTCGTACGCGCCGAGCAGGTCCTTGGCCTGCTGCTCGCGTCCGAGCGCCTTGCCGTCGAGGAGGAAGTTGTCCTTCCAGGTGATGCCCACCTTGTCGGTGAACACGGTCGGCGCGATGGCGGACAGTTCGTCGTAGAACTTCTCCTGGCGGAACTTGCTGCCGAGGATGAGGTCGGGCTTGAGTGCGTTGATCGCCTCCAGGTCGGGCTCGGCGAGCACGCCGACTGTCTTGATGGTGGCGAGCTTGTCCGCGCCGAAGTAGGTCGGCCAACTCTTGGCCTCACCTGCGGTGGCCGCGCCGACGGGCGTGACGCCCAGCGAGAGCGCCGTGTCGATCTTGTCGGTGTCGAGCACGACGACGCGCTTGGGCTCCGCCGGGACCTTTGTCGTGCCCATGGCGTGGGTGATCTCCCGGGTCTCCCCGGTGGTGGAGCCGACGACCGGGTCGCTCTCACCACAGGCGGTGAGACCGACGCCGAGGGCGACCGCCACGGTGAGAGCGGCGACGAGACGACGCATCAGAGTCCTTTCGAGGGGTGCGAGGCGGCGAGCGGGTTGGCCGCATCGCCGGTAACGGGTCGGGTCACCGGTACGGGCGCGGAGTTGCCACCGGTGTACGCGGGCACCACGAGCGGCGCGCCGGTCACCGGGCAGGCAACGACCACACAGGCCAGCCCGAAGACGTCGCGGACCAGGTCGGCGGTGAGGATCTCCCGGGGCGGTCCGGCGGCCACCACGGCGCCGTCGCGCATCGCGACCAGGTGGTCGGCGTACCGGGCGGCCTGGTTCAGGTCGTGCAGCACGGCGACCACGGTGCGACCCCGCTCGACGCGCAGCCGGTGCAGGAGGTCCAGCACCTCCACCTGGTGGGCCAGGTCGAGGAATGTGGTCGGCTCGTCCAGCAGCAGGGCGTCGGTGTCCTGGGCGAGCGTCATGGCGATCCACACCCGCTGCCGCTGACCGCCGGAGAGGCTGTCCACCGGCCGGTCCGCCAGGTCGGTCACGTCGGCCAGGGCCATCGCCTCGTCCACCGCCGCGCCGTCCTCCGACGACCACTGCCGCCACCAGCGCTGGTAGGGCTGCCGGCCGCGGCCGACCAGGTCCGCCACGGTGACGCCCTCGGGCACCAGCGGGCTCTGCGGCAGGACGCCGAGCCGGCGGGCGACCTCCCGGGTGGGCAGGTCGCGGATCGCGGTGCCGTCCAGCAGCACCGTGCCCCGACGCGGGTTGAGCAGCCGGGCCATCGTGCGCAGCAGGGTGGACTTGCCGCACGCGTTCGGCCCGACGATCACGGTGAACGCGTCGGTGGGCAGGTCCAGGTCGAGGCCGTCGAGCACGGTCCGCTCGTCGTAGCCGGCGACCAGGTCGCGGGTGGAGAGCATCACACGACTCCTTGGGGGCGTCACGACGACCGCCGCCGTCCGCGCAGCAGCAGGAAGATGAGGTACGGGCCACCGATCGCCGCGGTCAGCACCCCGGCGGGCAGTTGCGTGGGCGCGAACAGCCGCCGGCCGGCCAGGTCCGCCAGCACCAGCAGCAGCGCGCCGAGCAGCGCCGCGCAGACAAGCGGTGGCCGTTCGGCGCGTACCAGCCGCCGGGCCACCTGGGGGGCGACAAGCGCGACGAAGTCGACGGCGCCGACCTGGGCGGTGACCATCGCGGCGACGACCACGCCGGTGCCGGCCAGGCCGATCCGGCGCGCCACCGGGCGCAGCCCGACGCCCCGGGCGGTGTCGTCGTCCAGGGCGGTGCTGTTCAGCGCCCAACCGGCCCAGGCCAGCACCGGCAGCAGCACCAGCAGGGTGCCCGCGATCCAGGCGGCCTCGGTCCAGCCCTTGCCGGCGAGGGTGCCGATCAGCCAGATCTGCGCCCGCAGCCCGTCGATCGGGTCGGCGGTGAGCATGACCACCTCGGTCAGGGCCCGGAAGGCGAACGCCACCGCCACGCCGGCAAGGACGAACCGCTGCGCGGCCAGCCCGTGCCGGGCGCCCAGGGCGAACAGCAGCACCGCCGCGAGCAGCCCGCCCACGAGCGCGGTGGGTGCCACCAGCACCGCGGCCATTCCGCTGGTCAGGGCAACCGTGGCGGCCAGGCCGGCGCCCTGGGTGATGCCGATGACGTCCGGGCTGGCGAGCGGGTTGCGGGCCACGCTCTGGATCAGGGTGCCGGCCACGCCGAAGGCCGCGCCGGCGACCGCCGCCAGCACGACCCGCGGCAGCCGAAGATCAAAGACAAGGAGGTCGTACGGGGTGCCCGCGCCGGAGAGCGCGCGCAGCACGTCGGCCGGGGCGACGTACGGGGTGCCCAGCGAGAGGCTGAGCACGACGGCCAGTAGGAGCAGCACGGTCAGCACGGCGGCCACCAGCACCGCGCGGCGGCGGATCAGCAGGCTGACCGGGCCGATCCGCAGCAGCGACCGTCCGGGCAGCCGGGCATCGGACGAGGCGGGGGTCGCGGGCGACACACGTACGGTGGTCACGCGGTCACCACCCGGGCGCGGCGGACCAGGACGGCCAGCAGCGGCGCTCCGATCAGCGCGGTGACGATTCCGGCGGGTATCTCGCCGGGTGGGGCGACGAGCCGGCCGACGACGTCGGCGCCGAGCAGCAGCGCCGGACCGAGCAGGGCGGAGACGGCGAGGGTCCAGCGGTGGTCCGCGCCGACCAGGGCACGGGCCAGGTGCGGCACGGCCAGCCCGACGAAGGCGACAGGTCCGGCCGCGGCCACCGCCGCGCCGGTCAGCAGCACCGCGGCGAGGCCACCGCCGAGTCGGACCAGGCCGATGCGGTGGCCGAGGCCGCGGGCCACGTCGTCGCCGAGGGCCAACGCGTCCAGGCCTCGGGCCACCAGGGCGGCCAGCAGCAGACCGGCGAGGACGAAGGGCAGCACCTGCGCGGTGACCGACAGGTCGCGGCCGGCGAGCCCGCCGACGACCCAGAATCGGTACTCCTCGAAGGTGCGGGCGTCGATGCTGAGCAGCGCGTACACCCCGGAGGCCAGGCTGGCGTCGAGCGCCGCGCCGACAAGCGCGAGGGTGACCGGGCTGGCGCCCTCGCGGGCCCGGGTGGCGATGGCGAAGACCAGCAGCCCGGCGATCAGCGCTCCGGCGATGCCGAACCAGACGTACCCGGCGAGCGTGCCGACGCCGAAGACGGAGATGGCGAGCACCACGCCGAACGACGCGCCCGCGCTGATGCCGAGGATGCGCGGCTCGGCGAGGGGGTTGCGGGTGAGCGCCTGGAACAGCACACCGGCCACGGCGAGCGCGAGACCGACGGCGAGGCCGAGTGCGGTACGGGGCATGCGCAGCTCACGAACGATGGTGCTGGCGTCGCCGCCGTCCGGTGCGACGAGGGCATGCCAGACCTGGTCGACGTCGAGGTGCCGGCTGCCGAGCGCCAGGCTGGCCAGCACGGCGAGCAGCAACACCAGGGCGGCCCCGACGGTGACGGCCAGCCGGCGGCGGGTGCGGGTGCCGGACCGGCCGCGGACCTGGGTCGGCCGGCTGGCGAGCGCGGTCACGAATCTCCCTGCACGATCGGGCTTAGGTTCGCCTAACCTTAGCCGACCTGCGGAAAGCGACCTAACCAGCGTCGGTCGATGCCGTCGAGGGATCCTCCGGCGCGCCGCCGTCCCCGGTCGCCGCGCCGCCGCGAGGCAGCACGGTCAGCGGCCGCATCATCTCGTTGTCCTCGTGCTCCAACAGGTGACAGTGCCAGGCATAGCGGCCCGGCAGGTCGAAGCGCGCCTTGATCCGGGTCACCTCCCACGGGTACGCGAGCACCGTGTCCATCCGCCCCCGGTCTCCCGGGCCGGGCCGTACCCGGCCGGAGTGCCCGTGGCCCAGCAGCTCGAACTGGACCTGGTGCAGGTGGACCGGGTGCACGTGCCTGGTGAAGTTGCGCACCTCCCACACCTCGGTCGCGCCGAGGGTGGGCTGCTCGGTCACCGGGTCGCTCCAGCGCAGCGGCAGACCCCGGCCACGGTCGTCGAGGACGCCGAGCAGCATGGCCGTCGACCCCGACCCGGCCGACCGTTGTTCGTTGAGGGACAACCGGCGGACCCGCTGGGCCGCTCCGAGTGGCTGGTACGCCGGCAGCCGCAGCCGCTCCGGCGGGACGCTCGGGTCCACCCCGGCCTCGTCGGTGACCACGAAGCGCAGCACCTGCCCGGTTGTCCGCGGGTCGGCCGGCGCGAAGTCCACACCCGGCCGGCCGCCGCCGTACATCCCGTCGGGTCCCTCGTTGACGAGGTACAGCTCGGTGCCGGCCGGCACGTCGCTGAAGTCGACGATCGCGTCGACCCGCTGGGCGGGGCCGAGCGTCACGCGCTCGTGCGGCACGGGCTCGGGCAGGAAGCCACCGTCGCCGCCGATCTGCCAGACCGGGAGCACCGGGCGGGCCGGCCGCGCGGTGGCGTTGGCGGCCACGCTGAGCAGCAGGAACCTGCTGTTACAGGCGTTGAGCAACCGGAACCGGTACCGGCGACGCCGCACCGTGAGCGTGGGCCAGGTACGGCCGTTGACCACCATGGTGGAGCCGGAGAACCCGGGCACCCAGGTCGGCGGCCCGTCGCCGCCGCCGGAGTACCGCCGCGGGTAGCGCAGCTCGCCGTCGGCGGTGAAGCTGCGGTCCTGGATCATGAGCGGGATGTCGTGGTGTGCGGTGTTCGGCGCGTCGGCGCGGGCCGGCGCCGGGCCGGGCAGCACCCCGTCCGGCAGGTCGTCCCCGCCGCCGAGCAGGTAGAACCCGGCCGGTCCGGCGTAGACGTTCTCCCGGGTGAGCCCGAGCGTGTGGTCGTGGTACCACAGGGTGCAGGGCCGCTGGTCGTTGGCGTACTCGAAGGTGGCCGAACCCGGCGCCCAACGCAGGCCGGTGTGTTCGGCGAAGCGGGACCGGAATTCGCGGTACGCGCTGCCGGCCGCGGCGAAGTCGGGCGGTAGGTCGCGGGTCACCGGCAGGTACCACGCCTCGGAGTGCCCGTCGCTCTCCTGCCTGCTGTGCCCGCCGTGCAGGTGCACCACCTGAGGCACCGGCCCACGGTATCCCTGCGGGCTGCCGTCGGTGTGCCCGTGCCGGTCGCGGCCCTCGACCCCACCGGCCGGGTTGGCCCAGTGCAGGGTGGGGTCCACCGGCAGCAGGTGCGGCAGGTGGTCGCCGCGCCCGTCGACAAGCTGGTTGATCCAGGTCACCCGGACCGGGCGGCCGACGCGCGCCACGATGCTGGGCGCGGGGTAGCCGAAGCTGCCGGGATGGGCGGTGGAGCCGTAACCCCACACGGTGGTGCGCGGCCACGACGGCGGCAGGATCTGCTGGCGGAACTGTCGCACCGCGATCTCGTACGTGTCGCGCTCCGGGTCGGTCGCCACCGCCGGCATGGCCGGTGGGATCCGCAGCGGTGTGACGTACTTCGGGATGTCACAGGCGTCCAGCGAAGCCACCGTGGCGGCCGCCCGGCCGGACGCCGTCCAGCCCGCCGGGCCCAGCATCGCGGCGCTGCCGGCGGCGCCAGCCGCGAACAGCCGTCGTCTGGTGACCATGCCGCACCTCCAGTTGATCCCGACCCTGACAGAAGAAGAATGGGTTTCGCGGAGTGCCACCGGAGGGACGGAAGGCGGATCAGACCCAGAAGAGGGATATTTCGGACCAGCCGCGCCCTAGGGTGAGGGCATGCGATTCGACCAGCACACGGTCGTCCTGCTCCTGCGACCGGCGGATCCGCCGGAGCTGCCGCAGGACGCGATCGACCGGTTGCGGGACGCGCATCTGGCCCACCAGGCGGGGCTCGTCGAGCAGGGGCTGGTGCTCGCGACCGGGCCGTTCCTGCACCCCGACGACGATCTGCTGCGGGGCTTCGTCGTGCTCTCCATCGCCCCGGACGAGGCGCGCGCTCTCTACGCCAACGACCCGGCGGTGCGGGCCGGGCGCCTGGTCGCGCAGGTGACGAGTTGGCTGGTCCCGGAGGGCAACGTGCGGTTCGAGGGAGTGCCGATCCCCCGGTCGATGCTGGAGGCGGCCTCCGGCGACTGACTCAGCCGGACAACGAACCGATCTCGACCACCCGCAGGTCGTCCACCTCGCCGATGATCACGCGCAGCGCCGGGAAGTGGTCGGCCAGCACCTGCCGGCAGTCGCCGCACGGCGCACTGACCTCGCGGCCCCGGTCGGCGATCGTGACGATCGTCTCCAACTCGGTGACCCCCTGCGTGGCGGCCGTGCCGACCACCACCAGCTCGGCGCAGGTGCCGCCCGTGGCGTGCTGGACGTTCACGCCCGTGAAGACCCGCCCGTCGGCGGTCCGGGCGGCCGACGCGACGGTGTGGCGCGGGCTGCGGCACCGCAGTTTCGCAACAGCGGTGGCGGCCTGCACAAGTGCCCGGTCGGTGTCCCGCATCGTCATTTCGGCCCCCGCACTCGACGTCGGCCGCCCACTCTAGGTCCCGGGCCCGACCCCCGACGGACCGGCCGCGCGATATCCCGGGGGCGGTCCGCCGTCCGGCTGCCTATCCTTGGGCACGACATGCAGAATCCAACCGCCTCCGTCGCGACCGACCCGGTCCGCGAGCTGCACCGCCGCCTGATCCCTCTGATGTTCCGCGACCAGCGCCGGCTCCAGCGGCGCCTCGACGGTGCCCGCAAGCTGCGCGACCCGCAGCGCCGGGAGGCGGCACTTGCCGAGATCACCGCCGACCTGGTCCGGGCCGAGCAGCGACTCGCCACCCGCCGAGCGGCGGTGCCGGTGATCACGTACCCGGCGGGGTTGCCGGTCAGTGAGCGCAAGGACGACATCGCCGCCGCCATCCGCGACCACCAGGTGGTGATCGTGGCGGGCGAGACCGGCTCCGGCAAGACCACCCAGCTGCCCAAGATCTGCCTGGAGTTGGGGCGCGGGGTGCACGGCCTGATCGGGCACACCCAGCCCCGGCGGTTGGCGGCCCGGACGGTGGCCGACCGGATCGCCGACGAGCTGGGCACCGAGCTGGGTGACGTCGTCGGCTACAAGGTGCGCTTCAGCGATCAGGTGAGCGAGCGCAGCCTGGTCAAGCTGATGACCGACGGCATCCTGCTGGCCGAGTTGCAGACCGACCGGATGCTGCGCCAGTACGACACGTTGATCATCGACGAGGCGCACGAGCGCAGCCTCAACATCGACTTCATCCTCGGGTACCTGCGGGAGCTGCTGCCCCGCCGACCCGACCTCAAGGTGATCATCACCTCGGCGACCATCGAGACCGACCGGTTCGCCCGGCACTTCGCCGGGCCGCCCACGGCCGACGAGCCGGAGGGCGTGCCCGCGCCGGTGGTCGAGGTCTCCGGCCGCACCTACCCGGTGGAGGTGCGCTACCGGCCGCTGCTCGAACTCGCCGAGGGCGAGGAGGACGGCGACGGCGACGAGGAGACCGTCCGCGACCAGATCCAGGCGATCGGCGACGCCGTCGAGGAGCTGGCCGCCGAGGGTCCCGGCGACATCCTGGTCTTCCTCAGCGGCGAACGCGAGATCCGGGACACCGCCGACGCGCTCGCCAAACTGGCGCAGACCAAGCGCTCGCTGCTCGGCACCGAGATCCTGCCGCTGTACGCCCGGCTCTCCAGCGCCGAGCAGCACCGCGTCTTCGCCGCGCACACCTCGCGGCGGGTGGTGCTCGCCACGAACGTCGCGGAGACCTCGCTGACCGTGCCCGGCATCAAGTACGTGGTGGACCCGGGCACCGCCCGGATCTCCCGCTACTCCAGCCGGCTCAAGGTGCAGCGGCTGCCGATCGAACCGGTCTCCCAGGCGTCGGCCAACCAGCGCAAGGGCCGCTGTGGGCGTACCTCCGACGGCATCTGCATCCGCCTCTACGACGAGCAGGACTTCGGATCCCGGCCCGAGTTCACCGACCCGGAGATCCTGCGTACCAACCTGGCGTCGGTCATCCTCCAGATGACCGCGATCGGGCTCGGCGACCTGGCCGCGTTCCCGTTCATCGACCCACCGGACAAGCGCAACATCACCGACGGCGTCAACCTGCTGCACGAGCTGGGCGCGCTGGACCCGACCGAGGCCGACCCGGCGAAGCGGCTCACCACGTTGGGCCGGCGGCTGGCCCAGTTGCCCGTCGACCCGCGGCTGGCCCGGATGGTGGTCGAGGGCGAACGCAACGGCTGCGCCACCGAGGTGTTGGTGATCGCCGCCGCGCTCTCCATCCAGGACCCGCGCGAGCGGCCGGCGGAGAAGCAGGCCCAGGCCGACCAGGCGCACGCCCGGTTCGCCGACAAGGAGTCGGACTTCGTCGCCTACCTCAACCTGTGGCGCTACCTGCGGGAGCAGCAACGGGAGCTGTCCTCCAGCGCGTTCCGCCGGATGTGCAAGGCGGAGTACCTGAACTACCTGCGGATCCGCGAGTGGCAGGACATCGTCGGCCAGTTGCGGCAAGTGCTGCGTACCCCGGCCGACGGCGACCGGCGCGGTGGGCGACCGGCGCGCGACACCGCCGACGGCACGGACGCCGGCCGGGGGGAGAGCCGGCGCGGCGGCGCGGACCTGCCGGAGGAGTTCGACACCCAGAAGGTGCACCAGTCGCTGCTGCCCGGCCTGCTGTCGCACATCGGCCTGAAGGACGCCCAGAAACACGAGTACCTGGGCGCCCGGGGGGCGAAGTTCGCCGTCTTCCCCGGCTCGGCGCTGTTCAAAAAGCCGCCACGCTGGGTGATGGCCGCCGAGCTGGTGGAAACCTCCCGGCTCTGGGGGCGCATCGCCGGCCGGGTCGAGCCGGAGTGGGTGGAGCCCCTCGCACAGCACCTGGTCAAGCGCAGCTACAGCGAGCCGCACTGGGAGAAGAAGCAGGCCGCCGTGATGGCCTACGAGAAGGTCACCCTGTACGGCGTCCCGCTGGTCACCTCCCGCAAGGTCAACTTCGGTCGGATCGACCCGGCGCTGAGCCGGGAGCTGTTCATCAGGCACGCCCTCGTCGAGGGCGACTGGCAGACCCACCACCAGTTCTGGGCGGACAACAAGCGGCTGCTCGCCGAGATCGAAGAGTTGGAGAGCCGGGCGCGACGCCGGGACATCCTGGTCGACGACGAGACCATCTTCGGCTTCTACGACCAGCGGATCCCCGCCGACGTGTCCTCCGGGCGGCACTTCGACAGCTGGTGGAAGAAGACCCGCCGGGAGCAGCCCGACCTGCTCACCTTCACCCGCGACGTGCTTGTCAACGACGGTCGGCCGGGGGTCGACGAGGACGACTACCCGGACGAGTGGCAGGCCGACGGGGTACGCCTGCCGCTGACGTACCGGTTCGAGCCGGGCACGCCGACCGACGGCGTCACCGTGGACATTCCGCTGCCGCTGCTCAACCAGGTGCCGGCGGAGAGCTTCGACTGGCAGGTGCCGGGGCTGCGCGAGGAGACGGTGATCGCGCTGATCCGCTCGCTGCCCAAGGCGATCCGCCGCAACTTCGTGCCGGTGCCGGACTACGCCCGCGCCGCGCTGGCGGCGATCACCCCCGGCGACGCGTCGCTGCTGGACGCGCTCACCCGTGAACTGCGCCGGATGACCGGGGTCACCGTGCCCCGCGACGCCTGGGAGCCGGACAAGCTCCCCGCCCACCTCCGGGTGACCTTCCGGGTCCTGGGCGACGACGACAAGCCGGTCGCCGAGGGCAAGGACCTGCCGACCCTGCAACGCCAACTCCGCCAGGAGGTACGCCAGGTGGTGGCGGCCGCCGCGCCGGAGGTGGCCCGTGCCGGGCTGCGCGAGTGGAGCATCGGCACCCTGCCCCGGACCATCGAGCAGGTCCGTGCCGGTTACGCGGTCACCGCGTACCCGGCGCTCGTCGACGAGGGCGCCACCGTCGGGGTGAAGGTGTTCGACTCCCCCGCCGAGGCGGAGGCGGCGCACTGGGCCGGCACCCGTCGGCTGTTGCGACTCACCGTGCCGTCGCCCGCCCGGTTCCTGCAGGGGCGGCTCACCAACGAGGCGAAGCTGGCGCTCAGTCGCAACCCGCACGGCGGCGTGCAGGAGCTGATCGAGGACGCGGCCGGCGCGGCGATCGACCGGTTGATCGGCGACGCCGGCGGGCCGGCCTGGGACGCCGAGGGCTTCGCGGCGCTGCGCGAGAAGGTCCGGGCCGACCTGGTCGACACGGTGGTCGAGGTGATGGACCGGGTCCGCCGGGTGCTCGCCGCCGCGTACGCCGTCGAACAGCGACTCGGCGCCACCCGCAACCTCGCCGTGGTGGCCGCGCTCGCCGACATCCGCAAACAGCTCGCCGGTCTGGTGCACGCCGGTTTCGTCACCGAGACCGGGTACGCCCGACTGCCCGACCTGCTGCGCTATCTCAGCGCCATCGAGCGTCGGCTGGAACGTCTCGGCGGCAATCCGCAGCGGGACCGCCAGCAGCAGGACCGTGTCGCGGTGGTGCAGAAGGAGTACGACGACCTGCTCGCCGCGCTGCCACCGGCCCGCCGACAGGCGACCGCCGTGCGGCAGATCCGCTGGATGATCGAGGAGTTGCGGGTGAACGTGTTCGCCCAGGCGCTGGGCACCCCGTACCCCGTCTCGGAACAGCGGATCTACCGGGCGATGGACGACGCCGAGGGCCGCTGACCGACGCCGGTCGGCGGTCGGTCGGCGGCCGGTCGGCGGCCGGTTGTCCGTCCGTCCTTTGCTCTGCACCCGCGGAGGCGACACTCACGGTCCGTAGCTGGCGCCTCCGCGGGTGCAGAGCAAAGGGAACGCACGACCCTCGCGGCGGTCAGCGCGCGTGCACGGAGAGCCCCCGCGGGCCTGCCACGGTCCGGACGGCGCTGGTCAGCGCCGTGCCGCGGGCCGGCGCGGCGGCGGGCGACCACCAGGCCCGGTTCTCCCGGTACCAGTGGAAGACCTCGCTCAGCCCGTCCTCGAACCGGATCTGCGGCGCGAAGCCCAGCTCGTCGGTGATCTTGCGATAGTCCAGCGAGTAACGCTGGTCCTGCACCTTGCGGTCGGGGACGTGCCGGACCCGTTCCCAGCCGGCGCCGGCCAGCCGCAGGATCCGCTCGGCGAGGGCGCGGTTGGTGAGTTCGCGGTCACCACCGATGTTGTAGACCTCGCCGGCCCGGCCCTTGGCCAGCACCAGGGCGATGGCCCGGCAGTGGTCGTCCACGTGCAGCCACTCGCGCACCGCGCTGCCGTCGCCGTGCAGGGTGATGTCCTGACCGGTGAGCAGGCTGGTGACGAAGCGCGGGATGACCTTCTCCACATGCTGGTACGGGCCGTAGTTGTTGGCGCAGCGGGTGATCGACACGTCCACGTCGTACGTGCGCCAGTAGGACCGGACCACACAGTCGCTGGCGGCCTTCGACGCCGCGTACGGGGAGTTGGGCTCCAGCACGCAGTTCTCGTTCCAGGAGCCCGTGCTGATCGACCCGTACACCTCGTCGGTGGAGACGTGCACGACCCGCCCGACGCCGCCGCTGGCGCACGCGGCCAGCAGGTGGTGCGAACCCATCACGTTCGTCTCGAAGAACGGCGACGGGTCGTCGATGGAACGGTCGACGTGGGACTCAGCGGCGAAGTGCACCACGGCGTCGTGCCCCGGCACCACGTCGGCGAGCAACTGCCGGTCGCAGATGTCCCCGCGGACGAACGTCAGGCGGGGGTGCGCGGCCGGCAGGTTGGCCCGGTCACTGGCGTACGTCAGCTTGTCGATCACGGTCACGTCGCAGTGCTCGAACCCGGTGTACCGCCCGCCGAGCAGACTGCGCGCGAAATGTGACCCGATGAAGCCAGCACCGCCGGTAACCAGGATCCTCATGGATGCCTCCCTGCCGGCGAGAAACGGCGTCGGCGCGTCATGCTGAGACGAATGGGGCTTTTGCCCGCAAGAAACCACCTTAGGTGACACGGGCCGACACGGACGGTGATATCTGCGCCTTAGGTATGAATTAACCCAGTGGGTCGATTACCGGACCCGATCAGAGCGGATCCACCCCCGGCGGGAGGTCGTCGCCGTCGATCGCCGCCTGGATGTAGTCGAGCAGGATCCGCCGCAGTTCCCGGCCGGCGTGGGTCGGCACGACGTCGCGCCGACGGGCCACCGCGATGGTCCGCCGCACGCCGGGCGGGGCGAGGGGGGTGATCCGCACGCCTGGCCGGCGAGCCAGCACGATGCCGGGCACGAGCGCGATGCCGAGCCCCGCCTCGACGAAACTCAGCACCGCGTCCATCTCGCCGCCGTCCACCGCGAAGGTCGGTTCGAAGCCCGCGTCGCGGCACGCCTGGATGGTGGCGTCGCGCAGGTCGTACCCCTCCCGGAACATCACCATCGGTTGGTCGCGCAGGTCGGTGATGCGCAGCTCCCCGGTCGTCGACGCGGTCGCCACCTCCCCCACCGAGGCCACCACCAGGCTCTCGCGCAGGATCGGGTCGACGCGCAGGCCCGGATCGGCGCCCTGGGCCGGCATGATGATCAGCGCCAGGTCGAGGTCGCCGCGCAGCAGGTCGCGGACGAGGTCCTGGGAGCCGCCCTCCTCGACGCGCAGGTCGATGGTGGGGTGGGCGTCGCGGAACCGGCGCAGCACCGGCGGGGCGAGCGAGGTGGCCAGGCTCGGGGTCGCCCCGAGCCGGACCCGGCCCCGGCGCAGCCCGACCAGCTCCTGCACCTCCCGGGTCGCGGTCTCCACGTCGGCGAGGATCCGGGTGGCCAACGGCAGCAGCACCTCACCCGCCGCGGTGAGCGCGATGTTGCCCCTTACCCGTTCGAACAGGGGTGCCCCGAGGTCGGCCTCCAGAGCGTGAATTTGCTTACTGAGAGACGGCTGAGTGATGCCCACGATGTCGGCGGCTTGGGTGAAATGTCGTACTTCGGCCACCGCGACGAAGTACCTGAGCTGA
This sequence comes from Micromonospora sp. DT228, assembly GCF_049841595.1. Lineage (NCBI taxonomy): Bacteria > Bacillati > Actinomycetota > Actinomycetes > Micromonosporales > Micromonosporaceae > Micromonospora > Micromonospora sp. DT228. Next base: position 80,089 of record NZ_JBNCKO010000004.1, read on the forward strand.
TGGAGCTGCATCTACATAGCCTACGGCTATCAACACTACGAGTTTGATGCATTGGACGACTGATCGAAGTGCTCCTAGCGTCGGTCCTGTGGTAATCACGAGAACTCGGTCGCCCATCCGCTCGAACGTCGGCCTGAAGGCCGTCATGGCGGTGACGGGCATCCTGCTGGCGCTGTTCCTCATCGCGCACATGTTCGGGAACCTGAAGGTGTTCACGGGGGAGACCTCGTTCGACCACTACGCGCACTGGCTGCGCGACATCGGCAAGCCGCTGCTGCCCGGCGTCTGGTTCCTGTGGATCCTGCGTACCGTGCTGGTGGTGGCGGTCGTCGCCCACATCGTGGCCGCCACCGTGCTGGCCCGGCGCGCCCGCGCGGCCCGCCCGGTCAGGTACGCCCACCGCAAGAAGGTCAACGGCAGCTACGCGGCCCGCACCATGCGCTGGGGCGGCGTGATCATCCTGCTCTTCGTGATCTACCACCTGCTGGACCTGACCACCGGCACCCTGAACCCGGTCGGCGACGAGAGCAAGCCGTACGGAAACGTCGTCGCCGACTTCGCACCGGAGCGCTGGTACGTCACGCTCTTCTACACGCTCGCCATCCTCGCGGTGGGCTTCCACCTGCGCCACGGCGCGTTCAGCGCGTTCCGCAGCCTCGGCCAGCAGACGCCGCGCGGCGAGCGTCGGGCGCGTACCGCGGCGCTCGTCTTCGCCGTGCTGCTCTGCGCCGGATACCTGGTGGTCCCGTTCGCCGTACTCACCGGATTGGTGTCCTGACATGGAACTCTTCACCGAGGGCGACCCGATCGCCGACACCAGGGCTCCCGCCGGCCCGGTCGAGAAGCGTTGGGAGACCCGGCGCTTCGAGGCCAAGCTGGTCAACCCCGCCAACCGCCGCAAGATGACCGTGATCGTGGTCGGCACCGGCCTGGCCGGCGGCTCCGCCGCCGCGACCCTGGCCGAGCAGGGCTACCACGTCAAGTCCTACTGCTACCAGGACAGCCCGCGCCGGGCGCACTCCATCGCGGCCCAGGGCGGCATCAACGCGGCGAAGAACTACCGCAACGACGGCGACTCCGTCCACCGGCTGTTCTACGACACCGTCAAGGGCGGCGACTTCCGCTCCCGCGAGTCGAACGTGCACCGGCTCGCCGAGGTGTCGGTCAACATCATCGACCAGTGCGTCGCCCAGGGCGTGCCGTTCGCCCGCGAGTACGGCGGTCTGCTGGACACCCGCTCCTTCGGCGGCGCCCAGGTGCAGCGCACCTTCTACGCCCGGGGCCAGACGGGTCAGCAGCTGCTGCTCGGCGCGTACCAGGCGCTCGAACGGCAGATCGGCCTGGGCAACGTCGAGATGAACACCCGGCACGAGATGCTGGAGCTGGTCCTCGTCGACGACAAGGCCCGCGGCATCGTCGTCCGGGACATGGTCACCGGCGAGATCAGCACCGAGATGGCCGACGCCGTCGTGCTCGCCTCCGGCGGCTACGGCAACGTCTTCTACCTCTCCACCAACGCCAAGGGCTGCAACGTCACCGCCACCTGGCGGGCGCACCGCAAGGGCGCGTACTTCGCCAACCCCTGCTACACGCAGATCCACCCGACCTGCATCCCGGTCTCCGGCGACCACCAGTCGAAGCTGACCCTGATGAGCGAGTCGCTGCGGAATGACGGCCGGGTCTGGGTGCCGAAGACCAAGGGCGACGACCGCAGCCCCAAGGACATCGGGGAGGACGAGCGAGACTACTACCTGGAGCGGATCTACCCCTCCTTCGGCAACCTGGTCCCCCGCGACATCGCCTCCCGCGCCGCGAAGAACGTCTGCGACGAGGGCCGGGGCGTCGGACCGACCAAGCTCGGCGTCTACCTCGACTTCGCCGACGCGATCAACCGGCTGGGCCGCAAGGCCATCGAGGCCAAGTACGGCAACCTCTTCGAGATGTACGAGCGGATCACCGGCGAGGACCCGTACGAGGTGCCGATGCGGATCTACCCCGCCGTGCACTACACGATGGGTGGCCTGTGGGTCGACTACGACCTCCAGTCGAACATCCCCGGCCTGTTCGTGATCGGTGAGGCCAACTTCTCCGACCACGGCGCGAACCGCCTCGGCGCCTCGGCGCTGATGCAGGGCCTCGCCGACGGCTACTTCGTGCTGCCCACCACCATCGCCAACTACCTGGCCTCCGGCCCGCTGGAGAAGGTCGATGCCAGCCACCCGGCGGCGGTCGAGGCCCGCACCGACGTCGAGGATCGCGTTCAGCGGCTGCTCGCGGTCAACGGTGACCGGACCGTGGACTCGTTCCACCGGGAACTGGGCCAGATCATGTGGGAACACTGCGGCATGGAACGCAGCGAGGCTGGCCTGCGCAAGGCGATCGACGAGATCGGCGGCCTGCGCGAGCAGTTCTGGCAGCGGGTCAAGGTGTCCGGCACGGGCGAGGAACTCAACCAGTCGCTGGAGAAGGCCGGCCGGGTGGCCGACTTCTTCGAACTGGCCGAGCTGATGTGCATCGACGCCCTGCACCGTGAGGAGTCCTGCGGCGGCCACTTCCGGGCCGAGCACCAGACGCCCGACGGTGAGGCGCAGCGCGACGACGACCGGTTCGCGTACGTGGCGGCCTGGGAGTTCGCCACCGACGGCGAGCCCTCGGTGCTGCACAAGGAAGACCTGAAGTTCGAATACGTCCACCCCACGCAGCGGAGCTACAAGTGAACCTGACCCTGCGCATCTGGCGCCAGAAGGGCCCTGAGGACAAGGGTCGGATGGTGACCTACCCGGTCGACGACGTGTCCCCGGACATGTCCTTCCTGGAGATGCTCGACGTACTCAACGAGCGGCTCATCCTCGCCGGCGAGGACCCGGTCGCCTTCGACCACGACTGCCGCGAGGGCATCTGCGGCATGTGCGGCCTGATGATCAACGGCGACGCGCACGGGCCGCAGCGCGGCACCACCGCCTGCCAACTGCACATGCGGCAGTTCACCGACGGTGAGACGATCGACATCGAGCCGTGGCGCGCCAGCGCCTTCCCGGTCATCAAGGACCTGGTGGTCAACCGGGGCGCCTTCGACAAGATCATCGCCGCTGGCGGTTACATCACCGCGCCGACCGGCAGCGCGCCCGAGGCCCACTCCACCCCGGTCGCCAAGGCCAACGCCGATGCCGCCTTCGAGTCGGCGGCCTGCATCGGCTGCGGCGCGTGCGTGGCGGCCTGCCCGAACGGCTCCGGCATGCTCTTCACCGCCGCCAAGCTCACCCAACTCTCGCTGCTGCCGCAGGGCCAGCCCGAGCGCTACACCCGGGTCATCGGCATGGTCGACGCGCACGACGAGGCCGGCTTCGGCGGCTGCACCAACGCCGGCGAATGCACCCCGGCCTGCCCGAAGGGCATCCCGCTGAACACCATCGGCCGCCTCAACCGCGACTACCTCGCGGCCACCGCCAAGGGGGCCGGCAACACCCCCGGCTCCTGAGGCGCCGACCACCTGGACCGCCGTACCCTCTTCGGGGGTACGGCGGTCCGGCGTTTGTCCTGCTTTGGCCTTTGGGCCTTTGGGCGTTGGGCCTTTGGGCGTTGGGGCTTTGGCCGTTGGGGCTTTGGCCGTTGGGGCTTTGGCCGTTGGGGCTTTGGCCGTTGGGCTTTGGGCCTTTGGGCCTTGGGGCGTTGGGGCGTTGGGCCTTTGGGCCTTGGGGCGTTGGGCCTTTGGGCGTTGGTTGCGGGTGGGGCTGGGGCGGCCGTCCCCGGCTCCGGGCGGTCAGGCTTGATCCCTCCGCCGGGGACGGTCGCCCCAGCCCTGACCTTTGTCACGGCCCGTCCGCCGGTTGCGCTCCTGCTGGGGTACGCCGACAACGGCCTACCGACGCGCCCACGGACCCAGGCCGGGCGGACCTGTCCCGCCCACTCCGACAACGGCCCACCCACGCGTCCACGAACCCGGGCCGGCCGGACCCCGCCCACTCCGGCCGCGCCGGCCCCCACACTCCACTCCCCCACGCCCTCACCCCGACACGGACCGCCTCGCCCCGCCACGGACCGCCTCGCCCCGCAACGAACCGCCTCGCCCCGCAACGAACCGCCTCGCCCCGCAACGGACCGCCTCGCCCCCACCACGGACCGCCTCGCCTCCCCCCGCCACCGCCACGGACCGCCTCGCCCCGTGCCCCGTCAAGGCCTCGCCTCATCGCGCCTGCCGGCTCCGATGCGTCCCGCTCGCCCCCTGCATCGCATGATCCACTCGGGTTTCAGGAGGTCGGCCTGTCGCCGGGCCTCGGATGCCGCGACCTCAAGGAACGCGAGTGGATCAAGGCGATCTCGGCCTGAATGAGCCGCACACCAGGGCGACAAATATCGTCAAGGCTCGCATTTCGCTGCTCGATGCCCGGCTCATTGACCCCACCCACGAAGCGCACAAGCAACAGCCACCGACGGACCCGCCCCACCGGCCCGACCCACCAATCCGGTCCACGGACCAGGGCACGGAGATCAGGGCACGGACACGGGACACGGACCGGGCACGGACACGGGACACGGACCGGGCACGGACACGGGACACGGACCGGGCACGGACACGGGACACGGACCGGGCACGGACACGGGACACGGACCGGGGCACGGACCGGGGCACGGACCGGGCACGGACACGGGACACGGACCGGGGCACGGACCGGGGCACGGACCGGGGCACGGACCGGGGCACGGACCGGAGTCGCAGGCCAGCTCACGGGTCAGCGCACAGAGCGCACGGGCAGCGATATGCCGATTCGTCCTGATGCCTCGTAGCTTCAGCCCGGCCGGGGCCGCTTGATCGACTCGCGTTCATTGGAGTCGCGGTATCCGAGGCGCGTTGACCGGCCGACTTCAAAGAACCCGAGTGGATCATGTGCGCGCTGGAAGATGCGGCGGGTGCACCCGGGGTGGGCTCGTTCGGAGGCCCAGGTCACGCCAGCCGCGGACACCAAGGCGCAGCACGCCGGGACGCGGGCACCCCAGGACGCGGGACACGCCGAGACGTAGGGCACCCCAAGAGACAGGGCACCCCAAGACACAGGGCACGCCGAGACGTAGGGCATCCCAAGACACAGGGCACGCCGAGACGTAGGGCACGCCAGGACGCGAGGCACGCCGAGACCTGGGGCACCCCAAGAGACGGGGGCACCCGAGTAGCCGGGCACCCGAGAAGCCGGGTACGCCGGGTTGGGGACGAGCCGGGTACGGGTGGTGGCCACCCACGGGCTGGGGGCGACCGTGCCCGGCGGAGGGATCAAGCCTGACCGCCCGGAGCCGGGCACGGTCGCCCCCAGCCCTGGCCGCAACCACCGACCACCGCCACCGACCACCGCCACCGACCACACCCAGCAACCGGCACACCCGACAGCAGGGCCAACAGGACCGCCGGAGCCAACGACCCCCGAACCCTGCCCCTCGGGCGCGCCGGTTCAACTCCTCTCCCCCGGGTAGCAGTCAGGCAGCGACCAAGGGGCAGCGACCAAGGGGCAGCGACCAAGGGGAGGTAACCAGTCATGAAGGCGTTGACCTGGCAGGGCAAGCGGGACGTACGGGTCGAGGAGGTGCCGGATCCGCGGATCGAGGAGCCGACCGACGCGATCGTGAAGATCACGTCGACTGCGATCTGTGGTTCCGACCTGCACCTGTACGAGGTGCTCGGGCCATACCTCAAGCCCGGTGACGTCCTGGGCCACGAACCGATGGGCATCGTCCAGGAGGTCGGGTCGGAGGTGACCGGGCTCAAGCCGGGCGACCGGGTGGTGGTGCCGTTCAACATCTCCTGCGGGAGTTGCTGGATGTGCCAACGCCAGCTCTACGCCCAGTGCGAGACCACCCAGGTCACCAGCGAGGGCAAGGGTGCCGCGCTGTTCGGCTACACCTCGCTCTACGGTTCGGTGCCCGGTGGGCAGGCCGAGTACCTGCGCGTCCCGCAGGCCCACTTCGGCCCGATCAAGATCCCGGAGACTGGCGCGGACGAGCGGTACCTCTACCTGTCCGACATCCTGCCCACCGCGTGGCAGGCCGTGAAGTACGCGGACACTCCGCCCGGCGGCACCCTTGCCGTCTTCGGGTTGGGCCCGGTCGGGCAGTTCTGCGCCCGGATCGGCCGCCACCTCGGAGCCGGCCGGGTGATCGGGTTGGATCTGGTGCCGGAGCGGCTGGAGTTGGCCCGTCGACACGGCATCGAGGTGCTCGACGTCCGTGAGCTGTCCGACGTGCCGGGCGCGCTTATCGACCTGGTCGACGGGCGCGGCCCGGACGCGGTGATCGACGCGGTCGGGATGGAGGCGCACGGTTCGCCGGGAGGCAAGCTGGCCCACGCCGCCGTCGGGCTGCTGCCGGACAGGCTGGCCCAGGTGATGACCGACAAGGCCGCCATGGACCGGCTGTCCGTCCTGCACGCCGCTGTGAAGGCGGTCCGCCGCGGCGGCACCGTGTCGATCTCCGGCGTGTACGGCGGTGAGGTGGACCCGATGCCGCTGATGGAGATGTTCGATCGGGGCATCCAACTGCGGATGGGGCAGTGTCACGTGCGTCGGTGGACCGACGAGATCCTGCCGCTGCTCGCCGGGGACGACGACCCGCTGGGCGTCGAGGACCTGCGCACCCACCGGGTGCCGCTGGCCCGTGCCCCGCAGGCGTACGAGATGTTCCAGAAGAAGGAGGACGGCTGCATCAAGGTCGTGCTCGAACCGTGAGTCGGGTGGTGGTGGTCGTCGGCGCGAGCAGCGGAATCGGCCGGGCGACAGCCCGGGCGTTCGCCGAGCGCGGCGACCGCCTCGTCCTCGCCGCCCGTGCGACCACCACCCTGGCCGAGGTACGCGCGGAGTGCGCCGAGGTACGCGCGGAGTGCGCCGGCATCGACGTGCTGACCGTGCCGACCGACGTCACCGTGCCGGGCGCGTTGGAGGCGGCCTGAGTGGACGGCGGACCGTCGCCCACGACGGCTCGGTCTTCACCCCGAACCCGGCCGGCGAGGCCGTACGCGGCGGTCACCTGCCCGACCTGCGGCAACTCGTGGCAAGGCCGGCGAGCGCGGTGGGGGCCGCGCTGCGCCGACGGTTCGGCTGATCTGTTCGGGACTGTTTGCGACAGCTTGGAGTCGTCGTGCGTCGATCAACTCGCCTAGGGTGGTGGGCCAGCAAGCGCTCTGGCGCTCCACTATGGGGGAGACGATCGACCATGCGACTGAATCGCAGAACGGCACTCGGTTTGGGCACGATGGCTACCGCCGGAACGGTGTTGGGCGCTGCGTCGCCGGCGAGCGCCGCGTCGCCAGCGAGCACCAACGAGGCCACACCGACCACGCCCGCCCGGGCCGCCCGACGGGTCGCCTCCGTGTTCACCAGGCACAGCACCGAAGCCGGTGGCAACTGGCAGGCGTACGTCAGCGTCGCCGACCCGGCCGGTGCGCCGGTGGTCGCGGTGCAGGCCGACGCGGACCGGCGGATCGAGGCGTACAGCGTCAACAAGATCGCGGTTGCCACCGCGGTGCTCGACAAGGTCGACCGGGGGCTGCTCACCCTCGACCAGCAGGTCGAGGTGAGCGCGGCGATCGTCGTGCCGGGCGGCGACGGCATCTTCAGCCTGGACGGCGCGTACCCAAGCCTGGTGACCATCGGGCACGTGCTGGCCAACCTGTTGACCGTCTCGGACGACACGGCGGTACGGCTCTGCGGCCTGGTCGCTCCGGCCGCTGAGATCAACTCCATCCTGGTCGCCAAGGGCTTCCCGAACACCCAGGTCCAGCCGGTGGCCAACCCGAACCGGTTCTTCCTCGGCACCAGCACCCCCCGGGAGACGCACGACCTGCTGCGCGCCCTGGTCGCCGGCACGCTGCTCTCCCCCGCCTCGACGACGTACCTGCTGGGCATCCTGCGCTCCCCGGTGGCGTTCACCGACGGCATCCGGCGCACCATGTCCTCCGATGAGCGGGCCCGGATCGCCACCAAGGCCGGCTGGTACGGCGACGCCCGGCACGAGGCCGGCGTGATCTTCGACCGCTCCGGCGTGGCGGTGCTCACCTACGCGCTCTTCGCCGACGGGCAGGCCGACCCGGACAACTTCGGCGCGACCCACCCGGCGGTGCAGGCCCGCGCCGCCATGGGCCCCAAGTTCCTGGCCGCGGTGGACCGCATCGCGGGCGTGGGCAAGACGTTCCGGATCACCGCCCGCCGCCCCAGCAACGGCGGCTAGGGCGTGTGTCAAAGTCCTCGGTCGAGCCGAGGCGGAGTCCAGGCGGCGGTCCGGCAAGGCGGAGATTGGTCCGGATACCGGTGTTGTATCCGGACCAATCTCCAACGCGGCCGGTCGTCGTCTGGGCCCGCCGCAGGCCGGCCAGGGGCTTTGACACACGCCCTAGGGCACTCTCCGCACCGTCCCGGGTCGGTCGCCGCTGCTGGCGACCGACCCGGCGTGGCGACCTCCGAGGCACGCTCCGGCGCGGGTGACTACCGTGTAGGGCGGACACGTCGGAGGGACGGCAATGGCACGAGCGCAGAGCACGGACGTCGAACGGTCGCTCGGTCGGCGGATGCGGGGAGCGGCGGGACTTGCCGCGCTGGCCGGCCTGGCCTGGGTAGCCCGGGATGTGCCGGCGGCCCTCGGTGGCCGGCTCAGCGGGGCCCGGGCCGAACGGGCGGCCCGCTCGCCCCAGTTCCGCGAGGGCACCTTCCACAACCGGGCCGGCACCCGCACCATGGTCACCGAGCCGGGGCGCAACCTGCTCCGCGAGCTGATCTTCGGCAAGCAGAAGCGGCGTCCCACCGCACCCGTGCCGCTGCTGCGCCCCAGCGCGTCCGTGCCGCCCGGGTCCGCGAGCGCGCCCGAGACCGCCGACGAGCTCACCATCGTCTGGTACGGCCACGCCTCGACCCTGATCGAGATCGAGGGCCGGCGGGTGCTGCTCGACCCGGTCTGGAGCGACAGGTGCTCGCCGTCCGGCCTGGTCGGCCCGCGTCGGCTGCACGAGCCGCCGGTACGTCTCGACGAGCTGCCCCCACTGGACGCCATCCTGATCTCACACGACCACTACGACCACCTCGACATGGCGACCGTGCGAGCGCTGCTGGCCGGGCAGTCCGCGCCGTTCCTGGTGCCGCTCGGCGTGGGCGCCCACCTGGACCGCTGGGGCGTGCCCGCCGAGCGGATCATCGAACTGGACTGGTCCGAGTCGCACCAGGTCGCCGGGCTGGAGATCACCGCCACCGCCGCCCAGCACTTCTCCGGACGGGGGTTGCGCCGCGACGGCACGCTCTGGAGCTCCTGGGTGGTGGCCGGGGCGCGCCGCAAGGTCTTCTACACCGGCGACTCCGGCTACTTCGAGGGGTACGCGGAGATCGGCGCCGAGCACGGCCCGTTCGACGTGACGCTCATGCAGATCGGCGCGTACGACAGTGCCTGGCCGACGATCCACATGTTCCCCGAGGAGGCCGTCACCGCCCACCTCGACCTGCGCGGCGGCCTGTTCGTCCCGGTGCACTGGGCGACGTTCAACCTGGCCCTGCACGACTGGTCCGAGCCGGTCGACCGGCTGTGGGCCGAGGCGAAGGCCCGCGACGTGCGGCTCGCCGTGCCCCGCCCGGGCGAGCGGGTGGTGGTCGACGAGCCGCCCGCCGTGGACGGGTGGTGGCAGTCGGTCGCCTGAGCGGGCCGGCCGCTCAGAGCACGAACGCGTCGGTCCAGAGCGCGCCGGACCGGCCGGAGAGCGCGTCCAGCATGGCCACCGCCTGACCGTCGGTGAGCTGGGCGACGAAATCCACGATGGCCCGGCCCCGGGCCCGACCGATCCGGTCCGGGGTACGCGGGTGCAGCTCCGCCTCGGCCAACTCGACCAGGTCGTGCAGCCGGCGGGGCAACCGGGACTCCTCCTCCGGGTCGAGCAGCCACTCCCAGAGCGCCTCGACGAGGGTGCCCAACAGCCGGGCCTGGCCCCGCTGGTGCAGGGCGAGATCCGGGCGGGCCAGCACGAAGCGGTGGTGGACGAACTTGAGCACCTGGACCTCGTGCCACTGCGCGCAGCCCAGCAGCACGTGCCCGGAGCGCACCGACGGCGTGTCGGTCACCGTGATCGCCTCGACGAAGCGGGTGGACCAGCGGGCGGAGAACCTCGCCACGTACTGCTCGGCCTCGATCGAGCCGTCGAACGGCATCGCCAGCAGCCCGTCGACCAGCTCCTCGCGGACGTGCTCGACGGCGGCGGCGAAGGCGTCGTCGTCGGCGATCCAGGCGTCCTTGCGGTGCAACTGCCGACGTAGCCGCTCGATCGCCGCACCGGGTCGTCGCGCCGCGGTGGCCAGCGCCGCGTCGGTGATCGCCCGGAGTTGCCCGCTCTCGCGCTGCCAGGCCATCAGCTCCGCCGAGACCGACCCCTGCTGGAGCACGCCGACCCGGTAGAAGTCCTCCACGTCGTGGATGGCGTACGCGATGTCGTCGGCGGTGTCCATCACGGACGCCTCCACGGTCTGCTGCCAGTCCGGGATGCGGCCGGCGAACGGCTCCCGCGCCTGCCGCAGGTCGTCCAGTTCGGTGCGGTACGCGCCGAACTTCGACGACCCGCTGTCCGGGTCGTCCGGCGGCGGGGTGGCTCCGCGCGGCGGCGGGTCCATCGTGCGCGGGTGCGGATCGGGGTGGTCCAGCCGGGTCCACGGGTACTTCAGCATCGCGGCGCGGACCGCGGCGGTCAGGTCCAACCCGGTGGTGGCGGCGCCCCGGATCTCGGTGCTGGTGACGATCCGGTACGACTGGGCGTTGCCCTCGAACCCGTCGGCGAGGTCGAGGCGTTGACGGGCCAGCCGGTCCAGCACCCGCTCCCCCAGGTGCCCGAACGGCGGGTGGCCGAGGTCGTGGGCGAGCGCGGCGGCCTCCACCACGTTGGGGTCGCAGCCGCCGAGCTTGTCCAGCAGGTCACGGGAGCGCTCGTCGGTCATCAGCCGCTCGGCGATCGACCTGCCGACCTGGGCGACCTTCAGGCTGTGGGTGAGCCGGTTGTGCACCAGCAGGCCGGAACCGACCGGGCTGATGACCTGGGTGACGCCGCCGAGGCGGGCGAAGAACGGCGAGCCGACGATCCGGTCCCGGTCGGCGCGGAACGGGTCCGCGGCGAGGTCGCCGAGGGCGCGGGCGCTGCCGCCGAAGAGTCGGCGTGCGCGCGGCTCCGCAGGTGTTTCCATGATCGCAACGCTAGCGCAGGCCCGGCGGGGCCGTCCGGGGGTCGCCCGGCCGGGCGCGGCGACGGCGCGCCGGGCCGCCCGGCACAATGCAGGGCGGTACCCGCTCTGTGAAGGCGGATCGAGTCGAAGGCGGATCGAGATCGTGACCCAGTCTGTTCATCAGCGGATCGCCGACGAGCTCGGCGTGGCCGAGCGTCAGGTGCGGGCGGCCGTGGAGCTGCTCGACGGCGGCGCCACCGTGCCGTTCATCGCCCGTTACCGCAAGGAGGCCACCGGCCTGCTCGACGACACCCAGCTACGCACCCTGGAGGAGCGGCTGCGCTATCTGCGCGAGCTGGACGAGCGGCGGGCGGCGGTGCTGGAGTCGATCCGCGGCCAGGGCAAGTTGGACGAGGCGCTGGAAGCGCAGATCATGGCGGCCGACTCGAAGTCCCGGCTGGAGGACATCTACCTGCCGTACAAGCCGAAGCGGAGGACCCGGGCGCAGATCGCCCGCGAGGCCGGGCTCGCGCCGCTGGCCGAGTCGCTGCTGGCCGACCCCACCCAGGACCCGCGGGCCACCGCCGCCGGCTTCGTCGACGCGGACAAGGGCGTCGCGGACGCCGCCGCCGCGCTGGAGGGCGCCCGCGCCATCCTGATCGAGACCTTCGCCGAGGACGCCGACCTGATCGGCACGCTGCGCGAGCAGATGTGGTCGCGGGGCCGTCTGGTGTCCCGGGTACGCGAGGGTCAGGAGGCAGCCGGCGCCAAGTTCGCCGACTACTTCGACTTCTCCGAGCCGTACCCGAAGCTGCCCTCGCACCGGATCCTGGCCATGTTCCGGGGCGAGAAGGAGGGCGTGCTCGACCTGACCATGGAGTCGGAGGAGGCGGGCGAGGCGGACGCCGTACCGACCGGCCCGACCCGGTACGAGGCGGCCATCGCCGGCCGGTTCGGGGTGTCCGACGCGGGCCGCCCCGCCGACCGCTGGCTGACCGACACGGTCCGCTGGGCGTGGCGGACCCGGATCCTCATCCACCTCGGCGCGGACCTGCGGATGCGGCTGTGGCAGGCGGCCGAGGAGGAGGCGGTCCGCGTCTTCGCCACCAACCTGCGGGACCTGCTGCTCGCCGCTCCGGCCGGCACCCGGCCGACGATGGGCCTGGACCCGGGTCTGCGGACCGGTGTGAAGGTGGCCGTGGTGGACGCCACCGGCAAGGTACTCGCCACCGACACCATCTATCCGCACGAGCCGCGCCGGCAGTGGGACGCGTCGGTCGAGACCCTGGCCCGGCTGGCCGGGGCGTACGGGGTGGAGCTGATCGCGATCGGCAACGGCACCGCCTCGCGGGAGACCGACAAACTGGCCGGCGACCTGATCAAGCGGCACCCGCAGCTCAACCTGACGAAGGTGATGGTCTCCGAGGCCGGCGCCTCGGTCTACTCCGCCTCCGCGTACGCCTCGCAGGAGCTGCCCGGGATGGACGTGTCGCTGCGCGGGGCGGTGTCCATCGCCCGCCGCCTCCAGGATCCGCTCGCCGAGCTGGTCAAGATCGACCCACGGTCGATCGGCGTCGGCCAGTACCAGCACGACCTGTCCGAGGTGAAGCTGTCCCGGTCGCTGGACGCGGTCGTGGAGGACTGCGTCAACGCGGTCGGGGTGGACGTCAACACCGCCTCCGCGCCGCTGCTGACCCGGGTCTCCGGAATCGGCGCCGGCCTGGCCGAGAACATCGTGCTGCACCGGGACGCCAACGGGCCGTTCCGGTCGCGTACCGAGCTGAAGAAGGTGGCGCGGCTCGGGCCGAAGGCGTTCGAGCAGTGCGCTGGCTTCCTGCGCATCCCCGACGGCGACGACCCGCTGGACTCCTCCAGCGTGCACCCGGAGGCGTACCCCGTGGTGCGCCGGATCCTCTCCAGCACCGGGCAGGGCCTGCGCTCCGTGATCGGCAGGAGCGCGATCCTGCGCGGGCTGCGGGCGACCGACTTCGTCGACGACAGGTTCGGCCTGCCCACCGTCACCGACATCCTCGCCGAGTTGGAGAAGCCGGGCCGGGATCCCCGCCCGGAGTTCCGCACCGCCACCTTCGTGGAGGGGGTGGAGAAGATCAGTGACCTGACGCCCGGAATGGTGCTGGAGGGTGTGGTCACGAACGTGGCCGCGTTCGGCGCGTTCGTCGACGTCGGGGTGCACCAGGACGGGTTGGTGCACGTGTCGGCGATGTCCCGGACCTTCGTGAAGGACCCCCGCGAGGTGGTCAAGTCCGGCGACGTGGTCAAGGTCCGGGTGCTCGACGTGGACGTACCCCGTAAGCGGATCTCGCTGACCCTGCGCCTGGAGGACGAGCCGGCCGCCGCCGCTGATGGTGGCCGGACGAGTCAGGAGGGCCGCGGCGGCCCCGCGCAACGCGGACCGCAGGCTGGACGCGGCGGGCAGGACGGTCGCGGCGGCGCCGGGGGCGGCCAGGGTGGGTCCGGCGGTGGCGGCAGGTCCGGCGGACAGGGCAGGTCGGGCGGGTCGGGCGGGTCGGGCGGACAGGGCGGGCGCGGCGGACAGGGCGGGCGCGGCGGACAGCAGCGGCAGGGTGCACCGGCGCCGGCCAACGACGCGATGGCGGAGGCTCTGCGCCGCGCCGGGTTGGCCTGATCCAACCGGCGCGAGGAAGCGACCGGGGTGCTCGGCGGGAGCGGTCATCTTCGGCGCCTGGCGGGGGTCGGACGCGCGGTGACCGACTCGTCGGGCCATCGGCGGACGCTGTCGACCTGCCCCACCAGCGGGGCGGGGTCCGGACGCCCGGTGACCGACTCGTCGGGCCATCGGCGGACGCTGTCGACCTGCCCCACCAGCGGGGCGGGGGCGGGACGCGCGGTGACCGAAGCATTCCCCGCCTCGGTCCGGCTGGTGTCCGACACCCGCTTCTCGAACGACCGCCGACTGACCCACCCACCCGCGCGCCAGTAAGGACGCCGGTTTCGGTGTAGATCTTGGACACTTTCCGTTAGCGCTCAACTATTAGCGCCGAACGGAAAGTGTCCAAGATCTGGAGTTGTCGGCGCTTCCAGGCGAGCACGCCCCAGATCTGGGGCAGCTCGACAGGGCGCACGCGAAGGTCGGGGTCTGAGCGCGACCATCCGTGACCGGGCCAGCCAGGGGCAGGCGCGCGGGCAGCGGGCGCGCGGGCGGCAGGCGCGCGGGCGGCAGGCGCGCGGGCAGCGGGCGGGCGCGCGGGCGGGCGGGCGGAAATTGGGTCGCCCCGCCGTGGGGTCTGGGTGATGATCTCGCGGTGCGGATGCATGCCGACCAGGTGGACGTGAGCGCGGACGTGGTTGCCGCCCTGGTGGCCGAACAGTTTCCGCGCTGGCGGGGGTTGCCGGTGCGCCCCCTCCGTTCGGCCGGCACCGTGAACGCCCTGTTCCGGCTCGGCCCGGAATTCGTGCTGCGGTTTCCGCTGCGGCCCTCCACCGAGCCGGCGCTGCGCGACGAGCTGCGACTGGAGCAGGAGTACGCGGTGCTGCTCGCCGCGCATCTGCCGGTCGCGGTGCCCGAACCGCTCGCTCTCGGCGCGCCGGGCGACGGGTACCCCGGGTCGTGGACGGCGTACCGGTTCATCCCCGGCGAGACGACCCAGCCCGACCGGATCGGCGACCCGGACGTCTTCGCCCGTGACCTGGCCGCTGTCGTGGTCGCCCTGCGCGGCATCGACACCGGCGGACGGTCCTGGCCGGGGTTCGGTCGGGGCGGACCGCTCGCGGAGCGGGATGCCGACGTACGGGCCGCCCTCGCCGTCAGCGGCGAACTCACCGACACCGCCGCGCTCGCCGAGGTGTGGGACCGGTGCCGCGACGCGCGCCGGGACGACCCGGCCGACGTGTGGATCCACGCCGACCTGATGCCGGGCAACCTGCTGGTCCGCGACGGCCGGCTGGCCGCGGTCATCGACCTGGAGTCGGTGAAGATCGGCGACCCCGCGGTGGATCTGATGCCGGCGTGGAACCTGTTGGACCGCGGGTCGCGGGAGACGTACCGGCGGGCGTTGGGCGTGGACGACGCCACCTGGGAGCGGGGGCGCGGCTGGGCCCTCGAGCAGGCGATCAACGCGCTGCCGTACTACGTCGACACCAACCCGGTGATGGCCGGGATCGCCCGGCAGACCCTGCTGGCCGTACTCGACTGAGTCGGGTCGCGTACCGTCGGCTCGTGGGTGAGGGCGACGGCCGCGAGTGGCGGCAGCGGCAGCGGCAGGCGGTGCGGGCACACGCCGACGCGGACGCGCGGCGACGGGCCGCCGAGCAGGCGGAGGCGGCCGAGCTGGTGGCCTGGTTCGTGGCCGAGGCGACCCGTCGAGGGCTGCCCACCACCCGGCTGGTGGCCCGGGGTTACGACGGGCGGGGACGCTACCGGACACGGCTGACCGGCTGGTACGTCGACCGGGCCGAAACCCGCGCGGTGGACGTGGCCGGCCGGTTCCACCTGTTGACGGTGCCCGGCGGCGTGCGGGCCCGGCTGTTCGGCGTCGACCCCCAGCCCAGCGCGGCGCCGTTGGTCGTCGGCGCGGGAGGCCGCGACGGCGAGTCGATCCCGTTGCGGACGTTGCTCACCCGGCTGCTGGACGGCGGGACGGGTTCCACGAGCCGGCCCGCCGCCCCACGAGGGTAAGCAGCCCAGCCAATCACCCACGGGTGCGGCGCTCGTTCTCCCTGGTGTGGACATCTCGCCAGCACGGCCGGCGGCACTCCGCCGGGCCGTGCCCGGGGCGAGCCGGACGCGAGGACCGATCGGGTGGAATCGCGGCGTTGTCGTCCAAAACACGCGCGGGGTGCCATACCGGCTGATACAACCACTGTGGTCTTCCCTATCGTCCGATCGGAGGCGCCGCCCGTGGATCTGATCCACCATCGTCCGCCCGTGGCGCGCAGCGGCGGCCCAGGCGTGGCCGACCCGGTCTTCCTGTCCCCGCCGGACGTGGGTGAGGTGGAGGAGTCCTACCTGCTGCGAGCCATCCGGGCCGGGCGCTTCGACCCGGACGGGCCGGAGCTGGGCGCGTTCGAACGGGAACTCGCCGCACGGGTCGGCGTCGGCCACGCGCTGGGGCTCTCCTCCGGCACCGCCGCCCTGCACCTGGCGCTGCTCGCCGTCGGGGCGGGGCCGGAGACGGTGGTGGTGGTACCCACGCTCACGTTCGCCGCCACCGCCAACGCGGTCACCTACACCGGCGCCGAACCGGTCTTCGTGGACTGCGACGCGTCCACCGGCAATCTCGACGTCGACCTGCTCGCCGACCTGCTCGGTCGTCTCGTCGACGAGGGCCGACGGGTCGCCGCCGTGCTGAGTGTGGACATCAACGGCCGGTGCGCCGACTACGACCGACTGTTGCCGCTCTGCGCGGCCGTCGGCGTCCCGGTGGTGGAGGACGCGGCGCAGGCGCTCGGTTCGACCTACCGGGGGCGGTGTGCCGGCACGTTCGGCCGGGTCGGGATCTACTCGTTCAGTCACAACAAGGTGATGACCACCACGGGTGGCGGGATGCTCGTCTCCGACGACCCCGCGCTCGTCACCCGAGCCCGGCACCTGGCCACCCAGGCCCGCGAGCCGGTGTCGCACTACGAGCACCGCGACGTGGGCTACAACTACCGGCTCAGCACGTTGCTTGCCGCGCTCGGCCGGGCCCAGCTCACCCGACTGGACGCCATGATCGCCCGGCGGCGGGTCCTGCGCGACAGGTACGCCGGGCTCTTCGGGGGCGTGCCCGGCACCCGGATCCTCGGCGCCGGTGACCCCGGCTCGAACTGTTGGCTGACCTCCGTCGTGGTCGAACCGGAGCGGACCGGCTGGCAGCCCGGCCACCTCGCCGAGCACCTGGCCGGCCACGGCGTGGAGTGCCGCCCGATGTGGAAACCGATGCACCGCCAACCGGTGTACGCCGACCGGCAGGTCGCCCAGACCGGCGCCGCCGACCGACTCTTCGCCACCAGCCTGTCCCTGCCCAGCGGCTCGGCCCTCACCGACGACCAGGTCGAGCGCGTGCTCGCCGCGATCACCGAATTTCTGGACAGACACCGATGAACCGGCCCTACGACGTCGTCAAACGAGTGCTGGACGTGGCCCTGGCCGCCATCGGCCTGCTGCTGGCGAGCCCGGTGCTCGCCGTGGTGGCGCTGGCGGTCCTGGTCACCATGGGTCGGCCCGTGCTGTTCCGGCAGGCCCGCCCGGGTCGGCACGGCCGGCTGTTCCACCTGGTCAAGTTCCGTTCGATGACCGTCGGCGGCGAGGACGAGGCGCCTGCCAACGACGGCGCCCGACTCACCACGTTCGGCAGGTGGTTGCGGACGACAAGCCTCGACGAGGTGCCCCAACTGTGGAACGTGCTGCGCGGCGAAATGAGCCTGGTCGGGCCGCGTCCGCTGCTGCCGGCGTACCTGAGCCGCTACAGCCCGGAGCAGCTCCGCCGGCACGACGTGCGGCCCGGCATCACAGGTCTGCAACAGGTGTACGGGCGCAACGCGTTGAGCTGGGATGAGCGCTTCGCCCTCGACGTGCGCTACGTGCGGCACCGCTCGCTCGGCCTGGACCTGCGGATCCTGCTGCGCACGGTACGCACCGTCCTGCTCCGGGAGGGGATCACCGCGGCCGGTGCGGCCACCGCCCACGAGTTCCTCGGCCCGGCCGAGCTGGCCACCGCCGGCGGTCGCCGGCCGGTGGAGGGCCGCCGGTGAGCCTGGACCTGGTCATCGTCGGCTGCGGCGGGCACGGCCGGGAGGTGCTCGGCATCGTCAACGCCGTCAACGCCGCCGCCCCCGGCGGACCGGTGTGGCGGGTCCTCGGCTTCGTCGACGACAGGCCCAGCGAGGTCAACCTGAAGCGGGTGCGGCGGCTGGAGGCGCCCTACCTCGGCGGCACCGCCCGTCTGGGCGAGCAGCCCGCCGGCACCCACCTGGCGCTGGGCATCGGGGATCCGGCCGCCCGGCGGTCGGTGGACCAGCGGCTCACCGCGTACCGGCTGCCGGCGGCGGTGCTCGTGCACCCGGACGCCACGGTCGGCCCGGACACCGTCTACGGCGAGGGCCTGATCGTGTTTCCCGGCGCCCGGGTCACCACGAACGTCACGCTCGGCCGGCACGTGCACCTCAACCAGAACAGCGCGGTGGCGCACGACTGCGCGCTTGGCGACCACGTGTCGGTCAACCCGTTGGGCGCGGTGTCCGGTGACTGCCAGCTTGGTGACGGGGTGCTGATCGGGGCCGGTGCCGTGGTGTTGCAGAGGTTGCGGGTCGGCGCGGGCGCCACCGTCGGCGCCGGCGCCTGCGTGGTCCGGGACGTACCCGCCGGCGCGGTGGTCAAGGGAGTCCCGGCCCGGTGAGCGTCGGTCCCCGCGCGCACCGGCCACTCGGCGTCCGCCAGCTCCGGATCGCGGTGCTGGTCAAGACCAACACCGGCGGGATGTGGCTGCTGCCGCAGGTCGAGGAGTTGCGGCACCGGGGGCACGAGGTGACAGTCGTGCTGCCGCGGGGGGCCGGCCGGCTCACCGACGAGTTGGAACGCCGCGGCGTCGACGTGCTCAGCTCCCCGTACGACTTCACACTGGGCCGCGCGCCCATCGGGCTGCTGCTGCTGCGCGCGCTGTTACGCCGGCTGCGCCCGGACGTGGTGCAGTACCACCTGATCGCCTCGGCGTACGCGGTGCGACTGGCCACGCTGGGCCTGCCGGTACGCCGGGTACACATGGTGGCCAACCCGGCGTACCTGGAATCCCGGTTGGTCCGCTCGGTGGAGCGGCTGCTGTGGCGGCTTGACGACGTGCTGATCTGCGGCTGCCGGTACGCCTCGGCCCGCTACGGCGAGTTGGGATGTCCGCCGCAGCGTCGCCCGGTCGCGGTGTACGGGGTGGACACCGACGCGTTCAGCCCGGACGCCACGGGCCCGGACCAGCGGGCCAAGCTCCGCGCCGAGTTGGGCATCGACCAGGGCGCGTTCCTGGCGGTGATGGTCGCGCACGTCTACCCACCGAGGTGGTTCATCCACTCGGGTCGGGGGGTCAAGGGACACGAGGTGCTGCTGGCCGCCTGGCGGACGTTCCGTCGCCGGCACCCGGACGCGCACCTGCTGCTCGTCGGTGGCGGCTGGACGGCTGCCGGTGAGGACTACCGGCGGCGGCTCGCTGAACGCTTCGGCGTCGCCGGCGATCCCGGGATCACCTGGGTGGAGTCGGTCGCAGACGTGCGGCCCTGTTACGCCGCCGCGGATGTCAGCGTGTCCCCATCGCTCGGCGACGGCCCGGGCGCGGCGGTCCAGGCTGGCGCGATGGGTGTGCCGAGCATCGTCAGCGCGGCCGGTGGTCTGCCCGAGGCGGTGACCGAGCGTTCCGGCTGGGTCGTCCCGCCCGGTGATCCGGCGGCTCTGGTGGCGGCGCTCGACTCGGCGTACCAGGGTTGGGTCGCGGGCCGGCTGGGCCTGTGCGGCCGGTTGGCCCGCCGGCACATCCTGACGTCCTTCGACGACCTGCGGGCGGCGGCCGAGGTGGCGGACATCGTCGAGGACGTGGCGGGCCGGCGGCGGTGAGCACACCGCCGGCGGCCGGTGGCCGGTCCCGCCGGACCACCGACCGCCCACGGTGGCGGCTCAGTGCCGGATGCCGGCCCAGTCGTGGTGCCGGCGCACGGTGGAGAGGATGAAGTCCACCACCCGCCGTGAGGTGTCCGGCACCTGGTAGTCGGCCGGGCAGGGCACGCCGTCCGCGGCGACCTGCGCCACCGTCACCTCGACCGCCTCGACCACTCCCCGCGGGTCGAGACCGGTCATGATGATCCCGCCCGCGTCGAGCGCCTCGGGGCGTTCGATGGACTCGCGCAGGGTCACCGCGGGGAAGCCGAGGATGGCCGCCTCCTCACTTATCGTCCCGCTGTCGGACAGGGTGCAGAACGCCTTCGTCTGCAGGTGCACGTAGTCGAGCAGACCGAACGGGTCGTGGAAGGCGATGCCGTCCAGCGCGGTGGCGTCCGGGGCGAGCGCCTCCAGCCGCTTGCGGGTGCGCGGGTGGGTGGAGACCAGCACCGGGTAGCCCCACCGGTCGCGGACCGCGACCAGGCAGTCCAGCAGCCGCCGCAGCCGGTCAGGCCGGTCCACGTTCTCCTCCCGGTGCGCGCTGACCAGGAAGTACCCGCCGTCGTCCAGCTCCAGTTGCCGAAGGATCGTCGAGCTGGCGATCGGTGCCCGGTAGTGCTCCAGCACCTCCCGCATCGGTGAGCCGGTGTGCAGGATCCGGCGCGGGTGCAGGCCCTCGGCGAGCAGGTTACGCCTGGCGTGTTCGGTGTAGACCAGGTTGAAGTCGGCGACGTGGTCGACGAGCCGCCGGTTCGTCTCCTCCGGCACGTTGAGGTCGAAGCAGCGGTTGCCGGCCTCCATGTGGTAGACCGGCACCCGCATCCGCCGGGCCATCAGCGCCGCGATGCAGCTGTTGGTGTCGCCGAGCACGAGCAGCGCGTCCGGCCGCAACTCGGCGATCGCCGCCTCCATGCCGACCAGGACGCCGCCGAGCACCCGGCCCAGCGAGGTGGTGTCGACGCGCAGGAACCGGTCCGGTTCGCGCAGGCGCAGCTCGCTGAAGAACACGTCGGAGAGGGTGGTGTCCCAGTTCTGCCCGGTGTGCACGAGCACGTGGTCGACGGTGTCGTCCAACCGGCTGAGCACCCGGGACAGTCGGATGATCTCGGGACGGGTGCCGACAACTGTCATCACCCTGGTCATGTGCTCTCCCTCCACACGTCACTCACCGGGCGCCCACCGGCACCCGGTGTTCGTCGCCGACCGGCTCCGGCCACGTGTCGGGCCGTTCCGGGTCGAACAGCTCGTTGGTCCAGAAGAGGGTGAGCAGCTCGTCCGGGCCGGTGTTGGTGATGTTGTGCGCCCACATGGTCGGCATGTCGACGACCACGGGTTGGTCACCGCGCACCGGAAAACGGACGACGTCGGTGTCGCCGACGCGGCGCAGGCTGATCTCCGCGGTGCCGCGCAGCACCACGAACCGCTCCACCTTGGCCAGGTGGAAGTGCTCGCCCCGGGTGATCCCCGGCCGGGTGGTGGAGCAGAACGTCTGCCCCGCTCCCCCGTGCGCCTTGACCGTCTCGACGAGCGCCCCCCGGTCGTCGGCGCGGCTGGGCAGGGCCAACGGGTAGTGCGCCGGGAAGCAGTGCGACCGGTAGGTGTTGAACAGCCGCACGTCGTGCCTGTCGCGCAGCGGCGGGATCTCGCCGGTGCGGTAGACGCCGGCGTACGAGGCGAGTTGGTCGGCGAGGTCACGGACCCCGATCCGCAGTGCCGGCAGCGCCGGGTCCCAGGAGCCGCCCGCGGCGACGCCGGCCAGTCGGGCGGCGGCGTCGGTGACGTGCACCAGGTCCAGCTGGCGGTCGGCGTGGACCTCCGGTTGGCCGCCCTCGGCGAGGACCCGGCAGAAGGTGGCGACGGCCGAGTTGTACCAGGGTCGGCCGTGCTCGCCGTACAGGTTGGGCAGCAGCAGGTCGTCCAGGGGGACGCCGGTCTCGGCGAGGATGCTGGCGGCGGTGGCCTTGGCGTCGCCGTAGGGGGTGCCGTTGCCGGCCTGCACCGAGTTGGCGAAGACCACCTGGGCGGGCGGGTCCGGGCAGGCCCGCAGGCCGTTGGCGAGCTGGGCGGCGAGGTGGACGTTGCCGGCGGCCACGTCGGCGGGCTCACCCCGGTTGACCCCGGCCAGGTGCAGCACCCGGTCCACCCCGGCGATCCTGCGGGCGACCACCGCCGGGTCGGCCAGATCGGTACGGGTCAGCACGACAGGTTCGGGCCAGCCGAGCGCGCGCAGCAGGACCCGCACGTGCCAGCCGAGGAAACCGCCGGCGCCGGTGACGGCGAGGCTCAGCACGCCAGCACCGGGTCCCGCAGCGCCAGCTCCGCCCGGATCTCCGGCAGCGACCTGAGCAGCCGCACCACATCGGGTACGCCGAGGCGGGTGGCGTTCGCCGAGTTGAAGTCCTCGCCGGGCCGTTCGCCCAGCTCGCCCTCGGAGACGTAGAGCGCGTAGTTGAGGTCCCGCGCGTCCAGCGGCACCCGGTAGAAATCCCCGAAGTCGTCGGCCTGGGCCAGCTCTTCTCGGCTCGCGAGGGTCTCGTGCGACTTCTCGCTGTGCCGTACGCCGATGATGTCCAGCTTGAACGGCACGTCGAACAGCTGGCAGACGGCTTCGGCGAGGTCGCTGATCGTGCAGGCGGCGGCCTTGCGGATGAACACGTCACCGGGGCGGGCGTGGTGGAAGGCGTGCTCGACCAGGTCGACCGAGTCGGCGAGCGACATCAGGAAGCGGGTCATGGCCGGGTCGGTGACGGTGGGCGCGCGGCCGGCCTTGATCTGCTCGATGAAGAGCGGAATCACCGAGCCGCGCGAGTACATCACGTTGCCGTACCGGACGCAGGACACGGTGGTGGCGCTGTTCGGGTTGTTCCGGGCGTACGCCTGGGCGACCTTCTCCATCAGCGCCTTGCTCATGCCCATCGCGTTGACCGGGTAGACGGCCTTGTCGGTGCTGAGCACGACGACCGAGCTGACGCCGTTGTGGGCGGCGGCCTCGACCACGTTGCCGCTGCCGAGGATGTTGGTGCGGACCGCCTCCAGGGGGAAGAACTCGCAGGACGGCACCTGCTTGAGCGCCGCCGCGTGGAAGACGAAGTCGACGCCCCGGGTGGCCCGCAGCACCGTGTCGACGTCCCGGACGTCGCCGACGTGGTAGCGCACCCGCCCGTCACCGATGGACCGCCGCATGGCGTCCTGCTTGGCCTCGTCCCGGCTGAGGATCCGCACCTCGGCGACGTCCCGGTCGAGCAGTCGTCGGGCCATCGTCTGTCCAAAGGATCCGGTCCCACCGGTGATCAGCACCCGGCGGCCCGCGGTCTTCACGCTCATTGGTTCTCCCGTTCGTCACCCGACGGGCGGGTTTCACCCGTCGGCCCGGCGCGGCACAGCGCTGCGCGCTGCGGCGGGGGCGCCGGTCTCCGGCGGTCAGGCGGAAGCCCCACCGGATGCGGCACCCGGGTCAACGAGAGGCCTGAGCAGCAGATACGTGTGTGGGCGGCAAACGGGCCAAACGAGCGATAGGGAACTCGGAAAACATGTCGGCGTATGCAGTGATTTGGCCACTTCGTACTGCCGCACCTGGTAGAAACGGTTCCGTGCCTCGCCGAGCCTGTCCAGACGGGCGCGAGGCGCACCTGGTGCCCGACGCGCCACCGCGGCACGGCCCGACCCACGCCCTGCGGCACCACCCCACCGGTGGCGCACGGTTGGCGCCCGCCCCGCTGACCCCACCCGGAGGGCGACCCGCGGCGCCGCCCGACCGCGCGCCCGCCACGCCCACCGGCAGCCTGCCCGCCGTGCTGGTCCTGTGTGTCGCCGCCTACCTGGTGGCCCGCCCACCGTGGTGGTCGTTCAACTACGTGGCGATCCTCGCCGTGCTCGCCGTCGTGCTGACCGGCCGGTTGCCCCGGCCGCGGCCGGTCGACACCGTCGCGCTGCTCACCGCCGGCTGGGCGGTCGCCAGCCTGCTCTGGAGCGACCACGCCGACATCACCGGGCCCGCCGCCTACCGGTACGCCTCGGTCAGCCTGCTCTTCGTGGCCTGCCGACACGTCGTCCGGGGCCGACGGGACGTGCTGCTAGTCGGCTGGACCTTCCTGCTCGGCTGCGCGGTGGTCGCCGTCGAGGTGGCCACCGGCGCCCGCGCCCAGGGGCAGGTGCTGCTCTTCGCCGAGCGCTACGGCATCGACGGCAGAGAGGTGAACGGCACGGCGTACACCCTGGCCGCCGGGGTGGTGCTGGCCCTGGTGCTCGCCGCGGCCGGCGCGCACCGGCCGGTGCTGCGCCTCGCGCCGCTGGCCCTGGCCGTGCTGCTCGGGTACGGGGTGCTGCTCACCGGCTCGCGCGGCGCGGCGATCGGCATCGGGGCAGGTCTCGTAGGCGCGCTGGCCGCCCGCGTGACGCCCCGGCTGACCGGGGTCACCGTCGCCGGGCTCGCCGCCGCGCTTGTCGTCCTGGTGCCGTTCGGGGTGGCACCCCGGGCCGAACTGCTCTGGCTCGACAACCTGTACGGACGCCCCACCGGCGACATCTCCGGGCGACTGTCGATCTGGCCCTACGCGCTGTCGACCTGGTCGGAGTCACCGCTCAACGGATCCGGCGCGGGGGTCTTCATCAGCACCAACCCGTACGAGATCGGGCCGCACAACCTGCTGCTCACCGTCGGCAACGACCTCGGGCTGGTCGGCGTGCTGCTCTACTTCGGCGCGATGGCCGCGGCGCTCGTCGGCACGGCCCGTACCGGCCGCGCCGGGCTACTCCTGGCCTGCGCGTTCACAGGCGTCATGCTGCCGATCTGGCTGACCGGCCAGTGGGAGACGTCGCTCGCCTTCTGGCTGGTGCTGGCGCTGGTCACCGTCCTGCCGGGGATCTGGGGTCCGCCGGCGGCGCCCCGGCACGCCCGCGCCCGCCGACAGCGCCCGGCACCGGTCGCGCCCTTCGGCGTCAGCGCCGGCGACACGGTCCAGGCCAGCCGCTACCACTGAGGCGGGTCAGTCGGCGTCGGCGTCCGCGAGCGCCCCGGCCCGGGGCGCCGGTGGCCGGTTTGTCGGGCGGGTCGCCGCCTCCCGCAGCACCTCGGCGAAGCGGGCCGCCACCTGGTCGGCACGGTGGTGCCGCACCGCGTACGCCAGCCCGCGAGAGCCGAGCCGAGCCCGTAGCCCGGCGTCGGCGCAGAGCGGGGTGAGCGCGCCCACGAGCGCCGCCGGGTCGTCGTCGCCGACCACCGCGCCGGCGTCGGCCGCCGCCAGGTGCGCCATCGAGGCCAGTTCGGTCGGGCCGAACCCGAGGATCGGACGGCCGGACGCCAGGTACTGCGGGATCTTGGTGGACAGCGAGTAGCGGGTGTAGCGGCGGTGCTCGGCGGCGAACGACTCGACGTGCACCAACACGTCGGCACGGCGCAGCGCACCGGCGACCTCGGCGCTGGCCAAGGATCGACCCAGGCGCACCGCGGGCAGCCCGGTGAACGCGCCGGCGTACCGCGCGAGGTCGGTCGCCGGGGCGTGCACGGTCAGCCGGGCGGGCGTCCCCTGGGCCACCAACCGGACGACGGCCTCGCCGACGCGGCGCAGCGAGCGCCACCGGTCCAGGTGCAACCCGCCCACGTAGACCACCTCGACCGGGGCGCCCGCCGGGCGGTCC
This sequence comes from Micromonospora sp. DT228, assembly GCF_049841595.1. Taxonomy (NCBI): domain Bacteria; kingdom Bacillati; phylum Actinomycetota; class Actinomycetes; order Micromonosporales; family Micromonosporaceae; genus Micromonospora; species Micromonospora sp. DT228. The sequence continues at coordinate 105,487 of NZ_JBNCKO010000004.1, forward strand.
GGCGCGGGCCGGTCGGGGTCGGCGAAGTCCGCGGCGTCCACGCAGTTGCCGAAGGCGGCGAACGGCAACCGGTAGCGGCGTTCGAACTCCCGCGCCATCGCCGGGCTGATCCCCATTCCGTACGAGGCGTGCCGCAGGACGTCCCGGAAGCCGGCACGGACGGCGAGGCGGGGCAGCCCCAGCACCTGACCGCCGGCGTAGAGCGTGGTCGGCCAGTCGTCCATGAAGTGCGGCACCAGGGGCACCCGGCACTCCTGCGCGGCGGCGACGGCGAGGCGCATCATCCGGATGCTGCCGAGCGTGGTGTAGATGACGTCCGGCCGCTGCTCCCGCAGCCACCGCCGGACGTCAACGGGGACCCGGACCGGGCTGAGGTCGACGAAGGCACGGAGCTGGGTGCGCAGCCGGGCACGCACCGGGCCGGGCCCGGGATCACGCGCCGGGCCGGTCGCACCGGCCGCGCCTGGCGAACCGGCCGCGCCGCGCACCACGGCCCGCACCGGCCGGCGGACGCGTTCCCACTGCCGGAACAGGTGGTACTCCACCGGGGCGTTGCGCGGCCCGAACCGGGCGAACGTGCCGACGGCGTCCGGGCCCGGGGCGCGGTCCTCGGCGTAGAGCTGGGCGAGCCGCTCGGACGGCCAGCCGGTGAACAGGTTCGACAGGGTGATGCCGGTGCCGGTGGAGCGGTCGAACACGGCCGCGCTCACCACCAGCACGCGGGGATACTCGTCAGCGCGCACGTTCGGACACCACTCTTCCCTCGACGGCCGGGCCGCGGTGCAGCCGCAGCGTCCGGCGATATCCGTACAACGCCGCCGGCACGACGGTCAGCGCGTAACCGGCGGCACCGACCCAGGGCACGGCGGCGACGGCGATCCGGTCGGCGGCGTACCACTTGCCGAGCACCGACAGCACCAGGAACGCACCCCAGCCGAGCAACTGCGGGACGAGGACGCCGCCGGCGTTCTGCACCATGAACCGTGGCGAGAGCGCCGACTGCAGCAGCCACCAGACGCCCAGCCCGGCCAGCAGCCACCTGTCGCCGCCCATCGGCACCGGCAGCCAGGCCGCGAAGAGCCATTCACCGAAGGCGACGACCACGGCGGCCGGCAGGCCGGCGGCGAGCACCGACAACACGGTCATCCGGCGGGTGGTACGGCGGACCCAGTCCACCTGGCCCTGGGCCAACGCCTCGCCGTTGGCCGGCCACAGTGGCACGTTGACCAGGACGACGAGCTGGCCGAGTTGGGACAACAGCTTCGCGGGCACCACGTATCCGGCGACGGCCGACAGGCCGAGCGCGTGCGCGATGATCAGCGTGTCGGCGTTCGTGGCGAACGAGATGACCACGGTCAGCACGAAGAACAGCCCACTGAGCCGGGTCAGCTCCCGGGCGGCGCGGGCCTGTACGGCCCTCGGCGTGGGCCGGATCCGCGGCTCCTGACGGCCGAAGAACCAGAGCGTGTTGAGCAGGTTGACGAGCAGCGGCGCGGCCACCGACAGGGCGACCACCAGGATCGGTGACCAGTCGGCCCAGACCACGCCGAGCACCGCGCCGAGCGCGGCCAGACTGCCCGCGGTCTGCCAGATGTTGCTCCGGCCGACCTGCTGGTAGGCGTACTGGACGCGGGTGATCAGGCTGAGGGGGACGTTGAGCGCGAACGCGGTGAGACAGATCAACGAGATCATCCGGGTCTGCTCCGGGCTGACCTGACCCGTCACGTTGAACAACGCCGACCAGGGCACGGCTCCGGCGAAGATCCAGAGCAGTGCGGTGAGGGTGAGCGCGAGCCCCGACAGGGTCAGGTACGCGCTGGAGATGTAGCGACGGGCCCGCGCGGTGTCGCCGTGCGCGTAGCAGGGGGCGAGCTTCGTCATCAGCCCGCTGCCCAGCCCCAGGTCGGCGAAGGCCGCCATGCCGGCGAGCGCGGCCACCGCCATCCACAGGCCGTACAGGTCGTTGCCGAAGTAGGGCAGCGTCACCGGCACGAGGACGATCGGCACGACGAGCCCCACCGCCCGGCTGAGCAGCGCCGTCGCGACCCCGGAGAGGAGCCGGCGGCCCCGGTCGGGGTGGCGACGGTGCGCGCCCGGTCGACGGGCGCGCCGGGTCCGCTCGACGACCCCGGACGTCATCGACGGCCCTACTGACTCGCGAGCGCGTGACCCGCCATCCAGGACACCGTGCGCTCCAGGCCGACGCGCAGCGGCACCGGCCGCACCCCGGGGAACAGCTCCCGCAGGCGGGTGCAGTCGGCCTGCGAGTCCCGCACGTCGCCCGGGCGCGGCGCCTCGTGCACGACCGGCAGCGGCCGGCCCATGACGTCCTCCAGCTCGGCGATCAGGTCGAGTAGGGAGATCCGCGCGCCGAAGGCCAGGTTCACCACGTCGGTGGTGGACACCCGACGGACGATGGCGTCGACGATCACCGAGGTGACACTGCCGACGAACGTGAAGTCGCGGGCCTGCCGCCCGTCGCCGTGCACGCGGAGCGGCTCGCCGGCCAGCGCGGCGGTGACGAAGCGGGGCAGCACCGCGGCGTACGCGTGGTGCGCGGCCTGCCGGGGGCCGTAGACGTTGAAGAAGCGGAACGGCAGCACGCCCATGTCGTAGCAGGCGGCGTAGGCGACCGCGTACGCCTCGGCGGCCAACTTGGAGACCGCGTACGGGGAGACCGGGATCGGGCGCAGCTCCTCCTGGCGGGGCAGCACCGGGTTCGCGCCGTAGACCGACGACGAGGACGCGAGGATCACCTGCGGCACGTGGTGCCGGCGAGCGGCCTCCAGCACCATCAACGTCCCGGTGGCGTTGGCGTGGTGGCTGGGCAGCGGCCGGTCGATGGAGCGCGGCACGGAGCCGAGGGCGCCCAGGTGCACCACCGTGGTCGCGCCGGTGAACGTCTCGTCCAGCAGGTCCGGGTCGAGCACGGTGCCCCGGTGCAGCCGGACGGGTTGGTCGTGCAGGTTGTCCAAAAGGCCGGTGGAGAGGTCGTCGACGACCACGACGTCGGTCACCTGGGGTGTCTTGTCGAGCGCCCGTACCAGGTTGGCGCCGATGAACCCGGCGCCACCTGTCACGACTACCTTCAACGCGTCTCCCCGTTCGGTTCGGCCCCGGGCGACCGGCGGTGCGATGCCCGCCCGGCAGGGGCAGCGGTCGTCCCGCGGCCACGTGTGTGACAACGAGCGCTGTTCGTACAAGTCACGCGAATCGGACGCCGCCACGCGTGTCCTTCATTCCCCTCCGCCAGTTGTCTGCCCAGGTGGGACGAGTTGACGTCGACGGGAGTGCCGGGCACATGCGAATCGGACTGATCAGTCAGTGGTACCCGCCGGAGAGCGCCTTCGTGCCTGGTCAACTGGCCACGGAGCTGGCCCGACGCGGCCACGAGGTGCGGGTGCTGACCACCTTTCCGAGCCTGCCGCTGGGGCGGACCTACCCGGGTTGGCGGCAGCGCTGGAACCACCGGGCCACCGATCGCGGGGTGACCGTTCGCCGGGTGCCCGCGTACCCGAGTCACGACCGTTCCGGCCTGCGCCGGGCGGCGAGCTATCTCTCCTTCGCCACCACCAGCACCCTGGCGGCCCCGCGTCACCTGCGCGGCGTCGACGCGCTCTACGTCTACCACCCGCCACCCACCGCGTACGCCGCCGCCGGTCTGCTGCGGCTGCTGCGTGGCGTCCCGACGGTGCTGCACGTGCAGGACCTGTGGCCGGAGTCGGTGACGGCGTCCGGGATGGCCCCACCGGGGCTGGCCGGGCGGGCCATGGAGCGGGTCCTGGTCGGCACGATGCGCCGGATCTACCGCGCCTGCGCCGGCATCGCGGTGATCGCGCCCGCGATGGCGGAACAGGTGATCGAGCGGGGTGTCGACCCGGACGCGGTGCGGACGGTGTTCAACTGGACCGACGAGGCGCTGTTCCGGCCGGTGCCCGGCACCGACTCGGCGCGGGCGACGATCGGGCACCGGGGGCGGGTGACGGTGATGTTCGCCGGCAACCTGGGTGTGTTGCAGGGCGTCGACGTCGCCATCCGCGCGGCCGCGGCGGCACCGGACGCGGTGGACCTGGTCTTCGTCGGCACCGGGCTGGGCGCGGAACAGGCCCGTCGGCTCGCCGACGAGCTGGGCGCGGACAACGTGCGGTTCGTCGGTCGCCGCCCGGCCGCCGAGATGGCCGAGCTGTACGCCGCCGCCGACTACCAGTTGGTCATGCTGCGCGACCTGCCCTGGCTGCGTGGGACGGTGCCCTCGAAGTTGCAGGCCGCGCTGGCCTGCGGCGCCCCGGTGCTGATGTCGGCCGACGGCGACGCCGCCCGGTTGGTCAGCGCGGGCGAGGCGGGCCTGGTCTGCCCGCCGGACGACTGGCGGGCGTTGGCCGACCAGTTCACGGCAGCGGCCCAGGTGCCGCCCGAGCAGCGGACGGCGATGGGCCGGCGGGGTCGTCAGCTCTACCTGGACCGGATGTCGTTGCGGGTCGGCGTCGACCAGATCGAGGACCTGCTCAGCAAGGCCGCGGCGCGCGGCCGGGGTTGAGGGGCGCGCTCGTCGGGCAGCCCGACCAGGCCGGCGAGAAAGTCGCGCACGCGGCGACCCTGTGCGGCCGGGTTGCGCGTCTCCCGCACGAAGCGGGCCCCGCCGGCGCCCAGCGCCCGGGCCTCGTCCGTGGGCAGGGCCAACACCCCACCCACGGCGGTACGCAGCCCGTCGGCGGTGTCCGGCTCGGCGAAGGACAGCCACGGCGCGTAGTCCCCGGGAATGCCGGGCAGCCGGGTGCTCACCACCGGCACCCCGGCCGCGAGGTACTCGATGATCTTCGACGGGAAGGACCAGCGGACGAAGTCCTGCTCCACCGGGCGCGGGTTCACCAGCACGGCCGCTCGGGCCAGCCGGGGCAGCAACTCCGCCCGGGGCAGCAGCGCCGGAGGCACGATGCGCCGGTCCAGGGCGGCCTGGTCGCGCAGCCAACCCGCCAGCTCACCCCGGCCGTACACGCACAGCCGCAGGTCGTCACCGGGCAGACCGCGGAACGCCTCGACCAGCCGGTCGACGCCGTAGGCCCGGCTCAGGCCCCCCGCGTACACGATGTCCCTGGTCGCGGCGGGCGGACCCGGCGGCACCACCGAGGCGTCCTCGCGCAGCTCCGGCGGGTCGGCGGAACAGATGCCCTCCAGCACCAACCGGGGCCGGCCGGGCGCGAAGTCCTCGGCGAGCGCGGCGGTCAGCGCGATCACCCCCGAGCAGCGGGCGAGGGCGGCCCGGACCAGCGCGACGTCGAGCCCGCGCAGCAGCCGGACCAGCCGACCGTCGGTGGGCAGCGCGACACCCGGTGGGTCGGTGAGCACCGGCACCACGTGGACGCCGCGGCGGCGGGCCCGCAGCACACCGAACCAGAGGAACGGCGAGTGCACGCCGTGCACCAGCAGCACCTCGGCGTCCCGCTGGCGCAGCGCCCGACCGCCGGTACGCCAGGCGGACACGAACCGGGTGAGGTGCTTGAGGCCGAGCAGGTTCACGAACGCCAGCAGCTGCCCGTCCACGTCGTCCTGTCGGAACCGCCCCGCACGGAAGCGGACCTGCCTGTTGCCCGGCCAGGTGGACACCGGCGCCGCGGAGAGCAGGTGCACCGGACAGTCGGCGGCCCGCAGGCTCCGCACCAGGCCCCACGCGAAGGTGTGCGTCTGGGTGGGCATGATGGTGTCCCGGGCGATGATCTCGGCGAGCAGGTCGTCCGGCACCGTGAAGCCCAGCAGGGTGACTCGCGGACCGCGTCGCTGCGCCACCGTCACTCCCCGAGGATCTGCCGGTAGACCCGGTCGAGGCGACCGAGCATGACGTCGAGGCTGTAGTCCTCGGCCACCACCTTGCGACCCAACTCCCCCAGGTGACGCCGCTCGGAGGGGTCGTCCAGCAGCGGCGTCAGGGCCGCGGCCAGGGCATCCGGATCACCGGCCGGCACCAGCCGGCCGCCGCCGGAGCGCAGCACCTCGACGTTGCCGCCCACCGCCGAGGCGACCACCGGCAGCCCGTACGCCATCGCCTCCAGCAGCGCGTTGGAGAGGTTCTCGTGCCGGGTCGGGAAGACGAAGAGATCCGCCGCGGCGAGCAGGTCGGGTACGTCGAGACGGTTGCCGAGCAGGCGCACCTCGACCTGACCGGCGTCGGCCAGCGCGGCGGCGATCCCGTCCCGGTCGGGCCCGTCGCCGGCGACCAGCACCACCCGGCGGGTGGCCGACGGCGGCAGCCGGCGCAGCGCGTCGGCGAGGACGTCGTACCCCTTCTCCCAGGTCAGCCGGGACACCGCGATCATCGCCACGTCGTCGGGGCGCAGGCCCAGCTCGGCGCGGACCCGGTCCCGGGCGGCGCGCGGACGGGCCGGCAGCGGAACGCCGTTGGGGATCACCCCGACGAACTTCGCGCCCAGGCCGCCCAGGAAGTCCCGGCCGGCGGCGTACGCGCAGACGGTGCCGACGTGGGTGGCCAGCCGCAGCGTCCCGGGCTCGGCCCCGTGCACGAGCAGTCGTCGCCGCCAGGGGCGACCCGGCTGACGCAGGTCACGTACGGTGCCGTGCACGGTGACCAGGACCCGCGGGCAGCCGGCGAGGCGAGCGGCGAGAACCCCGTGGAAGCCCTCGTTCTGCAAGCCCCGGACGTGCACCAGATCCGGGCGGACCCGGCGCAGCAGCCGCACCCACTCCCGCAGCAGCGGCACGTTCAGACTGCCGTTTCCGGCGTGCTGGTGCATCCGGACGAACTCGTAGGTGTCGGCCAGGGGCGAGGCGAGCACCCGCCGCACGGCGGTCAGCGGGCCGTTGGCGCCGGGAGCACCCGCCGAGTGCTGCACCACCACCGGTCGGCTCACGACGGGACTCCGGCCGACGCCTGGCGACGCCGGGTGTCACGCACGGCTGCACGCTGCATGTCTCCTCATTTCGACGGAGGTCTAGACTAAGCAGCCATAATGGCATAAAACACCTAGGCTTCCGGAGGGGTAGACCGTGGACGAGCCCACCACCGGCACGGACCTGATCCCCGCCCTACGGCCCGGCGCGGGGCCGGCGGTGTTGGCGCTGGCCGCGTACCGGTTCCCGCACGGTGACGCGATGTCCAACCGGCTTCTGCAACTGGCCCGGTCGGCCACCCCGCCGGGCGGAGTGACACTTGTGGTCAACGACTGGCCGGACGACGGGTCGCGTCCACCGAGCGCGGTGGACCTGCCCCCCGACGTCCGCCTGATCACCCTGCCCCGGCGCCGGCTGGGCGGTGGCGTGCCGGGCCGCTGGCTGCGCAGGCGTGCCCGCCCGCTGCGGGTGCTGGCCGCGCTGCGCCGCGCGGGCGTCCGTCCGGGCGAGCTGGCGGGCGTCCACCTGCCGCTCGGGCTGTGGGACCTCACGACCTGGGCGGTGCTGCGAGTGGCGGTGCGGTGCCCGGTGACGGTGGACGTGCTGGAGCAGCACGACCGGGCACAGTTTCCCCGAGGCTGGCGGACGCCGTACCTCCTCCGGCACCGCTGGGCGTCCTTCTGGGCCGGACGGCTCGCCGACCAGCTCATCGTCATCTCCGAGCTGCTGGAGCGGCACTTCGTGCGCCTGGGCCGGCCGACCCTTGTGGTGCCGCCCCAGGTCGACCGCGCCGACTACGCCGACCCCGCACCGGCCCCGCTCGGCGACGGGCTCCGACTGCTCTACGCCGGGTCGGCCGGCGCGAAGGACCAGTTGGCCGTGGTGCTGGAGGGCATCCGTCTCCTCGCGCCCGCCGAGCGGGCCCGGGTACGCCTGGTGATCGCCGGGATCAGCCGGGAGCAGGCCGGCAGCCTCTCCGACCTGGGGGAGGCCGGGCCGGCCGACCTCGACGACCAGGTGAGCTTCCTCGGCCGGGTGCCGCGCGAGGCGGTGCTCGCCGAGTTGCGCCGGGCGCACTTCTCCGTGCTGGTCCGCCCGTCGGCCGGGTACGCGCAGGCGGGCTTCCCCTCCAAGGTGCCGGAGAGCCTCGCCGCCGGCTGCCCGGTGCTGCTCAACCTCACGAGCGATCTGCGGCGCTACCTCGTGGACGGTCGTGAGGGCATCCTGCTCGACGGCTCGGCAGCCGAGGATGTCCGGCGCGGCATCGAGCGGGCGCTGCGTCTCGACGACGCGGCCTGGCGGGCGATGAGCCGCGCGGCCCGGGAGCGGGCCCACTGTTTCGACTATCGCGGCTGGACGCCTGTGGTCAGCGACTTCGTCACGGGCGTCGGGCGCGGCTCGGGCGCCGGCAGCTCGGCGAGGCCGGCCATCTCGGCGGCGGTCAGCCGACGGTCGGCCGGGTAGAGCTGCCGCTCGTGGGCCTGGATGGTCTCCACCGGCCACCGCAGGCGGATCACCCGGGCCGGGTTGCCGGCGGTCACCGCGTACGGCGGGACCGACCGGGTGACCACCGCGCCGGCGCCGATCACGGCGCCCCGGCCGATGGTCACCCCGTGCAGGATCACCGCCCGGGTGCCCACCCACACGTCGTCGCCGATGGTCACGCCCCGGTCGTGGCTGTCGTCGCCGGCCTCCTTGTCGACCGCGATCATCGGTACGCCGACCTGCTCGATGCGGTGGTTGCCACCCCGGATCGTCACCTCGGGGCCGAACATCACGTTGTCACCGATGCGGATCCGACTCCGGGCCGCCACCAGGATCGGCCGGTATCCGAGATCCACGTTGTCGCCGACCTCGATCGACTCGCAGGTGTACACACCGTCCGGGTCGAACGTGAAGTTGTCTCCGCGGGCCGCGAACCGGCCGGCGAGCGCAAGACCCCGGATCGCCCGACGGGCCCGCGCCCCCGCGCACAGGAGACGATCGAGTGCCCCGATCACCGGGCCGAGCAGCGTTCCAGGTTGGTCGCGGCGGACGCGCATCAGACCCCCGCCCGCTCGGGCACCACACGCATGTCGCCCCCGCATCTCCGCCGTTCGTCCAGGTCGATACCGGGGCCGATGGTAGCCTCATCATCCTCCACAATAGGTGCGTAACGCTCGAAATCTGCGTGGCGCAGAGAGTCCGAGATGACCAGAATCCTGATCCTGACCGACTACCGCGGCACGTTCTACTCCACCGCCCGCACCCAGCACGGGCTGTGCACGATGGACGTCGACCGGATCACCGCGTACCTCGCCCGCGCCGGCCTCGCGCCGGAGGTCATCCGCTTCGCGGACCTGGACCTGAGCGACGATCTGCGCGGTGTCCCGGTGCTCTACACCTCCTCGGAGGATCGCGGGCTGTGCTACAAGAGTTGGATCGAGGACCTGGTGCTGGCGTTGGAGACCAGCGGCGCCCAGGTCCTTCCGGGCTACCGCTACCTGCGCGCGCACCACAACAAGGTGATGATGGAGGCGCTGCGCGCCCACCTCTTCCCCGCGGACGCCAGGCGTCTGGGCACCCGCTCCTTCGGCACCTACGAGGAACTCGCCGAGACGACCCTGGACGGGCCATGGCCGATGGTGCTCAAGTCCGCCTACGGCGCCGGCTCCCAGTTCGTGGCCCGCGCCGCCAACCGAACGGAACTGCTGCGCGCCGCCCGCACCCTCAGCCGCACCCACGACCACGCGGAGTCCGTTCGCGAGCACGGCAGACGACTGCTTCGCCGCGCCCACCACCCGCGCTCGCTGCACCGACAGAAGTTCCTGGTGCAGGCGCTGATTCCGGGGCTGACCGGCGACTTCAAGGTGCTGAAGATGGGCGCGCGCTACTACACCCTCTACCGCCGTAACCGGCCCGGCGACTTCCGGGCCAGCGGCAGCGGCGACTTCGACTTCCAGGACATGGCGGGCGTCGACCGCGACGCGCTGCTGGACTACGCCGAGCAGGTCTGCGACGTCCTCGGCACCCCGCTCGCGTCGCTGGACATCGGCCACAGCGGCGACCGCTTCCACCTGATCGAGTTTCAGTGCCTGCACTTCGGCACCGTCACCGCGGAGAAATCGACCGGCTACCACGTCCGGGCGGGCGAGGCGTGGCAGCACGTCGAAGAGGAGTGCGACATCGAGGCGGTGTTCTGCGCGGCGATCGTCGGCCACCTTCGACGCCCCGGGCCCGCACTGCCGGCGCAGCCGACCCGATCGGCCACCTCGCGGCCATCGACCCACTGACGTCGAGCGCGTCCACTCGGTGACCTGAGCGGCGGCACAACCCCCCGCCGAAGGGGCCACCCCTCCCCTCGCCCGACCGGCCAGTCTTCCCCTCGCCCGACCGGCCGTTGCGACGCTCGCGGCTCGCGCCGCCGACCACCAGACCGCAGAAGGCAGCCGACCTGGCCGTGTCCGACTGTGGGTTTTGCGGTTGATCGGGGGAATGCTGGTTGAGTGTCACCAATCAGGGTCGTCATCCGATTTCTGCCCCGGTGGGCCACTCACCCGGCGTTGTCCCCGACGCCGTTGGAGGTCAGATCGTGCCGATCCCTGGTGGTCTCGTGACCGGCGGTGCCCCATGAGCGACACCGTGTACCTGTCGACACCCGACATCGGGCCACTCGAGGAGTCGTACCTGATCGCCGCCCTGCGCTCGGGCTGGGTCGCGCCTGTCGGCCCGGACCTGGAGGCGTTCGAGCAGGACGTGGCAGCCCGGGTCGGCACCCAGGGAGCCGTGGCCGTCAACTCGGGGACGGCGGCTCTGCACCTCGCCCTGCTCGGTGTCGGTGTCGGCCCCGGCGACGTGGTCATCGTGCCCACGCTCACCTTCGTCGCCACCGCGAACGCGGCCCGCTACATCGGGGCGCGGCCGGTCTTCGTCGACTGTGATCCCCGCACCGGCAACGTGGACGTCGCCCTCGTCGACGAGGCGCTGCGACGGCTGCGCTCGCGCGGCGAGCGGGTCGGCGCGGTCGTTCCCGTCGACATGTTCGGCAGCTGCGCCGACTACCGAGCACTGATCCCGGTCTGTGCCGACGCCGACGTCCCGGTGGTGGAGGACGCCGCGGAGGCCCTCGGCGCCCGCCACGGCGGACAGGCCGCCGGCTCCTTCGGGCGCGTCGGCGTGCTCTCCTTCAACGGCAACAAGATCATGACCACCTCCGGCGGTGGGATGCTGGTGTCCGACGACGCCGCGCTCCTCACCCGGGCCCGCCACCTCGCGACCCAGGCCCGCGAACCCGCGCGGCACTACGAGCACCGCGAGACGGGTTACAACTACCGGCTCAGCAACCTGCTCGCGGCGCTCGGCCGGGCCCAGTTGCTGCGGCTGGACGCGATGATCGCCCGCCGTCGACACCTGCGCGACCACTACGCCAAGCTCTTCGCCCCGGTGCCGGGCGTCCGGCTGCTCGGCGCGGAGGACGGCGAGTCCAACTGTTGGCTCACCGTCCTCACCGTCGAGCCGAAGCGGTGCGGCTGGCGGGCGGACGACCTGGCGGACCACCTGGCCGAGCGCGACATCGAGACCCGGCCGGTGTGGAAGCCCATGCACCTGCAGCCCATGCACGACGGCGCGGAGAGCCTGCTCACCGGCGCGGCGGAGCGCCTGTTCACCGACGGGCTCACGCTGCCCAGCGGAAGCGCCCTCACCGAGCCGCAGATCGCCCGGGTGTCCGCCGCGATCGAGGAGTTCCTGAGCCGCCGGACGGGAGCCGGCCCGGTGTGACCGCCGAGAGGCGCGAGAGGTGGCCACGGCGATATAAGCCAGAAACCGCCCGAAGACACGAAACTGCCTGTAGCAAGGACAAAGGGCGTTAAACCCCTTCTGCCGTACGCGGCGGAAGCGGTCGCAGACGGGTCAGGGAGCCAGCACATGTCGCAGGAGACCGAGCACACGGAGCACGCGGACCGCTCGACACGGCGGGCCCGGGCCCGCCGCCGCACCGCGGGCTTCCTCGCCACCGACACCACCGCCTGGGTCAGCGGCTTCGCCGCGGCCGTCTGGGCCCGGTTCGAGTTTGACCTCCCGGCGGGCCAACTGGGCCGGGCCGCGGCGATCGGCCTGCTCGCCGCGGTCGTGCACGTGGGCGTGGCGGCGGTCCGCCGGCTCTACTCCGGACGACACCCGCTGGGCAGCCTGCAGGAGGTCCAGGGCGTCGCCGGCACCGCCATCTCGACGGCGACCATCGTGCTGCTCGGCCTGCTGTCCTCCGGTGAACGGCCGGTGCCGGCGAGCACCCCGCTGGTCGGCGGCGCCCTCGCCCTGCTGCTGATGCTCGGCGCCCGGTTCGCGTACCGGCACCGCCGGGACCTCTCCATGCGCCCCGACGTGCGGTCGTCGACGCCTGTGCTGCTGTTCGGGATGGGCAACGCCGGGCAGGAACTGCTGCGGGCGATGGTCGGCGACCCGCGCGGCCGGTACCTGCCGGTGGGCGCCCTCGACGACGATCCGGACAAGCGCGACCTGCGCATCCGGCGGGTACGGGTGCTGGGCGGGCGGGACGACGTCGATGCCGCGGTCCGCCGGACCGGCGCGAAGGCGGTCATCTTCTCGGTGGCCAACGCCGACGCGGCGCTGATCCGCCAGATCCGCGAGGCCACGCTCACCGCGGGGGCGGTGTTCAAGGTGCTGCCCCCCGTGCGGGACCTGGTCGACCACCGGATCACCGTCACCGACGTCCGGGACGTGCAGATCGGCGATCTGCTCGGCCGCCGCCAGGTGATCGGTGACCTTCCGCTGAACACGAACAGCCTGACCGGGCGGCGGGTCCTGGTCACCGGCGCCGGCGGGTCGATCGGCTCGGAACTCTGCCGGCAGGTGATGAAGGCCGACCCGGGTGAGCTGATGATGCTGGACCGCGACGAGTCGGCCCTGCACGGCCTGCAGATGTCGCTCGCCGGCCGAGCCCTGCTGGACAGCCCCGAGCTGATCCTCGCCGACCTGCGCGACGACGAGGGTCTCCGCCGGATCATCCGGGATCGCCGTCCGGAGATCATCCTGCACGCGGCGGCGCTCAAGCACCTGACCCTGTTGCAGCGGCACCCCGGCGAGGCGGTCAAGACGAACGTGTGGGGCACCCTGTCGGTGCTGGACGCCTGCCAGGACGTGGCCAAGTTCGTCAACATCTCCACCGACAAGGCGGCCGACCCGATCAGCGTGCTCGGGTACTCCAAGCGGATCACCGAGCGACTGACCGCGCACGCCGCGTCCCGGTTCCCGGGGACCTTCCTCAGCGTCCGGTTCGGCAACGTGCTCAGCAGCCGCGGCTCGGTGGTGACGGCCTTCCAGCGACAGATCGAGGACGCCAAGCCGCTGACCGTCACCCACCCGGACGTCACCCGCTACCTGATGACCGTCCAGGAGGCGGTCCACCTGGTGCTCCAGGCCGCCGAGATCGGCCGGGACGGGGAGGCGCTGGTGCTGGACATGGGTGAGCCGGTCCGCATCGCCGACCTGGCCCGGCAGATGGCCGAGCAGGCGTCCAGCCGGGTGCCGATCGTCTACACCGGCCTGCGTCCCGGCGAGAAGCTGCACGAGGACCTGTTCGGCGCCGGCGAGGTCGACACCCGGCCGTTCCACCCGCTGGTGTCCCACGTGGCCGTGCCGGGGCTCGACCCGATGGAGGTGAGCGGGCTCGACCCGTACGACGACGCGGCGAAGATCGCCGAGCACCTGGCGCTGCTCTGCGCCCAGCCGATCGACCCGACGGTGGGCGGCCCGGTGGGCGTACCCCTGCAGTCCCGGTGACCGGCGGGCGCGGACGGTGGCCGGGAGCCGCACCCAAATCCCCGCACCGGCAGTTATGACCGTGAGGAACCCCAACGCGAGGCCGCGTCGCGGCAGCCGCCTCCCTCCGGCGTTCGCCGCAGACCGACAGGACCGAGAGATGCGGACCCGGGACGGCAGGTCTCAGCGGTACGAGCCGCTGCACGCCGCACCGCCAAGGTCGCGCCGGGCCGTCCAGACGTTGGAGCCACACGCGTCGGTCGAGGCCACTCCCCCCGCCCCGAGGCGCGGTCGTCGACTGCTGTCCTGGATCGCCACCGCCGCGCTGAGCCGGGTGGTAAGCGCTCTCGTGCCACTCGTCCTCCTCCCCGTGACCCTGTCCTATCTGGGCACCGACCTGTACGGACTGTGGGCCGCGGTGCTGGCCGTCACCGGGATGGTGGCCTTCGCGGACCTGGGCGTCGGTCTCGGGCTCATGACGAGGCTCGCGCCCTGTCGGGTGGACGGCGACTCGGACGCGGCCCGGCGGTACGTCTCCAGCGCCTACGCGGCGGTCTGCGGGGTGGCGCTGCCGACGTGTGGCCTGCTCTGGCTGTTCGGCGGGTTCATCCCGTGGCCGCTGCTCTTCAACGCGACCGGGGCGGCGGCGCGCGACGCCCACCTCGTCGCCCTGGTGTGCCTGACCGCGTTCCTGCTCAACATCCCGCTGTCGCTCATCGCCCGCGTCCAGTACGCGTATCAGCAGGTGGCGGCCAGCAATGTCTGGCAGGCGACGGCAAGCGCGCTCTCCCTCCCACTCGCGCTCGGCGCGGTGTACGCGAAGCTGCCCCCGATCGCGGTGATCGCCAGCATCGCGATCGGCCCGTTGCTCGTCAACATCGTCAACACGGTCTGGACGTTCGGCTGGCGCCTGCCGCAGCTGAGGCCCCGGCCGAGATACGTCGACGGCCGGGGGGTCCGGGAGCTGTTCGGCCTGGGCGGCCTCTTCTTCCTGGTCACGCTGATCATGGTCCTGGCGGACAATGCCGACCCACTGCTCATCGCACACGTGCTGGGTCTCGCCAGTGTCACCGCGTACGCGGTGCCGGCCCGACTGTTCAACCAGCTCGGCGCGCTCGTGACACTTGTCAACCAACCCTTGTGGCCGATGCACGGTGAGGCCCTGGCGCGTGGCGACCTCGACTGGATCCGCCGAACCGTGCGCCGGATGACGATCGTGTCGACGCTCATCGCGGTCGGGCCGTCGACGATCCTGGTGCTGTTCGGCGAGCAACTCCTCGCCGCCTGGCTGCCGATCTCGATCGGAAACCGGTCACTCCTGTTGGGCCTCGCCTGCTGGTGGATCGTGCTGGCCGCGATCTCGCCCCGGTTCATGGTGCAGAACGCGGCCGGAGTCGTCCGCCCCCAGTTGTGCGGCTATCTGCTGTACCTACCACTGTCAATTGTCGGAAAACTGCTCGGAGTGCACTGGTGGGGAGTGGCCGCGGCGCCTTACGTCGCCGTTGTCGTCTACACCGTGACTGTTGTCCCGGCGGCCATTGTCGGCTACCGGCGGGCGCTGAGAATACGGACCACATGAGAGAGGCGGACGCACCGATGGTGTTGGACGAGGAATTTCCGCGGGTGCTGGTGGTGAGCCACACGCCCTTCAGCCGGGTCAGCGGCACCGCCATGACCCTGTCGAACCTCTTCTCCGGCTGGCCCAGGGACCGCCTCGCCCAGGTGCACACCGGAAACATTCCGCCGACCACGGACGTGTGCGAGAACTTCTTCCACTTCCCGCCCCGAGACCACTACCTGCCGATCCAGTACTACGCCATGCGGATGTCGGGCTGGAACGGTCGCACGCCCCTGCAACAGAGCCGGCCGATCGCCGCCGTACACGCCGCGGCGGAGAGCCGTCCCACCATGGCCAAGATCTACGCACAACTGCGCGCGACGGCCGACCTCAGCCCGATCCGCGTCCCCCCGGCGCTGATCGAGTGGATGCGTGGTTTCCGGCCGGACGTCGTCTACTCGATGCTCGGCAGCGTACGGCTGACGAGGATCACGGCGCTCGCGGCGCGTACCTGTGGCGTCCCGGTCGTGCCGCACTTCACCGACGACTGGCCGGCGACCCTGTACGACAACGGTGAGCTGTTCGGTCGGGCCGACCGCTCCGTCCAGGAGACGATCGCGAGGCTCATCCGCCTGGCCCCGCTGGGCATGGTCATCAGTCAGCCGATGGCCCAGGAGTACACCCGGCGCTACGGCGTCCCGTTCAGCGCGTTCGCCAACTGCGTCGACGAGACCTTCTTCGCCCCGCCCCGCCGCGAGGCGGAGCAGCGGGGAACGACCGAGCTGGTCTACGTCGGCGCCCTGCACCTCAACCGCTGGGAGTCGCTGCGCGACATCGGCGCCGCGCTGGACGGCCTGGCCGCGGCCGGTCTGCCCGTCCGGCTGACCATCCACGCGCCGGAGCAGGACCTCACCCGGTACGCGCGCCACTTCGCCCCCCTGGCGCGGGTGCGGCTCGGGCCGTCGCTGAGCAGCGACGAGGTGCCCGCCGCGCTGCACGGCGCGGACGTCCTCGTCCACATCGAGTCCTTCGACGAGGAGATCCGCCGCTACACCCGCTACTCGGTCTCGACGAAGATCCCCCAGTACCTCGCCTCGGGCCGTCCGATCCTCGGCTACGGGCCGGCCGAGGTGGCGTCGATGCACCACATCCAGGAGGCCGACGCGGGCCTGATCGTCGGCACCGACGACACCGCGGCGCTGGTCCGGGGCCTGACCGACCTCTGCCGGGACGCGGCCCTGCGGGAGCGGCTCGCCCGCAACGGGACCGCCTTCGCACGGCGGGAGCACGCCAAGGAGAACGTGGCCGCGCGGTTCGCCGCCACGCTGGGCTCGGCGGCGCGCACCGGATCCTCCACCGCCGGGGCCGCCGGCCGGCAACTGACCTAGGAGCGAGTCGAGGTGCTGCGATGAGACGTACCCGATGGGTCGCCTGTGTGGGTCCGTTCCTGTTTCCGTGGGGTGAGGCGGGGTCCCGACGGGTCTACGGCCTGGTGGCGTCGTTGGCCGCCGCCGGTTACGACGTGGTGGTCGCCAGCGGTGGGTCGGAGCCGGTCACCCGCACGGCGCTGCCGGGCGTCGACGGACCGGGCTCGGTCTCCCACCTCGGTCTCGCGGAGCGGCCGTCGCCGGAGGCGGGGCCGCTGGGCAGTTCGGTGCAGACGCTTGTGCGCTGGGGTCAGCGGACGGCCCGGTGGCTCGACGCCCAGCCGACCAAGCCGTCGCACGTGCTGGTGCACGGCGGTCAGGCCCAGTACATGTTCCACCTCCAGCGCTGGTGTCGCCGGCACCGGGTGCCGCTGATCGTCGACGTCGTCGACTGGTTCAACGGACGCCACGTCCGCGGCGGCTACCTCGGCCCGCTGCACGTCAGCATGAAGCTGGCGCTGCGCCACTACTACCCGCGGTGCGACGGCATCATCGTGATCAGCTCCTACCTGGAAGACCACTACCGCGGCAGCGGTAGACCCATCCTGCGGGTGCCGCCCACTCTCGACGTCAAGAGCCTGACGCCGGAGGCCCGGCAGACCGCGGGCGACTCGCCTCCGCTCACGCTCGCCTACGCGGGCAATCCGCACGGGAACAAGAAGGATCTCCTGGGCACCGTCATCGAGGCGGTGGGCAACGTCCAGCGCGACGGCGCGAGTGTCGAGCTGCGCGTCTACGGCCCGACGCGGGACGAGGTGGGCCGCCTCTTCGGCGGTCGGCCGCTGCCGGACGGTGTGCGGTGCCTGGGTCGGCTACCGCAGGCCGAGGTGTCGACCGCCCTCCAGGGCGCGGATTTCACAGTCCTCGTCCGCAGGCCGGAGCGGGCGGCGGACGCGGGCTTCTCGACGAAGTTCTGCGAGAGTCTCGCCAGCGGCACACCGGTGATCGCCAACCTCACCAGCGACCTGGGCAGATACCTGCGCCCCCACCGTGAGGGCCTGGTCTGCCGGGACCACTCGGTCACCGAGGTCACCGGGGCGTTCCGCGCGGCGGCGGGGCTCAGCCCCGCACAGCGCAGCGACATGCGCCAGGCCGCGCGCAGCCAGGCGCTCGAATCGTTCGACTACCGGGCGTACGCGGAGCCGCTCGGCAGGTTCTTCCGACAGTGGGGCTGACGTTCGCCGAAGAGCGACTGCATGACGTGCAGGGCCAGGAGCGTGGCCATCCCGACGATGGACTCCGGTGCCATCCCGAGCTGGTTGTTCGCCGGCACGTAGATGATGAGAATGCACAGCTGCGCGAAGATCAACGACGGGACCACCCGACGGGACGACGCCGCCGCGCGCCACGAGCCGGCGAAGAGCCACCCGACCAACCCCATGAACAGCGCCGCGCCGGGGAAGGTGAGGTCCGAGGCGAGCCAGGGGTAGATGGTGGCCCAGTACATCCGCGCCGGCCATCCCGTCTCGTTCTCCGTCCGGTCGGGGAAGCTGGGATGTTCGCTGAGGTCCACGTCGAGGGTCTGCTCGGCGAAGATCGCGGCGGACGGCGCGCTGCCGAGACCACGGGACCACTCGAAGGGCACCTGGAGGTTGTAGGACAACCCGAGGTAGCCGTGCGTCGGATAGCCGATCATCGCGGCGATGCCCTCGGCCATCGTTTTACCCAGGACACGTTCCACCGAGGGGTTCACGTGCACCACGTCACCCGTGGTGCCGAACTCGGCCGCCCGCGTCGCGTGATTGTGGATCATGTAGGTGGCCAGGAGCACGAACGCCCCGACGACGAGCAGGAGCGCCCGACGCCGGCGCGAGTAGGTCCGCGGCCGGTGCCGGGCCGACGCCCACGCGACCAACATCCCGGCCGCGAGCATGATGACGACGTCGCCGAGCCCCTTCATCGTGCCGATGAACAGGTAGAACGCGATGTGCGTCGCCGTCGCGGCCACGCCTGCGAGGCGCAGCCAACCGGGGAGAGCGCGCCAGTGCACCGCGAGCAACGGTACGAGGGCCACGCTGAGGACGCCGAGGGGAAACAGGGCGGTCATCCACGGGCTCGTGCTGCCGACCCCCTGCTGGTAGACGTCGAACTTGTTGACGTAGCCGGTGGCGGGCGCCTGGATGTTCGCCCAGACGCTGCTGGGGCCGGTGGCGCCGAACTGGGTCAGCCGCGTCAGGCTCACGACGACGTAGTAGACCGCACTGGCCAGGACCAGTTGACGCACCAGCCGGACGCGGCCGACGGAGTGTGTCGCTGCGGCTACCGTGGGCGGACGGCGGGCCATCTGCGCCACGTATCCCCCGGCGAACAGCGCTGTCGCCACGAGCACGAAGGCGGAGAGCTGGTACGGGTTCCGGACGTCGTGGGCAAGTCTCGTCGTCCAGAACGTGCCGAACGTGCCGAGCATCCACACCAGCGCCAGCGCCAACGGCAGCCAGGTGACCGTGCGACCGGCAGGTGCCGGGCGGGCCATCGGCGGGCGTACGCGCTGCTCGGGTCGCGGTGCGGCGGCCGGGAGCTGCCAGCCGCCGACCGGCGAGCGGTGTCGGCCGTCACTGACTCTGTCGACGGCGGTCACCGAGGACCACTCCCGGCGCAACGGCCGACCCTGGGCGGTCGCGAGTCGACCCGGACGGCATTCCGAGATGGCACTCGCCGGCCCTCCACACTGTTGAGCACCCGCCGACCCACGGTACGAAGGGCGCGGCACGGCACGCTCCGTCGGCGCGGACGGCGCTCCGCCACGCTGCGGGCCAATCGGTTGGCTGTCAGTAGTCACTGAACGAGCCAACGACCGGGTAGTCACCGGGTGATGGCCGCGCCCCAGTCCAGGGCGGTCGCGCCGGCCGGGGGTGCGGTGGCGCGAGCCCGGACCGGACCGGGCGGGCCTGTCAGGCGTCGTCCCGGGTCGTCCACCTTCTGCCGGACGGAGGCGTGGACCGGCAGCATCGACAGCAGGGCGAGGGCCAGCCACGACCCCCGCTCGAACTCCCACACCCCGGTCAGCCAGAGCGGAAAGCCGCCCACCAGGAACAGCCCGGCGACCCGGAGCCCGACCGGGCACCGCGCCGCCCGCCGGGCCAGCACCGCCCCGAACAGGGCGGCCACGCCCACCAAGCCCACCAGCCCCAGGTCCACGGCGACGGCGAGCACGGCGTTGTGCGCTCGGATGCCCAACGGGTTCCACAGCTCGAAGGTTCCCGCGCCGCCGCCCACCCAGAGGGAGTCCCACCAGTACGAGGACGCGTACCGCCACAGCTCGATACGGCTCAGCACGTCGCCGGTCGCCGCCGAGCCGATGACGTCGTCGGTCCACACCAACGCGCTCTGCCCCAGACCGAGCGGCACCGTCACCAGCAGCGTCGGCACCACGGCGACCGCGGCCACCCAGGTCACCCGGGGGTTGAGTTCGCTGAGCAGCGCGTACGCCACCACGAGCAGCAGGGCGACCAGGGCGCCCTTGGTCCGGTTCAGGAAGATCCCGGACGCCAGCACCGGCAACGCGGTGGTCAGAGCGATGGTGACGAGCCGGCGTTGACCGCGGATCTTCAACAGGCCCAACGCCAGGACGAACGCGGTGACGCTCGAGTAGGCCGTGAAGTTGATGTTGGTGCCCTCGATGCCGAAGCGCACCGCCATGTCCATCGCGCCGGTCGATCCGCCGGCCGCGCGCGCCTCGATGATCAGGCGCCACGCGGCGATGGCACACCCCACGATGTACGAACCCCCGACCGCGAGCAGGTGCCACGGCGTGGTGGCGACGTGCCGGACCGCGACGAACAGGAGAGCGGCCGAGGTGTACGCGAGGGCCACGCTCCGCGTCTGCGCGACGTCGCTGGACCAGACGACGGTGAGCTGCGCCCAGGCGGCGATCGCGACCGCCAGCACATCGGGCAGTCGAGGGCGCGGAAGGCGGCAACGGAGCAGGATCGCCCCGGCGGAGGCCTGCAGGACTGTCAGCCAGACGTTCGCCGTGGACGCCTGGAAGGCCGCGACACACAGCAGCGCGACGGCGAGAGTCGTCATCATCGTCCGCCAGCCGCCCGGTCCGGCGCCGGCCCCGCCTCCGGGACCGGCCCCGCCTCCGAAGCCGCGTCCGCCTCCGAAGCCGGGTCCGCCTCCGAAGCCGCGTCCGGCTCCGACACCGGCCGGCGGCGGCATCGGCGAGCGGAATCCGAGCGGCACCCGGGTTTGCGCTGTCACGACCACTCCTCCTCGTCCCCGCGGCGGCACCCGCCATGTCGCGGGTGGCCATGTCGCCACCGGCGATGTCGTCACTGAAGCGGCACCGGCGGCGTTGGACAGACGTCAGACCGACGACCCGCCCCGACCGGCGCGCGCCCATGCGGCTCACGCACCACCAAACGCGTCCTAAATGCCCGATTTGATGCGCTTGCAGCTTCCTACACCCGTGGTCCTGGTCGGGACGAAACGACGGAATCGCCATTGCCCAGGGGGAAGTCGAAGGTGAAACCCGATCTCCGCGCGATCGCCGTGGACATGCGCGCGCTGGGCCTGTCGGCGCCGCTGCGCGCGGCGTACGAGGCGTCCAAGCGCAGCGGATTCCACGCCGTCCTGTTCCGCGGGCAGGCGCACCGGCACCACGCGTCCGCGCCGGTGCCGCTGACAAGCGTGCTGCCGATCGGCGACGGAGCGCGGCAGCGGTGCCTGGACGACGCCGGCCACGTGCTGAACGACGGGCTCCGGGTCTTCGGCGCCCGGGTGGCGACGGGCGTGTCGGCGCCATGGGGCACCGACCCGCTGACCGGGCGGCAGTGGCCGGCCGACGACCCGTGGTGGCGCATCGACATCCGCTCCGAGGCTCGGCTGTCGGACGTGAAGCACACCTGGGAGGCGGCACGCCACCGCGACCTGGTCGTCCTGGCCCGCGCGGCCCGCCTCGACCCGACCGGCCCGTGGCAGGGCGGCCTCGACGAGCTACTGCGGGCCTGGTGTACGCAGTCCCCGCCGGAACGGGGCGTCAACTGGTACTCCAGCCTCGAACTCGCCCTGCGCGCCATCGCCTGGAACCAGATCCTCGCGCTCGTCGGCGACCGACTACCCGGCGACGTCACGACCGCCATGGAGCGGTTGCTGCTGGCCAGCGCCCGGCACCTGATGGTCGAGCTGCCCTACACGTTGAGCAGCATGCGCAACAACCACCTGCTCGGCGACGCGCTCGGGCTGCTGCTGCTCGCCCGGATGTTCCCCACGGCCCGGCGGGCCCGCTGGTGGGCGCGTACCGGCGAGAGGATGTTCGCGGCTCAGCACCGCCGACACTTCGGCGCCGACGGCCGGATGATCGAGGATTCGGTGTCGTACCACAGGTTCGTCCTCGAAATGCTCATCGTGCGGGTGCTGCTCGGCGGCGCGCCGCCGCGCGTCCGCCGTGATCTGCACGCCGCGAGCCTGCACCTGGCCCGGCTCGGGGTGTTCGACGGGGACGTCCCGCAGTACGGCGACTGGGACGAGGGACGGGTGCTCGCGTCCTCCGGCGACCCGCTCGACGTGGCCGGCTCCGCCGCGCTCGGCCTCGCGCTGTGCGGCGAACGGCTGCCCGCGCGGTGGTACGCCGACTTCGACGAGTTGGCGTGGTACGCGCCCCCGCCCGACCCCGAGGCCACCTCGGAGACGTTCGCCGCGACGATGCGCCCCCGGTCGGCGGCGACCACCTCCGGAGGCATCGCGCGTGTCGACCGGGGGCCGTGGCGCGTGTGGTTCAAGGTGGACGGCGGCCCCTCGCACGGCCACGCCGACCTGACCTCGGTCTGGATCACGCACGACGACAGGTGGCTGATCGCCGACCCGGGCACGGGCACCTACAACGGCCCGCTGGAGGTCCGCAACGGGTTGCGCACCTCCGCCGCCCACCCGGTACGCCGCCCGGACGGGCAGGACCAGCTCGTCCCGCACCGGGCGTTCCGCTGGCTCAACACCGGTCGTGGTCACCTGGGCGCACCGCTCGTCCTGCCGGATCGCACGATCGTCTTCGGGTGGCACGACGCGTACGCGCGCGGTGACCACCCGGTGCGCGTCGGCCGCGCGGTCGTGGTGGCGGAGCAGTACGTGGCGATCGTCGAGTTCGCCGACCCGCCGGCGACCGCCCGGTCCTGGTCGCTCACCGTGCCGCTGCACCCCGACGTCGTCGTGGACGCCGACACGCTCGTCGTCGGCGGGACCAAGCTCGGCCTCGTCGGGCTGGACGGACACCAGGCGGTACGCGGACGGTCGACGCCCTTCGCGGGCTGGCACAGCCGGACGTACGGACGCTGGGAGCCGGCGACGTGGCTGACGGCCGAGAGCCGGGCCGACACCACGGTGTGGGGGCTCGGCGCGATCCCCGGGCCGCCACCCGAGCCGGACGCGCTCGACGGCTTCAGCTATCAGGTGACCTGGAGCGACGCGGGCGCCTCCCTCACCGCCACCCACCTCGGATCAGGGGACGTCCACCACGTGCGAGCACCACGATGACCCCACGCAGAGTCCTCGTCCTCAACCACTTCGCCGTACCGCCGGGCCATCCGGGCGGCACCCGGCACGTCGAGTTGTTCAGTCGACTGCCCGGCTGGACGCACGTGATCATCGCGGGCCGCCGCAACATGATCACCGGTCAGCGGCAACGCGCGGAGCCGGGCTTTCACCTGGTCGCCGTCACGCCGTACCGGGGCAACGGCCTGGGCCGGGTGGTCAACTGGGCCAGCTACGCGGTGACGGCCACGGTGGCCAGCCTGCGGCAGCCCCGACCCGACGTGGTCTACGCCTCGTCGCCACACCTCCTGGCCGGCCTCGCCGGCTGTGTCGTGGCCACGCTCCGGCGCACACCGTTCGTCCTGGAGGTCCGGGACCTGTGGCCCCGCGTGCTCGTCGAGATGGGCACGCTGTCGGAGACGTCGGTGGCGTACCGGGCGTTGCAGCGCCTCGAGGTGTTCCTGTACCGGCGCGCCGACCGCGTGGTGATCATGGCGCCCGGCGTACGGGCGGCGATCGAGGGCAAGGGGGTAGCGCCCGAGAAGATCGCCTTCATTCCCAACGCGGCGGACCCCGAGGACTTCGTACCCAGCCGGCCCCGTGCCGAGTTGCGGCGGCGTTACCGGTTCACCCGTCGGACCGCCGTCTACGCCGGCGCACACGGCCCGGCCAACGGGCTCGACCTGCTGCTGGCCGCCGCCGAGGCGGTACCCGAGATCGACGTCGTGCTGGTGGGCGCGGGGGTGGAGAAGTCACGCCTACAGGCCAAGGCCCTCGGCATCCCCAACGTGCGCTTCCTCGACCCGGTGCCGAAGTCGGAGATCCCCGATCTCCTGCACGCCGCGGACGTCGGCGTGCACGTGCTCGCCGACGTCGAGCTGTTCCGGGCCGGGGTCAGCCCCAACAAGGTGTTCGACTACATGGCCGCCGGGCTGCCGATCGTCACCAACAGCCCGGGGACCGTCGGTGACCTCGTGCTGGGCGCGGACTCCGGGTACGTGACCCCGCCGGGCCACCTCGCCCACGGCCTCGCCCAGATCACCCAGGCGAGCCCGGACGAGCTGGCCAAGATGGGCGCGGCCGGCCGGAGTTGGATCCGGGCGAACCAGTCACGTACGGCGATGGCCCACGCCCTCGGGCGGCTGCTCGCCCCGCTCGTCGACGGCGACCCGCCCCGCTGACCCCGGCGCCCCGGCACTCTCGGCAGCGCCGGCGCCGGGCGCGGCGGGTCACGAGGTGGCGCGGCGGGTCACGAGGTGGCGCCGGCTCGCACGCTCGCCACGTCTGCCTGGGTGGGCAGCCGCGACGGGTGATCCTCCTGGATGCCCGCCAGGGCGGCGATCGCGGACAGGGCGGCCCTCGTCGTGCCGAAGGACGCGTCCAGCTCCCGGTCGTCGGGCGCGTTGCCGGCGATCACCGCTCGGGTGTGGGCGAGCAGCTCCTGGTGTCCCTTGCCACCGGGTACGCGCTTCACCTCCCGGCCGTCGATCTCCAGGCGTCGAAAGTCGTCGATCACCACGGTGTGCCCGCGACCGAGGACCTCCAGTCGTTCCTTCGGCGTACGCCGGTGCCCCCAGGTGGAGTAGGTGATCGTCGCCGTGGACCCGTCCGGGTATCCGAGCAGGACACTCACGTCCTCCTCCAGGCCCGGCTCGCCGCGACCGCTGCCGTACGCGTGCACGACCCGCGGCTGGTCGCCCACCAGCCACGACGCGAGGTCCATGAAGTGGCACACCTCGCCCCGGATCCGGCCACCCTGGCGTCGGTCGTGGTACCAGTGGGCGGCGGGCAGTTGCCCGGCGTTGACCCGGTAGGCGACGGTTATCGGCCCGGACCCGGCCGCCAGGGCCTGCTTGGCGTGCACGACCATGGGCGCGTGCCGACGGTTGAACCCGACGAACAGGTGACCGGAGTTGCGGTCGTAGGCGGCCCGAACCTCGTCGAGCTCGTCCTGGGTCAGCGCGAGCGGCTTCTCCACGAAGACGTGTTTGCCGGCGTCGAGCGCCTGCGCCACCAGGCGGGCGTGCGAGTCGTGGCGGCTGAGGATGAACACCACGTCGATGTCGTCGCGGACCAGGAGGTCCTCGACTGTCGGCGCCACCACGGCGATGCCGTTGCGCTCGGCCGCGTGCCGCGCGGACAGGCCCTTGGCCGACGTGATGGCGACGAGGTCGTCTCCCCAGCCCGCCGCCTTGAGCGCGGGCAGGAACGTCGCCTTGGCGTAGGTGCCGGCGCCGATCAGGCCACCCCGTGGCGACGTCGAGGTGCGGCGCGGCCGCATGGTGATCGTCTGTCGGGACGGCTGCGCTGGCGCCGAGTAGCTGAGCTGCACCGCGAGCGAGCGCGGGTCGGAGGCCAGCACCTCGTAGGCCGCCGTCGCGCGCTCCACCTCGTAGACATGCGTCACCAGGTCGTCGACCGCGACCCGGCCGTTGGCCACCAGGTCGAGGTAGGCCTCGACGTTGCGCCGTGCCGTCCAGCGCACGTGCCCGATCGGATAGTCGATGCCCCACTCCTCGTAGGACCGATCGTGGCGGCCGGGACCGTAGCTGCGCGCGAACCGGAGATCCAGCTCCCGCTCGTAGAAACGTCGACGGTCGAGGTCCAGACCGACGTCGCCGACCACGACCAGCCGGGCACGGTCGCGGGCGATCTCGGTGCTGCGCGCGACCGGCTCCGACGAGGCCGTCGCCGCCGTGATCAGGACCGCGTCGACGCCTCGGCCACGGGTCAGCTCCATGATCTGCTCGGTGGTCGCCGCACCCGCCTCGACCAGGCCGACCGCACCGCACTCGCCGGCCAACTGCGCGGTCCAGTCGCGCAGGTCGATGCCGATGACGTGCAGACCCGAGGCGAGCGCCAGTCGTACCGTCAGTTGCCCGACCAGGCCGAGACCGACGACCGCGACCGAACCGCCCAGGCCCACCTCGGCCTGTCGCAGGCCCTGCATGGCGATCGCCGCCACCGCGCCGAAGGCGGCCGCCTGGTCGGACACCGACTCCGGTACGGGTACCGCGAGCAGACCCGGCACCGCCTGGTACTCGGCGTGCCCCACCGAGGCGGTGGCCACCCGCATCCCGGGTCGGATGCCGTCCGTGGCGGCGCCTGCGGTGACCACGACACCCGCGGCGCTGTAGCCGAGCGGCATGTCCTCGTCGAGCCGGCTGCGCACCGCGGCGATCGTGGAGCGGACTCCCCCGGTGCGTGCCCGGTTGACGACCTGGCGGACCAGATCCGGCCGGGCTCGTGCCTTGCGCAGCAGGCTCGCCGACGCCAGCTCGCGTACGGCGCGCTCGGTTCCCGCGGAGAGCAGGGACCTGCGCGTGGCGACGAGCACCTCGGTGGAACCGGGCTCCGGCTGGGGAACGTCGACGACGCGCAATTCTCCTCCGGACACCGACTGGACGATCTGCTTCACGCGGGTCTGCCTGCCTTCGGGAAGTAGGAACATCGTTCGCGGGGTCGCCGGCTCGGCAACGCAGACCGCAACGCATCCGTCATTCGACATTCTATGACGATTAGATGCCCTAAACTGGATAACTTGTACTATTGGCGCGCCGCCGTTGATTCGTACCGAATTTTCGAGGAGATCCATGCCAGCCGACACCGTTCTGCACGTCGCGGGTGCACGTCCCAACTTCCCCAAGGCAGCACCGGTGATCCGTGCGCTGGAGCAGCACGGCGTGGCGCAGCGCCTCGTCCACACCGGACAGCACTACGACGAACGGATGTCCGAGGTCTTCTTCCGGCAACTGGGCCTGCCCGAGCCGGACCTCAACCTGGGGGTCGGTTCGGGCAGCCACGCGCGCCAGACCGCGAGCGTCATGACCGGCCTGGAAGAGCTGATGATCGCCGACCGACCGGCCCTGACCGTCGTCTACGGCGACGTCAACTCCGCGCTCGCCGCCGCCCTCGTGGCGTCGAAGCTGGGCATTCCGGTCGCGCACGTGGAGGCGGGGCTGCGCAGCTTCGACCGGTCCATGCCCGAGGAGATCAACCGGATCGTCGTCGACCACGTGTCCGACCTGCTGTTCGCCACCAGCCCCGACGCCGTGTCGCACCTCTCGACCGAGGGCGTCGCGGCGGAGAAGGTCCACCTGGTCGGCAACCCGATGATCGACACTCTGCTGGCCAATCTCCACCGCTTCGACGTCGCCGGCATCCGGGCGGCGCTCTCACTCCCCGAGCGGTACGTGGTGGCCACGCTGCACCGACCGGGCAATGTCGACGATCCGACGGACGTCGTCGACCTGGTCAAGGCGATGCACGCGGTCGCCGACCAACTGCCCGTCATCCTGCCGCTGCACCCGCGCGGCCGGCAGCACCTGGAAGGCGCGGGCCTGCTCTCGCACCGCGCGCTGCGGGTCGTCGCCCCGCTGGGCTACCTCGAGTTCGTCAGCCTGGTACGCGGCGCGGCGGTCGTCGTCACCGACTCCGGCGGGGTGCAGGAGGAGACGACGATGCTCGGCGTGCCCTGCCTGACACTGCGACCCAACACCGAACGCCCGATCACGATCACGCACGGCACCAACCGCCTCGTCACCCGGTCCACGCTCGCCGAGACCGTGGCGAGCACGGTGGCCGCGCAGCGACCCGCCGTCTGGCCCACGCCTCCGCTGTGGGACGGCGCGGCGGGTACGCGCATCGCGGACGTCATCTCGTCGACGCTCCGGTAGCCAATCTCACTCGATCACTGCCGGCACCCGCACCGACACGGTCAGCCACCTCGCGCTCATCGAACTATTGACATCGATAGGGCCACACCGAAGGCTCGCGCCTACAGGTCCTTGACCCAAGGAGGCGCGATGAGACCGAGACGACTGGCGATCGCCGGCGTGCTCACCCTGCTCGGCGCACTGGCACTGACCCCACCCGCCAGCGCGCGGCCGTCGTCCGATCCGGGCACCCGCGACGGCCTGGAGGTGTACGTCGGCACTGTCGACGCGAAACAGCGCGACACACTGCGCGCGGCGGGGGTCGACCTCGGCCACGACGCGAAGACCGACTCCACCGGACAGACCACCGTCGAGACGGTCCTCAGCCGCCGGCAGGCCAAGCGGCTCACCGACCAGGGCGTCCCCCTGTCGGTGAAGAAGGTGCGCGGCAAGGACGCCTCGCAGGCGCTGCGGGAGCAGGCCACGGCCGGCTGGACGGCGTTCCGCCCCTACGGGGAGCCGGGCGGCCTCCGGGACGAGCTGAACGCCACCGCCGCCCGTCATCCCAAGCTGGCCAAGGTGGAGACGCTCGGCCGCAGCCAGCAGGGCCAGCCGATTCTCGCCCTCAAGGTCACCAAGAACGCGCGGACCGTCGAGGACGGTAAGCGTCCGGCGGTGCTCTACGCCGGTGCGCAGCACGCCCGCGAGTGGATCACGCCGGAGATGACCCGCCGGCTGATGCACCACGTGCTGGACAGCTACGGCACCGACCGGGAGATCACCCGCCTGCTGGACACCACCGAGCTGTGGTTCCTGCCGGTCGCCAACCCGGACGGCTACGACCACACCTTCACCCCCGGCAACCGGCTGTGGCGCAAGAACCTGCGGGACAACAACGGCGACGGGCAGATCACCGCGGGTGACGGCGTCGATCTCAACCGCAACTTCAGCTACAAGTGGGGGTACGACAACGAGGGCTCGTCACCGGAGCCCAGCAGCGAGACCTACCGGGGCCCGAGCCCCAACTCGGAGCCGGAGACCAAGGCCCTGGACCGGCTGTTCAAGCGGGTCGGGTTCGAGTTCTTCGTCAACTACCACTCGGCGGCCGAGTTGCTGCTCTACGGCGTCGGCTGGCAGGTGAGCACCCCCACCCCGGACGACGTGATCTACGAGGCGATGGCCGGTGACGACGCGCACCCGGCGGTGCCCGGCTACGACCCGGACATCTCCGCCGAGCTCTACACCACCAACGGTGACACCGACAGCCACGCCACCGTCAAGTACGGCACGTTGGGCTTCACCCCGGAGATGTCCACCTGCGAGGCCGCCTCGGCTGTCGACCCGGATGACCAGTGGCGCCCGGAGGACTGCGTGAGCGGCTTCATCTTCCCCGACGACGAGGCCCTCATCGCCGGTGAGGTGCGCAAGAACCTGCCGTTCGCGCTGTCCGTGGCCCGATCCGCGGCGGACCCGGACGACCCGGTGTCGGTGGTCGGCCGCAGCACCCCGGACTTCGTGGTGGACGCGTTCGACACCTCCTACGGGCGCACCCAGCAGGTCGCCTCGATCACCCGGCGGGCGCTGAAGAACGTCCGGATGCACTACACGGTCAACGGCGGGCGACCGAAGACGGTCGCGGTCCGCGAGTGGCGCGGCGGCGAGCGGTACGGCGACACGCACGACGACTACTACGCCGAGCTGCGCGGCACGGTCACCGGCGCGAAGCCCGGTGACCGGGTGGAGGTCTGGTTCACCGGGAGCAAACCGCGTGCCGGGGTGGTCGCCAGTCAACACTTCACCTACCAGGTGCACAGCGACATCGGCGGCGACGTGCTGGTCCTCGCGATGGAGGACGTCACCGGCCTCAGCCCGACGCAGACCGGCACCACGGCGAAGTACGCCGACGAGGTCGCGGCGTCGCTGACAGCCGCCGGGCGCAGCAGCGACGTGTACGACTTCGACACGATGGGACGCACGGCGCCCCACCCGCTGGGCGTGCTGTCGCACTACAAGGCGGTGGTCTGGGAGACCGGCGACGACGTCATCCTGCGCTCCCCCGGGCAGGTGCCCGGCACCACGGCCAAGGCGGCGCTCAACACCGAACTGGCCGTCCGGGACTACCTCAACGAGGGCGGCAAGCTCCTGATCAGCGGCCAGTACGCGCTCTACGCCCAGGGCGCCAACGGGTCGTACGTCTATCACCCGGACGCGCCGCCCGAGTGCACCGACGCCGAGTCGGACACCTGCCTGCCGCTGTTGAACGACTTCCAGCAGTACTGGCTGGGCGCGTACACCTACGTCAGCGACGGCGGCACCGCCCCGGAGGGGGGACCGTACCCGGTCGCCGGGACCGACGGGGCGTTCGCCGGCTTCAGCGGGCAGCTCAACGCGCCCGGGTCGGCGCAGAACCAGGAGCACGGCGCGTCGTTCCTGACCACGTCGGGCTTCCTGCCGCCGGACGAGTTCCCCCAGTTCGCCAGCTCCGCGCCGGTGGGCTGGACCCGGCCGAGCGGCGCGCCGTTCGATCCGCGTACCGGCGAGTGGTACCTGCACAGCGGGCAGAGCGACGAGTCGTACAAGCGGCTCACCCGCACGGTGGACCTGACCGGGGCGAGCAGTGGTGAGTTGCGCTTCTTCACCTCCTACGACACCGAGCAGGACTGGGACTTCCTCTTCGTCGAGGCCCACGAGGTGGGCACCGACAACTGGACGACCCTGCCGGACGCCAACGGCAAGACCAGCACGGCCACCGGGGAGAGTTGCCTCGGCAACTGGGACGATCTGCACCCGTTCCTCGCCCACTACCAGGGTGCGGACTGCTCGCCCACCGGGACCACCGGCAGCTGGAACGCGGCGTCCGGCGCCTCCGGCGGCTGGAAGGAGTGGGTGGCGGACCTGTCCGGTTACGCAGGTAAGCAGGTCGAGGTGTCGATCACGTACGCCTCGGACTGGGCCACGCAGGGTCTCGGCGTCTTCGTGGACGACGCCCGGGTGCTCGTCGACGGGTCGGCCGTGGCGGAGACCTCGTTCGAGTCGGCCGACCTGGGCGGCTGGGCGGTGGCCGGGCCACCGGCCGGGTCCGGTGGCAACGCCACCGACTGGTCGCGCAGCCAGCGGGCGTTCGAGGAGGGCTCGGTGGTGGTCACCGGCGACACCGTCTACCTGGGCTTCGGGCTGGAGGGCCTGGCCCCGGCGGCCCGCGACGACCTGGTTGCCCGCTCGCTGCGACACCTCACCGGTCGACCCCGACCCTGACGGCGGCGAGGTGCGCCGGCTGCCTCCGGGCCGCCGGCGCACCTTCGCGGTACGCGGGGTGCGGCCACCGCGAATGTGGTGAGCTGTACGGGTGTCGGGGCTGGGACTTGTGCTGCACCCCACCCGGGATGTCACCGAGGTGGTCGGGATCATCGAACGGTGGGCGACGCGCCACCACAAGACGCTGATGGTGCGCGAGGAGGACCAGCACCGCGTACCGTCCTGCGTCGAACCGGTGCCGGCCGACGAGGTCGCCATCCGCGCCAACGCGCTGATCAGCATCGGCGGCGACGGCACCATGCTGGGCGCGCTGCGCTCCGCCATCCGCGACCCGAAGCCGGTGCTCGGCGTACACCTGGGTCATCTGGGGTTCCTCGTCGAGATCGAGCCGCCGGAGCTGCCCGACGCGCTGAGTCGGCTGCTGTCGAAGGACTTCACCGTCGAGTCGCACGCCTGCCTCGCGTGCGACGTGTGCGGTGACGACGTCGTGGCGTTCAACGACATCGCGCTGGTCCGCCAGCCCGGCTCCGGCTTCGTCAGCGTCACCCTCGGCATCGACGGCCAGCAGTACGGCTACTACCGCAGCGACGCCGTGGTGGTCAGCACCCCGATCGGCTCGACGGCGTACAGCTACGCGGCCGGCGGCCCACTGATCTCCCCCGCCGCGGACTCGGTGGTGATCACGCCGTCGGCGCCGATGGCCGGCATCTCCCGGTCGGTGGTGCTCTCGCCGGACGAGAAGATCCGGTTGGAACTCCGGCCCGACTCGTCGCCGGTCGTGGTGGAGATGGACGGGCTGGTGTTCCGCGACGCGGCCACGGAGGGGACGGTGGACATCACGTACCGCCGCAACGCCGGCCTGGTGGTCCGCTTCGACCCGCTGCGCTACCAGGAACGCAACCAGCTGAAGATGACACTGCTCGACCTGCCGTTCCTGCCGGAGCAGCTCCGCGAGCTGCTCCCCGAAGAACTCCGACGAAGAGCCCAACAACAAATCCCCCCACCCTGCTGACTCAGCCGGTCAGGGCCTGGTCTACCAGGTTCTTGGCTTCTTCTTGGATCTGCTTGAGGTGGTCGGGGCCCTGGAAGGACTCGGCGTAGATCTTGTAGACGTCCTCGGTGCCGGAGGGCCTCGCGGCGAACCAGCCGGACTTCGTGCTGACCTTGAGGCCGCCGATCGGGGCGTCGTTGCCGGGGGCGGTGGTCAACGTCGCGGTGATCGGCTCACCCGCGAGCTCGGTGGCGGTCACCTGCTCCGGGGAGAGCTTGGCGAGCACGGCCTTCTGCTCCCGGGTGGCCGGGGCGTCGATCCGGGCGTACGAGGGCGCGCCGAACCGCTCGGCCAACTCCGCCCAGTGCTCGCTCGGGCTGCGCCCGGTGGTGGCCAGGATCTCGGCGGCCAGCAGGCAGAGCAGCAAGCCGTCCTTGTCGGTGGTCCAGGTCGAGCCGTCGCGGCGCAGGAACGACGCCCCGGCGCTCTCCTCACCGCCGAAGCCGACGGACCCGTCGAGCAGGCCGGGCACGAACCACTTGAAGCCGACCGGCACCTCCAGCAGCGGCCGGCCCAGGTCCGCGGCGACCCGGTCGATCATCGACGAGGAGACGAGCGTCTTGCCCACCGCGGCGGCCGGACCCCACTCGGTACGGGTCCGGAACAGGTGGCCGATCGCCACCGCCAGGTAGTGGTTGGGGTTCATCAGGCCCGCGTCCGGGGTGACGATGCCGTGCCGGTCGGCGTCCGCGTCGTTGCCCGTGGAGATCTGGTAGTCGGCGCGGGCGGCGATCAGCGACGCCATCGCGTTGGGCGAGGAGCAGTCCATCCGGATCTTGCCGTCGCCGTCGAGGGTCATGAACCGCCAGGTCGGGTCGACAGTCGGGTTGACCACTGTCAGGTCCAGCCCGTGCCGCTCGGCGATCTCACCCCAGTACGCCACGCTCGCCCCGCCCAGCGGGTCCGCGCCGATGCGGATCCCGGCGTCGCGGATGGCGTCGATGTCGATGGCCGCCGGCAGGTCGTCGACGTAGTGGGCGAGGAAGTCGTACTCCCCGGTGGTGTCGGCGGCCCGCGCCCGCGCGTGGGTGATCCGGCGGACCTCCTTGAGCCCGGCGGCGAGGATCGCGTTGGCGCGGTCCTGGATCCACCGGGTCACGTCGGTGTCGGCCGGCCCGCCGTTTGTGGGGTTGTACTTGAAGCCGCCGTCGTCCGGCGGGTTGTGCGACGGGGTGATGACGATGCCGTCGGCGAGCCCGCTGGTACGACCCCGGTTGTGGGTGAGGATCGCGTGCGACAGCGCCGGGGTGGGGGTGTAGCCGTCGCGGCTGTCGACAAGCACGGTGACCCCGTTGGCGGCGAGCACCTCCAGCGCGTCCACGGCGGCCGGCGCGGAGAGCGCGTGCGTGTCCCGGGCAAGGAACAGCGGGCCGTCGAGGCCCTGCTCCCGCCGGTAGTCGCAGAGCGCCTGGGTGACCGCGAGGATGTGGTCGGAGTTGAACGCGTTGCGCAGGCTGGAACCCCGGTGGCCGGAGGTGCCGAAGGAGACCTGCTGCGCCGGGTCCGCGGGGTCCGGATGCTCGGCGTAGTAGGCGGTCACCAGGCGCGGCACGTCGACCAGGTCGGCGGGCTCGGCGGGCTGGCCGGCACGGGGGTGGGTCACTGCGGGATCCTCCTCGGGGAGTGCCTGTCGCTCACGGCTCGACCTTCTGGCCCTTGCCGATCACCACGATGCCATTGTCGGAGACGGTGTAGCGCTGCCGGTCCTTCTCCAGGTCGACGCCGATCTCGACGCCCTCCGGGACGAACACGTTCTTGTCCAGGATGGCCCGCCGGACCACCGCGTGCCGGCCGATCTCCACACCCTCCATCAGCACCGAGCCCTCGACGTGCGCCCAGGAGTGCACCCGCACCTTCGGCGAGACGATCGAGTTCTCCACCAGCGAGCCGGAGATCACCACACCCGGGGAGACCATCGAGCCGACGGCCCGGCCGACCCGCTCACCCCACTGGTGGACGAACTTCGCCGGCGGCCACGGCGGCTGCTCGGTGTAGATCGGCCACTCGAAGTTGTAGAGGTTGAAGACGGGGTGCACGTTTATCAGGTCCATGTGCGCGTCGTAGAACGAGTCGAGCGTCCCCACGTCACGCCAGTAGCCGCGGTCCCGGTCGTTGCTGCCCGGCACCTCGTTGTCGCGGAAGTCGTAGACGTTCGCCTCGCCCCGCTCGACGAGCATCGGGATGATGCTGCCGCCCATGTCGTGCTTGCTGGACTTGTCCGCCGCGTCACGCTCGACCGCCTCGCAGAGCGCCCGGGTGGTGAAGACGTAGTTGCCCATCGAGGCGTAGATCTCGTCCGGCGCGTCCGGCAGGCCCACCGCGTCGGTGGGCTTCTCGCGGAACGCCCGGATCCGCTTGCCGTCCTCGCCGACCTCGATGACGCCGAACTGGTCGGCCATCGACAGCGGCTGGCGGATGCCGGCGACGGTGACCGCGGCGCCGGAGGCGATGTGGTCCTCCACCATCTGCCGCGGGTCCATCCGGTAGATGTGGTCGGCGCCGAAGACGATCACGTAGTCGGGCTGCTCGTCGTTTATCAGGTTGAAGCTCTGGTAGATGGCGTCGGCCGAGCCGGCGAACCACCACGGGCCACGACGCTGCTGCGCGGGCACCGGGGTGACGTAGTTGCCGAGCAGCGTGGACATCCGCCAGGTCTTGGTGATGTGTCGGTCGAGGGAATGGGACTTGTACTGGGTCAGCACGACAATCTTGAGATAGCCGGCGTTGGCCAGGTTGGAGAGGACGAAGTCGACCATGCGGTACATCCCGCCGAACGGGACGGCCGGCTTGGCCCGATCCGTGGTGAGTGGCATCAGGCGCTTGCCCTCACCACCCGCCAGGACGATCGCGAGCACCTTGGCAGCCATGCCCCGACGCTATCCACCCGCGTCGGACTTCACCACTCGTACGGGGACTCTTCTGCATTAGGGTGCGGGGTCATGACGGAACCCACCCCGCTGCGCGTCGACCTGCTCACCCGCGAGTACCCGCCGGAGGTCTACGGCGGCGCCGGGGTGCACGTCGAGTACCTGGCCCGTGAGTTGCGCCGCCGCGCCGACGTCCGGGTGCGCTGCTTCGGTCTGCCGCGCACCGAGCCGGGCGTCACCGCGTACCCCGAACCGCCCGGCCTGACCGGCGCGAACGCCGCGCTGCGCACGATGGGCGTGGACCTGGAGATGGCCGCGGGCGCGGCCGGCGCCGACGTGGTGCACAGCCACACCTGGTACGCGAACCTGGCCGGCCACACCGCGAAACTGCTGCACGGGGTGCCGCACGTGGTGACCGCGCACAGCCTGGAGCCGCTGCGGCCGTGGAAGGCCGAGCAGCTCGGCGGCGGCTATGCGCTCTCCTCCTGGATCGAACGCACCGCCATGGAGGCCGCCGACGCGGTGATCGCGGTCAGTGGCGGGATGCGCAACGACGTGCTCGCCGCCTACCCGCAGATCGACCCGGACCGGGTCCGGGTGGTCTACAACGGCATCGACACCATTCAGTACGCGCCGGATCAGGCGACAGACGTGCTCGACCGGCTCGGCGTCGACCCGTCCCGTCCCAGCGTGGTCTACGTGGGAAGGATCACTCGGCAGAAGGGCCTGCCCTACCTGTTGCGGGCCGCGCGGGAGCTGCCGGCGGACACCCAGCTCGTGTTGCTCGCCGGCGCACCGGACACCGCCGAGATCGCCGCCGAGGTCCAGGAGCTGGTCGCCGAGTTGCGGGCCAACCGTTCCGGCGTGGTCTGGGTCGCCGAGATGTTGCCCAAGCCCGAGGTGATCCAGGTGCTCACCCACGCCACCGTCTTCGTCTGCCCGTCGGTGTACGAGCCGATGGGCATCGTCAACCTGGAGGCGATGGCCTGCGAGACGGCGGTGGTGGCGACCGCGACCGGCGGCATCCCCGAGGTGGTGGCCGACGGTGAGACGGGCCTGCTGGTGCCCATCGAGCAGGCCACCGACGGGTCCGGCCGACCGCTGGCCCCGGAGAAGTTCGTGGCCGACCTGGCGGCGGCGATCAACACGCTGCTCGCCGATCCGGCGCGCACCGGGCGGCTCGGCCTGGCCGGTCGCCAGCGCGCGGTGGACCACTTCTCCTGGGACGCCATCGCCGGTCAGACCCTCGACGTGTACCGCTCCGTCGGCGCGGGCTCCGCTGGCTTCACGGGCTCCGCGGGCTTCACGGGCTCCGCGGGCTGAGGCGGCCGGCGACATGCGGTACGACGAACTCGAAGCGGCGATCCTCCGTCTGGTAGTCGCGGCCGGGGAGGACGAGCTGCGTGCCTTCGGCCTCGACACGGTCACCCGGCTGGTCCGCAGCAACCTGCTCGACACCGCCGCAGGCGACGAGTTGGACGAGGACGCGTGGGCGGCACTGGCCACCGCCCGGGAAAATGTCCGCACCGCCAGCGCGACGGAGCTACGCGCACAGCTGGAGCGGATCGACGCGGGCGTCCTCGCCGACGGCGACCTCGATCAGGGGCTTCTGATCGTCATCACCGCGCTCGAACACTGGACCACCTACCTGGAGGAGGACCAGCGTGGGGAGCTGTACGAGCTGGCCATCCGCTCCGTCGAGGAGGTCGACTTCCAGATCTCGGCCGATCTCGACGACTTCCTCGCCACCCCTGAGATGACCGCCGAGTACGCCCGGATCGAACGCCTGCTCACCACCGGCCTCAGATCGCCGTCCCCGGCGGGGACTTGAGTGACGGAGTCGCCTCGGCGGAGTGACCGCCGCGCCCGTTGCGGAGCGCGCTCGCCGCGATGCGGATCAGGTCGATGTTGACCCCGGCCGCGCCGCTCGGATCATGCACCTTCAGCTTCACGTCGAGGCTCACCGCCGTCGCACCCCAGCCCTGCGCCTCGATGTTCAGGTGCGCCACCTTCTGCGACGCGAGGTGCGGTAAGTAGCCGAGCGGAGCGACCTCGACCGTGCCGGCGGCGTGGCTTTCCGACAGGGCGTTGAGCTTGGACTGCTTCTTGGTGTTGGGGTTGTCGACAAGGTTGCGGAAGTCCTCGGTGCCGCCCAGATTGACCTGGTAGGAGCTGACCAGGGTGAGGCCCCGCTCCTGAAGGAGCCGCAGCAGCGCGTTGTGCAGCACCGAGGTGCCGAACTGGCTGGCCAGGTCGTCGCCCAGCAGCGGCACGCCCGCCTCCTCGAACCTGTGCAGCACGTCCGGATCACGGGCGACCGGGTCGGACGTGGTGTTGATGAAGGCGACACCCGCTGTGCGCGCTGCTTCCGCGTACGCCCGTGCCGTGTTCGGCCGCCCGCTCGGCGCCGAGTAGAGCAGCACCTCCGCGCCGGCCAGCGCCGCCGCTACCCGTTCCACCTCCGCCGCGTCGACAAGGCCCTTCGTGACGGGCACGCCCGCTCGGGGTAGGTCGCAGTCCAGCCGGGGAAAATTGTTGGGCGGTAGGAAGATCGCCTCGGTCAGGTCCCGACCGATCTTCTCCGCGGAGGTGGCGAAGGCCACCACGACGTCGATGTCCCCCACCCCGAGCCCGTCGATCATCGGCCTGCGGATGCCGACCAGACTGCCGCTCTGGCGGTAGAGAGCAAGCCCCTGCACCAATGCCGACGTGTTGTTACCGACCCCGACAACCGCCACCTTCACCCGTTCGATCATGGCCGGAGGCTACGTCACCTCCGGTTCGGTGATCCACTCCAACCGGCCCGTCGACGGCGCCGGAAAGTGTCGTACAGGTGTGCCAATCTCTTGGTGTGATTGAAGCGTTGGAGCAGGCCGAGGCCGCGGTGGCGGCCTGCTTCGACACGCCCCCCTGGGCTGCGGCCGAGCACGACCTCGTGGCGGCGTTGGACGCCACGCACCGCCTCGAGCAACGGCTGGCCGCGGTCAAGCTGGGCCTCGTGCGTGAGTTGGACGGTCGCGGCACCGCGACGGCGCAGGGCGCGTCCTCGACGGCGGTGTGGCTCCGCGACCGGTTACGCCTCGGCGTCGGTGTCGCCCGCCGCCTGGTCGAGCTGGCCGCGACGCTCGACGCCGCCCCGCCCGGCGTGCGGGACGCGTTGGCCGGCGGGTCGGTCGACGTGGAGCAGGTCCGGGTCATCGCCACCACTGTCGAGAACGTCCAGGCCAGCGCCGGCCCGGAGGCTGCCGACAAGGCCGTCGGCGTCCTCGTCGACTGGGCGGCGCAGTTCGACGCCACCCTGCTGCGCAAGCTCGGCACCCGGATCCTCGACCACGTCGCCCCGGACATCGCCGACGCCGCCGCCGAGGCCGCACTACGGGCATCGGAGTCGCGGGCCGCCCGGGACCGGCACGTCACCATCAGCGAACAGCCCGACGGCCGACTACGCCTGACCGGCATCCTCGACACCGAAGCCGCCGCCGCCCTGCGGGCCGCCATCGACCCGCTGACCACGCCCACCGGCACCGACGACACCCGCACCCCGGGCCAACGCCGCCACGACGCCCTCGCCGACGTCTGCCGGCTCGCGCTGCGCACCGGCGAGCTACCCGACAACGGTGGCCACCCCACCCAGATCGTCGTCACCACGAGCTACGACGGGCTGACCCGGCAGTTGGGCACCGCCGCCCTGGACACCGGCCTACACCTCAGCGCCGAGGCCGTGCGTCGGCTCGCCTGCGACGCGAGCATCCTGCCCGCCGTCCTCGGCGGCGGCAGCCAGATCCTCGACGTCGGCCGGCAACGCCGCCTCATCACCGGCCCGCTCCGCCGCGCCCTCGTGCTGCGCGACCGGGGCTGTGCGTTCCCCGGCTGCGACCGCCCGCCCCGCTGGTGCGACGGCCACCACATCCACCACTGGGCCGACGGCGGCGACACCAGCCTCACCAACGCCGTCCTGCTCTGCGGCCACCACCACCGACATCTCCACCACAGCGACTGGGTCGTGCGGCTCGGCGGCGACGGGCACCCCGAATTCGTGCCACCTGCCTGGCTCGACCCCAACCAGATCCCCCGCCGCAACCACTACCACCGGCGCAACTAGCCAGACAGCCGGCCGAGACCGAGCTGCGCCAGGACCTCCCCACCCCCGACGCCCCCCACCCCGTCGGGCCTCGGACATCTCCGCCGCGTTCCCGGATCCGGCGGTGTCAGCCAGAGCGGTCGGCGCACAGGCGGCCCCGGCAGAAGTCCCGGAAGGATCGTGGCGTACGACCGGTCACATCTGCGACGGTCGACGTCGTCCGGTCTTCCGCGCCTGCCGCGATAGCCGTGTCCAGGCTCGCGAGGAAGCGGGCGAAGTCCGGCGGTATGCCGTTCGCGCTGTGGCGTTCGGCCAGTTCCGCCGCGTCGATCGAACGGTGCCGGACCGGCCGGCCACCGACCTCGGTGAGGACGGCGGCGACAGCGTCATAGCTCAGCGCCTCCGGTCCGGTGATGATGTGGTCGGTGTTGTGCGGTGTCGGGTCCGTGAGAGCCCGCACCGCCACCTCGGCGATGTCGGAAGGATCGACGAAGCCGACCCGGGCGGTGCCGGTGGCGCTGACGATCTCGCCATGGTCGCGGGCACTCACGGCGTACGGCTGCTCACCCACGAAGTTCTCCATGAACCAGGACGGCCGCAGTACCGCCCATTCCGCGAACAGCTCACCGAGGCGTGCGTGCACAAGGCCCAGCCCGTGCTCGGCGGGCGGGACGGCCGAGGAGCTGAGCAGGACCACCCGGCGGACACCGGCGTCGCGTGCCCGCTCAAGGAAGGGCAGCATGATCGGCGCCGGGTCGACCTCGCCGACCGGGGGGATGGCGTAGATCGCGCGCACGCCACCCAGAGCGTCCGGGTGGGTGGTCGGGTCGCGCCAGTCGAAGCGGACCCCTCCGGTGGCGGGGCGTCGGCTGGCGATCCGGGTGGGGTGACCGCGCTCGGCAAGCTTGGCGGCGACGATGCGGCCGGTGGTCCCGGTGCCACCGATGACCAGGATCATGAGCGCACCAGGCCGCCGCCGAGCAGATCCTGTGCGGCGATCGGATCCCAGTAGTCGCGATAGCGCACAAGCTGCCCGTGACGGATGGTCAGGACGGCGATGTAGCGCACCTCGTACGGTCGACCCGTCGCGACGACGAAGCCGGAGGCGACGAACTCGACGACGATGACCTCGGGGTCCCTGGTCTCGTGCACGGTGCGATCGCGGATCTCGCGGACGTCGAGCAGTGCGGGGTAATTGATCAGGTACTCGTGCAGCTCGGCGCGCCCGGCTACCCGACGCGGCTGGCCGGGCGGTGCGAACGGGAGCTCCAGCACCGCATCCTCGGCAAACAGCGCGATGAACCCGGCCAT
Organism: Micromonospora sp. DT228; assembly: GCF_049841595.1. Classification (NCBI taxonomy): domain Bacteria; kingdom Bacillati; phylum Actinomycetota; class Actinomycetes; order Micromonosporales; family Micromonosporaceae; genus Micromonospora; species Micromonospora sp. DT228. Next base: position 145,762 of record NZ_JBNCKO010000004.1, read on the forward strand.
GTCCTTGGCGAGCAGCAGCTCCATGCCTCGATGGAACACGGCGGTGGGGTGGTCCGACATGATCGTCCTTTCGTCGTCCGGGACGGTCGCGATAAGATTCGGACCGCCGGTCCGCTTTGACTATACGGACCGACAGTCCGTTTGGCGAGAGGGGTGTCCGGTGCGGGCCGATGCGCTACGCAACAGGGAGTCGGTGCTGGCCGCCGCCGGGCGTCTCTTCGACGCCGCAGCCGACCCCGATCAGGTGTCGATGGACGACATCGCCGCCGCGGCCGGCGTCGGCAAGGGCACCCTGTTCCGGCGCTTCGGCGACCGCATCGGGCTCGTCCGCGCCCTCTACGAGCAACGGGGACTGCGGTTGCAGGCTGCGCTCGCGGTGTCAGCCACCCGGCCGGCGGCGGAGCAGGCCGTCGAACTGCTGCGGGCCATGCTGCGCTTCAAGCTCGACAACCGGGTGCTCACGCTGGCGCTGGAGAGTGCCGGGGGCGGCAGTCCTTACCGCAATGAGGCGTACGACTACTGGCACGCCCTGCTCGCCGGCCTCGTCGTGGAGGCCCGCGGCCCGCAGACGGCGGACTATCTGGCCCACGCCCTGCTCGCCGCCGTCCGCAGCGACCTGGTCGAGCACCTACGCGACTGGCCCGAAGCGCGGTGGCACGAGGGACTGAACGCACTCGTCGACTCCGTGTTCGACGGTCACGACTGCCAGTCCGAGCGCCCCACAGGCCCACCGCGCTGACTGACTCCCCCGGGGGCCGGTGACGGACGTCAGGCGACGCCGAGGGTGGTGGCGAGCTGGACGATGCCAGCGGGCGCGTCGGCGGACCGCCACACCACGGCGACCAGCTTTCGTACCGCTGGCCGGTCGTGCACCTCGCTGTGGGCGGTGCGTTCCGCGTCGAGCAGCGTCCGGCCAGCCCGAAGCATGTCGCCGGTCAGGGCATATGCGCGGGCCACGTCGAGGAGGTACGCGGCACGGTGCTCGGGCGGCAGCCACCGCCACTCCTCGCCGGCCACCAGCCGCTCGTGCCGAGCTGTGGCCGTGGTGACGTCGCCAAGGGCCGCCTCGGCCACCACCCGGGCGGCCTCGACCACCGCCTGGCCGACGATCCCCGTGGCCCCGTCGAGCGCCCGGCGTGTGCGGGGTTGGTCCTTGCCGCCTGCAGCGGCGAGCGCAGCCTGGATCAGTAGCGTGCCCCGAAGCGATGAACCGACCGGAGAGTCATCGCCGGCCCGCAACGCACCGATGCGGTCAGCGGCGACGAGCGCGGCATCCAGGGCGGACCGTCGTCGACCACGGGACCGCAGGGCCTGACTCAGTGCCACGGTGGCGATGCCGGCCACCTGCGGATCGTGGGTCGCCAGGGCGACTGTCATTCCACGGTCGGCGGCCAGCCAGGCCAACTCCCCCTGGTCGACCTTGACCAGCACCAGCGCCATGAGCGCGTACACCCGCACCAGCAACACGTCCGTCGCTCCGGGGCGAGCGGCATGCGCTTCACGGACGGCGCCGAGCAGGTCGGGCAGCAGTGCCAGCAACGCCGGGTACCGGGCGTGCCGATAGCTCTGCTCGGCATGGTCGAGCCGGGCCTGTAACTCCTCGACCAGCGGCGGTCGGTCCGCGCCCGGCAGGTCGTAGCGGGCCAGCGCCGTCCGGATACCGTCCACCCCGGCGGCCACCGGAGTCGGTCGCACGGGCCGGGCCGCCAGCAGGACCTCCACGTCGATGCGCAGCGTCTCGGCGACCTCCCGGAGGTTGGACACCCGCTCCAACCGGCGTACCCCACGCTCGACCTTGTCCACCCAACTCTTCGACTTGCCGAGCCGGTCGGCGAACTGCTGCTGCGTCATGTTGCGCCGCACCCGCCACTGGGCGACCCGGCGACCCACCGGCAGCTCGTTCACCGCCGGCCCGTCGCGCTCACCGCAGGACCCCCACCACAAACAACAGGAGTACGACCACCGCGATCGCGATGCCGTAGGCGTACTGCCGCCGGGTGAGCGGTGCCCGCGTCGGCGGGGGCGGACCGGGCACCCGATCCCCGTCCGGCTGCGGAGGCCGCGCCCCAACAATCGGGTACGCCGGCGGCAGCGGCCCCTCCGGCAAACGCTCGTCCAACTGTGCCTCCTCGCGGCGCAACGACATCGTGGGTGATGGGGGTGGGTGAGCGCTGGGAGCGGTGGGGAACGGACGGGGCGGAGTGGGGTGGTGGGGCTGGGTGGGTGAATGGATGGGGGATGCAGTTCGGGGCGGGGCCGGCACCGGAAAGCACGCCAGCTCATGAAGAACTCCGCTGCTGACGAGAGCACCTTCAACGCAACCCAACTTAGGACCCTAAGTAGCAAGAGTCAACACAGGGTCCAGACTGTGTCGCGCGTGGTGAGACTCTGTACAGGCTGACGAGAGGTGGTCCCACCATGCCCCGCAAGCCTGTCTACGAGCAGGTCGTCGATGACATCACGACCTCGATCCGCAGCGGCACCATCAAGCCCGGCGACAAGTTGCCGACCATCGCTGAACTCGCTCGCCAGTACAACTCGTCGGACAACCCGATCAAGCGGGCTCTGTGGATCTTGGATGAGCGGGGCTGGATCGAGGTGCACCAGGGCAAGGGCTCGTTCGTGGCACCGAACCCGCCCGCCTGACTCCGTTCGGACCCTCGCCCGACCTAGATCCACTCGGGTTTCTGGAAACCGCCGCGTCCGGGTCGCCTCGATACCGCGCTTTCAAGGAGCGCGTGTGGATCTTGTGGCGTCCGGGCCACGGCACCGCCCCCGAGAACGGAACCCGGGCTTGGAGTGTCTACCGCCGTCAAGGTCACGCTCGAACCAGGATCTAGGGCGTGTGTCAAAGTCCTCGGTCGAGCCGAGGCGGAGTCCAGGCGGCGGTCCGGCAAGGCGGAGATTGGTCCGGATACCGGTGTTGTATCCGGACCAATCTCCAACGCGGCCGGTCGTCGTCTGGGCCCGCCGCAGGCCGGCCAGGGGCTTTGACACACGCCCTAGTGGCATCGCCGACGCGCCGATACCACTACAACCAGGATTTGTGCGATCTTGCCGCCTGCGGATCGTCGCGACAGGGCGGGGGCGGACAGGCGAGGTGCTTGGCCGCGCGCAAACGGACGACGGCCGGACGACGGCCAGCGGCCCGGTGTGGTCAGGCGTCTGGCGTGGTCAGGCGTCTGGCGTGGTCAGGCGTCTGGCGTGGTCAGGCGTCTGGCGTGGTCAGGCGTCTGGCGTGGTCAGCGTCAGGGTCGGGAAGTATGTGCGGTAACGCGACCCGTCACGGGTCAGCAGGTGGTACCGGCACACGGCCGCATGCGCGCCGATGTAGAAGTCGGCAAGCGGCGACCGCTTCGCGCCGCCCAGTTTCCGGTACCGCGCGTACGCCTTGCCGGCGAGGAAGCCCGCCAGGTACGGAAGCTCCTCGCGCAGGAAGTCCCCCGCCGGCAAGGCCTCGTCCAGTTCTTCGATGCGGTCGAAGCGGACCGACACCTCGGCGTACACGATGGGGTTGATCACCAGGTTGCCCGCGTCGCGGGCTTCGGCGAGCGCGGTCCCGGACCACTCCGCCCACTTGGGGTCATCGGTGAGGATGTCCAGCAGCACGTTGGTGTCGACCAGGGTCGTCACGGCGTCAGGTGGACGCGGCGGCACGGCACGGAGCCGGTCACTCGCCACGCAGCATCTCCATCAGCTCCTCGGTGGACATGTGCTCGGTCTCCTTGGCGCTGCCCCGGCCCCGCAGGTGGCCGACGAGACGTTGGCCCCGGGTTTCGGCGCCGTGGACTCGAACGATGCGGAGGGCGCCACCCTCCTCGACCACATCGACCTCGTCGCCCTCATGCAGGTTGTACTGGGCCCGCAGCGCCGCCGGAATGGTGACCTGGCCCTTGCTATTCAACCGCATACCTGACCCCCTGTCACGTGTCTCATATGATACGCGACACTTGGAAGGTATGCAGGCGGCCTTGATGGCTTCTATCGGGCGCGCCCTCCCGCCGGCGTCCGGGGCTTGGCCGCGCGCGAACGGATCTCGCGCAGTAGGTTGGCGGGGTGACTGGACGGTTCCCGATCGAAGACGTCTCCCCCGTCGTCTCGTGCGGGCGGTACCCGGCCAAGGCGGTGGTCGACGAACCGGTCCCGGTGTCGGCCCGCGCCTACCGGGAGGGGCACGACGCGCTCGGCTGCAACGTGGTCTGGATGGGTCCGGACGGCGTCACCAGGCCGTTCACCCGGATGCGCCCCGGCGAGCCCGGTCAGGACCGGTGGCACGCCACCATCCGACCCGACGCCGTCGGCCCCTGGGCCTTCGCCGTGGAAGCGTTCCAGGATCCGTACCTGACCTGGCAGAACGCGGTGACGAAGAAGATCGCCGCCGGGCAGGGTCCGGAGGACCTGGCCAACGACCTGGCCGAGGGCGCGCGGGTGCTCGCCGCCGCCCGGGACCTCGTCCCGACCGCCGACCGGCCCCGGGTCGCCGACGCGCTCACCGCGCTCGTCGAGACCGACAGGCCGTTGCCGCAGCGGGTCGAGCCGGCGCTCGCCCTGGCCGACCTGCTCTGGGAGCACCCGGTGCGGGAGTTCGTCACCGCCGGTGACACGTACTCGATCTGGGTGGACCGCAAGCGGGCCCTCTACTCGGCCTGGTACGAGTTCTTCCCCCGCTCCGAGGGGGCGACGCAGGACCGGTCCGGCACCTTCGCCACCGCCACCGACCGGCTGCCGGGCGTGGCCGCGATGGGCTTCGACGTGCTCTACCTGCCGCCGATCCACCCGATCGGCCGGATCAACCGCAAGGGCCGCAACAACGCGCTCACCGCCGGGCCGACCGACGTGGGCTCGCCGTGGGCGATCGGCGCCGCCGAGGGCGGCCACGACACGATCCACCCCGACCTGGGTACGCCCGCGGACTTCCGGGCCTTCATCGAGGCGGCGGCGGCACAGGGCCTTGAGGTGGCGATGGACCTGGCGTTGCAGTGCGCGCCGGACCACCCGTGGGTCACCGAGCATCCGGAGTGGTTCACCACCCGGGCCGACGGCAGCATCGCGTACGCGGAGAACCCGCCGAAGAAGTACCAGGACATCTACCCGGTCAACTTCGACAACGACCCGGAGGGCATCCGGGCCGAGGTGCTGCGGGTGGTGCTGCACTGGGTGGGCGAGGGCATCCGGATCTTCCGGGTGGACAACCCGCACACCAAGCCGTTCGACTTCTGGCACTGGCTGATCGCCGAGGTCAAGAAGATCGACCCGGACGTGCTGTTCCTGGCCGAGGCGTTCACCCGGCCGGCCATCATGCACGGCCTCGGCAAGATCGGCTTCACCCAGTCGTACACCTATTTCACCTGGCGCACGACGGCCGCGCAGATGCGGGAGTACTGCGAGGAGCTGGTCGAGTCGGCCGACCACATGCGGCCGAACTTCTGGCCGAACACCCCCGACATCCTGCACGAGTCGCTGCAGCACGGCGGCCCGCCGATGTTCAAGATCCGGGCGGTGCTGGCCGCGCTGCTCTCCCCGTCCTGGGGCATGTACGCCGGCTACGAGCTGTTCGAGCACGTGGCCCGGCCGGGGGCCGAGGAATACCTGGACAACGAGAAGTACGAGCTGCGCCCCCGCGACTGGGCCGGCGCCGAGGCGCAGGGCCGCTCGCTGGCACCGTTCCTGACCACCCTCAATCGGGTACGCCGCGACAACCCGGCCCTGCACCAGCTCCGCAACCTGGTCTTCCACGAGATCGACAACCCGGCGTTGCTCTGCTGGTCCAAGCACGACCCGGACACCGGCAACACCGTCATCGTGATCTGCTCGTTCGACCCGCGCATCGTGCAGTGGGGCAACACCACGCTCGACATGCCGGCGCTCGGCTTCGACTGGCACGAGCGGTTCACCGTGCACGACGAGCTGACCGGCACCAGCTACGACTGGGGTCAGCGCAACGCGGTGCGGCTCGACCCGTACCTGCAACCGGCGCACGTGTTGACCGTGCGCCGCCCGACCCCACCCGCCACGCCGGAGCCCACCGGCGTCGTACCGGCGGACCTCACCGTCACCGACGTGCCCACCGACCTGTCCGGCGGTACCGCGCCGACCGCCCCCGCCCCGAAGGACGCCCGATGGACCAGCTGATCTCCGGAGCGACGCACGACCCGCACGCGCTGCTCGGCGCGCACCCCGCCGAGGGCTCGACGACGATCCGCACGCTGCGCCGGGGCGCCGGTGACGTGGTGCTGCTCGTCGGCGACGAGCGGCATCCGATGAAGCGGGTGCACGACGTGGGTGTCTTCGAGGCCCAGGTCGACGGCACCGTGCTCGACTACCGGGTGGAGGTCGACGGCACCGCCCACGACGACCCGTACCGCTATCCGCCGACGCTCGGCGAGCTTGACCTGCACCTGATCCGGGAGGGCCGGCACGAGCGGCTGTGGGACGCGCTGGGCGCCCGGGTCTTCGACGAGGGCGTCGCCTTCGGCGTGTGGGCGCCCAACGCCCGCGGCGTGCGGGTGGTCGGCGACTTCACCGGCTGGGCACCGGACGACGGCTGGCCGATGCGGTCGCTCGGCTCCAGCGGCGTGTGGGAGCTGTTCGTCCCCAACGCCCGGGTCGGGGCCCGCTACAAGTACCGGGTGCTGGGCGCCGACGGGCAGTGGCGGGACAAGGCCGACCCCCTGGCCGCGTACGCGGAGGTGCCGCCGGCCACCGCCTCGGTGGTGCACCACTCGACGTACCTGTGGAACGACGCGGACTGGCTGGCCCGACGGGCCGAGCGGCAGCCGCACCAGGAGCCGATGAGCGTCTACGAGGTGCACCTCGGTTCGTGGCGACCCGGGTTGGGCTACCGCGAGCTGGCCGACCAGCTCACCGCGTACGTCACCGAGTTGGGCTTCACGCACGTGGAGTTCCTGCCGGTGATGGAGCACCCGTTCGGCGGTTCCTGGGGCTACCAGGTCACCGGCTACTACGCGCCGACCTCCCGCTTCGGCGACCCGGACGACTTCCGCCACCTGGTGGACCGGCTGCACGCCGCCGGCATCGGCGTGCTCCTGGACTGGGTGCCTGCGCACTTCCCGAAGGACGAGTGGGCCCTCGCGCGCTTCGACGGCACCCCTCTCTACGAGCACCCCGACCCGCGCCGGGGCGAGCACCCCGACTGGGGCACGTACGTCTTCGACTTCGGCCGCAACGAGGTCCGCAACTTCCTGGTCGCGAACGCGCTCTACTGGTGCGACCAGTTCCACGTCGACGGGCTGCGGGTGGACGCCGTCGCCTCGATGCTCTACCTGGACTACTCCCGGGAGCACGGGCAGTGGGCCCCGAACCAGTACGGCGGTCGGGAGAACCTGGAGGCCATCGCGCTCATGCAGGAGGTGAACGCGACTGTCTACAAGCACCACGCCGGGGTCGTCATGATCGCCGAGGAGTCCACCGCCTGGCCGGGTGTCACCGGCTCCACCGCCGAGGGCGGGCTGGGCTTCGGGTTCAAATGGAACATGGGCTGGATGCACGACACCCTGCTCTACACCTCGAAGGACCCGATCTACCGCCAGCACCACCACCACCAGCTCACCTTCTCCCTGGCGTACGCGTGGAGCGAGAACTACGTGCTGCCGATCAGCCACGACGAGGTGGTGCACGGCAAGGGCTCGCTGGCCGGCAAGATGCCCGGCGACACCTGGCAGCGGCTGGCGAACGTCCGGGCGCTGCTGGCGTACATGTGGGCGCACCCGGGCAAGCAACTGCTCTTCATGGGCTCCGAGCTGGCCGACGACCGCGAGTGGAGCGAGGAGCGCGGCCTGGACTGGTACCTGCTGCACGACCCGGCCCGCGCCGGGGTGCAGCGCCTCGTCGCCGACCTCAACCGGGTCTACCGGGACACCCCTGCGCTCTGGGCACAGGACACCCAACCGGCCGGGTTCCGGTGGATCGCCGGCGACGACGTCGCCAACAACACCGTGTCGTTCGTCCGGATCGCCCCGGACGGCTCGACGCTGGTGTGCGTGGCGAACTTCTCCGCCCAGCCGCTGCACGACTACCGGATCGGCCTGCCGGCCGGCGGCACGTGGACCGAGGTGCTCAACACCGACGCCCACCACTACGGCGGCTCCGGAGTGGGCAACCTGGGCCAGGTACGCGCCGAGGACGTGCCGTGGCACGGCATGGTCGCCTCGGCGGCCCTCCAGGTCCCGCCGTTGGGCGCCGTCTGGCTCCGCCAGAGCTGACCTGCTGACGCCGTTCCCTGCACCGGACCCACAGATGACGCCGTCCTCATGATCACTTGATGCTGAGTAGTTCTGTGGATCTCCTGGCAACTACTCACCATCACGTGATCGAGCGGCATCCGCTCGTCGAGCCGTGAAGCGACGGCGCTGGCCACGGCGGTTGACCCAGGCGTAGTACCTCGGAACGCCCACCACGGTTCTCAGCAGATAGACCCCGACAAGAAAGAGCAGCAGGAGAACCAGGCTGGTCCGCAGGATGCCCAGCAACGCCAGGGCAAAGGCCCAGATTCGCCACGCCGGACGACCGTACCGGCAGTCGGTGTTGCCCTTGCCGTGGCAGACCTCGCGGAACTCGACCGGCCCACCCCGGTCGGCGGGGGTGACGGTCGAGTGCCGGACCACGGTCCGCACCTCGCGACCGTCGCGGGTCCGCACCGTCAACGCGCAGTGCCACCAGTAGCCGAACCCGTCGCCGCTCACCGGACCGACCCGGCGGCACTCGTGGACCGTCGCCTCCACCGGCTGCTGGGCAGGGGTGGACTTGAACACTCCCACGCCCGGGTAGAAGCTCCACACGGTGTCCAGCGCCAGCGACGAGGCGACGAGGCCGGCCGCGAGGGCAACCACCGCCGCGAACTGCGTCAGCCGCCCCCAGAACGGCCCGCGCCGCTCGTACGCGGCGGTCTGTTCACCCTGCAGGCGCGCGGTCTCGTCCCTGTCGCCGTCGGGCAGCTCGGCCGTACCTGCCACGCCATTCACCGTCACTCCCCACCCCACCTACCGCCCAGGCCGGTCGGATGGGACCGTAGCCCAGCACGGCAACCCCGGCGGCGGCCAGACCGGGCCGGCGTCAACCGGCTGGCCGTCGAGCTCTGCGGCCTGCCCGTCGCTGGGGTGCCGTCTGGCTTCGCCAGGCTGAGACGGTCCGCTCAACCGGGGCCTCATGGCTGCTCCGGTTCCCGGAGCCTTCAAAGGACTGTTCAGCGTCAGGTGGTCACGCCGCAGGCCACGGACGACGGCCTGCGGCACGGGATCGCCGGGCAGCCCTGGCTATCGCCCGGCGGCGACGCCAGAGGGAGATCAGCCCCGGCTCCCTGCGATACGGCGGCGGGACCAGGAAACGTGGCTGGTTGAACCAGATGATTGCCGGCATGGACAGCATGAGAAAGAAGAGCGCGCCGGCTTCCACCCGAATCACCACGGTGGCGAGATCGGACGACACCTCCCCCAACGGGATCAGCATCACCACCATCAGGAGCAGCGTGAGAAACGCGGCCGGCGAGGCCCGCCAGAGCGCGTTCTTGGCGGAACGTGAGATCGGCAAGAACCAGTAACCCCGCATCGTCGCCGCCTTCCCGATCCCTCGCCAGCAGCGCCTGACCGCCACGGCGGCGGCAATCAGGAACAGCGCCACGAGCAGTGGCATGAGAAAGCCCTCAACCCTGCCCGACATGTCACCAGCGCCCATCCACACGAGCATCGGTCCTTTCCTCAGGAATTCATGACTGTCCGGTGAGCGGGAGCGCGGATTCGGCGCAATCCCCGCCCAACAGCCAGGAGAAGACACCTCAACACGTCAGCGGGTTCCATCGTCAACCCACTTCGATGGCCGGACCGCAGGCAGCTCCCGGCGGGCGTTGGGGCTCCACGGCAGGGTCACCAGATCCACCAGAAGCATGCGACTGAACCGGACCTGCCGCTGCACCACCCCACTGCCGAGGGGGTTGACCGAGAAGTGAGCTGCCTGCATCGCCCCGGTCACGAGCATCAGGAACCAGGACCCACAAAAGACCGCAACAAGTGGCACGACCACGACCACTGAAGCCGGGTGGCCGATGACGTGCTGGGCGCGCAGGAACTGGGTCAGCGCGGCGAGGGCACCAGCCAGGAACGCCAGCCGCCAGGACAAGACGTGCAGACGGTAGGACGCGCGGCGCCTGGTCGCGGTCACCTGCTCGTGGGGCATCTGGCTGCTCCTCAAAGGACACGGACCAATGGGGGTATGAGTAACGCGAAGACCGACCAGCCGCCCACCAACCACAGCAGGTGACGCCGCCAGGTGGCTCTGCTTTCCGGGTCGCCCTCGTCGGCGAGGGCCACGCGCCGCCCGTAAGTGTCGATCTTCCTGACCGCTCGACGGGCGCCCGGATAACCCATCAGGCGGCCGACGACGGAGGGCTGGAACGCGTAGCAGTGGACGTCCTCGGCGCCGCTGACCCGGACGACAAGACCATGCTCCGCGACCACCTCCTGGACGCGGCTCCACGGTATCGCTGTCGACAGTCCCGGGTTGACCACCAGCAGTGCGGCCGGAGTCACCCGCACGTAGGAGAACATGGCGGCGAGCGTGACGAGGTGACAGAGGCCGACGAAGAACGCGGCGACCAGCAACAACTCGCTCCAACCGTTCGCCGGATTCCTGCTGAACATCACCATCATGAAGCCGAACACGGCCCACAGCAGCAGACCGCCGAACCACGCACCCCATCTCCTCATCGGCATCAGAGTCGTTCGCGAACAGCCTGCCTGATCCGCCGAACTGTCTCGTCCCGATACGGAACGGCGTCGCGCGCCTGCCAGACGAAGCCCAGACCCGTGGGGAGGATGGCGCAGAAGGAGACGGTGTCGCCGTACCGGGAACTGATCGTCAACCGCGCGCCGGACGCGGGTTCGACGGCCGTCACGTCCGGAAGGCTCATCGACTTGGCGCGGACCCAGGCCTCTCCAGGGTTGTGGATTTTCCAGATCCGCTCCGGCGCGAAGAGCAGGCGCCTGGTGGTGAGGACGAGGAGAGCACCGTAGGCGCTGAACACCGTTGCACCAAAGGGAAAGTATCCCCGCTGGCTGAACAGGACCGGTTCGTCGGGCGCCAACTGTGGCTGCACGTATCGCACCATCGACCCCCGCTCCGGCCGCCCACGCCGGCCGGCTCGGATGGGACCGTAGCGCAGCGCGGCAACCCCGGCGGGGGACGCTCCTGTGCCACGTCACGTGTTGGCCGTCGCGCTCTCCGGTCTGCCCGCCGCCGGGGTGCCGTCCGGCTCCGACAGGCCCAGACGGTCGGCTCGACCGGGCGTCAGGGCTGCTCGGCCCGGAGGAACGCGCCGATGTCGGCGGCGATCTCGTCGGGGTGCTCGCCGTTGATGGCGTGCGACGCCTCCGGGTAGGTCTTCACGGTGCCCCGGGGCAGGGACCGCTGCGCCAGCTTCGCGGCCTCGCCCGCGTCGTGCAGCCGGGACTTCCCCGCCATCAGCACGAGCACCGGGACGCCGACCGCCGCGAGCTGTTGCTCGGACAGCCGTGTCGGGGCGGACAGTTTCATCGCGTACGCCTGCATGCCGGCCTCGATCATCCGCGCGACCGGCACGTCCTGCACCGGAGCGCCGTTCGCCGTCCAGCTGGTGAAGCTGTCCCGCCAGGATCGGGGCGCCCAGCGAACACTCACCGGGATGGACCGCAGCACCACCTCCGCGGACAGGCCGGCGAAGACGAGCACCGGATCGAGCAGCACGACACTCCCGATTTTCTGCGGCCGGTGCACCGCGAGGTTCATCGCCGTCCAGCCGCCGAACGACACGCCGACCAGGTGGATGGTCGGCTCGGGCAGCGCCAGCAGGACCTCGTGCAACCACTGTGCGTGCGCGGCCGTGTCCTTGATGGGGCGCTGCTGGATGCTCATGCCCGGCTCACCGAGCAGGTCGACGGTGTAGACGTCGCGCAGCCGCAGCAGTGGCGGCAGGTTGTCCGCCCAGACCGGCGACGCCGACGCCCGACCTGGCAGAAGGAGCAGGGGCGCGGCGGCCGGGTCGGCGCCGCCGCTGAAGTGGTAGAGCCGGACGACGCCGTAGCCGGTCCGGACGTCGAGCGTGCGGTCGGGCTCGGGTAACTCCGCCATCGCCTCCCGGTAGGCGCCGACGAAACGATCGTGGGACTCCGTCGACGTGAAGTAGCCGACGGGTGCCGGATCGCGCAGCGCGTACGCGATCGCCACCGTGACCACCGCGAGCACCGCCGCGGCCCGGAGGAGGGCGCGCCGGTGCGCTCGTAGGAAGTTGCCAACCTTTCGTGCGATCTTAATTACCATACGGTCAGATTACTAACCGCACGGTAGAAAATACAACCGACAGGTCAGAGATCGGGTGGCGAATCGGCCGGTACGGTGAGCGGGTGCACCCGAACGACGCCGCATCAGCGCAGGTCCGCCCCACCAAGCCGCTCACGATCACCGAGCAGGCACGACGGGCGCAACTCATTGGCGTGACCATCGACCTGGTTGCCCGACACGGCTATCCGGGCACCTCGCTCGCCCGGATCGCGGAGGCGGCCGGCATCTCCAAGGCGGCAGTCCTCTACCACTTCCCGTCCAAGGACGCGGTCGTGCGAACCGCCTACGGCTCGGTCCTGGAGTCCCTCACCGCGTACGTGGGCGCCGAGGTCGCGGTGCGATCCGGCGCGTCCGCGGTGGAGGCCTACGTCCGGTCCCTGGTGGCGTACCTGCGGGACCACCCGGACCACACCCGGATGATCGTCGAGGCGTTGAGCGAGGAGACCGGCATCGGTGACACGCCGAACGCGCGCAGCCGGCGGGACGCGGTCGCCGGTCTGATCGAGGCGGCGCGGGCGGCCGGCGACTACCGGCCCGGCGTCGACCCGCAGGCCACCGCCGTCATCGTGAACGGCGCCATCGACGCGATCGTCTCCGAGCGCCTCGCCGACCCCGACTTCGACAGCCGCCACGCGGCCGAGGAACTGGTCACCATGCTTCGCCGGTCCCTCGGCATCGCACCCCAGGACACCGAGAAGCCGGGCCCCTGACCGGCGGTCAGACCAGGCCGGCGTCGCGCAGCAGTTGCCACAGGCCGGCGCCGTCCGGGGCGGACAGCCACTTCTGCCCCACCGGACCCGACGACGGGCGACCCGCCGGGGCGGGCAGGGTGCCGGCCAGCACGGACTGCGTCGGGGAGAGCCGGCGGATCGCCACCCCGGCGACGTTCTCCGGGTGGGCGGCGGCGAACTCCCGGTAGATCTCCTGGTCGTGCTGGCCGTCGTCGCCGACCAGCAGCCAGCGCACGTCGGGGAACTCGCGGGCCAGCCGGGCCAGGGTGACCCGCTTGTGTTCCATTCCGCTGCGGAACCAGCGGTCGGCGGTCGGCCCCCAGTCGGTGAGCAGCAGCGGCCCGGCCGGGTAGAGGTGCCGGGACAGGAAGCGGGTAAGCGTGGGCGCCACGTTCCACGCGCCGGTGGAGAGGTAGAAGACCGGCGCGCCGGGGTGCGCGGTGACCAGCCGCTCGTAGAGCACCGCCATGCCGGGCACCGCGTTGCGGGCGTGCTCGTCGAGCACGAACGTGTTCCACGCGGCGAGCAGCGGCCGGGGCAGCGCGGTGACCATCACCGTGTCGTCGATGTCGGAGATGATGCCGAACTTGACCTCCGGGTCGAGGATGCGCACCGGCGCGTCGACCGGCTCGGCGTCCGGGACGCTGAGGCGGACCGTGCCCCAGCCGGGTGGCAGGTCGGCCTCGACGAGCGTGTCCACGAAGCCGCTGCGGTCGGCCTGCGTCTCGTGCCGTACCCCGCCGGCCTCGATGGTCACGGTGACGTGCTTGTTGGGCAGGGTGGTGAAGCTGCGCCAGCCGCGGACCTTGTCGAGGCGGCCCCGCTGGCGGGTGTCCGGTCGGCCCAGCAACACCCGGCACATCACCCGTACCCAGCCCGGGGCGCCGTAGCCGGTGTACGCGACGATGTTGACCCGCCAGCCGGTGCGCCGCAGCCGGCGCTGGACGAGTTGGTGTACGGCGTCCTCGATCCGCGCAGCCCGGTGCAGGTTCGGAACGGCCAGTTGACCGGCGGGAGTGGGTGGCACGCGCCAACCCTGCCACACGTCGACGGCAGCGGCCACGCGAGCCGACTCCGGCTGCGCCGAACCTCCCCGGCCCGCCCGCCGTCCGTGAAACACTCCGGTCGGGACGACGACGGGGGCGTTGGTCGTGTCGCATCCAGAGCAGCACGGTGGGCGGTGGCGTCCACGACTCGACCGGCCGGCGCTCGTCGCGCTGCTGTTCGGGCTGGCCGGCGTCGTCTACCGGCTGGTCCTGACGTTGTACACGGTGCCGGTGTCGAACAGCGACGAGGCCACCTTCGGCCTCGCCGCGCTGCACATCGGGCAGGGCCGGGAACGCCCGGTCTTCCTGTACGGCCAGCACTACATGGGGATGTTGGAGTCGTACCTGGCCGCGCCTCTGGTGGCGGTGGCCGGGCCGAGTTGGCCGGTGCTGCGGCTGCCGATGCTCGCGCTGTACGCGCTGTTCCTCTACCTGATCTACCGGCTGACCCGCCGACTCTGCGCGCCCTGGTTCGCCACCTTCGTGGTGGGCCTGCTCGCGCTCGGTGGCGAGCGGGTGGTCCGCGACCAGCTCACCGTCGTCGGAGGGCGGCCGGAGGTGAAGCCGGCGGTGCTGCTGATGCTGCTGATCACGGTGGGGTTGGCGGCCGGCACCGTGCGCCGTCGGCGGCTCGCCGTCGCGCTCTTCGGTCTGCTCGTCGGGCTGGCCGCCTGGTCGGACTGGCTGATCCTGCCGTACCTGGCGGTGGCCGGGTTGGCGCTGGTGTGGGCGCTGCGGCGCGACCTTCTCGGCTGGTCCGGTCTGCTGCTGGTGGCGGGCGTCGTGGTCGGGGTCGCGCCGATGGTCCTGGACAACCTGCGCGCCGGGCCGGGCGAGGACTCGCTGACCGTGTTCCGGGAGGTCAGCACCAAGGCGGGGCCGTCGCCGCCGTGGTCCGAGCGGCTCCGGGGCGGCCTGCTGGAGGGGGTGCCGCTGGCGCACGGGCTCTGCCCGGTGGACGGCTGCGGGCGCTGGCAACAGTGGTTCGGAGTGGTGTACCCGCTGCTGCTGCTGGTCGCCGCGGTGCTCGCGGTGCTCGCGTACCGCCGGGCCGCGGCGACCCCGCGCGGGGAGCGGGTCGGGCCGGTCGTGCAGCTCGCGCTTGTCGCAGGCGCCGCGTTGACCCTGGTGTCGTACGTCCGCACTCCGCTCGCCGCGACCAGCCCACTCGACAACGCCCGCTACCTGTCGGTGCTGCAACTGTCGCTGCCGGCGGCGCTTTGGCCGCTCTGGGTGGTGGCGCTGACCGCCTGGCGGGGCACCAGCAGCGTGCTGGGGCGGTTCACCGGCGCGCTGTCCGCCGCCCTGCTTGTCGCCCTGACCGCGACCACGCTCGTGGTCACCGTGCTCTTCGCGGCCACCGGCACCGCCGCGTCGCGGACCGAGGAGCGCCAGGCCCGGGAGTTGGCCGCCGCGCTGCGCGCCGACGGCCCCCACGAGGTGTACGGGGACTACTGGACCTGCAACCGACTGATCTTCAACACGGACGAGACGGTGGTCTGCGGGGTGCTCGACGGTGACCTGTCCCCCGGGCAGAACCGCTACCGCCCGTACTGGCAGCAGGTCGGGAGGGCCGCCCGGCCGGGCTATGTGGTGGAGGTCGACTCCCCGATGGATCGCCGGCTGCGCCGACTGCTCGCCGACCGGGCCGACGCCACACCGGTACGCGAGGTGGGCGGCTATCGCGTGTACCACCCCGAGGCCCCGGTGCGGCCCTGGCGCTGAGGGCGGGTCGTACGCTGGCCGGGCCGCCGTCCCGCCCGTCGAGGAGACCCGATGCTCATCCTGCTGCCGCCCTCGGAGGGCAAGGCCGACGCCGGCACCGGACGGCGCTGGGCCCCGGACCGGCTCTCGCTGCCCGAGCTGAACCCGGCCCGGGAGCGGGTGCTGGACGCGCTTGTGGCGTTGAGCGCCGGGCCGGACGAGGCGACGGCGCGGGCGGCGCTCGGCCTCAGCGAGGGCCAGCGGGGCGAACTGCGCCGTAACGCCCGGCTGCGGGAGGCGGCCACCGCGCCGGCCGAACGGCTCTACACGGGTGTGCTCTACGAGGCGCTGGAGCTGACCTCGTTGCCGGTCGCGGCGCAGCGGGCGGCCCGCCGGTCGATCCTGATCAGCTCCGGGCTGTGGGGCGCGGTCCGGTTGGCGGACCGGATCCCCCCGTACCGCTGCCCGATCGGCGCCCGCCTGCCGGGCGTCGGGGCGTTGTCGACGTACTGGCGCGGGGAGCTGACGCCGGCGGTGGACGCCGCCGCCGGCCGAGGGCCGGTGCTGGACCTGCGCTCCGGCGCGTACGCGGCCACCTGGACGCCGCGGGGAGAGCTGGCCGAGCGGACCGTCAGCGTGCGGGTGCTGCACGAGCGGGAGGTCGACGGCGTGCCGGTCCGCTCGGTGGTCAGCCACTTCAACAAGGCGACAAAGGGCCGGCTGGTCCGTGACCTGCTCGTCGCCGGCGCCCGACCGCGCACCGCCGCGGAGCTGCTCGGCACGCTGCGGGAGTTGAAGCACACCGTCGAGGAGCAGGCCGCCGCGCCGGGCCGGGTGCGGCAGGTGGACCTGGTGGTCACCGACCTGTAGCGGTGCGAGCAGGCGCAAGATTTGCTCAAGGCTGGGCCGGAGGAGTTCCGTAAGGGCGAGGCAGGGGCCACGGTAGGGGAACCCAGACTCCGACGAGGGAGCCTTCGTTGACCCGCGAACCCGCCCTGCTCGACCGGCCGCGCTCGCCGACGCCGCCGTCCCCGCTGGACTGGCTGACGCTGAGCGACGCGTTCGAGGCCGCCTGCCTGCTGCGCTGCACGCCGTCGGCGACCGCCGCCCGACCGAGCGCGGCACGCCTGGCGCACGCGCCCGGGGTGGAGTTCAACCGGGAGGACGCCGCACAACGGGCGCGGCAACTGCTCGCCCGGCTGGACATCCCGGTGACCCACGAGGTCGTCGTCGGCGGTCTGCGCCGCCGCTACGAGCTGCACCGGCTCTGGGTGCCGCTGGAGCACCGGGAGGCGTACACCCGGGTGGTGGACGCGGGCTGGTGGCAGGGGCGGCGCGAGCTGCTCGGCGGGCCGCTGCCCGGTGCCTCGCCGGCGCGCCGGCGGATGGTGAGCCGGCTCGCGGCGGCGGCCTGGCGCTCGGCGCTGCTGGCCGCCGGACGACACGTCCGCCGGCACATCCTCGGCGTGCGGCTCGCCGACCGGGAGTTGGCCGCCGTGCTGATTCGCAGCGCTGCCGTGCTCGACGTGCCGGCCCGGCTGAGTCCCGGCACCGGCTGCTTCCTGGTCAGCGTCGCCGACGGCCCGGACCGGGCCCGGATCCTGAGCAGCGCGGCATTGGCGCCGGCGCGCGGGCCGGCGGCGACGCGGGCCGGGGTCGTGGCGCCGGCACGTCGCCCGGCCTGCTGATCGAGGTCCCGGCCACGCCCACCCGGCAGCGGCACGGCAGCGGGCTTGCGCCCACCAGTCCGACGGCGCACAGTGCACCGCGTGAGACGTACCTCCTCCCGCCGGCCCGGGCGTCCGCGCGCGGGGACGGCAGCCCTGTTGACGGTGCTGCTGACCGCGACCCTGAACACCGCCGGTTGCCAGGACGCCCCCACCGAGCCGATCCTGATCCGGATCGCCACCGGCAGCCCCACCGCCGTCTACTACGCGTTCGGGCAGTCGCTGGCGGCCATCCTCAACCGGGAACTGCCCGACGTCGACGCCCGCGTGGTGGTCACCGCCGCGTCCGCGGAGAACGTCCAACTTGTCGAGTCCAACCGGGCGGAGCTGGGCTTCACCCAGGCTGACGTCCTGCCCACCAGCACCGCGGGAAGCTCCTCGGTCGAGGCGATCGCCCGGGTGTACGACGACCAGCTCCACCTGGTCACCACGGCCGGAGGGCCGGTGCGCACGCTCGACGACCTGCGCGGCCGGCGAGTCTCCGTCGGCGCACCCCGATCGGGCACCGAGATCACCACGACCCGACTGCTGGAGGTGGCCCGCCTCGGCGGCGACGCGATACGCCGTACGCGGCTCGGGCTGGACGACTCGGTGGCGGCGCTGCGCTCCGGGCAGATCGACGCGTTCTTCTTCTCCGGTGGGCTGCCGGTGTGGGGCATCGAGAACCTGGCCCGGCAGCATGCCACCCGGATCGTGGACCTCAGCGAATGGACCGAGCGGCTGCGCTCGCGCTACGGCCAGGTGTACGTCTCCCGGGACATCCCCCGCTCCGTCTACGGGGTGGACGCGGTGACCACGGTGGCCGACCCGAACTACCTGGTCGTCAGCGCCAGCCTGCCCGAGCCGTTGGTCCGGGAGGTGACCCGCCTGCTGATGGACGGGCGGGCCGAGTTGGCCGCCGCGCATCCGGCGGCGGGGCGGATGAGCCCCCGCTCGGCGATCGTCACCGCGCCGCTGACGCTGCACCCCGGCGCCGCCGCCTGGTACCGGGAGGACAAACCCTGACGGTGCGGCCCTACCGGGTCAGGGTGGGCCGCCGGTCGGTGGCCAGCTCGCCGTCCACCGGCTCCGTCAACGGGTCCGTCAACGGGTCCGGGTCCGGCTCCGGCTCCGGCTCCGGCGCGGGAAACCACAGGGCGGCCACCAGCCCGCGTGTCTCCCCCGGGCGCATGGTGAGCCGACCGTCGGACGCGTCCGCAAGCACGGCGGCGATGGTCAGGCCGAGCCCCGCGCCGTCCACGTTCTGCGCGTCCGGCGCCCGCCAGAACCGCTCGGTCGCCTGGCCGAGCTGACTCTCGGTCATCCCCGGTCCGGAGTCGCGCACCTCCAGGACCACCCCGTTGTCGCGGCGGGCCACTGTCACCGTCACCGCCCCGCCGGCACCGCTGAACTTCACCGCGTTGTCGATCAGCGCGTCCAGCGCCTGGTCGACGGCGGTCGGCACGGTCTGCGCGTACGCCGGGGCGTCGGACGTGGCCAGCAGCAACGCGACCGAACGGTGCCGGGCCAGCGGCGCCCAGGCAGCCACCCGGGACGCGGCCACCGCGGCGGCGTCCACCGTGATCCGCTCGTTCTCCTCCCGTTCGGCGCGGGCGAGGGTGAGCAGCGCGTCAAGCACCAACGCCAACCTGTCGGTCTCCTCCAGGGCCAGCCGGTGCTCGGACCGGCCGTCCGGGTCGGTGAGGCTGGGGCCCAGCTCCTCCACCCGCAGCCGCAGCGCGGTGAGCGGGTTGCGCAGTTGGTGGCTGGCGTGCGCGACGAAGGCGCGTTGCCGGTCCATCACGTCGGAGACCACGTCGGCCATGTGGTTGAAGCTGGCCGCGAGGCGCCGTAGCTCCGGCGGGCCCAGCCGGTGCTGCACCCGGGCGCCCCGGTCACCCTCGGCGATCTCGTGGGTGACCGCGTCCAGCTCGGTGACCGGGCGCAGCACCCAACCGGCCAGCCCGAACGCGGTGAGCACGCAGGCCAGCACGGCGAGCAGGCCGGCCAGGGCGAGCAGCGACCACCACACGGCGACCGCCCGGCGGATGGGGTCGGCCGGAGTCACGATCACCACCGCGCCGAGCACCTCACCGCCGTCGTTGATCGGCACCGCCACCACCACCGGGCCGGTCGTCCACGGCCAGACCGACTCGGGCACGCTGGTCTGCTGCCCGGACAGCGCCATGTCCAGCACCGACGCGGTCCCCGGGGTGGGCCGCCACCGCGGCGACGCCACGGGTGTGCTCCGTTCCCGGTCGACGATCGCGGCACCGATCCCGTACAGGTTGTCGTAACTGCTCAGCTCCGACGCGATCGGACCCGGCTCGGCGTCGCGCAGCGCGGGCCCGGCCAGCGAGGCGAACCGGGTCGCGTCGGCGAGCCGGTCGGCCCGGACCCGGTCGGTTTCGCGGCTGGCCATGGTGACCGCCAGCGGGGTCTCCAACGCGATGAGGACGAGCACCATCAACAGCAGGTAACTGATCACCAGTCGACGACGCACGTCAGCCCCTCACGCGGCGCGCAGCCGGTAGCCGACGCCACGGACGGTCTCCACCAGGCGGGCGTCGCCGAGTTTGCCGCGCAGGGACCCGACGTGCACCTCGACGGTGTGCCGATCGGCCCAGGTGGTGCCCCAGGCGTCCAGCAGGATGCGGTCGCGGGGCACCGCCACCCCCGGTTGGCGGGCCAGCGAGAGCAGCACGTCGAACTCCTTGCGGGTCAACGTGACGGCACGGCCGTCGACGGTCACCGTCCGCGCGGCCACGTCGATGTGCACCGACCCGGCCTGGATGAGGTGGCGCTCCGGCGCGGCGTTCGCGGCCCGGCGCAGCACCGCCTCGATCCGGGCCTGCAACTCCACCATCGAGAACGGCTTGACGACGTAGTCGTCCGCGCCGAGACGCAGGCCCAGCACCCGATCGCGTTCCTCACCCCGCGCGGTCACCGCGATGATGCCGAGCTGGCTGCTCCGCCGGCGCAGCTCCCGGCACAGGTCGGTGCCGTCGCCGTCGGGCAGGGTCAGGTCGAGCAGCACCAGGTCGCACGGGGCGGCGGAGAGCGCGGCGGCGACGGTGGCGGCGTGCTCGACCTCGTAGCCCCGGCGGGTGAGCGCGGAGGAGAGGGCGGCGGCCACCCGGCGGTCGTCCTCCACCAGCAGGATCCGCACCCGTGCCCCCGTTTCGTCGCAGCGCTGTTCTGCGAATGGTGGCAGAAGCGCGCGCCCGGCGGGAAGCCGAGTGTCGGGTCGGACCTACAAGCCGAAGACGTCGTCGGCGGTGGCGTCCCGGACGCCGTCGGTGAAGCCGCGGAAGCCCGGATCCTCGTGGCTGGCCGGCACGCTGGTGACGGTGACCCCGCTGGCCTGGGTGACCGCGTCGACAAGGGGCGGATAGTCGATCTCCGCGTCGTTGAAGGCGTCGTCGTCCGCCTCGGCCAGGTTGATCACGTGCTGTACGTCATCGGACGGAGTGTCCGGGTCCTCGGCCCACTCGCCGCCCGCCCGGTAGCACTCGTCGTACAGCGCGCGCTGACTGTCGGTCCAGTCGTCGTCGTAGCTCTGCATCGCCCATCCCTCCGCGGCCCTTGACCTGAGCATGCCCGGCCCGGGGCGACGGGCGCGGCGGTACCGGCGAAAACCGGGCGAGCGCGCCGACGGCGCCCCCGTAGGCTGCGGTGGTGATCTACAAGCTGTTGTCGGCCACGGAATGGGACGACGCCCTCGCCACCGGATCCTTCACCGGCTCCGCCGTGGACCGGCAGGACGGCTTCATCCACCTCTCCGACGCCGACCAGGTGGTCGAGACGGCCCGCCGGCACTTCGCCGGCGCGACCGGCCTGACCCTGCTCAGCGTGGCCGAGGAGCGGCTGGGTGACACGCTGCGGTGGGAGCCGTCGCGCGGCGGACACCTCTTTCCGCACGTGTACGGCCCGCTGCCGGTCGCGGCGGTCGTCGCGGCGCACGCGTTGCCGGCGGACACTCCGGCCGCCGACGCGGTGGCCGCCCTGCTGGGCTGACCGGGTCGCGCCCGACCCGAACGGTGTCGGGCCGGGCGCGCGGCGTGATCCGTGCGCCAGTCGCGCGGCGCTGTTGGTGCCGCTCAGCGGCAGAGGCGGTCGATCTCCTCCTGGAACCGGTCCATCGGGTTCGCCTCGGCCGGGCCGAGCAGGTAGGTCTTCAGCTCCCGGCGGGCCTCGGTCATCGGGTCGTCGCCGGCCCGGGTGACCGCCACGATCTTCTCCAGCTCGCCGCAGTCCTTGGAGAGCAGGTACGCGGCCCGAGCCGTCGGGTACTCCCGGCGGAATTCGTCCTCGGACAGGCCGGACGGGTTGGCCACCACGTACGGCCGCTGGCTCTGCACGAAGTCGGAGACCACGCTGGACACGTCGCTGATCAGCAGGTCGGTCTGGTTGAAGCAGTCGAACAGCGCCGGCGTACGGCCGGTGACCACCAGGTGCGCGGTGCCGTCCAGGGAGGACGCGTTCGGGTCGCCACCGGCGGCGCGGATGGCCGACACGATCCGGTCGTGCGCCGCCCGGGCCGCCCGGGACCGCGACCCGGTGAGCGGGTGTGGCTTGTAGACCAGCCGCAGCCGGGGCGTCGTGGCGAGCAGTCCCTTGACGATCCGCTCGCCCATCAGCACCAGCGAGGTGTGGTACGGGTCGTCGTCGAGCCAGCCCTCCCAGGTGGGGGCGTAGAGCACGGTGAACTGCCGGTCCACCGACTCGGCGCCGAAGGTGTGCACCCCGGCGAGCTGCGGGCGGCCGATCTCGACGATGTCCGAGTCGAGGACCCCCACACCGGCTCGGGCGTAGCGCTCCCGGCCGGCCAGGCCGGCGACCCAGACCTCGTCGTACACCTTGCTGTACGGGTTGACGCTTGCCTGCTTGTCGCTGTCGCCGTGCCCGACGAAGACGTGTTTGGTGCTCGGCTCACGCAGCATGTGGATGTTCGCGCCGACGTTCGCGGAGTAGAGGGCCGCGCGGATGCTGCGCAGATCGAGGTTCATGAAGTCGACCCCGGTCGGTACGCAGATCACCGGCAGCCGGGTGTCGGCCAACTCCAGGAACGCGTCCCGGCTGCGCAGCAGGACCACCGCGCGCTGCTGGAGCGCCTCGGTCGGGGCGAGCCACATGTTCGCCTGGTAGACGTCCTTGGCCGGACCGGCGAAGTAGAGCGCCACCTCGGGCCGGTGGTTGTCCAGCCAGCGCTGCACGGCGGGCAGCAGCGGGCCCTCCCCCATGCTCCGGCCCCGGCCGCGCAACCAGGTCAGCGCGGTGATGGCGCCCACCAGACCGGTCGCCACGACCGCCACCGCGGCGGCGGCGAAGAACGGCGTCGGGTCGTGCTGGACCGCCGCGGCCACGGCGGCCGGCACCAGCAGCAGGTTGAGCAGGGGCATCCGGTCACCGGCCACCGCCGCCACCCAGCCCGGCAGTTGGGGAGCGGAGCGCAGCTCGCCCAGCTCGATGTTGCGCACCATGGCGGAGAGGGGGTTACGACGCTCGATCATGATGGAGAGCGCGCCGGCGAAGACCGACACGACCCACACCGCGGCCGGCAGCGCCAGCAGCAGGGTCAGCTCACCGCCGCTGAGCCGCACCTCCGCGGCGACGAGCAACACGGCCGCGAGGTCCCGGGTCAGCTGCCGGTACGACAGGTGCAGGCCCACCTTCTCCAGCAGCAGCTGCGACGGGGGTGACCAGCGGGCGACGGCGAACTCGCCGATGATGGCGGCGAGCCCGGCGACGGCGAACAGGCCGACCCAGCCGAACAGACCACCGACGAGCATGACCAGGTAGGCCAGTACCAGTAGCGCACAGTGGGCGGCCACTCCGAGGCGTCCTGTGAACGTGCCGAACAAAACGAGTTCGCTCCCTACGAGAATGCGTTGCGGGCTGCGCCCGTGCTGGGCCGACGTCATTCCCCCGTGGCGCGGCGGGTCAATCGCGGCCGGCCGCGCCTGACTGCGACCTTAACGCGAAGGGACAGCTCGGTGTCGCTCGGGTATCCCGCACCATTTCGGGCAAAGTCGCGTGTCCGGCGCAGCCCGACCCCGCCCCGGCGTCGGGTGCCCGACGACGGGCGGAGCGCTCAGCCGGCCCGCCCGAAGCAGGTCATCGCCCCGGGGGCCTTGCGCGTGGCGAACTCCGGGTAGCCGAGCTGTGGCGCGGTGTCGCGGGCGTACTGGTTGCCGTTGTAGACGCAGATGGTGCCGACGTCCAGGCGGTCGAGTGCCGGCGTCAACTCGGCCGGTGACGGGCTGGACGTGCCGTCGGCGAACCCGGCCAGCAGCAGCCGGTCCTTGGCGAACTGGGAGGTGAGGTCGTACTCGACGAGGTAGAAGTCACGCGGCAGGACGACCCGGACCTCGCTGGTGACGATCGGCACCGTCCGCATGATCGTCTTCGGCGCGAGCAGCATGCCCTGCGGGCGGTCCAGGCCCTTGATCCAGAAGGCGATCCCCTGACGCTGCTGGGGAATCTTCCAGGTGGGGCGCTTGTGCACGTCGACCCAACTCTTCGCCGACCACATCGGGGTGGCGAACAGCGCGAACGAGGCGACCAGCAGCACCGCGATCCCGCCCACCGCCGCGCGGTACAGGGCCGGTCGCGGCGTCGGCACGCGCACGGTGCTGAGCAGAGCGATGAGCGTCGGCAGGGCGAGCAGCCACGGCACGCGCCAGAGCACCACCGAGATCCCGCTCAACGCACTCATCAGCTCGAGCACGCCGGGCACCAACATCACGCTCAGCGCGAGGGTCGCGCCGGCGGCGAGCAGCGCGGGCGTACGCCGACGGGCGAGCAGGGGGCCACACCACAGCGCCAGACCGCTGATCACGCCCACCACCCCGAACAGCAGGGTCCGCCGGTAGGTGTACGCCGCGTCGAAGAAGGCGTCGTCCGCGCCCTCCGCGGACATCCCGCCGAGCAGCAGGCGGGAGACGACGAGCGAGCCGATCGGGTACGCGAGGGCGGCGACCGCCGCGATGGCGGCGTCCTTCCACCGGCCGACGAGCAGCATCGCGAAGCCGGCGGCACCGACAAGCAGCGGCAGGATGATCGCCGCGGTGTTGGTGAGGCCGATCGCGGTGATCGAGAGCGCCACGATGAGCACCAGGCTGCGCCGCGACCGGGTGTCGAACCACTCGGTCAGGTAGAGCCACATCAGCGGAATGACCGCCGACACGAACATGCCCTTGCCCTCGTGCAGCCGCAGCAGGTGGAACGTGCCCAGTGCGGCGTCCGCGCCAGCGACGAGGTACAGGTACGCGAGCGCCACGGCGAAGGCGAGCACCGGACGGCGCGGCGCCCACCGGTGCGTCAGCCGCCAGAGCGCCAGCGCCGCGATCATCGCCATGATCGGCAGCAGCACATACCAGAGGGCCGAGCTGGCGTGGATGCCGACGACGTTGGCGAACGCGCCGTCGAAGACCTCGATCGACGGGATCGGCGGCTGCGAGCCCATGGCCGGCAGCACGTTCTCGGAGAACAGGAAGTCGTTGAGCGGGATCAGGTCGCGCTCGGCGATCCAGACCGACTTGCCGACGTAGTAGACGTCGTCCGGGGTGTTGCGGGCCATGAAGAACGAGGAGATGCCGACAAGCGCCGAGACGACAAGCGCGTACGCCGACTGGGCCGCGGTGGGCGCCGGGGCGACCGTGGTGGACACCGGGCCGCGCAGCCAGATCTGGCGTACCAGCAGCAGCCCGCCGATCGCGGCGAGCAGGCCGGCCACCGCCGGAATCCACCACGCGACGCCGGCGCTGGTCCCGGCGGTGACACCGGCGGAGACGGCGGCCACGCCGGCGGCGACAAGCACCCCGATCAGCAGGCGGCGGTCGACGGCGGGCCGCGTGTCGCCCGGCTCGGCCGGCGCGCCGTCGGCAGCCGCCGCCCCCTCGGTGCCGGCCGGGGCGTCGACGAGCCGGCGGCGGGCGCGCAGCAGGACCACGGCCGCGAGCACCACGCAGGCCACCAGCCAGATCCGGAAGGTCACCGACGGACGCAGGTCACCCAGGAAGGCCAGGTGGTAGATCACGGTGAAGAGCGCGAACGCGAGCACGGCGCCATCGGTGAGCACCGCCGGGGCGACGGCCACCAGCGCGCGTACCCGGGACTGGGCCGGACGACGGCCGACCGGACGGGGCGCGGGCCGTGTCGGGTCCGGGTCGGCGGGCGCTACGGCGATGCTGTCGACGTTGGCCACGGTCGTCCTTACTCGTCAGACGGATGAGGGTTTCGGCACGGTGCCGGCCGGGTGTCCGGGGGCAGCGTAGCGGAATCGGACAGGGCGACCGCCGCTGCGGGCGGC
Source organism: Micromonospora sp. DT228 (assembly GCF_049841595.1). Taxonomy (NCBI): domain Bacteria; kingdom Bacillati; phylum Actinomycetota; class Actinomycetes; order Micromonosporales; family Micromonosporaceae; genus Micromonospora; species Micromonospora sp. DT228. Next base: position 171,590 of record NZ_JBNCKO010000004.1, read on the forward strand.
GGTGTGTCGGACGCCTGGTCAGCCCGAGATCGGGGCGGGCCGAGGCTGGAGCAGGACAGTGTCGGCGCCGAGCCCGGCGGCCACGGACTCGACCAGGTTGTCGAGATAGCCGTCGGTGAGCGGGAGACGGGCGATGGCCAGCCGCCAGTAGAGCGGGCCCACGATGAGGTCGATCGCCGCGTCCGGATCGGTGTCGGCGGGCAGCTCGCCGCGCTGCACGGCACGGGTGACCAGGCGACCGCCGATCTCCTGCTGACGGGCGTGCAGCACCTGACGCAGGGTCGCGTCGATGCTGGGGTTGCGCGCCGCCTCGGCCAGCAGATCCGGGATGATCTGGGACGCCAGCGGGTGGCGCAGCGCACGTGCCACCGCCTGGAACAGCAGGGCGAGGTCGCCGCGCAGGGTGCCGGTGTCCAGGGCCGGTAGCTTGCCCTGGGCCGCCGCGGCGACGATCTCCAACACCAGGTCGAGCTTGGAGTTCCAGCGCCGGTAGATCGCCGTCTTGCTGACACCGGCGCGACGCGCCACCGCCTCGATGGAGAGCCGGCCGTAGCCGACCGCGGCCAGCTCCTGCGTCAGGGCACGCCGGATGGCCGTGGTGATCTCCCCACGCAGCACTGCCGCACCGGCCGGGGCACGCCTCTTCTCGGTCGTCACCAGGGACTCTTATCGCAGGTCACGGTGCCCAGGGTAGCGCAACGACGATACGGTTGCGTCCCGACGTGTTTCGGACTACTGTCCACGCAGCGACGAGGCGGCGCCCCGCGCACATCTCCCACTAGGATTCCATCGTCGCGAGCTACCCCGTCTGCACGAAAGATCGGAGCGCCATTTCCATGGCCACCACCGCGCTGGTCGACCCCGACACGGGCCTGACCCAGGCGCAGCTGGCCGCTCGGCACGGGTTACGGGTCGCCGGTGAGCGACCGACCCTCGTCGAGTACAGCCGCCAATTGTGGGCCTACCGGCACTTCATCGCCGCGTACGCCAACGCCAAGCTGGTCGCCTCCTACAGCAACGCCAAGCTGGGCCAGCTCTGGCAGGTGCTCACCCCGCTGACCAACGCGGCGGTCTACTACCTGATCTTCGGGGTGGTGCTGGCACAGAACGACATGCCGAACTACATCGCCTACCTCACCACCGGGCTGTTCATCTTCAACTTCACCCAGAGCGCCGTCCTGGCCGGCACCCAGGCGATCAGCAGCAACCTGGGGCTGATCCGGGCGCTGCACTTCCCCCGGGCCAGCCTGCCGCTTTCCACGACGTTGACGCAGTTCCAGCAACTGCTGGCGTCGATGGTGGTGTTGATCGGCATCGTGCTCGTCACCGGCGAGCCGATCACGTTGAAGTGGCTGCTGCTGGTGCCGGCCCTGTTCCTCCAGGCCGTGTTCAACGCCGGCGTCGTGCTCGTGGTGGCGCGGTTGGGCAGCAAGTCGAGCGACCTGAAGCAGGTCATGCCGTTCATCATGCGCACCTGGATGTACGGCTCCGGCGTCCTCTACAACGTCAGCCTCTTCGAGCGGCTGCCGAGCTGGGCGACGACGCTTGTGCAGTACAACCCGCTGCTCGTCTACATCGAGCTTGCGCGGTACACACTGCTGGAGGAGGCACCGCTGCTCAACGAGTCGCTGGCCCAGCTCTGGCTGGTCGGCGGCGGGTGGGCGCTGCTCGCCGGCTTGGGCGGTTTCATCTACTTCTGGCGCGGCGAACAGGAGTACGGCCGTGGTTGAGCACTTCGAGGCCCCCACCGAGGCGACCGCGACGATGACCGCGGCCCAGGAGCGCATCCCGACCGTGGTGGTCGACGACGCGCACATCATCTACCGGGTGCACCAGGGCGCCGGCGGTGGCACCACCCCGGTGGCCGCGCTGCGCCGGCTGGTCAAGCGCACCCACGCCCCGAACATCCGGGAGGTGCACGCGGTCAAGGGTGTCTCCTTCACCGCGTACCGGGGCGAGGCGATCGGGCTGATCGGCAGCAACGGCTCCGGCAAGTCCACGATCCTGCGGGCCATCGCCGGCCTGCTGCCGGTCAACCGGGGCGCGATCCACACCCAGGGGCAACCGTCGCTGCTGGGCGTGAACGCCGCCCTGCTCAACGACCTCTCCGGCGAGCGCAACGTCACCCTCGGCTGCCTGGCCATGGGCATGCACCCGGACGACGTGGCCCAACAGGCCGCCGGGATCATCGAGTTCTCCGGGATCAACGAGCGGGGCGACTTCGCCAGCCTGCCGATGCGGACGTACTCCTCGGGCATGGCGGCCCGGCTGCGGTTCTCCATCGCCGCCGCGAAGAAGCACGACGTGCTACTCATCGACGAGGCGCTCGCCACCGGCGACAAGGGCTTCCGCAAGCGCAGCGAGCAGCGGGTACGGGAGCTGCGCGAGGGCGCGGGCACGGTGTTCCTCGTCAGCCACCAGCTCTCCTCCGTACGCGACACCTGCGAACGAACGATCTGGCTGGAATCGGGCGTCCTGCGGATGGACGGGCCCACCGACGAGGTCATCCGGGCCTACGAGGCGTACGCGAACAGCAAGTAGACAGCCTGCATCGACACGACGCCACGGACCGCGTCGCCCGCGTTGGGGCGGCGCGGTCCGCGCGTTAAGGTTCATTCCGTCGCCGCTCGGGCGGAACCTTCCGTTAACGCATCCGAAGAGAGTGAGGATCCGGCAATGACGCAGGACCAGACCACTGGCCCGGACGCCACAGCGGAGACCCCGACGCCGTGGCGGCCCTCGCGGACGGTGGCCGTGGTTCTGGCCGGAGGCACCGGGACCCGACTGGGCCTCGGCATCCCCAAGCAGCTCCTCAAGATCGCCGGCAAGCCGATCATCGAGCACACCCTGGCGGTCTTCGAGGCGGCGCCGGAGATCGACGAGATCATCGTGCTGATGGCGACCGGCCACGTCGACGACGCCCAGCAGATCGTCGAGAAGGCCGGCCTGCGCAAGGTCACCAAGGTGATCGAGGGCGGCGACACCCGCAACGCCACAACCCGGATCGCGCTGGACGCGGTCGGCCCGGAGGACTGCAACATCCTCTTCCACGACGCGGTCCGCCCGCTGCTCAGCGGCCGGATCGTGCGCGAGTGCGTCAACGCGCTGTGGACCTACGACGCCGTGGACGTGGCCATCCCGTCCGCGGACACGATCATCCAGGTGGACGACAACGACTGCATCACCGACATCCCGGTGCGCTCCCGGCTGCGCCGTGGGCAGACCCCGCAGGCGTTCCGCTCCCCCACCATCCGCGAGGCGTACCGGATCGCCGAGGACGACAGGGACTTCGCCGCCACCGACGACTGCGGCGTGGTGCTGCGCTACCTGCCCGGCACCCCGATCAAGGTGATCGACGGCTCGGACGAGAACATCAAGGTCACCCACCCGGTCGACGTGCACCTGGCGGACAAGCTCTTCCAGCTCGCCGCGGCGCAGGCGCCCCGGCTGACCGACCACCGCAGCTACAGCGAGGAGCTGACCGGCCGCACCATCGTGGTGTTCGGCGGCAGCTACGGCATCGGCCACGAGCTGACCGAGCTGGCCCGACGCTACGGCGCCCAGGTCTTCCCGTTCAGCCGTTCCAGCACCGGCACCCACGTGGAGCGGGCCGCCGACGTCGAGGCCGCGCTGACGACCGCCTTCGAGGCCACCGGCCGGATCGACCACGTGGTGGTCACCGCCGGCATCCTGGAAAAGGGCGCCCTCGCCGAGATGGACGAGGAGACGATGGACCGGCTGCTCCAGGTCAACTTCGTCGGCCCGGTGACAATCGCCCGCCAGGCGCTGCCCTACCTCCAGCAGACCAAGGGTCAGCTGCTGCTCTACACGTCCAGCTCCTACACCAGGGGGCGGGCCCGCTACGCGCTCTACTCGGCCACCAAGGCGGCCCTGGTCAACCTGACCCAGGCGCTCGCCGACGAGTGGGCCGACGTCGGCGTGCGCGTCAACTGCATCAACCCGGAGCGGACCGCCACGCCGATGCGGACGCGGGCCTTCGGCGAGGAGCCGGAGCACACCCTGCTCGCCGCCGAGGCCGTCGCCCAGTCGTCGCTCGACGTGCTGATCTCCGACCTGACCGGCCAGGTCATCGACGTACGCCGGGCGCCCGGCGACGGGCCCACGCCGAGCGTGCCGGCCCAGTCCGGGCCGGGTCTCCTCAAGGCGCCGGCCGGCGCGGCGTCGACGAGCTGACACCTACCGGCGGCGGAACCACGAACGGAGCGACATGCGCGGCGACCTGGTCCGAAAGCTGGCCGCCCGGTGCCTGAGCACCGGGTTGGCCGTGCTGGCCTTTGTCGTGCTGGCGCTCACCGGCGCCACCGGCTGGGGGCTGGCGCTGGCCGTCGCCGCGCTTGTCGCCTCGGCGGCCGAGCAGCGGATCCGGCCCGGCGCCGACCTCGTCGCGGAGACGACTCTTGTCGCCGCCGCGATCCTGGTCGGATACTCCCGGCGGCTGGACGACGGGCTCAACCTCACGCTCGTCGCCACCTCCCTGGTCCTGCTGGGGCTGGTGCTGCTGGTGGGGCCTCTGCGTACCGCCGGCAACCTGGAGATCCGCGCGGCCAACCTGCCGATCCGCGCCTGGACGCCGCTGGTCGCCGACCGGCTCGGCACCGTACTGCTCGGGCTGCTCGCCGTCCTGGCGCTCGCCGCCGCGCTCACCCTGCCGGCCGGCGTGGCGTTGGCCGCGAGCCTGCTGGTCGGCGCGGGCACCGGGGCTGTCGCCCTGGACCTGGCCCGGCGGCGGTTCCGGCCGGGAGCCGGTGGCGGGCCGGTGGCCCGCGCGCTACGCCGCCACCAGCCGGAGTTCCTGCTCTACTTCTCCGCGCCGCCCGGCTCGGAATACCAGGTCACCATGTGGCTGCCGTATCTGCGGCGGATCGGCCGGCCGTTCCTCGTCGTGCTGCGCGAGCCGGAGTTCCTGGCCCCGATCGCCGCAGCCACCGACGCGCCGGTGGTCTACTGCCCCACCCTGCGGGCGATGGACGAGGCGCTGGTGCCGAGCCTGCGGGCCGCGTTCTACGTCAACCACGGGGCGAAGAACAGCCACTGCATCCGCTTCACCCAGCTCACCCACGTCCAACTGCACCACGGCGACAGCGACAAGGCGCCGAGCGCCAACCCGGTGTCCGGGATCTTCGACCGGATCTTCGTGGCCGGCCCGGCCGCGATCGACAGGTACGCCCGCGCCGGCGTGCGGATCCCGGCGGACAAGTTCGTGGTGGTGGGCCGCCCGCAGGTGGAGTCGATCGACGTACGCCCCGAACCGGCCCGGGGGTTGGCCCACCCTACGGTGCTCTACACCCCGACCTGGACCGGGCACCACGCCGACGCCGACTACTGCTCGTTGCCGGTGGCCGAGGGGCTGCTGCGTCGGCTCCTGGAGCGCGGCGTGACGGTGATCCTGCGGGCGCACCCGTACACGACGCAGAACCCGGCGTCGGCACGCCAGTTGGGCCGGCTGACGGAGTTGCTCGTCGCCGACCGGGCCCGCAGCGGACGCCCGCACGTCGTCGGCGCGGCGGCCCGCGAGCTGAGCCTGACCGAGTGTGTGAACTCCTCGGACGCGCTGATCTCCGACGTGTCCGGGGTGATCTCGGACTACCTCTACTCCAGCAAGCCGTACGCGGTCACCGACATGGGCGACGAGGGCGACAGGTTCGCCGAGCGGTTCCCGTTGGCCGCGTCGGGTTACGTGCTGCGTCGGGATCTGTCCAACGTGGACGAGGTGCTGACCGCGCTGCTGGACACCGATCCGCTGGCCGCGGAGCGCTGGGCCACCCGCCGGCGCTACCTGGGTGACTTCCCCGCCGAGGCGTACGCCGAGGCGTTCCTGACCGCCGCCCGCCGGGAGCTGGCGGCGACGGAGGACCCCGCGGCCGAGCGTGCGCCGCAGCTCTCCCCCCTCGCCTGACACAGGCCCCTAGCTCAATCCGAGCCTGCGCCCCGCGGTCAGCTCGATGCGAACGATCCCGGACGTGCCGGCCGGCGCGTGCCACTCGGCTGTCGCGATGTCGTCCGCCGACTCGGGGCGCGAGAACTCCCACGGTTGGAGTTCGGCGGAGGCGATGACGAACCGCAGCACCTCCTCGGCGCCCATCAGCGTGGCCCCGAGGTGCGCCACGATCCTTTGCCGCCCGTCGGTGAGGGTCTCGCTATCGACCGACTCGATGTCCTCCTCGTCGATCCCGACGACGTCCCGGACGACGGCCGCGGCGTCCGCGACCGGGCCGACGACGTCGACGGTCAGCACGACCCGTACGGCGTCCCGCAACGCACCCTCGATCGCGCTGATCAACTCGGCCTCGTCCGGACCGTCCTCACTCCGGCCCCGCAGCGCCATCTCCCGGGTCTCCACCGGCCGGTCGACCGGCCCCGGGTCGAACGGGTCGATGCCGGTCCGCACGTACAGCGCCTCGACCGTCGGGTCTTCGGTGAGTGGTCGGTCCGCCTCCATCGCCGCCACCATCCAGACGCCGAGCGGTGACCTACGCAGGTGCCCCGTCAGGAATCCGAACTCGGCGGCCAGGGCGTCCACCCCGGTCCCGAAGGGAGCCTGCGGTGACACCTCGACCAGGGGCAGCACCAGGAGCAGGGCCAGACCCCAGACGCCACCCCCGTCGACCGCCACCGGGTGGAGGTCGACGGACCACACGTCCGCCCGCCCGAGCAGGGGAAGGCAGCGGACCAGAGCGGTGTCGAGATCCGGGGCCGTCAACCGGGCGTGCACCCGGGCCACCACGTCGTCGTCGGACGCCGCCGCCGGCAGTCGCCGGACCCGTCGCCGGACGGCGAGGACGGAGGCGTCGGCGGGCAGCCACTCCGGCGGATCCCACCACTCCTCGGCCGTGCCACCGACCGCGCCGACGGACACGCTCACCCCGCCCTGGGGGCCGTCGACCTCGGTTCGGGACGCCGTGAGGCTCACCGCGCCGAGCGACGCGACGAGCGGCCGGCAGCGACGTGCCGCGTCGTCGAGTCGGGTGTCGACGAGGTTCAGGCTCACGCTGGTGATCGGGTCTTGCTCGGCGGTGGACATCACCGCGGAATGGTAGGCGTCGAGGTGGGGCGGCACTACGGGTTTATCACCCCGACGAAGCTCAGCGGTACGCGTCCAGCAGCGCCAGGACGGCCGCCGGATCCTCCACGTGCGCGTTGTGTCCGAGCCCGGGCAGCGTGGCGACCGGTACGCCGTACTCCTTGAGCTGCGCGTCGGTGACCATCGGATCGTGCTCGCCACGCGCCAGCAGCACCGGCACGTCGGTCGCCGCCAGCAGCGCGCTCAGGTCGGGCTCGCCGACGGCGAAGGCGTTCGGATCCATGGCGAGACGCCACCGGCCGTCGACCTGACGGAGGCCGGCGTCCACCACCGGGTGGTCCGGCGGGAGCAGGCCGGCCAGCCCGGAGACGCGCAGGTAGCGGCGGGCCGCCTCGGTGCGGCTGGCGAACCAGCTCACCGGACGGGCGGCCAGCTCGGCGGCGCGGTCCAGCTCGACGGGTGACCAGAGCGCCTTGATCCCCAACCCGACCACCGCGTCCACAGGCATCCCGGCGTCGCGCGCGGCCAACGCGAGGCCGACCACGCCACCCAGCGAGTGCCCGAGCACGACGAGCCGGTCGTCGGGGGCGAGGGCCGGCGCGATCCGCCCGGCGAAACCGGCGAAGGAGTACGACGGCAGCGGCGGCGTCCAACCGTGGCCGGCGAGGTCCGGCGCCAGCCACCGGCCGGGCCAGTGTCGTTCCAGGTGCGGCGCCCAGGGCAACCACACGTCACCGGTCGCCCCCATGCCGTGCAACAGCAGCAGGACCGGCCGTCGACCGGTGTGACCACCCGATTCATCCACCACGGCCGCAGTCTCCCACGGTTCACCGACAGGGACGAGAGTCGTCGACGGGGGCGTGCCCCGGACCGGCGGGACAGACGCCGCGGGCGCCGGCCCCTCGTGAGGGACGGCGCCCGTGGCGGTCAGCGTGCCTGGGTCAGGCGGAGTAGCCCCGGCTGGCGATCCAGTTGGCCAGGTCGATTGTGGTGATCCAGTACGACGGGTCGGACGGGTTCGCCGAGTCGGCGATGCGTACCGTGCGGCCGTTGTCCTTGTAACCCACGACGGCGATGTAGTGCCCGCCGCCGTAGGAGTGCCAGCTGCCGTCGGTGTCGGTGGCGTCCCCGACGACGTTGGCGACCACGCCCCGGCCGTCGGTGATGGCCTTGACGACGTCGGCCTGGAGGCGGTCCATCTGGGCCCGGCTGGGCGCACCGGCGAACATCCGGGTCCGGTACGGGGAGCCCTTCACCTCGGCGTTGAGCACCCTCGTGGTGTCCTCGGCCGAGTTGGTGCCCATCTCGGTGGTGCCCAGTTCGGCACCGAGTTCCTCCTGGGTACGGTCGATCCCGGTGGCGCTGAGCGCGTTACGGGTGGCCGCCGGACCGCAGTTGTAGTAGGTGTTCTGCGCCTCGTACTCGTAGTCGAGCACCTTTGTCGCGGGCGGCTTCGGCCGCTCCGGCTTCCGGGTCAGGTCCGGGTTGCTGCTGGCCTTGGCGGCGGGCGCGGCGGCGCTGGTGGCCGGGGCGGCGCTTGTCGGCGCGGCGCTGGCCGACGGGGAGGCGTCTCGCACCTCGCCACGGGAGGCGGCGACGTCGCTGCGCATCTCGGCGACAGTGGTCGCGGTGCGCTGGCCGGCCGGCGCGTCGTCGGTGGTGGCGAGCAGGGTGCCGGTGGTGGTGGCGATCACGAGGGCCGCGGCGGAGGCGGCGGCGATCTGGTACGGGCGCTGGGTGGCGAAGCGGCGGAGCTGACGCTGCATGGTGTGCTTCACGGGGTCCTCCACGGATCGGGGGGAGAGCGGCACACCGGGGCCGGACGGGTATCCGGGCAGGGGCCAGCGCGCGGACGATGGTCCGCGGATGGTGAACCGCTCAGGGGAACACCCGGCGTGGCCGGGCGGTTGGGCGATGACCCGGGGGTCAGCTCACCGTCACGTGACTGATGAGCGGGGGCACCGCTGCGCCGTGGAGGCGAGGGAACAGCCGAGGGGTGGAGAGATGCTGCACGAGGATGGAACTCCTTCCGAGACCGCCTACCGGGTTAGCTGACGGATTCGGGCGGGAAGATCGCCCTACCGCGGGCCGTGGCTCGCGGATTCACCCCGGACTTACTGATGGGTCCCCGGTTCGTTCATCACGATTGAGCGGGTCGGCGCGGCGTCGCCTCTTGCGATCGGTTACCGCACCGGACGGGACGACACTACTGGCCCGTTCACACCCTGCCAAGCCAGGTTCACCTGCGTAAACCCGGATCGGCGCAGCAATTTCTGCGCGTCTGGCCGATGACGTGACTCGATGGGACAAGCGGTTACGGTGACGCCTACGGGCGACAACCGGACAGGTCGCCAAAAGTGCGGCCACAATCCCGGGAACAATCGAGCCGATCGTGCCGGACGCCCGATTTCGGAATGCGGTGAGCGGGCTCACATAACGGATCGAGCTCAACCCGCACGGGCGGGACGCCAGCGTGTCACGACGGCGGGGCGGGTCGAGCCGCGCACCAGCCGGCGGGCCGGTGCCCGGCTCGGCCGCAGCCGGGCCGCTGCCAAACCCGCCTCCTCGGCAAGAGCCCGCGCCGACTCGGCGGCCAGTTCGGCGGCCCGCCACGCGGCCCGCTCCGCGTCGGCGGCGGCCTGGTGGTCGACCCGTCGCGCGTCCCGGATCGCCCGGCTGAGCAGCGCTTCCTGCTCGACCGGGTGCCGCCGGGGATCCCAGCCGTGCCGCCGCCCGAACACGTCGCTGAGCTGCGCCATGCTCAGGTCGCCCCGCCAGTACGCCGCCGTCGCCGCACGGTGTAGGTAGCGCTCCCGGGCGGCGTACTCGGCGGGGGTGCGGGGGGTGCCCGGAGTGGGCAGCGCCCCGGATCCCGCGAAGCGACGCGCCGCGGCGTCCGCCTCGGCGTACCGCGCCCAGGCACGTTCCGCCTGCTCCTGACTGATCAGCCAGGCATCGCGCCGCCGCTGGGCCGTCCTGGCCGCGCCCGCCGCGGCGACGGCCACCTCCTCGGCGTACCGGCGCCTGTCGACGATCTCGGCAGCGGCCACCTCGCGGGCGGTCGGCACGGCCGGCGACGGGTCACCGATGGGCCGGTCCCGTTCGGGCCTGGCGACCAGCACGGCGAGCACGCCCAGCGCCAGGAGGAACAGAGCCGACCAGATGGCGGCGGCCTGCGGTACCTCGGTTACGAACTGGTAGAAGACGGCGGTCTCCATGGTCGGCACCTCGCGGAGGAAGCAGAGCGATGAGGGCCCCGCGAGCCACCTGACCACGGGCGGGCCAGGGGTCGGCGGGGTGCGGAGCTGGTCTGTCGACAGGGCGCGGCGACGGGACGCTTGTCCCGTTGGCTCAGCGCCCGGGTGGGCCCCGGGGCGCCCGGCTGCGGGAGCCGTCGACGAGGGGCAGCCGGTCGGACGCCGCCGCACGCACCGGCAGCGCACCGGTCACGACGGCGCCCTGGCCGCCGGGGAGCGCCGGTTGCGCGTCGACCGACCAGGCCGGGAAGGCCTCCCCGGCGACACCCGCACTCGGCGCGGTGCCCACGGTCGGCGCGGTGCCCAGGCTCGACGCGGCGGCCGGGCTCGACGCGGCGGCCGAGGCCGGGCCGGCGCCGAGCGCCAGGGCCGCGACGACGGCGAGGCTGGTCAGCACCCGGGTCGCCCAGCGCGCCACCCACCACAGGGGACAGGTGAACGCGACCGGAAGCACGTCCCCACGCTACCGTCGGGCCGACCTGGGCGCATCGACCACGGGCGTGTCGACGCGCGCCGCGCCGAGCCCGCTGACCAGGGCGGATGGCGTCAGCGCGTGTCCGCGTACGTTGATCGACTGTCGGTCTGGTCGGGCCCGCCGGCCTCGGTGCGGGTCCCCACGCCGGTCTCGGGGGCGTCGTTGCCGGCGGCCCGGGTGCCGGCCGTGCGTTGTCCGGGGACGGACGCCGATCGGGCCGGGCGGCGCGGTGCGAGCCGGCGCATCATCGGGGTTTCGACGTAGCGATGCAGCAGCCCGGCGAGCAGCAGTGTCACCAGCAGGAAACCGAGCACCACGACCGGGCCACGCCAGCCCTCGAAGCCCGTCCCCCAGTCGCCGGTGAAGCGCAGCACGCTCGTCATCACCAACACGTGGACCAGGTAGAAGGCGAAGGAGACCTCGCCGAGCCAGACCAGCGGGCGGGACCGCCACGGCGACCGCTGGTCCCGCACGTCCGCGTCCGCGGCGGCGGTGATCACCAGCAGGTACGCGACCGCGAGCAGCGTGGTCCACAGCTCCGCGGGAATCCACTGCGTGGCAGCCGCCCAGGTGCCCACGAAGATGACGCTGGCCCAGGTCAGCCCCGGACCGCGCCAGAGTCCCCGGCGCATCAACTCGGCCGCCACCGCGCCCAGCCAGAACTCCAGCGACCGGACCGGCGGGAAGATCTGGGTGAACCACCACCGGCTCACCTCCGGCACCAGGTGCTGGGCCGGCCAGAGCGCGAGGATCAGCAGGGGCAACGCGACGACAAGCGCCACCAGCAGCTTCGGCCGGGCCCGGCGCAGCAGCGGCAGCACCAGCGGCAGACAGAGGTAGAAGAAGAACTCACAGGACAGCGACCAGCTCACCGTGTTGAGGCTGTAGAACCAGCCCGGCCGGGGATCCCAGGCCTGCAACAGCAACACGTTCTCCAACGCGGCCGCCGGCAGGACCGGGTCGGCGAACCACCAGGCGACAAGCAACGTCGCCCCGAACAGCACCAGGTGGTTGGGGTAGATCTTGGCAATCCGCCGCCGCCAGAAGGTACGCCGGGAGTCGCCGACCCGGGCCGACCAGACCAGCACGAACCCGCTGAGGATGAAGAAGAACTGCACCCCGGACAGGCCGAGGCCGAACAGCTTGTCGACAACGGCCTTGTAGTCCGGCTCGGCGATGATCCGCATGGTGCCCGCGTGGAACCCGAAGACCAGCAGCGCGGCGATCCAGCGCAGCCCGGTCAGCGAGGGCAGCCGGGGCGGTGCGGGGGCGGGCCGGGCGGTTGACGGCGCGGCGGCGCTCGTCATGAGCGGATACCGAGGCTTGGCAGGGTCACCAGCACGTTCGTATCCTCCTCGGCACGGCGTGGACGGCCCGGCGGCGACGCCCGCGACGGCCCGGCGGGGCCGCACCCGGGGCACCCTACCGGGTGAACCGGACGAGTCCCACCGGTCCCGGGCGTGGTGGGGCAGGCGGCGTTAACCTGCCGCTGGGCGGGAGTTCAGCGACTCCACCATCGGCGGCCACGTGCGGTTCCGGGGCCGGCCACCCGGGTCGTCGAAGGTGGCGGGCGTGGTCAATGAGCCGACGCACGCACCGCTGCTGAGCATCGTCGTGCCCGTGTACGGCGTCGAGGCGTACCTGTACCAGTGCCTCGAGTCGATCCGGGCCGACATCCCGGCCGGTGAATCGGACGCGGTCGAGTTGATCGCCGTCGACGACGCCTCCCCGGACGGCTGCGGCGAGATGCTCCGCTCGTACGCCGCCGGCCACGACCGGGTCCGCGTCGTGCACCTGAGCAGCAACGTGGGTCTGGGTCTGGCCCGCAACGCCGGGCTCGACGTGGCCACCGGCCGGTACGTCTGGTTCATCGACAGCGACGACTGGGTGCCGCCCGGCACGATCGCTGCGGTGCTGGACCGCCTTCGCCAGCACCAGCCCGACGTGCTGATGCTGGACCACCTGCGGGTGCACGAGGACGGCCGGCGGGAGGTCGACGCGAGCAGTCATCTGCTGCGCGGGATTGCCGACGTGACCCGCCTCGACGACCAGCCGCACCTGCTGCGGGTGCAGCACACCGCCTGGAACAAGGTGGTCCGCAGGGACTTCCTGGACCAGTTGGAACTGCGGTTCTTCCCCGGCTGGTACGAGGACATCCCGTTCAGCCACCCGCTGCTGATCGGCGCGGAGAAGATCTCCGTGCTGGACCGGGTCTGCTACCTGTACCGGCAGGGCCGGCACGGCGCGATCACCTCCACCCGCAGTGGCCGGCACTTCGACGCGTTCGCCCAGTACGAGCGCCTGTTGGACTGGGTCGCCCGCAGGCACCCCGACGAGCGGTTGCGGGCCGAGCTGTTCCAACTGATGATCAGCCACTACCTGGTGGTGGTGGGCAACGACGACCGGCTGCACCCGCACCTGCGGCGGGACTTCTTCCGCCGGGCCGCCGCGCACTACCGCCGGTACCTGCCCACCGGCGGCTATCCGCTGCCCACCGGGGTGACCGGGCTCAAGCACCGCCTCGTCGGGCGCGGTGACTGGCTGGCGTACTCGGCGCTGCGCCAGGCGCACCGGGTCGCCGGTCGTCTGCGCCGCGGCGCCCCGGCGGGTGGCGTCGGCACCGCGGCCAGCCCGGTGAACGCCGACGAGGACCCGGGGCGAGGGGCGGACGTCGCGACGACGCGGGGCGGCGGGATCACGACGGATCGGCGCGACGCGCTGGCCGGGAGTCGCCTGCCGTGACCACCGCACACCACGCCGGGAGCCGGATCGACTCCCGGCGCACCGGTTTTCCAGGTCGTCCGCCCGCCGGGTGGGCGACGACAGCAGCACCACCGCACGCGGGTGCGGGCATACCTGAGCAGAGGTCGGAATGACGGCGACAGTCAAGATCGGACCGCACCTGGTCGGTGCCGGGGAGCGACCGTTCGTGGTGGCCGAGATGTCCGGGAACCACAACGGCGATCTGAACCGGGCGCTGGCCATCGTCGACGCGGTGGCCGAGAGCGGGGCGCACGCGCTGAAGCTCCAGACCTACCGGCCCGACACGATCACGATCGACGTCGACACCCCGGCGTTCCGGATCTCCACGGGGCACGAGTTGTGGGGCGGGGAGAACCTGTACCGCCTCTACGAGCGGGCGCACACCCCGTACGAGTGGCACGCGCCGATCTTCGAGCGGGCCCGCGAGCGTGGGCTGACCGTCTTCTCGTCACCGTTCGACGCGACCGCCGTGGAGCTGCTGGAGTCGCTGGACGCGCCGGCGTACAAGATCGCTTCTTCGGAGCTTGTCGACCTGCCGCTGATCCGGCTCGTGGCCAGCACCGGCAAGCCGATGGTGATCTCCACGGGGATGGCGACGGTCGCCGAGATCGACGCCGCGGTACGCACCGCCCGGGACGCGGGCGCGGCGGGCATCGTCCTGCTGGCCTGCACCGCGTCCTACCCCGCGCCGCCGGCCGACAGCAACCTGCGCCGGCTGCCGGTGCTGGCGGGCGCGTTCGACGTGCCGGTCGGGCTCTCCGACCACACGCCCGGCATCGGGGTGGCGGTCGCCTCGGTGGCGCTCGGCGCCTGCTTCATCGAGAAGCACGTCACCCTGGACCGGGCCGATGGCGGCGTGGACTCGGACTTCTCGCTGAATCCGACCGAGCTGACGGCGCTTGTCGCCGAGTCCGGCCGGGCGTACGAGGCGCTGGGTGGCACCGCGATCGGCCCGACCCCGGCCGAGCGGGAGGGACTGCGGTTCCGCCGCTCGCTCTTCGTGGTCGAGGACGTGCGCGCCGGTGACGAGGTGTCCGCGCAGAACGTGCGCTCGATCCGGCCGGCCGGCGGCCTGCCCCCCGTGGAGATCGACCGGGTGCTGGGCCGCACCTTCACCACCGACGTCTCCCGCGGCACTCCCCTGAGCTGGGATCTGATCTGACGGTGCGGTTGGCCGGGTTGACCCGGAGGTGATGGGCCGCTGGGCCTATGCAGCAGGGAAACTCAGCCTCGGTGTGAGGCTGGGGTTGCCTGGGTCTAGCCAACCTTGGGCGGTTTCCTGGCTGGAGGCTTGCGCCCGGCGGGGGTTGGCCTGGGTGGCGGAGGAGGGACGAACTGCACGTGCTCGGGCATCAGGAACAGGGAGCGTCGGGCTATCGCGTCGCCCTTGTCGTCGAGCTGGTAGCAGTCGATCCAGCACCAACCGTCGTAGGTGCTCCAGTCCACGACGGCCGGCGTGCTCGCGAGTAGCACTAGGGACGATCAACGAACTCGAAAGTCACCTTGTCGACCCGTCGTAGGGCACCTTTCTGAGCATATCCGTCGCAGGCAGTGGAGAGAGCCTCAAGCGATGGGATGTCATCGGTAATCTCATCCAAGTAGAATCTCAGATCGTACAATTTGAAGCAGTCCCGCTGCGCCCCGCTCGCATCAATGTGAGCCTGCGCATCGTTCGAGAAGGTCACGGTGTACCCCACACCGTGCACCATGTACTCGACCCCATCCTGGCAATGACCATTTCGCGGCACGCTGCCATTCAACACCGCCGCCACCAGTTCAGCGGCGGAAGCAACACCGAGGCACCGGCTGATGATGCGACGCGCCTCGAAGAACGCGTCGATGACCTCACCCAGATTATTGTCTACCGCCTTGGTCATCCTGCTCACCTCAACTTGTGTGGGTTGAGACGGTTACCGGTGAAGGATTCCGCCGATCTCAGCACGTCGTCCATATCCCGGTAGCCGAGGAAGCCTTCTCTGACAAGGTCGTCAGTCACGTCCCGGACCCGAACCTCGTCCACATTCGCGTACTTGGCCGCAGCGAGCCGGTGGTGCCCGTCGACCACGTACGTGGACCCATCATGACGAACGACCGAGATCGGGCTCTGCTCCCAGTCGAATTCACCGTTTCGCATGTCGTTGCGGTAACGCGCGACACGCTTCGAGGAGGAGTCGCCCGATATGGGATGCGTCGGCCGCAGGTCTGCTGGCTTGGCCGGGTAGGGCGTCAACCCGAGAGGATCTGACTCGGACCAGGGGTTGGGGACGTAGCTATGCGGATTCGGGCCGGCATCAAGGCCCAGCGGATCCATCGTGAGATACCGAGCGGTGTCGGGATCGTAGTAGCGGTGATAGTTGTACGAGGCGCCGGTCTCCGGGTCATGAACCTGCCCAGGAAAGCGCAGCGGGCAGTCGACATCCGAGGCACTGACGTGGGTCGGAACTCCCCAGATGGTGGTCCGCTGCTGCCAGGCGACCTCGCCGTCCAGACTCACCAGTTCGGTGGGCGCACCGACCAGGTCCGTCACGATGGCGTAGAAGCGGCGGTCCGCCTCGTCCTGATCGGCCGAGCCGTCGGTCTGGCTGATCGGGGTGAACGTGCCCGGCGCATACTCCCAGGTGCTGATCCGGTGGCTGCCGTCACCGCGACGGGTCTGCTCGATCAGGCGCGGGCCGTCCCAGGCGAAGTCGACCTGCTCGACCACGCCGCCGTCGGCGTCGAGGCGCTGCTTGGCGACCCGACGGCCGAACGCGTCGTACCGGTAGCGCCACCGGGTGCCGTCCGGTGCCGTGACGGCGATCAACCGGTCCTCGCTGTCCCAGGTGTAACGCCAGGTGAGCGGCTTCGTCGAACGCTGCTTGACTTGCCGCAACGTGACCCGACCGGCGGCGTCGTGCTCGTAGCGCACATCGCCGGCCCGCCGAATGAGTGTGCCGGCGTACTCCCGCTCACCCCGAGCCTTGCCGCTGTCAGCCGGACCGTCCCAGGCCGCGCTGGCCACGTTGCCCGCGACGTCGTACGCGTATCGCTCAGTCCACTCGCCGGCCCGCATTGCGGTGATCCGTCCGGCCCGGTCCAGCTCCAGGCGGCGTTCGCCGGTGAACTGGTCGGTGACACCAGTCGCGTAGCCGTCGGCACGATACTGGTAGGCCCGGTGAGCGACGAGGTTCGGCACACCATCGGCCGGGCCACCGTCGGTGGGACCCGCGGTGAGGATCTGGGAGAGCAGGCGGTGGTTGGCGTCCCAGGTCTGGGTGAGCGCGAGGCCACCGACCGACCGTCTGGTCTCCCGACCGGCCGCGTCGTGGGTGAGGCTGACAGTCGTGCCGGCGGTACGCAGCGATGCGGTCCGGCGGCTGGCGTCGTACACCCAGGCGCTTTCCACACCCGAGGGGGTACGCCGCCCCACCCGCCGGCCGAGCACATCGTAGGACGAGGTGATCACCTCGCCGTCGCGGATCTCGGACAACACCCGCCCCAACGGATCCCGCTCGAACTGGAGTGCGACATCGGGTGAGGCGGCGTGTAGGAGCCGGCCGACCGGGTCGTACCCGAAGGTGGTGATGCCCTCGGCGGTGCGTTTCTCGACGACGGTGCCGAGCGTGTCGCGGATCAACTCGATGGTCTGCCCGGCGCCGTTGGTGCGGGCCACGACCTGGCCGGCGGGGTCGTGCGTGTAGGTCTGGGTCCGGCCGTTGAAGTCGGTTTCGGCGATGAGTCGTCCGGCTGGGTCGTAGTCGTAGGACCAGACGAGTCCTTGCGGGTTGGTGACCGTGGTGAGGCGCAGCTCGGTGTCGTAGGCGAAGGCGAGTCGGGCGCCGTCCGGGTCGGTGCGTGCCGCGGTGAGGTCGAAGTGGCCGATCTCGAATTCGGTGGTTGCCCCGGTCTGGTCGGTGTGGGTGAGCAGGTTGCCTTCCGGGTCGTAGGTCCATTCCTCGCTTGCCCCGTCCGGGGTGCGCCGCCACGCGAGTCGCCCCTCGACGGTCCAGCCGAGGCGGGTGGTGCCGCCGAGCGGGTCGCTCACCTCGGCAACCCGTCCGGCCGAGTCGCGCCGGTAGGTCGTCACCGCGCCGGTGGGATCGGTGAGCTGGCTGATCAGCCCGGTCGGGTCGGTGGCCACCAGCAGGGTGTTGCCCAGGGCGTCGGTCACCTCGCTGAGGTGGCCCGCGTCGTCGTAGGCGTAGCGGGTGGTCGCGCCGGCCGGGTCGGTGATCATGGTCAGGTTGCCGCGCTCGTCGTACGCGCGCCGCCAGATCGCGCCGTCGACGTCGGTGACCACGACCGGCTGACCCGCGTCGTTGTACGACGCCAACGCCCGGCTGCCGTCCGGGCGGGTGACCTCGACCAGGTTGCCGTCGTCATCGTAGGACCAACGAGTCGTCCGACCGAGAGCATCGGTCTCGGACAGCTTCCGATCAAACCGATCCCAGGTGAAGGAGGTGACGTTCCCCAGCGGATCCGTGACCCGTTCGGCCTGCCGCAGGTCGTTGAGCCCGTAGACGGTCGAATGGCCAAGCGAGTCGACCACCGTGGTGACCCGGGCCTCGGTGTCGTACCGCAGCAGGCCGGTCAGGTAACCACCGGTGCCGGAGGTGGCGACACAGCGGCCATCCTCGTCATAGGTGTAGCGGTACTCGGTGCCGTTGCGATCGGCCCACCGGGTGACCTGTCCGTCGATGTCGTAGTCGAAACGCAGCGGCATTCCGGAGGAGTTGACGACCTCGGTCAGGTCGCCGGCCTCGTCGTAGCCGAAGCGGACCAGCTCGGTATCGGTGTCGTCGCCGGCAAGGTCGAACCCGACGATCCGGTCCTCCTGCGTGCGCACCCGAACCCGGTAACCACCGGAGTGCACCAGCTCGACAGGTGCACCGCTGTCGTCGTGCCGCACGTCGACCCGGTGACCGTTGCGGTCGGTCAGCGCGACCAGCGGGAGTTGGGCCGCCAGGCTGCCGGGCACCGGCCCGAAGTGCCAGGTCCAGCCCCGTGTCGGGTCGGTGACCTGGTAGGTGCCGCCCGCCGGATCCTGCGCCAACAGCCAGCGCGGCCCCTCGGTTGGCAGCCGGTCCGGACGACCGTCGTCGCCGGCCGGGTAGATCAACGTCATCCCATCGGCGGTCGCGACGTAGACCCCGCTCTCGTCGACCTCGATCCGCTGATCGAGCGTGGAGGCCCAGGACCGGCCGAACCAGCTCCCCATCCGGTACGACGACAGGTGCGTGCGGGACAGTAGTAGCGGCAACGCCCCGGGCAACTCGACGTCGGTCTGGGTGAGCACCATGTCGCCGCAGGCGATGTCGATCGGATCCAACCGCGCCAGCCGCTTGATCGCCTCGATGCCATTGGCCCTCGGGTTCGCCAACCCCCACCGCGCCAACGAACCCATGTTGCGACCCCGGGCGGCAACCGACGAAAACGCCGACGCCACACGGGTGCCCTTGAGCGCTCCGGCCCCGAGCCGAGCCAACTTCCCCACCCCAGGAAGCAGATTGAGCCCAACATCGATCAGGATCGTCTTCAGGCTGCCCTTACCGGTCGCCGCGTAGATCGACAGGTCGATCGCGGACGCGAGCAGAGCGCTGCCGATCGCGATCGGACCCATGATCGGCGCGAGAATCGGAATGAACGACAGCAGACCCGCGACCAGGGAGACGATCTTCAACGCCCCCGAGAGTTGCGCCAACAACTCCTGGTTGTCCCGCACGAAGTTGGTGAACTGACCCTTCAGATCCCACCACTTCGGATTCTCCTTGAACCGCAAACCCTTCGCATCATTCACAACCCGCACGCAATCACGCACCGCCGTCGCCAACTCACCCCGCAACGCACCCGCCTGGGCCACACACTCGTCCCAGTCCCGCTGCGCCTGCGACAACGCCGAACCCGCCGCCCCCGCATCCGAGCGATACGCATCCGGCACCGCAGCCGCGGCCTCCTCCGGCGGCCGGTCGGCGACCTCCCGCTCATGACGCTCATCAGCCTGCCTCGCCCGATCAGCCCGCCCCCGCGCCGCCTGCAACGCCGCCCACAAACCCGGAGCACGCTGCGCCAACGGACGCATCCGATCCTGCAACGACGACAACGACCCCGCGAACGCCGTCAGCCCGGTCGACACTTTGCCGAACGCATCACCCGTGACCCGCAAATGCCCCGGCATCTGGGCATTGAGCCCCTCCCGGAACAGATCCCCCTCCGGACCCACGAACTGACTCGTATCCAAACCCGTGATCTGCCCCGCCGCCTGCGACGCCGCCGAACCAAAACCAGACCACTTCGACGCCGACGACCGAACCGCCGACGGATCACCATCCATCCTGAACAAATGCGCCGGAAACTCAGCCATCGCGCCAGGACCTCCCCGTGCCCACGCCAACAAGCCTGCGGCCCTCACAGCGCCCGATGTGGGAGAGCTATCCGACCCGCACCAGGGACCAGGACGAGCTCTGGTGAGGTCGTCCTATCGCCATTCGAACATAGACATCCGCCAAACTTTGACCGCTGCTTCAGTCGCATTTGGCACCATGTGCGTTCCGACGCGCAGCGGTTGCCCCGGCGGCTACCCCGCAGGTGGGGCAGTTCTACAGGCTGCCGTGTCTACAGGCTGCCGTGGCGCCCTACCGCCGAGTCCAGGCCCGGCCTCGCGCGCTCGGCCGCCACGAAGCCGGGCGTGGGGACACCGCCGGGTGCGGGGGCGACGCCGACGGTGACCACCAGGTCGGCCACCCGCAGGGTCCGCCAGACCGCCGACCCGTCGGCCGGCGTACTCAATCCGTGCCGACGCCACCACGCCGCCACCGGCACGTTTGTCAGCTTGCAGCAGCACTCGGCGCGGGTCCACCGCGCCCAGAAGTCCTCCACGCCGAACCGGCGGGCCAGCGCCGGGGGCACCGGGGCGTCGGCCCGTTCCGCGTCGATGGCCACCCGCCACCCCGGCGTCCGCGGGCCGTACCAGCCGACGCAGCGTCCGTCGTCCAGGTGACTGCGGGTCACCGCGTCGGTCAGGGCGGCGGGAGCACCGATGCGCAGGTGTCGTTCGGCGACGGCCAGCAGCCCCGGCACCGGACGGGGCCGGAGCAGCCGGTCCAGGTCAGATGGCGGCGGCACCGTCCACCACGATGACCTGGCCGTTGATGTTTGTGTGCTCCCGCAGCAGCATCCGCACCACGGGCGTGACCTCCGCCGGCTCGGTCAGGTGACCGGTCGGGGTACGGCGCACGATCTGGTCGAGCTGCGTCGGGCCGAGCACGGCGGACATCTCCGAGGCGAAGAAGCCGGGGGCGACCGAGTTGACGAGCATCCGGCCGCCCAACTCCCGGGCGAGCGAGCGGGTGGCGGCGTCCATGCCGCCCTTGGTGGCGGAGTACGCGACCAGACCCGGAAAACCGCGTTGCCCGCAGATCGAGGTGATGTTGACGATCCGCCCGCGCATGCCCTTGCCGAGCATCCGGCGGACCACCAGCCGGGTCAGCTGCAACGGGGCGGTCAGGTTGGTCTCGATGATCCGGGCGATGTCGTCGGTGGCGGTGTGCACGTGCAGCGAGTCCTGCCCGACGGCGGCGTTGTTGACGATGCCGTCGATCGGGCCGAGGCGTTGCTCCACCTCGCGGACGAAGCTCTGCGCGGCCCGCAGGTCGGTGACGTCAACCGAGCCGACGTGCACCCGGTCGGGGTGCTCGGCGGCGAGCTTCGCCAACTCCGGCGTGACGGTACGGGCGAACGCCGCCACCCGTACGCCCGCGTCGAGCAGGTCGGTGACGATGGCCAGGCCCAGCCCACGGGAGCCGCCGGAGACGAGGACGACTGTGCTGGGCGGAACGAGCGGGGTGACGGCGGGATCAGACATCGCTCTTCAGGGTCTCCTTGACGGGAATGTCGGTGAGCACACGGATCCGGCGGGGCACCGCGTGCTCGGGGAGCCGATCCGCGCACCAGCGGACCAGCGCGGCCTCGTCCGGCACACCGGTGCCGACCGAAGGCGGGCCGGCGGGGTCGGTGGGGTTGAGGACCACCTCGGCGACCACCATCCGGCCGAGCACCGGGGCGCGGCGGCCGGTCACCCGGGCCCAGGCCACCGCCGGATGCCCGGCCAGCACTCCGCGGACCACGCCCGCGGAGACCTTGCTGCCGCCGACGTTGATCTCGTCGGAGTCGAGGCGGCCGGTGATCAGCACCCGGTCGTCGAGCACCTGCGCCCGGTCCCCGGTGTGGATCGGGCCGGACAGCCCGGCCCCGTGGTGCGGGGAGGTGACCACCAGCTCGTCGTCGCGGACGGAGAGCGTGGGGCGGCCCGGGGTCTCCCGGTCCAGCCAGTCGACCGGGAAGCCGGCGCGCCCGTCGTGCACCACAATTGACGCTCCCACCTCCGACGAGGCGTATATCCAGGAGATCCGGGCCGAGGGGAACATGTCCCGGAGCTGGTCCAGGATCGCCTGGTCCACCGGCTCCCCGCCGAGGGTGATCTGGCGCAGGGGCACCCGGGCCAGCGCGGCGGCATCGCGGTAGAGGGTGCGCCGCCAGAAGGTCGGTGTGCCGGAGGCGGCGTCGACCCCGTACGCGGCGGCGATGCCGGGCCAGTCGTCCAGCTCGTCGGGCTCGACCACCACGAGGTGCTGGCCGGGCTGGGTCAGCGACAGGGTGACCACCTGCCACCAGGCGTACGTGCCGGGCGCGTACGGGCAGAGCCAGGTCCGGTCGGGCTGCTCGGCCCGCACGGTGGTCAGCGTGTCGAGGGTGTGCCCGACCCGCTTGGGACGCCCCGTCGAGCCCGAGGTCAGCAGCCACAGCCGGCCGGCCTCGGGGGCGCGGGGCCGGGCCGGCGCGCTCGGGTGCGCTCCGTCGTCGTCGAGGACGCCGACGGTGAACCCGGCCTCCCGCAACTCCGCGCGCATCGCCGTGTCGACCCGACTCGCGGTGCTGAGCAGCAGCTCGGTGCCGTGCACGGCGTGCTGCCGAGCGGCGGTGAGCGCGTGCACGCCACGGTGGGCGAGCACCGCGGCCGGGTCGGGCAGCGTCGGCGTGGGCAGTGCCCGCCAGGTCAGCGCGGTGCCACCGACGACGATCCGGTTGTCGGCGCCCGCCTGCTCCCGGGGCGTGGGTGCCGTGTCGCGTGCCGTCGCGACGGTCACTGGTGTTGGAGCTCGACGAGGAAGTCGAGGACGTCTCCGACGGTGGCGATGCGGCGTAGGCCGGGGGCGTCGAAGTTGAGCTCCTCCCCCGTCTCGTCCTCCACCCGCAGGGCCAGCTCGGAGAAGTCGAGTGACCGGAACCCGATCTCCCGCAACTGCGCCGCGTCGTCCGCGGGCAGCTCCTTGTCCTGGTTCTTCAGCACCTGAGCCATGAGGTCGCGGATCTGCGCGCGACTCAATTCGTTCATGCGGCGCAGTCTACAACCCAACGAATGCATATCTGCTTTCCCGGTGCCCCCGGGTAAGGTTCTCCGACCGGACGTGAACAGTTAAGAAAGCGAGACGCACGTGCTGCGCGAAGCGACGGCGGACGACGTTCACCTGATGTTGTCCTGGCGTAATCAGGAAACCAACCGTCAGGTCAGCAAGACCAGCCACGAGATCACCGCCGACGAGCACGCCCGGTGGTGGTCGGCGGTCCGCGACGACAGGTCCCGGCGGGTGCTGGTGTACGTCCGCGACGACCGACCCTGTGGCGTCGTCACCTTCTTCGACCTGCGGTTCGACGGCCCTCGCACCGGGGCGTGGGGCTTCTATCTGGACGCCGACGGGCTGGCCGGTCGGGACGAGACGCTGCCCGCCTGGCTGGGGGTCATGCGGGAGGCCGTCGAGTACGCCTTCGACGGGCTGCACCTGGACCGACTCGACGGCGAGGTGCTCGGTCACAATACCGTCGTACGACAGATGAACCGGCGTTTCCGATTCGTCGAGGGCACCCCGAGACAGGAGTTGTCCGACGGTCGGGAAATCACCGTCATCCCGATTTCCCTGGCTCGGGCCGACCGCCGCCAACGCTGATTGTCGTACCCATTCGGGTAATGGACCCAAATCATTAACCGATGGTGTTCCCGGTGGACATCCGCCGTTCACGAACAGCGGTGTCCACCGGGGTCAGGCGCGCCGCCAGGCCGCCCAGTGCTGCGCCGGGTTGCCGCCGAGCCGGACGAAGCCGTACGCGGTGCCGTCCCAGTCGTCGGGCTGGCCAGGCGCCCAGCGGGCGAACACCACCTGCGCAGCGGCCGGCGGCTGCTCGCCGAACCACCGGACATCGGTCCAGGTCACCTGGTGGCTCAGGTTGAACCGCAGGACGTAGTGCACGCCGGTCGAGGCCCAGACCCGCTCGCCGGGGCGTACGCCCACGTCGGCGACCCGGGGCGTCGGCGCGGTGCTCGCGACGGCGGGCCGCACGATGCGGTGCTCGATCACCTGCATGGTGACGAGGTTGGCCACGACGAGCACGCCGAACATCGGCAACCGCAGTCGGGGCACCAGCGCGGCGGCGACGAGCAGCAGGCAGCCGCCGATCCCGACGAGTGACCCGAGCACCGGGCGCATCTCCCGCCAGCCCCCGGTCAACGCCGCCAGGTCCGGCGCGCTGAAACCGCCGTAGCGCAACCGGTGGCCCTGGCTGGCCACGTACGCGAGGCGGACGGCGATGAGCGCACCGCCGCCGACCAGCAGGGCCACCGCGACGGCCGCCCGGCGCAGCACCACCCGACGCCCGGCGGTGAGCAGCACCCCGAGCCCGACCAGCAGCCAGAACGGCGCCAGCATCTGCACGTAGCGGCCGTAGATCGCGTCCAGCGGCTTACCGGTGATGCCGGCCAGGATCACCGACGCCCCGCCGGCCACCCCGACGGTCACCACGAGCGCCACGCCCATCGTCCAGCGCGCGGCGTCACCGTGCCGTGGACGCCACAGTTCGCGCACAGCGGCGGCCCAGGCCACTCCCGCCATCCCGAACGTGATCACCACGAGGTACCAGAGCTGGGTGGCGACGCCCGCGCCGACGCGGACCACGCCCTGGACGGAGGCGACCGCCTCGACCGTGCCGCCGCCGGGGGTGCTGCCGAGCAGGTAGACCCTGTCGCCGAGGTAGCGGATGGCGGCGGCGTTGACGAGCGCCATGGCGAGCACCGGCAGCAGCGCGGTGAGCACCGAGGGTGGGCCGATCCGGCGGCGGACGAGCAGCAGCAGGACCAGTCCGGCGTGCACCGCCACGATCACCAGGCCGCGCGAGTGCAGCAGGTGGAACCCGCCGACCAGCAGGCCGACGGTGGCGGCGGCGAGCGGGCCGGGCCGGGAGATCCAGCGGTGCACGGCGAGCAGCCAGGCGACGACGAGCGGGGCCATCACCGTGTCGATCATCGCGATGCCCGCGTAGAAGGCGGTGGCCGGCAGGGTCGCCGCCGCGACCGCGCCGAGCAGCGCGTACGACCGGCGCAGCCCGAGCAGGCGGCGACCGAGCAGGTACGCCAACGGCAACAGCGTCGAGTTCACCATCGCGTTGATCAGCTGGACGATCCGGTAGCTGTCGCTGAAGTCCCGGTCACCGAGGAACGCCGGCGAGATCAGCATCGGGTAGCCGACCCGGCGCAGCAGGTCGTTCTCACTGCTGAAGCCGCCCGGCCCGCCGGTCAACGCGCGGGCGGTGTTCAGGTAGCTGTCCTCGTCGGTGTGCGCGATGGGCAGCACGATGTGCCGGGACAGCCACATCCGCCAGGCGACGCTGAGCACCCAGCCGACGACAAGCAGCAGCGGCACCAGCCACCGCCGCGCGGGTGCGGGGTCCCGTGTCCGCGCCGGCGCCGCCGGCCGGTCGATCACGTCGCTACCGGATGCCATGAACGCCTCCAGAACTGCCGGCCGGGCCGGTCCCCGCGTGGACCGGCCGGGCCTGTCGGCCGGCGCCGGCGACGCGTGGGGTGACCCGCTCGCACCGAGCCGATGCGGATGTCGGGTGAACGCGAAACCGGCCGCAAACCGGGCTGCCGGGTCACTCGCGCGGTCACTGTAGCGGCCGGATCCGGCCTGGTCAGGCCGGTTACGGGCCGACCGGAAGTGTTTGCCTACGCGGTGCTCGGCATTCACAGGAGCAGGGGTCGCGGTTCACCCGCGAGCGTCGGGGAGTTAACCCGCCATGGCTAGCGTCTCACCCCGGTCGGCCGGCCGAGGGCCGCCCGTTCATCCACGATCACGGGAGCACCACATTGAGTGAGTTGAATGGATCGTCCATTCTGATCACCGGGGGAACGGGTTCCTTCGGCAGGACCTTCCTCCGCCACATCCTCACCGAGGCCGACCCCGCCCGCGTGGTCGTGTTCTCCCGCGACGAACTCAAGCAGTACGAGCTGCGCCAGCAACTCGGCGACGACCCGCGGTTGCGGTGGTTCATCGGCGACATCCGCGACCGGCACCGCCTCACCCGGGCCATGCACGGCGTCGACCACGTCGTGCACGCCGCCGCGCTCAAGCAGGTGGACACCGCGGAGTACAACCCCTCCGAGTACATCGCCACGAACATCACCGGTTCGCAGCACGTCGTCGACGCCGCGATCGAGGCCGGCGTCCGGAAGGTCATCGCGCTCTCCACCGACAAGGCGTCCAGCCCGATCAACCTGTACGGCGCGACGAAGCTGGTCGGCGACAAGCTGTTCGTCTCGGCCAACCACTACGCCGCCCAGCACCCGACCCGGTTCGCCGTGGTGCGCTACGGCAACGTGGTGGGTAGCCGCGGCTCGGTCGTCCCGCTGTTCCGCCGGCTGGCCGCCGAGGGCAAGAGCCTGCCGATCACCGACAAGCGGATGACCCGTTTCTGGATCACGCTCGACCAGGCCGTGCGGTTCGTCCTGGACTCGTTCGACCAGATGCAGGGTGGCGAATTGTTCGTGCCCCGCATCCCGAGCATGCGCATCCTCGACCTGGTCGAAGCCGTGGCCCCGGACGCCACCACCCACGAGATCGGGATCCGGCCGGGCGAGAAACTGCACGAGGAGATGATCGCGCCCGACGACAGCCGCCGGACGCTGCGCGCCGACGGCCGGTTCATCGTCCAGCCGACGATCGCGACCTGGGGCTACCAGCCGCCGGTCGACTGCGACCCGGTGCCGGACGGCTTCGCCTACCAGTCGGACACCAACGACGAGTGGCTCACCGTCGAGCAGCTGCGCGACATTCTCGGCCTCACCGCATGACGGGGATGCTCCCGTACGGCCGGCACTCGATCACCGAGGACGACATCGCCGCCGTGGCCGACGTGCTGCGCGGCGACTGGCTCACCACCGGCCCGCAGGTCGACGCCTTCGAGGCCGACCTCGCCCGGTGGACGGGCGGGGTCGGTGTCGCCGCCGTCGCCAACGGCACCGCGGCCCTGCACGTGGCGTACGCGGCGGCCGGCGTCGGACCGGGCGACGAGGTGGTCGTCCCGCCGATGACGTTCGTGGCGACCGCCAGCAGCGCGGTAGCCCTCGGCGCGACGATCGTGTTCGCCGACGTCGACGACGAGACGTTCTGTCTCGACCCGGCCGCGGCAGCCGCCGCCGTCACCTCGCGGACGAAGGTCGTCGCCGCGGTCGACTACGCCGGTCACCCCGCCGACTACGACGCGCTGCGCGCTTCGGTCGCGGGCAGCGACGCGTTGCTCCTCGCCGACGCGGCGCACTCGATCGGCGGGACGTACCACGGTCGGCCGGTCGGCTCACTCGCCGACCTGACCACGTTCTCGTTCTTTCCCACCAAGAACCTGACCACCGCCGAGGGCGGCGCCGTCGCCGCGCTGGACCCGCGGCTCCTCACGCGGGCCCGCCGCTTCCGTGGCGTCGGGGTGGTCCGCGACCGCGACGAGCTGCGCTTCGGCGACGAGGGCGGCTGGCACCAGGAGGTGCACGAGTTCGGGCTGAACTACCGCCTGCCGGACGTGCTCTGCGCCCTGGGCCGCAGCCAACTGCGCCGGCTCGGCGAGTTCACCGCCCGACGCGCCGCCCTGGTCGCCCGCTACGACGAGGCACTTGCCGACCTGGACGGCGTACTCCGGCCGACCCGGCGGTCCTGGGCGGAGCCGGCCTGGCACCTCTACCCGATCCGGGTGCTCGACGGGCGTCGCCGCGAGGTGTACGACCGGATGCGCGCCGCCGGCATCGGCGTCCAGGTCAACTACCTTCCGGTGCACTGGCATCCGGCCTTCGCCGACCTCGGCTACCGGCGCGGGTCCTGCCCGGTGGCCGAGTCGTTCTACTCCCAGCAGTTGTCCCTGCCGCTCTACCCGGGGCTCAGCGACGCCGAGCAGGATCGCGTCATCGACGCGCTGACCGCGGCCCTGCGGGTCGGCTCGGTGCGTTCCGCCGCCTGATGGGAACCTGATGCACCACGCCAACCACTTCTACGGCCACGCGCACGTGCTGGCCCGCTACGCCGGTCTCGGCGACCGGCACCCACCGCGGATCAACGGGTACGTGCAGCACGGCTGGAACATCGGCGACGGCCTGGCGCCCGGTCACCCGTACGCCGAGCGCGCCCCGAGCCTGCTCTGGTCGGAACAGACCCGCCGGCGGGCCTGGTCGGTGGGACGGCGCAACGTGGTCGTCATCGGCGCGCCGTTCGCCTACCTGCTGGCCCTGCGCCCCGAGGACCCGCCGGCGGAGGAGCGGGAGGGCACCATCTGGTATCCGTTCCACGGCTGGGAAGGCCAGCACGTCAAGGGCGACCACCGGAAGTTGATCGCGCTGATCCAGGACACCGAGCCCGGCCCGGTCACCGTCTGCCTCTACTGGCACGAGTACCGGATGCGCAGCGTCCGTCGGCTCTACGAGCGCGCCGGCTTCCGGGTGATCTGCCACGGCTACCGGGGGCACTGGTGGAAGGACACCGACCCGGAGTTCCTCGACAAGCAGTTGACCGAGCTGCGTCGACACCGCCGGGTAGCATCCAACCGGCTGACCAGTGCGATCTTCTACGGCATCGCGGCCGGCTGCGAACCGGCGGTCTACGGCGACCCGATGATCCTGTCCAACGAGGACCCGACCTTCGGCGGGACGGCCCGCATCCGGCGGCAGTGGCCGCAACTGCACGGCACCGAGGTCGACAGGCCCACCGCGGTCGAGATCGCCCGCGCCGAGCTGGGCACCGACCACCGCTGCACGCCGGCAGAGCTGCGGGAGCTGCTCGGTTGGGCGAACCTCCAGGAGGAAGAGGACCACAGTGACGACAGCCTCTGCGACGGCATCCGCCGGCCGGATCACCCTGCCCGGCGGTGAGATGCTGGCCTGGTCCGACCTGCCGCGGCAGCGCCTGGCCGACGGTGGACCCGTCGCCGCGCTGGCCGCCCGGCTCGTGCCGCCCGGCGCCCGGGTGCTGGTGGCCGGGCCACACGATCCGGCCCTGCTCGACCAGCTCGGCCACGCCGAGGTGACAGGCCTGCTGCGCAGCCACCCGGACGCGGTCGCGCTCGCCCAGCGGGCCGCCCACCTGGTGGTGGGTGGGCCGGCCGGGTTGCCCGACGACGAGACGTACGACGTGGTGATCGCCGCGGCCGGGCTGGACCCGGTGGAGTCGGTGGAGGGCGCCCGCCTCGGTTGGGACGGCGTGCTGGCGCGACTGGTCGCCGCCCTGCGTCCGGGTGGCGCGCTGGTGCTGCGCGTGGACAACCCGCTCGGCCTGCACCGACTCGTCGCCACCACCCCCTGGTACGCCGGCCGGGACGATTCCGCGTGGACGATCGGCGGGGCCCTCGACCGGACCCACCCGGCCAACCGGGACCAGCTCCGCGAGCGGCTCACCGCGGCGGGGCTGCGGCCGGGCGCGTGCTGGGCCGCGTACGCCGACGCCGACGCCCCGACGGCGCTGCTCGACGCCGACCACCTCGACTCCGACACCGGCTCCGGGCTCTTCGACGCGGTGCTGCACGGCGCGTGCGCCGGTTTCCCGAGCGGCACCGTGCTCCAGGACCCGTCCCGGCTGGCGGTGGACGCGCTGCACGCCGGCCGCGCCGCCGACCTCGCGCCGGGTTGGCTGGTGCTCGCCCACCGGCCCGCCGACCCGGCGGATCCCACCGCACCGGCCGTCGACCGGGACCTGCCGGTGGTGCTCGTGCAGACCGGGCGGCCCGGGATCGGTGTGCTGGAGGTGCTGCACGGCCCGTCGGGATGGCGGTGGGGGCGGATCGCGACCACCGAAACGGACCTGCCGGCCGCCGCGCCGTTCGCCAGCCGCGAGGCCGCGTACCGGGACGCCGGCGCGCTGTCCGGGCCGGTGCCGGCCGGCCGGCTGCTGCGTACCCTGCTGCTCGACGCGGCCCTGCGCCGCGACCTGGCCACCCTACGCACGCTGCTGCACGGGTACGCGGGCTGGCTCGCCGACCAGGCCGACACCGATGGCCGGATCCCCGGCGCGGCGGCGCTCGCCAGCGCCGACAACGTGGTCGTCGACGGCGAGCGGTACGTGGTGCTCGACCCGAGCTGGCGGGCCACCGAAGCGCTGCCCGCCGACGTGGTGCTGGCCCGCGGGCTGTGGCGCTTCGCGACGGCCCTGCTCACCGGCGGGTACGCCCACCCGTGGCCGTCCACCCTCGACGTCGCCGGCCTGACCGTGGTGCTCGGCGGCCTCGCCGGCCACGACCTGGACCGCGCGACGGTCGCCGAGGCGGTGGAGGCCGAGGCGGCGATCGCCGCGGCGCTGCACGGGCTGGACACCGACGGCAGGCTCCACCTCGCCACCGAGCTGCACGCCGTCTCACCCACCGACCCGCCGGTCGGCGCGGGCAGCTACCAACAGCTACGCGAGGCGTGGCTGCGCCAGCGCGAGGAACTCGCCCGGCTGGCGGCACTGACCGCGTGGACCGAGGAGCTGCTCACCTCACGGGAACGGGCGCTGCGAAGGGCCGAGACGACAATCGGCCTGCTCAGCGGATCGTTGAGCTACCGGGTCGGCCGACTCGCCATCACACCGGCCCGGCTGGCCAAGCGGGGCGCCCGCGCCGCCAAGCGCCGGGCCACCGCCGCGCTCAGCCCGAAGGAGGAGCAGCAGTGACCGGCGTACCGGCCGACGGGGTGCCCCCGACGCGCGAGGTGGCGCCGGCGGACGGCGCGGCCCCGACGGACGGGATGGCCCCGACGGACGGGATGGCCCCGACGGACGGGATGGCCCCGACGGACGGGATGGCCCCGACGGACGGGATGGCCTCGGCGGACGGCGCGGGAGCCCGGATCGTCGGCATCGTGCAGGCCCGGATGGGTTCGTCCCGGCTGCCCGGCAAGGTGCTCCGCCCGCTCGCCGGACGTTCGGTGCTGGGCCGGGTGGTGCGCGCCGCACGCGACAGCGGTGTCCTGGCCGACCTGGTGGTCGCGACCAGCACGGACCCGGTCGACGACGCGGTGGTGGCCGAGTGCGCGCGGTTGGGCGTGGCGTGCCACCGCGGCCCCGTCGACGACGTGCTGGGCCGATTCGTGGGTGCGCTCGGGGCGCACCCGGGCGACGCGGTCATGCGATTCACCGCCGACTGCCCACTGCTCGACCCGGAGATCATCGCCCTGGTCGCGTCGGTGTACCGGGCGGTCCCCGGGCTCGACTACGCGAGCACGTCGATCGCCCGCACCCTGCCCCGCGGCCTGGACGTGGAGATCATCGCGGCGGAGACGTTGCGCACCCTGGACCGGCTCGCCACCGACCATCACCGGGTGCACGTGACCTCGTACGCGTACACCCATCCGGAGCTGTTCCGGGTGCTCGGGGTGACGCTCACCCCGGACCGATCGGCGCTGCGGCTGACCCTCGACACCGAGCGGGACTGGGCACTGGTCACCGCGGTCGTCGACCACTTCGGCGACGTCAGCGTGCCGCTGGCCAAGCTCGCCGACTGGCTGCACGGGCAACCCCACCTCCGCGCGCTCAATGCCGACGTCCGACAGAAGCGGCTGGAGGAGTGCTGAGCACGCCGCGGGTCGGGCTGCGCTGCGACGCCAGCCCTCGGCGGGGCGTCGGCCACCTCGTCCGCTGCCTGGCACTCGCCGAGGAGTTCCTCGCCCGAGGCGCCCACGTCGCCGTGTTCGGCACCGTCGAACGGCTCCCCTGGGCGACCGCGGAGCTGACCGCGCGGGGCATCCCCCTGCACCCGGGCCCGGACTCGCCGGCCGAACTGGTCGAGGCGGCCCGCCGACACCACCTCGACGTGCTGGTCCTCGACTCCTACGAGCTGGACCCGGCCGGGGCGGGCGCACTACGCGCCGCCGGCGTGTTCACCCTCGCCGTCATCGACGGGGACAGCCGGGGCCAGGTCGCCGACCTCTACCTCGACCAGAACTTCGGCGCGGAGCTGCCGGGCCTGGGTTCCGCGCCGGAGCCGCCGGGGCTGCCGGGGCTGCCGGGGCTGCCGGGCCGGCTGCTCGCCGGCAGCGATTACGCCCTGCTGCGCGACTCCGTGATCTCCGCCCGGCCGGCGGCGCCTCCGCCCGCCACGGCGGTCAGCCGACCCCGGGTGCTGGCCTTCTTCGGCGGCACCGACGCGGTCGGCGCGGCACCGGTACTGACCCGGGTGCTCGTCGCCACCGGCCATCCGATGGACCTCACGGTCATCGTCGGTCGACCCGAGATCGAGGCCGAGGTCGAGGACGTCGCCCCCGGCCGCGGGCAGATCATCCGGCCGGCGCCACCCACCAGCACGCTGCCCGACCTGATCACCGAAGCCGACCTGGTGGTCAGCGCCGCTGGCACGTCCACCTGGGAACTCTGCTGCCTCGGCGCACCCGCCGCGCTGGTGTGCGTGGTCGACAACCAACGCGAGTCGTACACCCGGGTGGTGCGGCACGGCCTCGCCGCCGGCCTCGGCGAGTTGCCGGAGCTGACCGCCGCCGGTGTCGCCGGACGCGCCGCCCGCGCGGCGGCGGCACGGACCCTGCTCGGGCTGCTCAGCTCACCGCAGCGCCGCGCGACGCTCGCCGCGCGGGCCTGGTCCACCGTCGACGGGCGGGGCCGGTCCCGGGTCGTGGACGCGGTGTTCGACGCCGTACGCGCCGCCGCCGGTCCCGGCTGACCCCAGCAGGTCATGCTGTTGTGCCGGGGTGGTCTTGTCCCTCGACCCAGGTTGATCGGCCGGGGGTGCGTGGGTGCCGGTCGGCGGGGCGGCCACTGCGTGTCCGGGGGTGGGCGGGGGTCCTTTGCTCTGCACCCGCGGGTGCGACGGCTACGGTCTGCGACCGGTGCATATCGGGGTGCAGAGCAAAGGGGGCGACTCGTGCACCGTGCCACGCCGAGGGAACGGTTGGCGGTCGAGGTCTTTCCTGGCCGGCCGCAGCGCCAACGCAACCGCGTTGTCTGGAAACAGTCCCCCTCGAACACGTCGGAAGACCACGACAACCAGGATCGAGCACGATCTCCGCGAGTGGCAGCGGCCCGGCGGGTCCCGCCATTGGCACGGGTGTACGAAACTGCTGCTAGGGTGGCCATATGACGCAGGCCGCCTACCAGCCGTCGATGCTCGACCTGGCCGACGCCGGGCCGACCCTGGGGCCGCTGCCCGGCCTGATCCGCCGCCACCAGCTCAGCCGGGGCGCCTGGGTCGACCACCTCCCCGGCTGGGTGCACGGCTCCGACGCCGTCCTCGACACCCTGCTCACCGAGGTCCCCTGGCGGGCCGAGCGGCGCACCATGTACGACAGCGAGGTCGATGTGCCCCGCCTGCTCTGCTGGTATGACGGCGACCGGCGACTGCCGCATCCCGTGCTCACCGAGGCCCGGGCCGCGCTGACCCGGCACTACGCCCCCGAGCTGGGCGAGCCGTTCGTCACCGCCGGCCTGTGCCTCTACCGCTCGGGGCGCGACAGCGTGGCCTGGCACGGCGACACCATCGGCCGCTCCGCGCACACCGACACTGTCGTCGCGATCGTCTCCTTCGGCGCGCCCCGTCCGCTGCTGCTGCGCCCGCGTGGCGGCGGCGACAGCCTGCGCTTCCCGGTGGGCCACGGCGACCTGATCGTGATGGGCGGCTCCTGCCAACGCACCTGGGAACACGCCATTCCGAAAACCGCCCGCCCGGTCGGCCCCCGGGTGAGCGTCCAGTTCCGCCCCGTCGGCGTGGCCTGACGTCGCCCCGCCCCGGCACGCCCCCCCGCCCCGGCACGCCCCCCGGGCCTGGCGCGGGCTGGCCAGCACCCCCGATACCCCCCTACAGCAGGCCGGCAAGTTTGTAGAGGACCAGCGATCCGGCGACGGCGACGTTCAGGCTCTGGCCGTGCCCGACCATGGGAATCTCCACGGCCGCGTCCAGGTGGTCGAGCACCTCGGGCGGGATGCCTGTCGATTCGTGCCCGAGCAGCACCACGGTGCGCCCCCGAGCGGCGGGCAGGTCACCGAGTCGGACGGCCTCGTCGGCCAACTCCACCCCGAGAATCCGGGTACCGGCGGCCCGTTCGGCGTCCAGCCACCGGAGCGGGCTGCCGACCCGGTGGACGCAGCCCGGCCGGCGCAGGGTGTTGCCGCGGGCGAGAGCCTCGTCCACCCACCGGAACGGCGGCACGGCCAGGCAGGCACCAACCGCGTCGCAGGTGCGCAGCAAGGTGCCCAGGTTCGCGCCGTGCAGCGGCCAGAGCGGAGCGGCGATCAGGTGGCCCCAGCAGCCATGCTGGCGGGGTCGGCGGGCGGCACGCAGCTCGCGCCTTGGCCGGACCCGGATGGCGGCGCTCACGCCGCGCCGGCGACTCCGCCGGACCGAAGAAAGATCATGTGAGAGGTGCTTGGCGGCGCACCCGGGCCATCACCGACAACAGGAGCCCTCACCATACCGCCCTCGCGGGCTCCTCCACATGATCGTGCTCCATCCACGATCGAGCGCGATCAGGCGGAGGCGCGAAGACCAAGATCCGCGCAGCTTCGGGGATAGTGCTGCCTGCGACGCTTCCGAGGCAGCACTATCCCCGGTGTTGCTGCCTCGGATCCTGCGGACGGGCGAACGGGCACCCGGGTTGAGATCAGTCGCGTTCGATCACGTGGCCGACCACAGTTGGGCCGAGCATCACCGCGAAGCCGGAGCCGTCGCGACGGGGATCCGCCGCCGGCAGCTCCACCGGCTCACCGGTGCCGGTCGCGCCGACCGGGCGCGGACCCACCCAGGCGACGACCACGTCCGTCTCACCCTTGAGGAAGCGGTGGGCACGCACGCCGCCGGTCGCCCGACCCTTCGCCGGGTACGACTTGAACGGCGTCACCTTGACCGTCGCCCCGGTGGAGGTGACCACCATCGGCTCACCGTGCCCCGGGTCGTCGGTGCGGACCGCGCCGAAGAACGCCACCCGCGCACCGGCCGGCAGGTTGATGCCGGCCATCCCGCCGCCCTTGAGGCCCTGCGGACGGACCAGCCCGGCCGGGAAGCGCAACAGCGACGCCTCCGACGTGACGAACGTGAGCGATTCGGTGCCATCGGCCAACCAGGTCGCACCCACCACCTCGTCGCCGTCGCGCAGGCCGATCACCTCGAACTCGTCGGAGCGCACCGGCCACTCCGGCGCGCAGATCTTCACCACGCCCTGCCGGGTGCCCAACGCCAGCCCCGGTGAGCCCTCCGCCTGCCCGCCCAGCGGGGCCAGGCCGACGACGGTCTCCCCCGCCGCCAACGGCACCAGCTCGGCCGCGGACATGCCGCCCCGCAGCGACACCGTGCCGGCCTGCTCGGGCAACACCGGCAGCGGCAGGACGTCGACCTTGAACGCCCGACCGGCGCTGGTCAACAGCAGCACCCGACCACGGGCCGTCGAGTGCACGATGGCGCGTACCGTGTCGTGCTTGACCCGGCCGTTGCGCCGACGCCCCTCGGCGCTCTCCTCCGACTCGGCCGCGGTCCGGGCGACGAGCCCCGTCGCCGAGAGGATCACCTGGCACGGGTCGTCGGCGACCTCCAGCGGGCCGGCCGGCGCGGACGCGGCCAACACCTCCTTCAGGTCACCGTCGACAAGCGTCGTCCGTCGTTCGGTGCTGAACTGCTTGACCACGGCCGCCAGCTCGTCGGAGACCACCTTCCGGAGCACCCGCTCGTCGTCGAGGATCTTGCTCAGCTCGGCGATCTCGGCGCGCAGCCGCTCCTGCTCGGTCTCCAGCTCGATCCGGTCGAACTTGGTCAGCCGGCGCAACGGCGTGTCCAGGATGTAGGTGGCCTGGACCTCGGACAGGCCGAACCGGCTCATCAGCCCGTCCTTCGCGGCCTGCGCGTCGTCGCTGCCCCGGATCAGCCGGACCACCTCGTCGATGTCCAGCAGCGCGATCAGCAGACCGTCGACCAGGTGCAGCCGCTCCTGACGCTTCCGGCGACGGTACGAGGTGCGTCGGGTGACCACCTCGTACCGGTGCGCCAGGAAGACCTCCAGCAGCGCCTTGAGCCCCAGCGTGCGCGGCTGCCCGTCGACCAGGACCAGGTTGTTGACGCCGAACGACTGCTCCAGCGGGGTCAGCCGGTAGAGGTCGGCGAGCAACGCCTGCGGGTTGACCCCGACCTTGCACTCGACGACGAGTCGGGTGCCGCTCTCCCGGTCGGTGAGGTCCTTGACGTCGGCGATGCCGGTCAGCCGCTTGGTCTTGGTGACCTCGTTGGTGATCGCCGCGATGACCTTCTCCGCGCCAACGCCGTAGGGCAGCTCGACCACTGTGATCGCCTGGCGGCCCCGGCTGCCCTCGATCGGGCCGATCTCCACCTTGCCGCGCATCCGCACCACACCGCGCCCGGTCTCGTACGCCCGGCGCACCTCGTCCAGGCCGAGCAGCACCCCACCGGTGGGCAGGTCGGGGCCGGGGACGAACTCCATGAGCTTGTCCAGGGTGGCGTCCGGGTGGTTGATCAGCCAGCGGGCCGCGGAGACGACCTCGGCGAGGTTGTGCGGGATCATGTTGGTGGCCATCCCGACCGCGATCCCGGACGCGCCGTTGACCAGCAGGTTGGGGAAGGCGGCCGGCAGCACTGTCGGCTGGGTCAGCGACCCGTCGTAGTTGGGCTCGACGTCGACGGTGTCCTCGCCCAGCTCACCGACGAGGAGCATGGCCTCCCGCGACATGCGTGCTTCGGTGTTGTGGTTGACGAAACCGCCGGCGAGGAAGGAATGGTCCTCGGACTTGACCCGGACCGAGTAGACCTCCGCCGGCTCGCAGGACGTTACCTCGGTGACGCGCTCGAACCGGTACCCAGAGTCCATGATCGGAAGAATTGTCGCCAGCAGTTCCGGCTCTTTGATGCGATCAATGATTCGAAGGCGCTCGGTCTCCCATCGCTCGACGCGATCGAAGTTGTGCGTCGTCAGCCACTTGCGCCCGCTACCACGACGGTCAAAGTCCAAGGCGTCACGCACATATGCGGCGACGAAGGGAACGTGATCCTTACTCAGCCGATGCGGACGCAGCGGCGCGTGACGCAGAACCTTGTTCAGCTTCGCCTGTTTGGTGCGGAGGAAGCCCACCCGATTAGCGAATGCCTTGATGTTTCGCAGACCGGAAATCACCAAGCGGTGCTCGACCGAGCCGCTGGGACGCGTGTAGCGGCGCCAGCAGGCGACGACACCGAATTCGGTGAGCAACTCTTGGACATCCCTGGTGAGCCGCGCACTGTAACTCGTGTACTGGATGGTGAAGCTGTCCTTGGCGACCCGCACCCCGCCGTCGCCTTCAAAAAGAGCCATCAGGAAGGCGCGCTTGACACCCCAGCCACCGTTCCAGACGAATTGCGGGATGAACTTGTCCCGGGCCTGATGCCCGATGAACTCCACCAGTGGGCTTGCCCGGAAAGCGTCCATGCCGCCGGCATGGATCTGGATGTCGATTTCCTGAATGCGCTTCCGGTCGCGACGGGTCTGCCGCTCGCTGACGTAACGCCGACCACCAACCACCTGGTCGTACGCATGCAGAACCTCATCGAAGAAGTGCTCGTCGGTGTTGTTGAACCCAGCCCTTGTCTCACTCGCGAAGCCCTCGGACGCCCATGCGCCACCGAGAATGCCCAGCGAGTATTCGCGAGCGGTGGGTATGACCTGCGACCAAGCATTGCGCGCCACACAGACAATCGAGCCGACTGCAAGCTCGTCGAGCCGTCGCCACTGAAAAATGGGGACGCCCATGGGCGACTCAAGACAGAGCACCAGGTGATTTTCACTGCCCCGAAGCGAGAAACCGGCATCCGTGCCGATCCGGACCGTCGGATGGACGCCGGAGTTGAACACCCTGTCAACCTGAACGGCTTTACCGTCTTTGTCGAGCACCTCGAAGTCGACGTCGACCTCGCTGTCCGCAGCGAGGCTTACCAGGTCAGCAATTCGCGGGCTGGTGCCGTCAGCAAGTCGAATCCGGGTATCTCCCGTAACGCAGTAGCGCGAGGCAGCCGGGCCATCGTCTGGGGACCCAAAATTCCCGTGCCCGTCGATAAGTGGCACGTTGAGTGAGAAGTCCTGTGCGAGTCGGACCATCGCATCATAAATGGCTGTATCACCATGTGGATGATACTTTCCCATTGTATCCCCGACAATTCGGGCAGACTTCACGTGCCCGCGATCCGGGCGGTAGCCCTGCTCGTACATCGACCAGAGGATGCGCCGGTGCACGGGCTTGAGGCCGTCGCGCGCGTCGGGCAGGGCGCGGGAGTGGATGACCGAGAACGCGTACTCCAGGTAGGAGTCGGAGACCTCGGTGACCAGCGGGTTGTCGAAGACCCGCGCGCCGGCCTGGTCGAACGAGGAGAGATCGACCTTGTTTTCCTTACGGCGTGCCATGACTCAGCTCTCCAGGGGAACTGGAACGGAACGGGCGCTCACGCGTCGATCGCTTCCCGGTCGACCCGGTCGGCCGAGTCGATCAACCAGTTGCGGCGCGGCTCGACCTTCTCGCCCATCAGCAGTTCGAGGATGCGTTCGGCGGCGTCGACGTCGTCGAGGGTGATCCGGCGGACGGCCCGGGTGGCCGGGTTCATCGTGGTGTCCCACAACTCGTCGGCGTCCATCTCACCGAGACCCTTGAACCGCGGGATGGGCGTGACGATCTGCTTGCCGGCCTTTTCCAGCTTGCGGACCGTCGTCTCCATCTCGGCCTGGGTGTAGGTGTAGACGGTCTGCGGGTTGCGCCCCCTGGTGGTGATCTTGTGCAGGGGCGGCATCGCGGCGTAGAGCCGACCGGACTCGATGAGCGGCCGCATGTACCGGGCGAAGAGAGTGATCAGCAGGGTACGGATGTGCGCGCCGTCCACGTCGGCGTCGGCCATGATCAGCACCCGGCCGTAGCGCAGTGCGGAGAGGTCGAACGTACGCCCCGAGCCGGCACCGAGGACCTGGACGATCGCGGCGCACTCGGCATTGTCCAGCACCTGCTGGAGGTTGGCCTTCTGCACGTTGAGGATCTTGCCCCGGATCGGCAGGAGCGCCTGGTATTCCGACGATCGTGCCATTCTGCTCGTGCCGAGGGCGCTGTCACCCTCGACGATGAACAGCTCGCTGCGTTCGACGCCGGTGGCCCGGCAGTCGACGAGCTTGGGCGGCATCGACGCGCCCTCCAGGGCGGTCTTGCGCCGGGCGGCGTCCTTCTGTTGTTTCTGGGTGAGCCGGACCCGGGCGGCTTCGACGATCTTCTGCAGGACGGTGCGGGCCTCGGCCTTGGTGCGCCGGTCCTCCAGCCAGGCCTTGACGTGGGCGTCGACAAGGCTCTGGAGCACCTTTGTGATCCCCGGGGTGGACAGCTCGTCCTTGGTCTGCGAGGTGAACTGCGGCTCGGGGATGCGCACGTGCACCACTGCTGTCATCCCCTCCAGGACGTCGTCCAGCAGGGGCGGCTCCTCCTTGGCCTTGAGCAGGCCGCGGGTGTTGCGGACCGCGTCGGCGAGGGCGCGCACGAGGGCCCGCTCGAAGCCCTTGCGGTGGGTGCCGCCGTGCGCGTTGCGGATCGTGTTGGTGAAGCACTCGACAGTGCGCTCGTAGCCGGTGCCCCACCGGAACGCCACCTCGACCTCGGCGCGTCGCTGCACGTTCGACTGCATGACGCCGTTGGCGTCGGCGGCGTTCTCCCGGTAGGTCCCCTCGCCGTTGACCAGCAGGGTGCCGGAGACGGGGCGGTCACCTGCCGGCGCGAGGAACTCCACCATGTCGCTGAGCCCGTTGGGGTAGTGGAACCGCTCCTCGGCGGGCGCCTCGCCGGTCAGGTCCCGCAGCAGGTAGGTCACGCCGGGGACCAGGAACGCGGTGTTGCGCAGCTTGGTGCGGACCGCGTCCACGTCGAGCGCGGCGCCGGTCTCGAAGTAGCGGGCGTCGTGCCACCAGCGGATCGAGGTGCCGGTGCGCTGGTTGCGCTTCATGGCGCCGCTGACCTGGAGGCCCGGGCCGGCGGTGAAGGGCGCGTCCGGTCCGGGGCCGTCGAAGACGCCCGGGACGCCGTGCCGGAACGACATCGTGTGGATCTTGCCGGCTCGGCGGACGGTCACGTCGAACCGTCGGGACAGCGCGTTGACCGCCGAGGCGCCGACGCCGTGCAGACCGCCGGAGGTCTTGTAACCGGAGCCGCCGAACTTGCCACCGGCGTGCAGCCGGGTGAGCACCAGCTCGACCCCGGAGATGCCGGATTTGGCGTGCACATCGGTGGGGATGCCCCGGCCGTC
The DNA here is from genome assembly GCF_049841595.1 of Micromonospora sp. DT228. NCBI lineage: Bacteria > Bacillati > Actinomycetota > Actinomycetes > Micromonosporales > Micromonosporaceae > Micromonospora > Micromonospora sp. DT228. The sequence continues at coordinate 211,683 of NZ_JBNCKO010000004.1, forward strand.
GTCGTCGACCTGTACCGAGCCGTCGGCGTGCAGGATCACCTCGACGGTGCTGGCGTGGCCGGCGACACCCTCGTCGGTGGAGTTGTCGAGGATCTCGTTGACGAGGTGACCCACGCCACGGCTGTCGGTGGAGCCGATGTACATGCCGGGCCGCTTGCGGACGGCGTCCAGCCCCTCAAGGTGGGTGAGGTCATCGGCCCCGTACAGGGTGTCAGGCTCTGCGGTCAACTGGTCGTACTCCCCGGTCTCGGCTGTGTGCTGCCGGTCACCGGCGACATCAGCCGGCGTGGCGCGCCGCAGCGAGCCTAGCCCGAGGCTAGGACAACTCCCGGAGGACCTACGCGACCCGCCGCGCGACAGCCGCCGGACGTGAGCCACGGAACAGTCAACCAGTGAGCACGGGACCACACAGAGACACCTTCTGTCCGACTCGGTCCAGGTCCTGATGTCGGTCGTCACGCCGTTCTTCGGCATCCTGCTCGTGCGAGACCTGCGGCGGCCGACCCGCGGCGGAGCCACGTGTCTTTCATCGAACGATTCTGTTACGGGCCATTGACGCCCGTTGCACAGGGGTGATCTGATCGCGCTCTCAGAGAATCTTTCATCTTTCGATGGATGGGGGCCCCCATGCCCAGGTTCCGCCGTACCGCGCTCGCCGCGGGACTAACGCTCGCCATGGCCGCGCTGTCGACAGCCGTCGCGCTGCCCGCACCCGCGTCCGCGGCGCTACCCACCGCCGCGGTGGCGCTCGGGGACAGCTTCATCAGCGGTGAGGGCGCCGGGGCGTACACCCCTGTGGTCGACGTCAACGGCGTCGCCCAGGGGTTCCCCGGCTGGACTGCCGCGAACAACAACGCGTTCTTCTGCCACCGTTCGGCGAACGCCTCGCTCAACCAGGCCAACCTGCCGGGCATCCAGAACCGGTTCAACCTGGCCTGCTCCGGTGGCCAGCCGCACGACATCGCGACCGCCTCGCAGGCGCGGACCAACGGCCGTACGGTGGCCTCGCAGCTCGACCAGCTCCGCGCCGTCGCGCAGACCCAGGACATCGACCTGGTACTGATCGGTCTGGGTTCCAACAACAGCTCGTTCACCTTCGGCAGCGTCGCGGAGAAGTGCGCCAACCGGTTCATCGCCGACGCGTGGACCGGCTGGTGGGAGTTCTGGGCGTACCTCAACGGCCCGGTCGAGCAGAAGCCGTGCAGCGACGCCGACCTGGCCACCGCCGCGCAGCTCAGCGCCGCGACCGCCGAGACCACCGCCGCCGTCCGCCAGGTGCTGACCACTCTGGACCAGATCGACGCGGACGGGCAGCACCGAGTGGTGTTCCAGGACTACACGAACCCGCTGCCGCTGGACCTGAACCCGCAGTTCCACGAGGAGGACAGCCGCGACGACACCCGGGACAAGTTCCGTGACCTCGGTGCCGAGCGGTACGCGGCCGGCTGCCCGATCCACCGCGCCAGCCTGGCGCCGGGCCACCGCTTCTCGCAGGGCCTGGGCGCCATCGTGAAGTCCACCCGGGACACCCTGGCCGCCGAGTTCCCCGCCGACGACCTGGTGTACCTGAACGTGCAGCAGGCCTTCAACGGCGCCCGGCTGTGCGAGCAGACGAACAGCCCGACGGGTTCGCTGGCCACGCCGATCCGGTTGCAGGACGGCGCGAGCGGCACCTTCGTCACCAGCCTCGCCGGCAAGGACAAGATCGCCATCCAGCGGATCGCCAACACCTGCGTCAGCTACTTCCAGACCTGCCAGGAGTCGTGGCACCCGAACGCCACCGGGCACCAGGTGCTCGGCCAGTGCCTGAGCGGGGCGGCCTCCACAAGCGCCCGCGCGGTGGCCTGCGTCCGCGCCGGAAACGGGACGATCTCCGTCTCCTGACCCCGTCGCCAACCGGAGGGCTCCGCCACGGCGGGGCCCTCCGTCGCGTCCGAGCGCCGCCGGCTACCCGCCGGTAACGCCGGAGCCGTAGGCTGGGCCGGTGGACGCAGACCCGGGGTACGCGCAGGAGTTCGTCGACGTCGACGGCGGCCGGTTGGGTGTGCAGGTCTACCCGGAGCCGGTGGGCACGACGGGCGCGCCGGTGGCCGTGATCTGGCCCGCGATGGGTGTGCGGGCCCGCTACTACCGGCCCTTCGCGGCCGAGCTGCGCGCCGCCGGGCTGGCCGTGGTCGTCGCCGACCTGCGCGGAAACGGGGCGAGCACCCCGACGCCGAGCCGGGCCGACCGCTACGGCTACGCCGAGTTGGCCGACGACGTCGGCGCCGTGCTGGGCGCGCTCAAGCCACGGCTGGACGGTCGTAACCGGCTGCTGGTCGGGCACTCGCTCGGCGGCCAGGCCGCGCTGCTGCACCTCGCCCTGCACGGCGCCGACGAGGTGGACGCGTTGGCGCTGATCGCGGTCGGCATCCCCTACTGGCGAAGCTATCCGGGCCTGCGCGGCCTCGGTGTGCTGCCGTACACCCAGGGGATCGCCGCCACCGCGGCCCTGCTCGGGGTCTGGCCGGGCTGGGGTTTCGGCGGGCGGCAGGCACGCGGCGTGATCCGCGACTGGGCGCACACCGCGCGGACCGGCCGTTTTCCCCGGCTCGACGGTACGGACACCGAGGCGGCGGTACGCGCGGTGCGCACACCCGTGTTGGCGGTCAGTGTGGACGACGACCAGTACACCCCGCACGAGACGATGGACGACCTCTGCGCGAAGCTCGCCGCCGCCCCGCTCACCCGGGAGCGTTACACGGCGGCGCAGGCCGGCGCCGCACTGGACCACTTCTCCTGGGTCCGCGCGAGCACCCCGCTGGCGCGGCGGGTCGCCGGTTTCGCCGGCGACCTGCCGCCCCGCTGAGCCGTACCGGGCGTCCCGGAGGGCTCAGTCGTCCTGGTCCAGCGGCACCAGCTCGCCGTCGCGCTCCACCTGGATCTCCGCGTGCTCCTTGCGGGGCGCGACCTCCGCGGTGTTCCGGTGTGGGTCGTTGTCCGGGTGCATGAGCACCGCGTCGGTTTTGGGGGTCTTCTCCCGACTCTCGTCCGGCTGCGACATCCCGTTCCCCTCTCCGTCAGCGTCGATGGGGATCTACCCGCCACCGCGCGGACGACTCCTGCCGGCGGCGATGGTCGACGTCGAGACCCGAACGTCCCGGTCGTACCGGCGCGGCGCGGATCAGCCGCCGGACGACGGGGTTAGCCGCCCGGGCGGCGGGTAAGCCGCAGCGCCCAACACGGCGGAAGGGGATCACATGTCCGAACGGCATACCGCACTGCGCTCGATGCACGATCTGGGTCTCGCGGCCTGGTTCGGCGGCTCCCTCATGGGTGCCTTCGGCGTCAACGGCGCAGCCGGGAAGATCAGCGACTCGACCCAGCGACTCTCGGTCGCGTCGGCGGGGTGGTCCAGATGGACCCCGGTCAACGCTGCCGCCATCGGCGCGCATCTGGCCGGTGCGGTCGGCGAACTGGTGACCGAGAGCCCACGCGTGGCGGCTCAGTCCGGGGTCGGCCGAACCAGCGCCATCAAGACGGCGTTGACGATCGGCGCGCTCGCCGTGACCGGCTACAGCCGGTTGATCGGCATGCGCCTGGAGAAGGCCGGCGCCTCACCGGTGAGCGGGACGACCGAGCCCAATCACCAGACCCCGGCGAGCGTGGCCTCCTCGCAGCGGCAGATGAAGCTGCTGCAGTGGGCCATTCCGGCGCTGACCGGGACCCTGGTCGTGGTCACCGCGTACATGGGTGAGCAGCAGAAGCCCGGCCAGGTCTTCAAGGGGATTCTCGGTCGGGGCGGCAACATGAAGGGCGCCTCGAAAGGCATGATCAAGATGGCCGGCATGAGTAACGGCAAGCGGCCGATGGCGATGGCCGGACGCTGAACGCCGGGCCGGCCGGCGTCCCGCCGCCCTCTCGACGGCGGGGCGCAGGCCGGCCCTGCGCGCGCAGCGCCGCGACGACCCTCGGGTGGCGACACCGAGCGACCTGAGGAGAGCACACCGTCCGCCGACCGCGGCGGACCGAGGAGCGGGGTGGCCATGACGGCACACAAGGGACGCAGCGGTGACAACGACCGGCAGGAGCCGGAGGCGACCCAGCCGTGGGGCGGCGGCGACGGCGTCGACGCCGACGCGCCCTGGGGCACCGACGCGGATTCGCCGATGGACGAAGGCAGCGAGCAGACCGCGGTGCCCGAGGGACGACGCGGGGAGCGGCGGGCGGGCGCCCCGGCGGGCCGAACCGACCCGGCGGGACGGCACGGCTTCGGCTCGGTGGAGCCGACCCGCACGACGATGGCCGGACCCGGTGCCCCACCGGACCCGGCGCCGAGCGGCCGGACCTTCCCGGACGACGCCGACATCGGCGAGTCGACGCAGGACGCGCTGCGCAGCCGGGGCCGACGCTCCTGACCCCGCCGGGGACGGTCAGCCGGTCGATCCGGCCGCGACGGTCCGATCGGCGATCATCGTCTCGGTGAGCAGTTGCGCCAGCCGGGTGGCGTCGCGTTGGGCCTGACCGGCGCAGCAGTTGTTGAACAGCACGTGCAGGTCGTCGGTCGGGCCGGCGAGGTCCGCAAGCAGGCCGGCCCAGTGCCGCAGCTCGTCGTCGCCGTAGGCGTACCGGAACTTCTCCTGCTTGTCGCCGTCACGCCAGGCCTGGCTGTGGCCGTGGAACCGGACGATCGCCGGCTCGGCGGTCCCGGTCAGGATCGGCGGCACCGACGACGGGTGCCCCTGCGGCATGTCGACGCAGACGAGTGACAGGTCGTGCGCGCGCAGCAGGTCCAGCGTCTCCGTCGCGGCCGGACCGTCGAACCAGGAGCCGTGCCGCAGCTCCACGCCGACCCGCCACGGGCGGCAGCGCTGCGCCAGCTCGACGATCCGGCGTTCGGCCGCTTCACCGCGTACCAGCCAGGGTGGGAACTGCAACAGCACCGCGCCCAGCTTGCCGGCCGCCGCGATCGGGTCGAGGGCCGCGCGGAACCGGGCCCACAGCTCGTCGTACGCGCGCTCGGGCAGGTCACGACGGCGGATCCGGCTCGGGCCACCGGCCGGACGCAGGTCCCGGGGTAACGCGGCGACAGGTGTCGGATGGCCGGTGAAGAGACTGAACGCCTTGACGTCGAAGGTGAAGTCGTCGGGTGTGGCGTCGACCCAGCCGTGCGTGGTCTCCGGGACGGGGACCGCGTAGTAGGACGTGTCCACCTCGACGAGCGGAAACCGGCCGGCGTAGAAACCGAGTCGACGGGCCGGCGTGTTGGCCGAGCGTGGATACCACCCGGAGCGCAGCAACGACTGGTCGGCCCAGGACGACGTGCCCACCTTAATCACACCCATGTCATTCAGTGGACCGCCACGGACGCGGATCGGCAACCGCTGGCGAATCGCGCGTCGCACGCCGTGTCCGGCACCGGAAGTGTCGGTGCCTCGCCCTAGGGTGGGTGAACATCGACGAAGGGTGGCGGCATGACCAGCACGGAGCAGCTCACCGGTGAGCGGGCCGATCTACTGCAGACGCTCCGCCGGCACCGGGGTTTCCTCCTGCACACGGTGGACGGGCTCACCGACGAGCAGGCCGCTACCCGCCCGACGGTCAGCGAGCTGAGCCTCGGCGGCCTGGTCAAGCACGTGGCAGGCGTCGAGCACCGGTGGATGCTCTTCGCCGTGGGTGGAGCGGAGGCGATGCAGCGCGAGGAGATCGACTGGGTCGGTCAGTTCCGGATGACGCCGGGCGAGACCCTCGCCGGTCTGGTCGAGCGGTTCCAGGAGGTGGCCCACCAGACCGACGCGCTGATCGCCACCCTCGACCTGGACTCGGCGCACCCGCTGCCGCAGGCGCCCTGGTTCGAGCCGGGGGCGAGCTGGACGGTCCGCCGGGTGCTGCTGCACCTCATCGCCGAGACGTCCCAGCACGCCGGGCACGCCGACATCCTGCGGGAGTCGATCGACGGCACGAAGACGATGGGCTGACGGCGAGCCCTATCGACCGTTGCCCGCGTCCGCCTCGATCAGGCCGCGCACGTAGGCGGCCTGGCCGACGTGTTGCAGGTCGTCGTCGGCGATGCTGACCAGCCGGACGCCGAGGGTGACCGGCGGGTCCCACGACTCGTCGACCACCCGGTCCAGGTCCGCCGGGCGCAGGCCGGCCAGGAACGATCCGGTCCGCGACGCCACCGCCTCGTAGTAGTCGACGAGCGCCTGCGCGCTCTCCGGCCGCACCGTCTCGACCTGGGCGGCCGAGTGGCCGTAGCCGGTGTTGTCCGGGTCGGCGGTGAGCCCGAACCGGCCCGCCCAGTCGCCGCTGACCCAGACCTGGTCGGCGTCGAGCAGGTCGGCGACGTGGTGATCCTGGACCCGGGTCAGGTGCCAGACGAGCCAGCCGATCGAGTTGGCACCCGGGCCGGGCGCCCAGCGCAGCTGTTCGGATCCCAGCCCGTCGACCGCCGCACGCACGAGGTCGGGCAGTCGGTCGTACGCCTCGGTCAGCAGGTCACTCACGTTCACTGGCACGCCCTCCGGGTCGATTTCCTCCTCAGGTACCGCTGGCGCGTGCGATCAAACCTCGGCCACTACGGTGATCGGGTGGTCGCCGCGTTGGAGTTGTATCTGGACCCGGACGCCACCCGGCGGATCCGGGCGCTCTGGGACGCCCTGGAGGCCGAGGGCGTGCAGAGCATGCGTTCGCTGTGGGAGCGGCGCCACCGGCCACACGTCTCGCTCGCGGTGGCACCCCGCTTCAACCCCGAGCAGGTCGCCGAGGCGCTGCGCGGGACCGTCGTCGCGGCCCCGCTGCGACTGGACTTCCAGCACGCCGGGCAGTTCGTCGGCCGGGTGCTCTGGCTCGGCCCAGCCCCCACCCCGGAGTTGCTGACCCACCAGCGGATGGTGTCCGACCGGCTCACCGCCGCCGGCATCCCCCTGACCGAGCACTACCGGCCGGGCCGCTGGGTGCCGCACTGCACGCTCTCCATGCGGGTGCCGAACGCGCTGATGGCCGCCGCGGTGCGCCGCTGTCTTGAGGTGTTGCCGCTGGCCGCGACCGTTGTCGGCGCGGCGCTCACCGACCACGCCCGGGGCATCGCCCACCCGCTGCCCTGACCACAACCGGCCCCGCGCCGACCGGACCGACGTCCGACGTGGACGGGCGCGGTCACCTGTCGCGCCGCCGTCGTGCGGAGACCGTCGCCGCCACCGCGGCCGCGAGCGGGACCGACGCGCCGGCCACCAGCAGCAAGCGGGGACCGACGCGCCGGCCACCAGCAGCAAGCGGGGACCGACGCGCCGGCCACCAGCAGCAGGCGGGGGCCCCGCGGGGCGAGCGCCCCGGCCAACCCGATGCCGAGCGAGCCGGCGTCCCCCGCAGCGCGGCCGTCGACACGAACACCTGCGCTCGCACGGCCTCCGGCGCGTACGCCGACCACGCCGCCAGGGTGGCTACGAACAGCGGCGCCGTCGCCGCCCCGGCCACGGCGAACACGACGACCGCCACCGGAAAGCTGGGTACGGCGGCGCAGAGCGCGAGCCCCACCGAGCTGAGCGCCGCCCACCGCACGGCGAGACGTCCGGCTCACCGACCAGCGGAAACGCGGTGACCAGGAGCGCGGCGGCCAGGTTGCCACAGCCGCACGCGGCGGCCAGCGGGGCCCGGCCAGGACGGCGAGGGCGGCCACCGCGCCCGGTCCGGCGCTGCCACCCACCCCGTACGTCACCGCGTCCCAGCCCTGACCGCGCCGTTGCACCCGTTCGTCGGGGTCGAGCAGTCCGGCGAGCCGACTGCTCAGACCCCCGGTCAACAGCGGTCCGCAGGTCCACGCGACGATCAGCAACACCGCGGGCAACACCGACCGGCACCCGACCGAGCAGCAGCCCGGCCGCCGCGACCGCCGCGGCGTACGTGGCGAAGCCGGCCGCCAACCGGCCCCGGCCGTCCGGCGCCCGGTCCAGCCAACGGGCCAGCAGCGGCCCGAGCAGGTGCGGCGCGGTCAGGCAGGTGGCCAGCAGGCCGCCGAGCAGCGCCGGACGGGCCGCCCCCACCGCCGGCAGGGTGACCAGCAGCACCACCCCCACCGCCGCGCCGGCGTCCGCGCCTCGGGCCAGCGTCGCGGCGACGAGGTAGGCGGGCAACGCTCGGCGGGCGGGGACGACGGGCGAGACCATTTCGGCAGCTCGGCTCACCCGGTCTCGCTACCCAGTCGTCAGGTCCGTCCAACGTCGATGCGTAATGTCCGGTTTGGCAGGGCGCAGTCGGAAACCCGTAAACAAGCGGTGCGAATATGGCCGAACGTGGGAAGGTTCGAGTGGCTGTCGTACCGGTGGAGCGTGGACGTCGCGCCGCCGACGAGGGCTTCGACGAGGAGAGGCGGGGCCCATGCAGGCTCAGCGCAGACCAGCACGTGCGGAGCGGAGCCAGGCCCGGGACGACCGGACCGGCGGCGGCATGACCGGGGCGGCGACGCCACTGACGATCTGGGCCGCCGCCGTCCTGCTGGGCCGGATCGCCGCCGGCGACGACGACGTCGAGGACGAACGGCACATCCTGCGCGGCATCGAGTGATCTCGACCGCGCGGTTCACAGCCAGCCGCGCCGCTTGAAGATCACATAGAGGGTGCCGCAGACCAGCAGCATCAGCAGCAGCGCGAACAGGTAGCCGAAGCGCCAGTTCAACTCCGGCATGTGGACGAAGTTCATCCCGTACACGGTGCCGATGAGTGTGGGAGCGAACAGGATCGCCGCCCAGGACGAGACCTTCTTCAGCTCCTCGTTCTGCGCGTAGCTGGCCGCGGTGAGGCTGCGCATCTCCTCGTTCTGCTGCTGCGAGACGAGGGTCGCGTTGACGGTGAGGATGTTCTGCAACAGGTGCCGGAACCCGTCCACCCGCTCCACCACCTGGGTCAGGTGGTCGGTCACGTCCCGCAGGTAGCGGCGCAGCTCCTCGTCCGCGCCGGCGCTGCCGGCCCCGTCGGCGAGCGCGTCGAGCACGGCGAGCAGGGGGCGGGCGGCCCGCTGGAACTGGATGACCTCTCGGCTGAGGCCGTAGATGCGCCGGCTGGCGTTCGGGTCGCCGCCGAACACCTGGGTCTCGATCTCGTCGATGTCGTTCTCCAGCCCGGCCACCACCGGCGCGTACCCGTCGACGACCTGGTCGAGGATCGCGTACAGGACCGCCTCCGGGCCCCGGGCGAGCATCGGCGCGTCGGTCTCCATCCGCCGGCGCACCGCGGCCAGATCCGGGACCTCACCGTGCCGGACGGTGATCACGAAGCCCGGCCCGATGAACAGGTGCAGCTCGGAGAACTCGACCTCCTCGCGCAGGTCGTCGTAGCGGGCGGCGCGCAGCACCACGAACAGGGTGTGCCCGTACCGCTCCAGCTTGGGTCGCTGGTGGGCGTTTATCGCGTCCTCGACCGCCAGGTCGTGCAGCCGGAACTCCCGGGCCAGTGACGTGATCTGTTCGATGTCGGGCCGGTACAACCCGATCCAGGCCATTGCCGCGTCCTGCTCCTGCAGGCAGCGGTACGTCTCGGCGAGCCCGGACGGCGAGGCGAAGCGGTGCCCTCGGACGTAGACGGCGCTGTCCACCAGACCGCCGGTGGGTTGGTCGGGCGGCACCGTCGGCGGTGGCACGCCAACCGTGGTCTCGTACTCGTCCAGTTGGCGACCGAAGCCACCACCAGGGCGGAAGCGACGGCCACCGACCATGCCTGTCCCCTCCCCGGCGCCGTCCGGTCCGGTGCGCGCCCGCACACCCGGGGGCGCTGCATCCCCCGTGTCCGCCGCCCGAAACCCCGCCCCGCGACGGGTGGGTTCCGGGCACCTGGGGACGGGCGCGGCCCAACGGGCGGATACTCACGGTGACCATGGGCGGATGACGGGGGACGCGCCGATGGAGGTCGACAGGCGCGGAGGCCGGCTGCGGGGGTGGTTGCTCGACGCCGGCTCGGACCAGGCCGTGCGGCATCCGGGGCCACACGGACGCCCACCGGAGCACCGGCAGCATCCGTGGTGGAAGGTGATGTGCCTGACCGGCGTCGACTACTTCTCCACGCTGGGCTACCAACCGGGCATCGCGGCGCTGGCCGCCGGGGCGCTGTCGCCGGTGGCGACCCTGGTGTTGGTGCTGGTGACGCTGCTGGGCGCGCTGCCGGTCTACCGGCGGGTGGCGGTGGAGAGCCCGCACGGTGAGGGTTCCATCGCGATGCTGGTACGCCTGCTCAGCTACTGGCCGGGCAAGTTGCTGGTGCTGGTGCTGCTCGGTTTCGCGGCCACCGACTTCATCATCACCATCACCCTGTCGGCCGCCGACGCGACCGCGCACATCGACGAGAACCCGTTCTGGCCGGACGGGTTCACGGGACACGAGGTACTCGTCACCCTGGTGCTCGTCTCGCTGCTGGGCGCGGTGTTCCTCAAGGGATTCACCGAGGCCATCGGCATTGCCGTCGTGCTGGTGGCGGTCTACCTGGCGCTGAACGCGGTGGTGGTGGTCGACGCGCTGTGGCGGGTGGTGACGCACCCGAGCGCGGTCGAGGACTGGACCACGACCCTGACCACCGCGCACGGCGATCCCTGGCTTGTGGTCGGGCTGTCCCTGCTGGTCTTCCCGAAGCTGGCGTTGGGCCTGTCCGGCTTCGAGACCGGGGTGGCCGTGATGCCGAGCGTGCGGGGCGACCCGCAGGACTCCGAGGCTCGACCGCTGGGCCGGATCCGCGGCGCGCGCCGACTGCTCACCACGGCGGCGGTGATCATGAGTGTCTTCCTCATCACCAGCAGCGTGACGACCACCATCCTGATCCCGGCGGAGGACTTCCGGCCGGGCGGTCCGGCGAACGGCCGGGCGCTTGCCTACCTGGCGCACCAGCACCTCGGGGAGGTGTTCGGCACCGTCTACGACCTGTCCACCATCGGGATCCTCTGGTTCGCGGGGGCGTCGGCGATGGCCGGCCTGCTCAACCTCGTCCCCCGCTACCTGCCCCGCTACGGCATGGCACCGACCTGGGCACGGGCCGTCCGGCCGCTGGTGCTGGTCTTCACCGCGGTGGCCTTCCTGATCACGGTCGTCTTCGACGCCAGCGTGGACGCGCAGGGCGGGGCGTACGCCACAGGTGTGCTGGTGTTGATCACCTCGGCGGCGACGGCGGTGACGCTGGCGGCGGCCCGGCGGCGTCAGCGCGGTCGCACCGTCGGGTTCGGCGTCATCGCGGTGGTCTTCGTCTACACCACCCTGGCGAACGTGGTGGAACGCCCCGACGGCGTCAAGATCGCGGCCTGTTTCATCGGCGGGATCATCGTGGTCTCGGTGCTGTCCCGGGTGTCTCGTGCCTACGAGCTGCGGGTGGACCGGATCGAGCTGGATCCGGTCGCCACCCGGATGATCGACGAGCGTGCCGGACGGCGGATCCGGCTCGTCGCCCACGAGCCCGACCGGCACGACGAGGCCGAGTACCGCGCCAAGTTGGAACAGACGATGGCGGACAACGACTTCCCCGACGACAGCGACGTGATCTTCGTCGAGGTGCACGTCACCGACCCGTCGGACTTCGAGACCGAGTTGCTGGTACGCGGCGTCCTGACCGACGACCGCTTCGCGGTGCTCAGCCTGACCAGTTCCTCGGTGCCCAACGCGCTCGCCGTCCTGCTGCTGGAGATCCGCGACCGCACGGGACGGCGACCGCACATCTACTTCGAGTGGAGCGAGGGTGGTCCGGCCCGCAACTTCCTGCGCTACCTGGCGTTCGGGCAGGGCGCGATCGCCTCGGTCACCCGGGAGATCCTGCGCCGCCAGGAGCCCGACCCGTGTCGCCGGCCGCACGTGCATGCCGGTTGACCTGCGCCTTCACATGATCGGCTAGCTTGCGCGGATGAGCTACGACACGGTCGTTCAGCGGTTCGCGCAGGGCGATGCGGCGCCGATGGCGGGTGCGGCGTTCCTGGCCGTCTTCGCGCCTCGCGTCGACAGTCGAGAACCTGAGGACAGCTACTGGCACATCAGCGCCGACGGCGGCGGCACGGCGGACGTCTACGCCACCCCTGCCGGCGGCTTCCCGAGGTACTTCGCCCCGACGCCCTGGTCGTGACGGCGGGTGCGGACATCGAGCGCGTCCTGCGGAGCTGCTAATTATTCGTTGGGCTCGCGCCCCAGCAACCGGATCTCCTCGTTGTCCAGCGCGGCCTGAAGCTCCTGTAGCACCAGGTCGTCGATCTCCTGGTTGTCGCGCAGCCGGGTGACCTCCCGCCGCTTGTGGGCGAGGACCCCGAGGCGCAGTCGACGTTCCACGCGACGTTCCTCGGCGGTGCTCCCCCCGGTCTCGTTGACGTCCGCCAGGTGCCGTTGGTACTCGGCCTGCAACCGGCGCACCGACTCCTCCCGGGCACCCACCTCGGCGGCGACCTGCGGCAGGGCAGCCAGGCCCGCCTCGGTGGCGCGTCGCCGCGCGTGCCTGGTCTCGTGGACCCGTCCGGGATCGCCGACCAGCCCCGCCCAGCGCACCACAAGCGGCAGGGTCGTGCCCTGAAGCAGCATGATCAGCACGATCACCAGCGCGGTGACGAAGATGATCAGATCGCGTTCGACCACCGGCCGGCCGGCGACCGTCATCGTCGGGACGGCCAGCGCGGCGGCGAGCGACACCGCGCCCCGGAAACCAGACCAGCCGCCGACCACCCCCACCCGCCAGCCGGAGGGACCCTGGGCGTCGTCCACCATCCGGCTACGCCGCAGCCGCGCCGACTGCGCGGTGAGGTAGATGAAGACCAGCCGGGTGGCCACGACGACAAGGGTGACCACCAGCACGATCACCAGAGCCCGCTCGGGCGAGGTGCTGGTGATGCCCCGCACCGCCCTGGGTATCTGCGTGCCGAGCAGGACGAACAGCCCGCCGTTGATCAGGAACGTGCTCAGGTCCCAGAACGCGTACGCCAGCACCCGGGATCGGGCGCGGATGACCCGTGGGCCGGCGTAGGCCAGCACGAGCCCGGCGACCACCACCGCCAGCACCCCGCTGGCGTGCACCGAGTCGGCGAGCAGGAAGGCCCCGAACGGTGTCAGCACGCTCAGCGCACCCTCGCGCAGTGGATCGTCGAGCCGCTTGCGGATCAGCACCACGGCCGCCCCCACCAGCAGGCCGGCGACCACGCCGCCGACGCTGGCGCCGACGAACTCCTCGCTGATGCCCAGCACACCCGGCTTGGCGCTCTGACTGAGCAGACCCACGGCCACCGCGAAGACCACAAGTGCGGTGCCGTCGTTGATCAGGCTTTCCGCGTGCAGGGTGGTGAGGAGCTTGCGGGGCAACCGTTTGGCGAGGCCGGTGACCGCGGCGGCGTCGGTCGGCGCGAGGACCGCGCCGAGCACCCAGGCGGCGGCGGGATTCACGCCGAACGCCTGCGCGGTGAACGACACCGTCACCATGGTGAGCACCACCAGCACCACGGCGAGCAGCCCGATCACCGGCAGGTTGGCCCGGATCTCCCGCAGGCTGATGGTGAGGCTCTCCCGGTAGAGGATCGCCGGCAGGAAGATCAGCAGCACCAGGTCCGGTTCCAGGGTCACCTCGGACAGCGGCGGTGTGAGCCCGAGCAGCACCCCGAACGCGATGAGCAGGACCGGCGGGGCGACCCGGTACCGACCGCCGAGGGTGGTGCCGATCAGGACGGTGCCGCCCAGCACCACGATCAGGACGAGCACCTCCACGCGTACCCCCTCGACCGTCGGCGCGACGGTGCGCGCGCCGGTGGTTACATCTGACCGCACCCCGGTTGCCGGTTCGGCATGTTCCGGCAAGTCGCGGGATGCCCGAGCGCGAGGGCGCGCCAGATGGCACGGGAGCGAACGCCGAAAGGAAGCCTCCGGTCGGGCAGAGCTACGGAGACCAGCCGGGGTCGCCGTTCACACCGGCCTGTCGATCATGGAGTTGTGGTGCCGGACTTGCGGTTTACGAGGGTTCTGGCGCCCGCCACAACTCCATGATCGGCCAGGAGTGGGGGCGCGCGGTGAGCGCGTGGGCGGTACGGCGGTGCGCGGCGGCTTCCTCGTCGTGGCCCAGAGCGGTGGCCAGCTCGGCCAGGTGCCCGGCCACCGGGCCGGCGGTGACCATTCCGCTGCCGGCGGCCAGCTCGGCGGCGGCCGGCCGGAGCGCGGTGGCGACGCGTTCCATGGTGGGCCGGTCGCCGATGGCGAGCGCCGCCCGAGCGGTGAGGCACAGCCGCACCTCCCGCAGCAGGTCGTGCGGCTCGTCCGGGAGGGCCCGCAGCGCCGCCCGGGTGGCGACCCGGTCGCCGGCGGCGGCGAGCAGCAGCGGCCGGACCCAGGGCTCGTGTGGACCCCAGTCCAACCGCGCCCAGTCCTCGTCCGGCCCGGGAATCGGGCGCTGACGCCCGGGGCCGGGCCCGGCATCGCTGACGGCGTCGGCCAGTCGCAGGCCGAGCAGGGCGAGCGGCAGCAACCCCTGGGCCAGGCCCGGCATGGCGTCGGCGGGCAGGCGTTCGGCGGCGGCCCGGTACGCGGTCGCCGCGGCGTCCCGGTCGCCGCTCACCGCCAGGCGCAGCGCGGCGTACCAGCCGGTGAAGACCCCGACCAGCGGCAGCTCGTAGCGCTGCGCGAGGCGGTCGGCGGCGCGGGCGTGCGCGTCCGCGCCGGCCCGGTCGGCACGCGCGCAGCAGGACTGGACCAGGACGAGGTGACCCAGCACCTCGAAGGTCACCAACTGCTGCGCGGTGGCCAGGTCGACGAGCTCCGCGCCGATCCGGGCCCGCTCGTCGGCCAGCCCGACACGGTGGAAGGCGTGCATGAAACGCGCGTTCAGTGCGAATGCCAACAGCCCGGGATCCCCGACGGTCCGGGCGATCCGCTCGGCCTCGGCCGCGGCCCGGCGGCCACGGTCGCCGGTGGCGCCCCGCACCTCCAGCGCGAGCGTGCTCAGCAGCCGGCTGCGGTGCGCCGAGCCGGTCGGGCCGAGGCCGGTCAGGGCGTGCTCGGCGGCACGCACGATCCGCTCGGAGAGCGCGTCGTCGTCATTGCGGGTCCAGATGGCGGGCACGTCGAACCCGGCGAGTACCTCCGCGGTCAGCCGGGGGTCGCCGACCGCCTCGGCGTCGGTGATCGCCGCCGCCCGGTACCGCCGCGCCTCGGCCAACCGACCCGTCACCGCGAGCCCACGCCCGAGGCCCAGCACCGCGCCGAGCCGCTCGCGCCGCTCGTCCCGCCCGGCCCGGTCGTACGCGTCGATGACCTGCGCCCACAGCCGGGCCGCCTCGTGCGGGTTGCCGTCGCGTTCGGCCTGTTCGGCGGCGGTTCGGGCGTAGCCGGCGGCGCGGTGGGCGGCCTCCTGCCCGCCGGCGTGCAGCAGGTGGTGGGCGAGCGCGGCGGGGTCGACGGGCTGCTGCCGTCGCATCGCCTCGGCCACGGCCGCGTGCCAGGCCGCGCGACGCGACGCGGACAGGTCGGCGTAGAGCGTGTCGCGGACCAGGATGTGGGTGAACCGCAGCCGCCCGTCGGACTCCTGCTCGGTCAGGAACCCGGCCTGCAACCCGCGGTCCACGGCGTCCAGCACTGCCGCCGGGTCGTCCGCGAGCGCGCCGAGCACCGCGGGGTCGAGGTCCCGGCCGAGCACCGCCGCCTGCCGCAGCACGGTACGGGTCGGCGCGGGTAGCTGGGCGAGGCGGTGCCGGATCACGTCGCGCACCCCCGGTGGCACCGCCGCCAGCGCCGCCTGACCCGCGCTCGCGGACAACTGGGCCAGCTCCCGGACGAAGAACGGGTTGCCGCCGCTGCGGTGGTGGATCAGCCGGACGGTGGACGCATCCAGCTCCGGCCCGGCGACGGCACGGGCCAACGCGCCGGTCGCCTCGCCGGACAGTCCGCCGACGTACTCCCGCACCGGTTCGAGTCCGGCCGCGCGGGCCAGCGCGGCGGTCAGCTCCGGGCTGATCTCGGTGGCCCGGTAGGTGCCGAGGACCAGCATCGGGCCGGTGGCCGGCTGCGGGCCGGCGAGCAGGCCGGTGAGCAGGTCCAACGTGTCCCCGTCGGCGCGGTGCAGGTCGTCCAGGACCAGCAGCAGGGGTCCCCGGGCGGCGACGGCGGAGACCAGCGCCGCCACCGCGCGGTGCCGACGGAACCGGGCCACGGCGGGATCACTCGGGCCACCGGTCACCACCGGCTCGGCCAGCGCGCCACCCACCGATCCGGCCGGCTCGCCGCCCGCCGGCCCGGCCGGCTCGCCGCCCACCAGCCGGCCGCTCACCGATCCGGCCGGCTCGGTGAGCGCGTCGGTGATCTGCGTCCACGGCCAGGCGGCCGGGGCGCCGTCGTACTCGGGGCTGCGACCCCATGCCGTGGTCCAGCCCTCGGCGACGAGCTGCCGGCTCAGCTCCTCGGCCAGGGCGGACTTGCCGGCGCCCGGGTCCCCGCTGAGCAGGGCGAGCGTTGGCCGACCCGCCCGGGTGGCGGCCTCGGCGGCGTGCCGCAGCCGCGCCAACTCCGCGTCCCGTCCGACGAACGGTCGCCCCGGCGGCGAATCCGACCCGCCACCGCGAACGGCACCGGCCGCGACGGCCACCGCGGGGGTGGGGGTGAGGTGCGCCGCCTGGGCCAGGATGTCGGCCTCCAGCCGGCGCAGCTCGGGCCCCGGGTCCACCCCCAGCGCGGACACCACGGTGTCGCGGGCTTCGCGCAGCGCGGCCAACGCCTCGCCCTGCCGGCCGGCGCGGTAGCGGGCCAACGCGAGCAGCCGCCAGGCGTCCTCCCGCAGCGGATGGCCGGCGAGGTGGGCGGGCAGGTCGGCGGCGGCCTCGTCCGGCCGACCCAGCGCGAGCAGGGCCTCGGCCCGCCGTTCGACGGCGAGCAACCGCAGTTCGTCCAGCCGGTTGGTCTCCGCGACGGCCCAGACGGCGCCCACGCAGTCCGCGTACGCGGGTCCGCGCCAGAGCCCGAGCGCCGCGTCCAGCGCCGTCAGGGCCGGCGCGGGCAGGTCGGCGGCCAGCAGTCGTCCCGCCTCGCCGACGGCCGCCTCGAAGCGTGCCGCGTCCACCGCGTCCGGGGCGGTCCGCAGCGCGTACCCCGAGGGTTCGGTGAGCAGGAGGCGGGGTGGCTGCCGGGGCGGCCGGTCGGGCTCCAGCGCCCGGCGCAGGTCGGCGACGAAGGTCCGGATCGCGCCCACCGCGCCGTCGGACGGGACCTCCCACAGGTCGTTGACAAGGCGGTCCACCGGCACCACCCGGCCGTGGGCGATCAACAACCGGGCCAGCACCAGGCGCTGCCGGTGCCCCCGCAGCGGGACCGGGCCGCTCTCGGTGGCGGCGGTCACCGGCCCGAGTACGCCAAACGTCACCCGCGCCGGTGACGTCGACTGCCTGGTCATGACACCAATCTAGGCGGCCGTGCCGGCGGGGCACTGATGCGGCGCTGACCGGGCACTAGCCGGCCGAGCCGCCGGCCGGGTCTTCCGCGCCGTCCACCACGGAGCGAACGCAGGCCAACCAGTCGTCCCACGCGGCGGGGTCCGTTGGTCCGCCGTCTGCCTCGATGTGGATGTCTCCCAGAAGCGTGAGCAGGTCGTCCCCGGCCCGGTTCGCGAACTGCCACACGAAGCGGGACATCGCCACGAATGCCTCGCGCTCGTCCATCGAATAGCGGCTCATCGGACCTCTTCCCGCGGGCGGAACCCGCTCTGCGGCTGTGATCGTCATCGTGCCGAGTCCGGCACAGGTATGGCCACCGATAATGATCGTGGTGGAGCCAGGGACGACGGTAATACCTCCGACACGT
Source organism: Micromonospora sp. DT228 (assembly GCF_049841595.1). NCBI lineage: Bacteria > Bacillati > Actinomycetota > Actinomycetes > Micromonosporales > Micromonosporaceae > Micromonospora > Micromonospora sp. DT228. The sequence continues at coordinate 229,432 of NZ_JBNCKO010000004.1, forward strand.
GAGCGGGCCGCCGGACGCTCCCGTGCCGGAAGACCGCCGAAGGTGGCCGTGACCTGCGGAAATGCGACTCTGCGCGGGTGGACGCGAACCGGTCGGCGGTGATACACAGGCAGATACCGGCAGCCAACGGCGGCGAGTCGCCCATCGACCGTTCCCCTGCACCGCCGCCCTCGGGCTTCGCCGCACGGACCGCCTCGCGGTCGCGACCCACCCCACGGCACAGGCCCGGTGTCGGTCTGGCGAGCACGGTCCTCGACCAAGGAGTCGCCGTGGGGCATCTGCGCAACCGCGCCAAGCACCAACCGTTCGAGGTGGCCGCGTTGATCACGACACCCGTCTGTGGTGTCCTGCTGCTCGCGCTCGACGTCCGGCCACCGTCGGTCCAACTGTCCATGCCGGAACCCATCCAGCTCGGTTGGGAGGTCGCCCTGATCGCCGTCGGCGTGGGCGGGCTGCTGGGCATCCTGTGGCCCGGTCGGCTCTCCACGGGCCTCGGCATCGAGTTCGCGTCCGTGCTGATGCTCGGCACCATCACCGGCATGTACGCGGTGGCGCTGGTGGCGGTGGCGGGCCAGCAGGGCATCGTCGCCGCGTCGTTGATCAGCGCGGTGGTGCTGGGGTCCTTCTGGCGGATCGCCCAGATCGCGTCCGACCTCCGCTGCCTGGCCTACGGGCACCAGTGCACGACTCACCGACGGGTCGTGGGAGGTGTCACGTGATCTCGGTATCGACACCCGAGGCACCGCACTGGGTCCAGGTGTTGCTCAGCCTGCTCGGCGTCCTCGGCGGCACGACCGGCCTGGCCGCCATCGCCACGGTCGTGTCGCAGCGGGGCAAGTTCAAGGCCGACGCCGCCGACACGCTCACCGAGGCCGCCCTGACGCTCGTGCAACCCCTCCAGACGCGGATCACCGAGTTGGAGAGCGAGGCGGTGAGCGCCCGGTCGGAGTTGGGGCTGCTGCGCGAGCAGGTCAACCAGTTGCAGTACGTGGTCCGGGTGCTGACCCGCACGCTGGACAGGTGGCGGACCGCAGTGCACGCCCCCGACGCCACCCTGCGCAAGATCCGCACGGTGGTCGCGGAGTCCGAGCGACTGTCCGAGGACCGGTGAGGCTCATTCGTCGTCCGACCGGCGCAACCGGCCGGCGAGTTCCCGCAGGGCCGCCCGGAACTCGGGCGCGGACTCGTCCGGGTGGTGCCCGCGCAGCGGTGGCGGTCGACGCTCCCCCGGTGCGGGCAGCAGGTCCCGGGGGTCGCGCAGCCTCCGGTCGACACGCCCGGCCGGGTCGGCGGCGTCCGGCGGCGGATCCCCGGGCCGGTGCGCGGCGAAGATCCAACCGCCGACCGGGTCCGTGTCGCGCCAGAGGTTGAGCCACCGCCAGCCGACCCGCTCCCCCACCTCGCGCAACACGGTCTCGTTCAGGTACGCCGGAAAGAGCCGGGCGTAGAGGCGGTCCAGCGGGGAGCCGTAGGTGAGCAGCGCGACCCGTCGGCGGGTTCGCGGCGGCAGCCGCAGCACCGCGAGGGCCAGCAACGCCGAGCCGTGGCTGTGCCCGCACAGCACCACCCCGGCGTGCCGCTCGGCCAGTTGGGTGATCCGGTCGGCCAGCTCCGGCACGGCGCGGTCGGCGTAACTCGGGGGCGCGAACGGGTGGGCGGCCCGGGGCCAGAAGGTGCCCAGGTCCCACAGGATCCCGACGTGCCGGCGGAACCATGCCGTCCGGTAGGCGAACACACCACCCGACAACAGGACGAGGACCACTGCGGCGATGACGTAGGTGCCCACGGTGAGCGCCATCCCGACGAACCCGGTCGGCAGCCCGAAGACCTGCCACGCCACCTCGTCCGGTTCGCGCCCGAACTGTCCGAGCAGACCCGCGGCCAGCCCGACCACGGCGAGCACCGCGTACCCGGTGGCCAGAGGGCCCAGCCACTCGGTGAACCGCGCCCGGGCCACCGCCCCGGTGACCTCCCACAGCCGTCCGGTCGCCTCCGGCGGCGGCGTGGGGAAGTCGCGGGCGGTGATGTCCGCCGCCGCATGCCACCGGCGACGCCGGGACAGGACAGTCAACGCGGTGCACACCAGCGCCGCCGCGACCAGGTGCAGGAACACCGCCAGGATCGTCCAGCGGTACGGCAGCGGCGGCTCGTCGTCGGCGCGATAGCCGCCGAGCAGTACCCCCGTCTGATAGACGAGGTCGGCGGAGAACGCGCCGGACAGACCGACCGCGATGGCCGCGATGACCGTCGCACCCAGTCCCCGCGGCAGGGCAGACCGCCCCCGGACGTGACCGTGCCGCCACAGCACCAGCCCGCAGAGCAGCACCAGCAGCACCATCTGGCCGAGCAGCGCCCCGCCCGTGATCGCGCCGTAGCCCGGGAGCGTGGCCGACGATGCCCAGCCCCGCTCGTCGCCCGCGACAGCGACGAGGGTCGCCACGGTCAGCCCGGCCGCCACCAGGGCCGCCGCGCGGGCGGCCCAGGTGGACATCCGTGCGGTCGCCGCACGGTCGATGAGCCCCGGCACGGCGAGCAGACCGACGCAGGCCAGCAGGACCGCCGCGCTGAGCGTCAGCAGCAGCGTCGTCGCGGGCGTCGCGCCGCCGCCGCGACGGGCCACGAGCAACAGCAGATCGAGTACGGCGAACGCGGCGGCGACATGGATCGCCCGCAGCCGCCCCACCAGCGGCTCCACCGCCCACAGCGGGTTGCCGGACGGGCGGGACCTGCGGGTTCCGAGCAGCCGCAGGAGCGCGACCGCGGCGATCGGCAGCAGCGCCAGCGCGGCCAGCCGCTGCCCGACGTGCCGGTCGTCGAGCCCGGCCAGCGTGTCGAACGGCGCCCGGCAGTCCGCCGCGCCGAGACACCGCCAGGCGAGCAGGTCGAGGCCGACCCCGGCGATGGACACCACGTAGACCACCGTGAGGTTCAGCGCGAGGAGCCGGCACAGGACGGTGACCCCGGCGGCGGCGCGGCCGGCGGGCCGCATCCACACCGCCAGGTTGCTGAGCATGAACGGCAGCAGGAAGACCAGGGAGAGCGTCCGCGCCACGGTGCCCGAGGGCAGGTCACCCCAGCGGTACGCCTCCAGCGTCAGCCCGTCCGGGTCGGTGTCGTCGGGCCCGGCGCGGCGGTGGAAGCCCCCGCTGTCGTCGCCCGCGACCTGCCGCACCCTCGCCTCGCGCAGCACGACCGAGGGTCGCGCCCCCGACACGCCGTGCACCCGCAACTCCACCACGTCGTCGCGTCGCGGTTGGTCGCCGTGCCTCGGTGGTCTCTGCGGCATCGGGCCGGCTACCCGGCCGCAACCAGCTCCGCCGCCACGTCCCAGAGCCGCCGCGCGTTGCCCGGATCGAGGGCGTACGCCGCCACGCCTGTGTAGTCGGCGGGCCGCTCGGTGACGACCGGGGCCTCGGCGCAGTCCTCGAAGTAGCGACCGCCGACGCCGTCGAGCAGCGGGGACGCGGCGAGCAGAACCGAGGTCGCGGCGCCCTGCTGCGGGGTCTTCTGGCGTTCCCTGGGCGTACGCAGCCCGCCGGTGTGCTTCTGCAGGCCGGTGGCGATCGCACCCGGGTTGAGCGCGTTGGCGTAGATGCCCTCGCCGGACCAGCGGCGGGTCGCCTCGACGGCGAGCAGGGCCTCGGCGCTCTTGGACTGCCCGTAGGCCAGCAGCGGGTCGTACGGCCGGAACGCGAAGTGCAGGTCGTCGAAGATCACCGGGGAGAAGAGGTTGCCACTGGAGCTGACCGACACCACCCGGGCGCCACCGGCGGCGGCGAGCGCGTCGTGCAGGCCGACGGTCAACGCGTAGTGCCCCATGAAGTTGGTGGCGAACTGCATCTCCCAGCCCTCGGCGGTGCGCTCCAGCTCGGGCAGCGCCATGATCCCGGCGTTGTTGACCAGGATGTGCAGCGGCTGGTCCCAGCCGGCGACGAACCGGCGTACCGAATCCTGGTTGGCCAGGTCCAGCTCGCGGACGGTGACCCGGTCCGCGCCCAGGCCGGCCGCGATGTCCGCGGCGGCCTGCTCGCCGGCGCTGACCCGACGGACCGCGAGCACGACCTCGGCGCCGGCGGCGGCCAGCGAGCGGGCGGTCTCGACGCCGATGCCGGCGGCACCTCCGGTGACGAGGGCCCGTTTGCCGCTCAGGTCGACTCCGGCGAGGACCTCGTCGGCGGTCGAGGCGAACCCGAACGGGGTCGTGAGTCGCTCGCTCATCTCTGTCCCATCTCTCGTTGGTGCGTACGCCCCAAACTGTCACCCCGCCGGCCGGCGTTAGCCGGGTTCCTGGTTTTCCTGGTAGTGGCAGGACCAGGATGGGCGGCTGGTGGCCGCTCCTAGGATGGGTTGGTGCGCACGGCCGGTGCGCACGGTGAGTACCTGCGTGCCCGGCGCGAGCTGATCAGGCCGGGCGACGTCGGGCTGCCCGCGCCCTAGGGCGTGTGTCAAAGTCCTCGGTCGAGCCGAGGCGGAGTCCAGGCGGCGGTCCGGCAAGGCGGAGATTGGTCCGGATACCGGTGTTGTATCCGGACCAATCTCCAACGCGGCCGGTCGTCGTCTGGGCCCGCCGCAGGCCGGCCAGGGGCTTTGACACACGCCCTAACCGGCGGTGGCCCGGTCGGCGACCACCACCGAGATCCCGTCGAGGACGCGTTGCAGGCCGAACTCGAAGGCGTAGTCCGGGTCGTAGGGGGCACCGTGCTGTTGGCCGGCCGCCGTGCCGACCCGCGAGGCGGTCGGGTAGGCACCGGCCGTCAGGAACGTCTCCAGCCAGGGCGCGTGCGACTGCCACCACTGCCCGTCGGTCATGCCGGTCTCGCGCTCCAGGTCGACGACCTCGGTGGCGGCCCGGGCGGAACTCTTCACGTGCCCGAGGACGAGCGTGAGCACCGCGTCCATCTCGACGTCGGTGAGCCCGATGTCGGCGACCGCGCTCAGCTCGCGGTCGTACTTGGCCACCAGGTGCGGGCCGAGCACCGGCCGGGTCGTCTCGGCCCGGAGCATCCACCGATGCCGCAGGTAGAGCGCGAGATTGTCGCGGGCGACCCGCTCCAGCCGGGCCCGCCAGTCCCCCTCGGCGGCGGGGTGCGGCAGCTCGCCGTACGCGGTATCGATCATGACGGCGACGAGTTCGGCCTTGCCCGGCACGTAGGTGTAGACCGACATGGTGCCGACGCCCAACGCCTCGCCGACCCGGCGCATCGTCAGCGCGTCGAGGCCGTCGGTGTCGGCGATGTCGATCGCGGCCCGGACGATCCGGTCGACGCTGAGACCCGGGCCGGCGCTGCGGCTTGCCGGTTCCCGGGTGCGCCAGAGGATGGCCAGGCTGCGGGCCGGGTCCGCGGTCCCCTTGCGTTCACTCGCCATGATCCGGTCATCCTAACAACGCGGGCGTACGCCGTACGTCGCCCGCCGGCCCGACCTCACAGCTCTTCGCGGTCGTCGGACAACGTCGGGCCGGCGGCGGCGGGCACGAGGTGCCGCACCTCCGGTTCGTCGTCGGTGAACTCCCGGGCCCGTTCCTCGGCCGCGCGATCCTCGCCGGTCAACCGACCGCCGTGCTGACGCAGGTGTTCGTCCCAGGACGGCACCAGGTACACCTCGACGAACCGGTCCGTCGTCTCGGCCGGCCGGAACAACCCCCACCGCATCGCGCCAGTCCGCTGCCGCGCGCCGCGCACCTGGTCCATCGCCGCGAGGAACGACCCGGCCCGCTCCGGCCGGACGGTGTACTGCACCGTCACCAGCACCGGCCCCACCCCCGGGTCCGGTTCCTGCGCCAGGTGCAGTTGCGGCCAGTAGGCCGCCGGCTCGCGGTTGACCGACCGCAGGTCCGGCAACGGCCAGAGCCGGCTGGTCGCGGTGCCGACGAGCATCAGCGCCGCCGCCGCGAGATAGGCGAGGACCAGCCCGGCCATGTCGGCCACCAGGCCCCAGACCAGAGCGCCGACCGCCTGCCCACCGGCGAAACACACCTGGTAGACGGCCAAGCCCCGGGCCCGTACCCAGCTGGGCAGGAAGAGCTGCATCTCGGCGTTGACGTTGGCCAGGACCGTCACCCAGGCCATCCCGGCGGGCAGCAGGGCGAGGAGCACCAGGGGTACCACCCGCACGGTGCCGACCACTGTCAGCGCCACGGTGAACAGCACGCCGGCGATCAGCAGGAGCTGGTTGGCCGACAGCCGGGTGCGGATCATGGCCAGCAGCACACCGCCGGTGATGGCGCCCACGCCGAGAGCCGCCAGCAGCAGCCCGTACCCGCCGGAACCCAACCCCAGCCGCCGGGCGGCCACCAGCGGCAGCAGCGCCCACAGCGCGCTGGCCGGGACCACGAAGACCAGCGCACGACGCAGGAGCCGGCGCACGGTCGGCGAGTGGCGTACGTACCGGCTGCCGGCGCGCAGGGCGGCGGTGAACCGCTCGGGCACCTCGACCGCGCGGGCGTTGCGGGGCCGCCAGCGCCACAGCGCGTACGCGAAGATCCCGAAGGCGACCGCGTTGATGCCGAAGACCGGGGCGACGCCGGTACGGGCGATCAGCACGCCGGCCACCGCGGGCCCGACGGCCCTCGCCACGTTCACGCTTATCGAACCGAGCGCGGACGCCGACCGAAGCTGGTCGGACGGCACCAGCTCCGGGATCACCGCCGCCCAGGCCGGCAGGGTCAACGCCTGCCCGACCCCGAACGCGAAGGTGAGGGTGAGCAGCAACGCCGGCGGCATCCGGTCGGTCAGGGTGAGCAGCGTCAACGTCACCGCCACCGCCACCAGGAACAGCTGCACGGCGATCAGCAGGTGCCGGCGGTCGAAGGTGTCGGCCAGCACCCCGGCCGGCAACGCCAGCAGCAGCACCGGCAGCAGGCTGGCGGTCTGGACCAGCGCGACGAGAGTGGACGCGTTGGTGTGGTGGATCAGCAGCCACTGGGCGCCGACCGTCTGCATCCAGGTGCCGATGTTGGCGGCGAGCAGGGCCAACCACAGGTTGCGGTAGACCGCGGTCCGCAGCGGCGCCCAGGCCGACGCCGGACGGTCGTCGGGTCCGGCTCCGGCCGTCACCACCGCCCGTCCGCGCGCAGCACGCGCTCACCGGAGACGTAGAGGTCGTCGGGTTCGAGCAGCAGCAGCCGGACGACCTCGGTGGCGACCTGTTCGGGCATGGCGTACACCTCGTCCAGGAACTCGGCGCCCACCCGTTCCTGTAGCCGCGTCGGCATCGGTCCAGGATGCAGCTGCATCACCTTGACCCGGTTGCTGTGCTGGGCCTCGGCCAGCGAGTCGACAAGGCTGTTGCCGTAGCTCTTGGTGGCCCGGTAGACGGGGATGCCGGGCCGGGGGGCCGCCAACGCCAGCGCGCCGATGTAGACGACGTTCCCGTGGCCCTGCCGGTGCAGGTGCTGCACCGCCTCCCGCAGCAGGTACGTGATGCCCAGAACGTTGATCTCCACGGCCCGACGGATGTGCTCCACCGACAGGTCCCCCAGGTCGCCGCCCGCCCACATCGAGGCGCAGGCGGCCACCCCGTCGATAGTGCCGTAGCGCTCGACCACCTCGGCGAACCCGTCGCGGACCTGCTCGTAGGAGGAGATGTCGCAGACGGCACCGTCGCAACCCAACTCGTCGGTCGCGGCGGCGACCTCGGCCGGCACGTTGCCGAACACCACTACCTGATGCTCGTCGACGAGCAGTCGGGCCACCGCGAGGCCGAGGCCACTGGTACCGCCGACAACCACGAAGGTGCTGGCACCCATGTCTCTCCAGCCGCCGCCCGGACAGGTCACGTACGCCGCGTTCTTCCCGTTTCCGGAGGCCGCACACGCGAGGGGTCGGTAGTGCTGGACCTACCTCGGAAAGGGGATCTGGACGGCTGGGGCGCCAGGTCGTGCCCGATTAGCGTCTTCGGTATGACCCCGGAACCCCCTACTCGGCTGGACGAGGCGCTGCGTCGCCGCACCTGGCTGATCTCCGCCTGGCCCTGGCGCGCGCTGGCCTACGTGCTCAGCACCGTGCCGATCGCGGGCATCCTCGCCACCGGGCTGCTCGTCATCGGCGCGCCGCTGCTGGCCGCCGCCAACGGGTTGCTGCTGCACGGTCGGCCGCCCGGCGTCGCGCTGCTGCTGTTCCTGGCGGTCGGCAGCCTCAGCCTGCTGGCGGTCGCGCCGATCGTGAGCTTCCCGGTGGCCGTCATCGAGCGGTGGCGGCTCCGGCTCGTGGACAACCGTCCGCTGCCCGCGCCGCCGTGGCCGGGTCTGGTCGCCCGCTACCGCAGCGCCGGGGCCTGGCGAGAGGTGGCGTACCTTTTCTGCCTGGGCGGGCTCGTGCCCGTCGTGTACTGGTTCTTCCTGCTGCTGGTGCTGCTCGACCTCGGGATGATCACCAGTCCCTGGCTGGCCGGCGACGCCGAGCCGGTCGTCATCTGGCAGCCGATCGAGACCACCGCGGAAGCCATCCCGTACGCGATCGTGGCGGTGCTGCTGCTGCCCGTCTTCTGTTACGCGACCGGTCTGATCGCCGCCGCACAGGCAGCCATGACCCGGTGGGCGCTGGCCTGGCCGGTGAACGCGGCGGCGCTGCGCGAGGTCGCCCGTTCGCGCACTCGGCTGGTCGGCGCGTACGAGGCGGAACGGCGCCGGATCGAACGGGACCTGCACGACGGCGCGCAGCCACGACTGACAAGCCTCACCCTCCAGCTCGGTCTGGCCCGGTTGGACGTACCCGAGGACTCCCCGGCCGCCCGGCCCCTCGCCGTGGCACACGACCAGGCCCGGGGCCTGATGGTGATGTTGCGACAGTTGGTGCACGGCATTCGCCCGCAGAGCCTCACCGACCTCGGTCTGGCCGGCGCCGCGAGCGAGCTGGCCGACGTCGCCACCATCCCGGTCACCGTGCACGCCGACCTGCACGGCGAGTTGCCGGAGATCGTCGAGACGACCGCCTACTTCGTGGTGTCCGAGGCGCTGGGCAACGTCGTCCGGCACGCCGGGGCGACCCGCGCCGACGTACGCCTCACCCGGGTCGGCGGTGACCTCGTCGTCGAGGTGACCGACGACGGTCACGGCGGCGCCGACCCGGCCCGGGGCACCGGCCTGACCGGGCTCGCCGACCGGGTCGCCGCCGTGGACGGCCGGCTGCTGCTGTCCAGCCCGCCCGGCGGGCCTACCCTGGTCCGGGTGGAGCTGCCATGTCGTCGGTGACCCGAGTGGTCCTCGCGGAGGACGAGGTGCTGCTGCGGGAGGGCCTGGTCGCGCTGCTGACCCGCTTCGAGTTCACGGTGTGCGCCGCCGTCGGCTCCGCGCCCGAGCTGCTGGGCGCGGCCCGCGAACACCAACCGGACCTGGTGCTCACCGACATCCGGATGCCGCCGGGTCGCCACGACGACGGGCTCCGGGCGGCCGTCGCGTTGCGCGCCGAGCGACCCCACCTGCCGGTGGTGGTGCTCAGCCAGTACGTGCAGACCGGGTACGCGGCGGCGCTGCTGGACAGCGGCGACGGTCAGCGGGTGGGCTACCTGCTCAAGGACCGGGTGGCCGAGGTCACCGAGTTCGTCGACACGCTGCGCCGGGTCACGGCCGGCGGCACCGCCATCGACCCGGACGTGGTGCGGCAACTGCTGCACCGCCCGCGCGATCCGCTCGCCGCGCTCTCCGCCCGCGAACGCGAGGTGCTGGCGCTGCTGGCCGAGGGTCGGTCGAACGCCTCGATCGCCGGCCGACTGCACGTCACCGAGGCGGCGGTCGGCAAGCACGTCGGCAACATCCTGCTGAAGCTCGACCTGCCGCCCAGCGACGACACCAACCGCCGGGTGCTCGCGGTGCTCACCTACCTGCGCCGCGACCCGACGGGCTGACCAGCACCGGGCCGAGGTCGGGGCGTAGATTCGACGCGCGGTGCCGCCGCCACCGATGGGCGCGGGCCGGCGAGACGGGGGTACGGGCATGGCGGAGGCGCTGCGGGTCGGTCTGCTGGGATATGGGCTGGCGGGTCGGGTGTTCCACGCGCCGCTGATCGCCGCGACCCCCGGGCTGCGGCTCGACGCGATCGTGACCCGCGATCCGCAGCGACGCGAACAGGCCCGGCAGCACTTCCCGGACGCCCGCCTGGTCGACGACGCCGACGAGCTGTGGCGTACCCCGGATGCCCTGGACCTGGTCGTGGTGGCGACGCCGAACCGGCAGCACGTGCCGATGGCCCGAGCGGCACTGGCCGCCGGGCTGCCGGTGGTCGTCGACAAGCCCCTCTCCCCGACCGCCGCGGAGGGTCGCGCCCTGATCGGCGAGGCCACCGAGCGTGGGGTGCCGCTGACGGTCTTCCAGAACCGGCGCTGGGACGGCGACTTCCTGACCGTCCGCCGCCTGGTCGAGCAGGGCGAGTTGGGCCGGGTGCTGCGCTTCGAGTCCCGGTTCGAGCGGTTCCGTCCGACGATCAAGCCGGGCTGGCGGGAGCTTGCCGGTCCCGAGGAGGCCGGCGGCGCCCTCTTCGACCTCGGCGCCCACCTCGTCGACCAGGCGGTGCAACTGTTCGGCCGGGTCGAGCGCGTCTACGCGGAGGTGGACCGTCGCCGCGCGGGCGCGGCCGTCGACGACGACGCCTTCGTGGCGTTGACCCACGCCAACGGGGTGCGCTCGCACCTGTGGATGGGCGCCATGACCGCTCAGCTCGGGCCGCGCCTGCGGGTGCTGGGCGACCGGGCCGGCTACACGACGTACGGCCTCGATGTGCAGGAGGCGGCCCTGCACGACGGCGGCCGACCGGGCCAGCCGGGGTGGGGCGAGGTTCCGCCGGAGCGGTACGGCCTGCTCGGTGTGGATGGCGACCTGCGGGCGGTGCCGACCGAGCCCGGCGCGTACCAGAGCTTCTACGCGCAGGTGGCGGCGGCGCTGCGCGACGGCACGCCGATGCCGGTGGACCCGCGGGACTCGGTCGCCACCGTCGAGCTGATCGAGCTGGCGCACCGGTCGGCCGCCGAGGGCGCGGTGCTGCCGGTCCCGACCGCCTGAGCGAGGCGATCACCGCCGGCCCGTTCATGATCGACTCGGTTTCCGTGAAGTCGGGGTGTCAGACCGCCCCGGACACACCGACTTCAACGAAGGCGAGTGGACCTACTGGTCGGTGTCCTGCTCGGAGAGGGCCTCGTCCGGCTCGGAATGGGCCTCGTCCTGCTCGGAGGGGGCCTCGTCCGGGGCTCGGGCGTCGTCGTCGGCAAGCGCGTCGTCCGACGAGGTGGTGAGGTTGCCGAGCCGACGCTCGGCTTCCCGAACCTCCTCGTCGAGGCCGGGGTTCTCCTCGTCGGGGCTCTGCGACATGGGCGACCTCCATCGGGCACGACCGGCAGGTCTCCGTGTACCCGGCCTGAGGGCGGGGTACACGGACCGCGCGGGGCGTCCCTTGATCAGGTGATGAGAAGTAGTCGAATCCGCCCCCGGACACCTACTTCTCATCACCTGATCAAGGAGAATCCACATCCTCAGCGACCCACAGGCCACGGCCCTGGAGACCGACCACCACGCCACGGGTCTGCAGGACGATGATCGCCCTCTGGACCGTGGTCACGCTGACGTCGTACAGGTTCGCGAGTTCGTTGTAGGTGGGCAGACGCTCTCCTGCCGCGTACTCCCCGCTCTTGATCCGGGCGGCGAGGTCCTCGGCCACCTCGCGGTATCCGCCGGTAGGTATGGGCATGTGAAGGTTCCTTCGTTCGGCACCTTCCATCGGACCGGACTCGTGCTCTCGACAGGCCGTGGCGAGCAGGCGGCTGCTTCGAGTGCGGAGGTCGCAACGACTGCCCACAGCTTGCTTGGGCGCTGGCGCTGATAGCGGACGTCGCTTCGGTCATGCTCCAAAAGCGGTGACCCGCAACCTGGGCGTCTGTCGGCCCGACGACCGCGAGCGCGCGAGCTGAGCCGAGCGCCGGGCCGGCCGGGGAGCGCACCGGGCGGGGAACCCAGGAGCGTTTGCCGGCCCGGCCCGGTGCCGGATCAGCGCTGCTTCAGCTCGCGCCAGGATGGGTGGGTGCCGCGCCAGGCATCGGCGAGGATGGCCGCCGAGGCCCGGCTTGGGCACTGCTGCACCCGCTCACGACCCGACGCCCCACCGATCTGGGCGCGGACCTCCCAACCCTGCCCGTCAGTACGGATATACACGTCCCGGCGTCCGCGCGGGGTCGTGTCTCCGTTCCACCAATGCTCCTCGACCTTCATTCGCCGACCGTATAGCAAATTTTGCGCCGGGGGTACGGCGCAGGTGGGCTTATACCAGGGCGATAGCCGTAATTCCGGCGCATTTCGGCCTATGCGTTGACGAGGAGGACCCGCATCGGCGGATCCTCCCCGTCCTGAGCGACCAATCAGGGGGTGCTCACATGTCGCCGAGCACTCCGGCCAGGGCGGCGGCCAACGCGTCCTGGCCTGCGGGGCTGGGGTGCGGTGAACCACCCTCGGCAGTGATCTGAATGTCGCCGGGCGTGAACGGCGGCGGGGCCGCCACCCGCACGGCCGGGTCGAACGGCACGCCGAGCTGGATCGCCCAGTTCAGATCGCTGATCACTGTCCGTACGGTGCCCACCCAGAGCGGGTCGATGAGCGGTTGCAGCGTCGACACCGGAGCCGCCGGCAGGTAGGACTGCAACCCGGTCGGCAGCAACGACCTGAGCTTCGCCCAGGAATACTGGCCGATGTCGACGTTGGCCGGGGTGATGTCGTAATACAGCATCCAGACGACCTTGTCCGCGCCGGCGGCCAGCAACGAGTTGACGATCGTGGTGGCGTCGGCGGTGATGCCGGCGTACTGAGCCGGGCCGTTGTAACGCGGCACCCCGATGTTGATGTAGTAGTCCTCGCCGGCCGGCAGGTCGAGCCAGAAGTTGCAGCCCCCACCGTTGGTGACGATGCCCTGCTTGCCGCCGACGGCCGCCCACTCGAAGCGGAACAGGCCCGTGGGGTTGAGGCTCTCCCCGGCGAACTCCAGCGCGCGACACATGGCCAGCCGGATCAGCACGGTGTTCCAGTTGGTGTTGTTCACCCCTCCGGTCGTGGCGTGGTACGCGTGGTGCCCGTCCGCCTTCGCCTTCGCGATCCGCGCGGTGGCGAGGCCGAGCGGGCTGGCCACCCGACCCCAGGCGTTCCCGCACGCGTCGGGCCCGGCGCGACCGGCGATGATGTCCCCGGTGCCGTACCCGGTGCGCGCGTAGTTGTCGTAGTCGACGACGCTGCCGTCCAGGTCGAAGTACCGCCGGCCGTAGCTGTAGACGCCGTTGTTGCCGGGCATGCCGCGGCCGTCGAACGAGGTCATCGGGCAGCCGGGGCCCACCCCGAACCCGAACTGGTGGTGCGCGGAACTGATCGAGTCACCGGTCAGGGTCAGCACCGTGTCGTCCGTGACCGTCTGCACCTCCCGGCAGCGGATCCGGTCCTTGTTCGCGTCCACCAGGGTGGGGTTGCCGGCCACGTTGGGGCAGCCGGTCGGCGGCGGGGGTGGTGGCGAGGGCGGCCCGCCGGTGGGCGGGTCGGTCGGGTTGGGCGGATCGGTCGGCTCCGGCGAGCCGCTGCCGCTGGGCGACGCGGACCCGGACGGTGACGCGCTACCGGACGGCGACGCACTCCCCGACGGTGACGCGCTCCCCGACGGCAAAGAACTGCCCGACGGCGAGGCGCTTCCGGATGGCGAGGAACTGCCCGACGGCGAGGCGCTTCCGGATGGCGAGGAACTGCCCGACGGCGACGCGCTCCCCGACGGAGAGGAACTACCGGACGGCGACGCACTGCCCGAGGGGGACGCACTGCCCGAGGGGGACGCACTGCCCGACGGCGACGCACTGCCCGACGGCGACGCGCTGCCCGACGGCGACGCGCTGCCGGATGGGGAGGCGCTGCCGGAGGGGCAGGGCGTCCCGGTGGGCGACGCCGTCGAACTGGGTGAGGCGGTCGAGCTGGGTGACGTCGTCGAACTGGGTGACGTCGTCGTGGTGGGTGCGGTCGCGGTGGCGGCGGGGGCACGTTTCGCGACCGGCTCCGCCGTGACGGGCGGCCGGGTCGCCCGGGTCGGCGCGGTCGAGGCCGACGGCGACCCGCTCGGGTCCGGGCAGTCGGCAGCGGCGGCGGCTTTCTGGGTACGGATCCGCGCGAGCCGCGCCTCCACCTCCACCGGAAGCTTCCCGCCCGGCTTGACGCACGGGTCGAGCAACCAGGTCGTACCCTCCAACTCGCGGGTGCACGGCGGCGCGTCGTACGACGCCCGCTCCGCACCGGCGGCAGCGGGGGTGGCCGGTGCGCCGCCGGCGGCCGGGGCGACGAGTGCGGTGACCATGGCCACCGTCACCGCCACCCCGGCGGCGAAAAGAACATTGTGGACGCGGGGCGACCTCGTGGGTCGCGGTCCTGGCGGTCCACCAGGGTGCAAATGGCTCATGCCGTCCTCCAGGGACTGAGGTGCGCCGGTAGTTGTTACCGCACGGTAGGCAGGTGTGCGGTAGCCCGGTAGATCAGTCGCCCTTACCTACTGTGGAGGATCAATCGCGCCCGGTGACCTGTCCGGCGCCCCCGGTCGGTCGTGGCCGAGCACCACGGCCAACTCCCGGCGGTTGCGCACACCCAGCTTCGTGAAGACGCGGGCCAGGTTGTTGTTGACGGTGTTCACCGACAACCCCAGCCGGTCGGCGATGCTGCGGCTGGGCAGGGTCACCGCGAGCATGGCCACGTCCCGCTCCCGACGGGTCAGCGTCGCCTCCTCGGCGCCCGCGGCGGTCGCGGTGAGCAGGGGTGTCCGGACCGCTCGGCACTCCCGGGCCAGCGTCGCGGCCCGCTGCGCCACCGCCACCCGTGGTCGGCCGCGCCGCGCGTACGCCCGGGCGGCGGCACCGAGCGCCTCGGCGGCGAGCAGGGTGTGGCCACGGGCGACGAGGTCGCCCGCGGCGGTCTCCAGCGCCGGCCCGTCATCGCGCACCAGAGCGTCGGCCGCGCCGGCGAGCGTCGACGCCAGCCCGCCGAGCCGTTCGGCGAGAGCGCCCAGCCGCTCCCGTACCGACTCGGGCGCGCCCAGCCGCGCGCACTCGTAGAGCGCCACCGCCTCGATTGTCGGCTGTTCGCTGCCCCGAGCCAGGTCGGCGGCGGTACGGGCGGTACGCATCGCCGCGGTGAGATCACCCTCGGCCACCTGCACCCAGGCGCGATCCAGCTCCACCCACGGGTGGAAGATCCGGTTCGCCGCGCGCTCCCGCGCATCGGCGGCGGCCAGCCAGCGGCGGGCGCCGGACGGGTCGCCGGCCAGCGCGCGGACCCCCGCCAACGCCGCCCAGTACGTGCGCACCAGGTGGTACTGGTCGTTCTCCTCGACGAGCGCGATGGCCTCCCGCAGGTCTGCCTCGGCGGCGTCGAGCCGTCCCTGGGTCTTCGCGACGATCCCCCGGAACCCGGCCCACACGGCGACCATTCCCCGCGCGTCGCTGGCCACCGCCGCGGCATAGCCGTGATCGGCCAGGTCGGCGGCTGCGGTCAGCTCGCCGGCAGCGTACTGGGCGTAGCAGAGCCCCAACCCGACCTGCGCCTCGTTCCACGGCATCGGCTCGGGTTCGGCGGCGAGCACCGCCCGGCCCCGCTCCGCCAGCTCGGCGGCGAGCCCGAGCCGGCCGAGCATCCCGGCCGCCGACGCCGCGCCCATCGTCGCCCAACTGGCCGCCCGTACCCCGGTGTCGGGCCGGGCCAGCACGGCCTGGCCGACGGACAGTGCGGCCTCGCACCGGCCGTCGTAGAACAGCACCCACGACCGGGTGGCCTCGGCCAGGTCGTGGCCGGGCGAGCCCGCAGGCACCATCCGCAGCGTCTCGTGCGCCTCGTCGATCCGGTCCAGGCCCCAGTAGAGCAGGCCGGCGCGGGTGATCGCCCACATGGCGAGGCGCTTGCTGCCCGGCGGTGGGGCCGGCGGAAGCATGTCGAGCGCCTCCTGGCTGCGCGCCTGGTACTGCAACACCCGGGCCAGCAGCCACTGCGCTTCCCAGCCCGGCGCGGCGTCGTACGCCGTGCGGGCCAACCGCTCGGCCAGGTCGATGTCGAACCTGTCGATCGCCTGCCGGGCGGCGGCCAGCGCGATGCCCGGATGCCGGACGCTGCCCGAACGGAGCTGCCACACTCCGGCGACAAGCGCGTCGTCCCGCCGCCGCAGCGGCATGCTGGCCAGCACGTCGGCGAGTTGCCCGAACACGGTGCGGGACCGGCTGGCCGGCATGCTGGCGCGCAGCGCCTCCCCGTAGAGCGGATGGGCCATGCGCAGCGCCGTACGGGCGCCGGAGCGTTCCGCGACCACCATGCCGCTGCGTTCGGCGGCCTCGATCGCGACCGGGTCGGTGAATCGTTCCAGCAGCGCCAGGGAGAGCGGTTCGCCGCAGGCGACCACCTCCAGCACCTGCCGGGCGGCCGGTTCCAGGGCGCGCAGCCGGGCGCTGACCAGCTCGGCGAGCCGGGGGCTGCCCGACGCGGTGCCGCGCCACCGCCAGACCCCCCGCGACTCGCGGAGCCCGCCGGTGTCCATGGCGTCGGCCAACAACTCCCGCAGCAGCAGCGGGTTGCCGTCGGCGAGCCGCGTCAGCCGCCGGCGGCTGATCGCGTCGAGCGGACCGGGCGCGGCCTCGTCGAGCAGGTGTTCCACTGCGGTGGCCGGAAGGGGGCGTACGTCAAGTCGCCGGCCAGAACCGGCCCACAGCGAGGTGAGCGCGTCGGAGAGCGGGAGGCCCGCCCGGACGGTCGCCACCGCCACGGCGAGGCCGTGTACGGCGAGCTGGTGCAGCAGCCCGGCCGAGGGTTCGTCCAGCAGGTGGGCGTCGTCGATGCCGATCACGATCGGGCGGTCACCACCGCGCCGGGCGAAATCGCGTTCGACAGTGCCGACCAGCCCCACCGGATCGGCACGCGGTCGGGTCTGCGCGGGGATCAGGTGCGAGACCGCGCCGAACGGGATCGACCGGGCCGCTCCGGTCGCGGAGACCCAGTGACACTCCACGCCGTCCTGGGCCGCACGGGCCAGCGCCTCCCGCAGCAGCCGCGTCTTTCCCACCCCGGCGGCACCGACAAGCACCAGCCCCGGCAACCGCGACGACACGACGTCCTCGATGATCTTCAGCTCGTCGTCGCGGCCGACGAGCGTCCATTCGCCACGTCCCGGCATGACGACCCTCACCTCGCCCTCGGGCAGCCCTACCACTCACCCTAGGGGGAGTTCCGGCACTCCCGCTCGACAGCCGTCGATGCGAGGCCGGGCGGGCCGGGCGAGGCCGGGCGGGCCGGGCGCTGCCGGCGCAGCGGGCGTGGCGCTCAGCTCTGAGTGGTCAGCAGGTAGTCGTCGGCTTCGGGGCTCCACCGCAGGTCGACCACGCCACCGGTGGCCGCGGCCTTGCAGAATTGCAGGAAGCTGCGGTAACCGAGCTTCTTCTCGCTGAAGTCGGGCCGGGCCCGGCGCAGTTGGTTCTTCAACCCGGACAGCGCCACCGGGTTACCGCTGCTGCCCAGCTCCGCCACCACGCCACGGAGCAGGCCGAACGCCACCTCCCGGTCACCGTGCTCGGGCAGCGAGACCCCGGGGTCGCCCTTCGCGGGCCCCTCGGCCAGCTCGATCACGGTGTGCTCGGCGAGGTGCCGCAGCAACTCCCCGAAGGTGCGGAAACCGTAGTCGGACTCGCTGAACGTCGGGTCCTTGCGCAGCAGGGTGCGCTTGAGCCGGGACGCGGTGACCTCACCGTTGGCGCTGCCCTGCAACCCGGCCACCGTCTGGGCGACGAGCACGGCGAGCGCGTCCACGTCCCGTCCGGGCTCCTCACCGGCCGGCCGGCCCACCTCCGGCTCCGGCTCCCGCTCGAGTTCCGGCTCCGGCGGGCGCTGATCCGGGCCGGCCGGGCGGGTCGGACGACCGCGCCGGCTGCGGGTCGGCGGGATGTCCACGCCCTCCAGGCGGTCGTAGTAGAGGAACTCGTCGCACGCCGGCGGGAGCAGCGCCGACGTCGACCCCTCGACACCGACGCCGATGACCCGCTTGTTCAGCTCGCGAAGCTTGTGCACGAGCGGGGTGAAGTCGCTGTCGCCACTACAGATCACGAACGTGGAGATGTAGTCGCGCTCGAACGCCAGCTCGATCGCGTCGACGGCCATCTTGATGTCCGCGGCGTTCTTCCGGGACGCGCCCATCCGCTGCGGGATCTCGATCAGCTCGACGTGGGACCGGGTGAGCATCCGACGGTCCTCGTCGAAGTAGGACCAGTCGGCGTACGCGCGGCGGACGACCACCCGACCCCGTTCGGCGAGCGCGTCGGCGATCGGCCGGAAGTCGAAGTCCGCGCCGCCACGATGATCGCGCGCCCCCAACGCGAGGTTCTCGTAGTCGAGGAACAGGGCGATCCGGTCTTCTTGATCCACGAGGCCCAGCGTACGCCGGGCGTGGGCGGTCTGGGCGCAGGCGAAGCGCGACACCTCAACTCGCCGATCGTCCATTTCTTGCGGTTTAATGGTCGTCGATTTTCGTACTTCGATTGTGGTCTTGCAGTGCGATGTTCGGTGCTGCATCATGACGATCAATGTCGGGCGTCGGGGGAAGCGCCGGGCGGACCTCCACCACCACCCATCCAGGAGGGTCACCGATGATTCGCAGCATCCTGCCGGCCCGGGGACGCCCCGGCCGACAAGCCGGCGCCGCCGTGGCGCTCGCCGCCGGCCTCGCCGTGCTTGTCGCCGTGCCCACCGTCGCCGTCGCCGGCCCGTCCGCGCCCGCCGGCACGCGGCCGGTGGTCACCCGCGCCGCCCTCGATCCGGCACTCGTCGCCGGGCGCGGCGCCGACGTCGACTTCGTCGAACAGGAGGCGGAGAACGCCCGCACCAACGGCGAGATCATCGGCCCCGACCGGACGGCCTACACGCTGCCCGCCGAGGCCTCCGGCCGCCGGGCGGTCCGGCTCGCCCCCGGGGAGTACGTGGAGTTCGTCCTCCCCAGCGCGGCGAACGGGATCAGCGTGCGGTACAGCATCCCGGACGCCCCGTCCGGCGGTGGGATCACGGCTCCGCTGCGCGTCGACGCCAACGGCAGGCACGTCCGCACCATGACGCTGACCTCGCAGTACTCCTGGCTCTACAACCAGTACCCGTTCTCCAACGACCCGCAGGCCGGGCTGCTGCACCCGGACTGGTGGATCACCGAGTGCCAGTGCGTGCCGGCGGCCACCACGCCGTACCCGAGCATCAGCACGCCGTTTCGGCCCACCCACTTCTACGACGAGCAGCGACTGCTGCTCGGGCGCACCTACCGAGCCGGTGACCGGATCCGCCTGACCGCGCCGACCGGGAGCGCCGCCGCCTGGACCGTCATCGACCTGCTCGACTCCGAGCTGGTCGCGCCGCCCCGCGTCCGGCTGCTCGCGGCGAACGTGCTCGCCTTCGGCGCCGACCCCACCGGCCGGCGGGACTCCGCCGACGCGATCGATCGGGCCATCGCCTTCGCCCGGCGCGCCCACCTCAAGGTCTACCTGCCGCCGGGCACCTACCAGGTCAACCGGCACATCATCGTCGACGACGTGACGATCGAGGGCGCCGGCAACTGGTACACCGTCATCAAGGGCCGCGAGGTCGCCCTGCCCACGCCCGCGCCGGACGGCTCGGTGCACACAGGCGTCGGGTTCTACGGCCGCGACGCCGCCGACGGCGGCAGCCGCAACGTCCACCTCTCCGGCTTCACCATCGAGGGGGACGTCCGGGAACGCATCGACACCGACCAGGTAAACGCGATCGGTGGGGCAATGAGCGACTCCACGATCGACGGGCTCTACCTGCGCCACACCAAGGCCGGCCTGTGGTTCGACGGGCCGATGCGCAACGTCCGCGTCACCAACAACATCGTCGTCGACCAGATCGCCGACGCGCTCAACTTCCACACCGGAGTGACCGACTCCCTCGTGGCGCACAACTTCGTCCGCAACACCGGCGACGACGGTCTGGCGATGTGGTCGGAGAAGACGGCGAACGCGCGCAACACGTTCGACCACAACACCGTGCAGTCGCCCACGCTTGCCAACGGCATCGCCATCTACGGCGGCACGGACACCACCGTCTCGCACAACCTCGTCGCCGACCCGGTCCGCGAGGGCAGCGGCATCCACGTCGGGGCCCGCTTCGGCGCGGAGCCGTTCACCGGGCACCTGCGGATCACCGACAACACCACCGCCCGCGCCGGCACCTACGAGTTGAACTGGAACATCGGGTTGGGCGCCATCTGGTTCTTCGCCCTGGACCGGAGCATCGACGCGGCCATCGAGGTGACCGGCGACGCGTACCTCGACAGCACCTACAACGCGATCATGCTGGTCAGCGACTGGCCGGTGAAGGACCTCTACTCGATCTCCAACGTGCGGTTCCGCGACATCCGGGTCGACGGCACCGGCACCTCGGTGGTCAGCGCCCGCACGGCCGGATCCGCCTCGTTCACCAACGTGGACGCCCGCCACGTGGGCGCGGTGGGGATCAACAACTGCGGTTCGTTCCACTTCACCCCGGCCGGCTCGGAGTTCACGGTGACCGACCTCGGCGGCAACGACGGCGGGTGGCTCGCGCCGTGGCTGCTGCCCAACACGATCACCTGCGACGACCGGCCGCCCGTGTCGCCGCCCCCGCCTCCGGCGCAGTGGTGAACGCGGTGGGCGGTCCGACTCGTCGGGCCGCCCACCGCAGCGTCACCGCGCTCGCAGGTACGCCAACGGCACGCTCGTCGGCTGCCCGCTCCACCTGCCGAGCAGGGCAGCGCCGGCGACGTCGGCAGCGCCGGGGCGGCGGACGACGACAAGTTCGACGGTGTCGGTGACGACGAGCGTGCGGTCCTCGTCGACCACCCGGCGCACCGCGCCGACCGGGGGCGCGTCGGCGTCCCCGGCGCCGCTGACCGCGATCGTCATGCTCGGCTCACGCACCTCACGCCGACCGTCCACCTCGAAGTACTGCTCCGCCTGGCCGGCGCCGGTGCGGATGGCGTGGGCGAGCGCGGCGGCGTACACCTCGTCGACGCAGCCGTCGTACACCCAGCGCCGGCCGAGCACCGAGTGGTCGGTGGTGCCGACCAGCCAGGCGTCCGCGCCGTCGAGGGGCGCGGCCCGATAGGTGAGCGGGACGTGGTGCACCGGCCCGTCGGGGGTGCTGACCAGCAGTGTCTCGATGCCGACCGCACCGGCCGGATCGTCGAAGCGGTAGGCGCCCCGGCTCACCAGCTCGACGCCGGCGGACCCGGCGTACCACTCTCGGTCGGGAAGCCAGGTCGCCAGCAGGTCGAGCTTCGTGGGGCGCAGGGTCGCCTTGTGCAGCAGTGCCATGCCGGCAGCCTAGTCAGAGTCCCGCGCAGGGTTGCCCGCCGATCGTGCAGCTCTCCGGTTCCCGGGCCTTCGGCCGGCTGTCGCGGACGTCGAAGCTGATCGTCTGCGAGCCTCCGGCCGCCACCGCGGCTCCGGTGAAGGTGATCGCCCGCCCGTCCTGTCGCCAGTTCGCGCCGTCGACGTCGTCGACAGTCGTGCCCTCGCCGAGAGTGACCACCACGGCCCAGTCCGCCACCGGCACGCCGCCGGGGTTGCCGACCACCACCGCGCCGGTGTAGCCGAACAGTCGGCTGGAGTCGGTCTCGTAACGGGCCACCATGGGCACCGGCGGCGCTGGCGGCGGGGGTGGCACAGCGGACGCGGGCGGACTCGGGGGCTGCGCCGACGGGGTCCGACTCGGGCGGGTGCTCGCCGACGCGGTGCTCCGCGAGGGGCGCGCCGAGGGGGTCGCCGTCGGGGCGGCGGCGGTCGTGCCGGCCAGGACGGACGGCGACGGCGATCCGGTCGACGCGGGCGCGGCGGTGGGCGTCGACTCGGGCGGCACCGTTATCCAGGCCGCCGTCCCCGCCAGCAGCGCGGCACCGGTGACCAGGGCGGCGACCAGGGTGCGACGCCGACGGCGGGTGCGGCCGGACGTGCCGGGCGCACCAATCAGCGGCAGCTCGGCGGTCATCCCACCGTCGGCGCGGCGCAGGTCGACCTGCTGGAACGCGAGCCAGTCGAGGATGGCCGGCAGTCGTACGGTGAGCGCCTGCCGCAGCTGCTGCTCACGCGGGTCGTGCTGGTCGGCGGACCACGCGCCGTGCGTGGTGACCTCCCGTACCTCCAGCCGGCAGCCCTGGCTGGTGGCCGTGACCGCGCAGGTCAGCTCACTGAGCCGGCCGGCCTCGTCGCAGGCCAGCACGAGCAGCGCCGCCTCCTGCCGCTCGGTCACCTCGACCTCGACGTTGGCCTCGAAGCCGGGCAACTCGGCCGTGTGCAGCAGCAGTCGGTCCGCCACGCCCTCGACCGTGTCGGCCTCGGCGAACCACCGTCCGAGCAGCTTCCGATCGGTGAGTGCGCGCCAGACCCGGTCGGGCGGGTGGGACAGGTCGACCTGCGCACCGATCTCGATCACGGCGAGACTCTACGGGTTTCCCGGTCGGCGGTCCCGACCGCCCGAGGCCGCCGGTCAGCCCCAGCGCGCGGACCGCTCGACCACCACCGCCAGCGCGGTTCGGGCGCCGGCACTCACCTCGGTGACCACCTCGGCCGCCGGCAGGTCCCGTGCGAGGGGGTGCGCCTGCCCCGCCCACAGGTTCGCGACGGACGCGTCTTCGTCGCTCCGGGCGGCGGCCAGCAACGGACGCGTCAGGTGCAGCACCTGCGGGTAACCGGTCGGCGCCGACGCGTCGTGTTGGCGCAGGAAGTCGTTGGCCACGCCCCGGGCCCGCTTGCCGGTGTACGACCGGGTCAGCGCGGTCGGCGCGGCCCCGGCCACCGCCGCCCGGTGCATCGGCGAACTGCCCGCCTCCGGGCAGCGCAGGAAGGCCGTGCCGAGTTGCGCGGCGGCGGCGCCGGCAGCCAGCACGGCGGCCAGCCCGGGACCGTCGACGATGCCCCCCGCGGCCACCAGGGGCCGGTCGCAGCGGGCGGCGGCCAGCCGGAGCAGGGGCAACAACGCGTAGTCGTCGTCGTCCGGCAGCCCGCCCCGGTGCCCGCCGGCCTCGGTGCCCTGCACCACCACCGCGTCCACGCCCAGGTCGGCGGCGGCCGTCGCGGCGTCCGGGCGGGTGACGGTGGCCCACACCTCGGTCCCCCGCTCGCGCAGGGCGAGCACCACCGCCCGCTCGGGCAGCCCGAACACGAAGGACACGACTCCGACCGGGTCCGCGAGCAGCGCGGCCACCTTCTCCGGGTACGCGTCGTCCCCGCCGACCGGCTCACCCAGGCGCACCCCGCGCGCGGCGGCCTGCGGGGCGAGCCGTTCGGCGTACGCCCGGACGGCGGCCTCGTCCACGCCGCCGGGGTCGGGCAGGAAGACGTTGACGCCGAACGGCCGGTCGGTGCGGGCGCGAACCTGCGCGACGTCGGCGGTCATCCGCTCGACGTCGATCATCCCGGCGGCCAGGAAGCCCAGTCCACCGGCGGCGGAGACGGCCGCCACGAGCGCTGGCGTGGACGGGCCACCCGCCATCGGGGCCGCGACGATCGGGTGACGCAACGTGGACAGCACGGACATCCCACCATCCTGCCGCACCTCCGGCGTGCGCTCAGCGGCGCGCCGTGTGCCGCCACCGCAGCACGCCGGCCAGGGCGAGCAGCGCCACAAGTGTTCCGACGCCGGCCGCCACCAGCCAGGTGCGGTTGCCCGGGCCGGTGGTGTCCTCGGCGATCGGTCGGGCGAGGGTGGGCAACGCCGAAGCGGCGGGACCTGTCGGGCGCGCGGCGGTGGCCGGTCCGTCGGTGGCCGGGTAGCGCAGGATCGTCGGACGGGTGCCGGGCGGTTGGTCGGCGGACTCGGAGACGGTGAGCAACGAGCGGCCGTCGCGACTGTAGGTGATCGACTCGCCCTGGGGCTCGTCCGGCAACGGGGTGATCCGCGCGGTGCCGGCGGTCAGCGCGCTGACCACGTCGCCGTCGGGCACGTCGTACTCGAACGCGTCGGCGTAACTGCGCAGCACCACCCGGCGCCCGTCCGGAGCGCTCGCCGCGCCGGTGATCACGCCGCGCCCGAGGAACGAGAACGGATTGCTGGTGTTCGTCGTCGGCAGGGTCACCTGGCCGACCGAGGCCAACGGCGTCGTCGCCCCGGACCGCAGCGCGGCGGTCGGGGCGTACAGGAAGACGGTGCCGCTGCCGCCCTTCGTGACGACCACCGGCCGATCGGACGCGTCGAGCAGCAGCGCCTCCGCGTCGTGCGGGCGGTCCGGGTAGGTCATCCGGTGCAGCACCGGCTCGTCCGCTCCGGGAGCGAGCCGCCAGACGGCGATCGTGGCCCGGGAGTGGTCGTTGTCGCCGATGTCGGCGACCCAGACCGTGCCGTCGCGGCCGATGGCCAGGTCCTCGGTGTCGCGGGGGCGGGACGGGTAGGCCACCGCCCGGACCACCACGCAGCGCTTGTCGAGGAAGAAGATCCGGCGGCGGGCCTCGTCGTCGGCACCGTCGTTGATCATGACGTACCCGTCGTCGGTGGCGACCATGCCGGAGAGCTCCCGGAGCCGGTCGTCGCGCACCTGGCAGACGGGCGTCCCGGCCGCCGCCGCACCCGCCGCCGCTGCCGGCGTCAGCGCGACGGCCGGCGCCACCGCCGCGGCGAGCAGCGCCACCGACGCCACACCCGCACGGGTACGCCGCCCCCAGGTCAACCGCCCGCTTACCCGCATCGCCCACCCTCCTCGTCGCGGCCGGGACCGGCCACCTGCCCATCCTGGCCGATCGCGGCCACCGGCGGGGTCAGCGGGGACGTGGCCCGGCCTGTCGTCGAGCAAACGGCACCCCGCGGGTCACCGGCCGCCGAAGGCCGGTCCCGCGGGGGTACGACGCTTGGGGGCATCCGCGTACTCGGCAGCCAACTCCACAACCGCCCACCCCGTCCGACCGACGGTGACGAACAAGGCTGACGAGGCACCCCAGGCGTGCCGGCGGCTGTGCCGGGTAGGCAGCGGCCCGGCGGCCTGTCGACACCCGCCGGGCAGGAGGCTCCGATGAGCACGTACTCAGATGATCAGGGCGACACGTTCCCTCCTCCGGAGGCGGACGCCCAGGAGCAACGACAGGACGCCGTCGACTACGGGCCGCCGGACCGGGTGTCGGGTGACCTCGACCCGGAGGCGTCCGAGGCCGACCTTGCCGAGCAGGGCGCTCTTCCGGCGGGCACGCTCGACGAGGTGACGTCACTGCCGGCCGACGCCAACCCCGCCGACGCCCTGGAGCAGCGTCAGGAAATCCCGGGCCGCGACGAGGGCCGGCGCACCTGACCACACCCATCCCCCGCCGGCCTCGCCGGCTCGACCGGGCATGCCGGACCAGCCGGCTCAGCCAGTGGTGACCTGCCAGAGCAGGAACGCGTTCAGCGCGACCACGAGCAGGGCCACCAGCGATGCGGCGGCGGTGGTCAGCGGGTGGTTGACCAGGTTGCCCATCAGGTCGCGCCGGCGGGTGAAGGCGACCACCGGGATCAGCGCGAACGGGATGCCGAAACTGAGGATGACCTGGGACAGGACCAGGGCTCGGGTGGGGTCGAGGCCGATGGCGAGCACGGCCAGGGCCGGCAGCAGGGTGACCAGCCGGCGCAGCAGCAGCGGGACCCGCCGCCGCAGGAAACCCTGCATGATGACCTCGCCGGCGTAGGTGCCGACGCTCGTGGAGGCCAGCCCGGACACCAACAGGGCGACGGCGAACCCGAACGCCGCCGCGGTGCCGATGGTCTGGCCGAGCCCGGCGTGCACACCCTCCAGGCTGTCCGCGCCACCCGGGCCGCCGCCACGGAAGCTGGCCGCCGCGATCAGCAGCATGGCGAGGTTGACCGCGCCGGCCGCGCTCAGGGCGAGCAGCACGTCGGCGCGCTGACCGCGAAACAGGGTCCGGCGCTCGGTGTCGTCGGTGGCCGGGATGCGGTCCCGGGTCAGTGCGGAGTGCACGTAGATGACATGCGGCATGACTGTGGCGCCCAGGATGCCGGCGGCCAGCAGCACGCTGTCGGTGCCCTGGAGCCGAGGCACCAGACCGGCCAGGGCGGAGCCGGGATCGGAGCCGGACGCGAGCAGGTTGGCGGCGAAGGCCAGGACGATCACACCGAGCAGTACGGCGATGGCGATCTCGAAGGCGCGGAACCCGCGCGAGCGCAGGGCCAGCACGGCGAACGCGGCCGTGCCGATGATGAGTCCGCCGGGCAGCAGCGGGATGCCGAAGAGCAGGTAGAGGGCGACCGCGCCACCGATCACCTCGGCCAGGTCGGTGGCCATGGCGACCAGCTCGGCCTGCACCCACATCAGCCGGTTCAGCGGCCGGGGCAGCCGTTCCCGGCACAGCTCGGGCAGGCTGCGCCCGGTGGCCAGACCCAGCTTGGCGGTCAGTGTCTGCACCAGCATCGCCATCAGGTTGGCCACCACCACGACCCAGACCAGCAGATAGCCGTAGCGGGCACCGGCGGCGGAGTTCGTGGCGAAGTTGCCGGGGTCGACGTAGGCGACGGCGGCGACGAACGCCGGGCCGAGCAGGATCAACCGCCCGCGTACCCGCCCCCGGGAGCGAGCCACCTGTAGTGGAGTCGCTCTCGACGTCGCCACCTCGTTGGTGACCATCGAACACCTCTCCGTCGGCACGAATTCCGTGCCGGTCCCTTCCCGCTGGACTGGCCCGTTGGTGCCAACCTCTGGCCCGCCGGTGCCACCCCGCCCGACGCGCCAGACGCATCGCGACGCGCCGCGTACTTGACAGCGACGGGGGCACCGATAAAGCTGTCTATTAGTCCTACTGTCGTAGGACAACAGGAAGGATCATCACGCGTGATCGAGTTCGTGTTGGACAGCCGGTCGAAGGTGAACACCTACATGCAGCTCGTGCAGCAGGTGAAGCAGGCGCTGCGCGTCGGTCTGCTGACGCCGGGCGACCAGTTGCCGAAGGTCCGGGACGTCGCGCAGTCGCTGGCGATCAACCCGAACACGGTGCTGAAGGCGTACCGGGAGTTGGAGATCGAGGGTCTGGTCGGCGGCCGACCCGGGGTGGGCACGTTCGTCCAGCGCACCCTGGCCGGCGCGTCCCTGCCCAACCAGGCCGAGCTACGCGAGGACCTGGTGGCCTGGTTGCATCGCGCGCAGGCCGCGGGCCTCTCGGCCGAGGACGTCATCGCGCTCGTCGAGACCACGCTGCGCGCCACCCTCGCCGACGACGCCCCGCAGAGGGAGCCCGCCTGAGCGCGTGCGGCGAGCTAACCACCAGGCATCGCACCAAGGGCTGCTCCGCCACGAAGCCGCGGACGCAGCCGGATCGAGAGGACAGAGGATGGACATGGTCTTGGAGGCCGACCGGCTCGGCAAGCGGTACGGCAGCACATGGGCGTTGCGGGACTGTTCGCTGCACCTGCCGGCCGGCCGGATCGCCGCGCTGGTCGGGCCGAACGGTGCGGGCAAGAGCACGCTGCTGCACCTGGCCGTCGGGTTGCTCAAGCCGGACGCGGGCGCGGTCCGGGTCTTCGGCAGATCCCCGTACGGCGACACGAAGGGGCTGGCCGACATCGGGTTCGTCGCCCAGGACACCCCGCTCTACCGGGACTTCACCGCCGCCGAGCTGGTCATCGCCGGTGGCAAGCTGAACAGGCGGTGGGACGCCACGTTGGCCCGTCAGCGGTTGGCCCAGCTCGGCATCCCCCCGGACCGACCGGTCGGCAAGCTCTCCGGCGGTCAACGGGCCCAGGTGGCGCTCGCCCTCGCGTTGGCCAAGCAACCCCGGCTGCTGCTGCTCGACGAACCGGTGGCCAGCCTCGACCCCCTGGCCCGACGGGAGTTCCTCCAGTCGCTGATGGGCAGCGTCGCGGAATCCGGCACCACGGTCCTGCTCTCCTCGCACCTGCTGGCCGACCTGGAGCGCGTCTGCGACTACCTGATCGTGCTGAACTCCGCCCAGGTGCAGCTCACCGGCGCGGTCGACGACCTGGTCGCCGAGCACCGCCAACTGGTTGGCCCCCGCCACGACGGCGGCGTCATCGGGGGCGTCGCCGCCGTGGTCCGGGCCAGCCACACCGACCGGCAGTCCACGCTGCTGGTCCGCACCGACGGCCCGGTCACCGAGCCGGCCTGGACGGTCCGCGAGGTCAGTCTGGAGGACGTCGTGCTGGCCTACCTGGCCGACGGCACCACGCAGACCCGGCACAGCGAGTGGGGAGTGGCAGCATGATCTGGTTGACCTGGCGGCAACACCGCAAGCAGGCGCTCTACACCCTGCTGGGGCTCGTGGCGCTCGCCGCCCTGCTGGTGCCCATCGGCCTGGCGATGCGCAACACCTTCGGCGACCTCGGGCTGACCGACTGCGCCAGTCAGCTCGCCCGCGCCGACGTGGCGCAGGCGACCCGGGAGGCGTGCGACGCGGGCTATCGGCGTTTCGGCAACCAGTACGGCAGCCTCAGTCTGGTGGCCGTACTGCTGATCACCCTGCCGGTGCTCGTCGGCCTCTTCTGGGGCGCGCCGCTTGTCGCCCGCGAGGTGGAGCAGGGCACGCACCGGTTCGTCTGGACCCAGGGCGTCGGCCGGACCCGCTGGGCCCTGGTGAAGTTCGGTGTGGTGAGCGGGGCCGTCCTGGTCCTCGCGACGGTCTACGGGCTGGGCATGTCCTGGTGGGTCGACCCGCTCACCAAGTCCGCGCACGAGGGCCGGTTCGGCATGATCATCTTTGATCTGCAGGGCATCGTCCCGATCGGGTACACCCTGTTCGCCGTGGCCCTGGGCGTCTTCGCCGGCACGGTCTGGAAGCGGATGCTTCCCGCCATGGGCATCACCCTCGCCGGCTACATCGGCGTACGGGCCGCGGTGGAACTCCTGGCCCGACGGCACTACCAGCCGGCCCGCACCCAGACCTTCTCGATCGAGGGGGAAGGGCCACCGGAGATCAGTCGGGGGGACTGGGTCCTCGCCCAGGGCATCCGGAACCCCGACGGGACGATGATCTCGGAGGGCGGCCGGATCCAGTGTCCGCCGGGCGGCAAGGGGCCGGACGGTCGGGTCTGCGGTGCGGAGCTGGGGCTTGAGCCGGGCGCGTACAACTGGCAGCTGTACCAGCCGGCGGACCGGTTCTGGCTGTTCCAGGGGATCGAGACGGGCCTCTTCGTCGCCCTCGCCCTGCTCCTGCTCTACCTCGCCATCCGCCGGGTGCGTCGGATCGCGTAGTCGATGACGGGTGATCGCCGGGCCACGGGGGCTCGGCGATCACCCGTCGAGTGGGTCAGCCGGCCAGTCGCCGGTAGCGGGCGACCGAGAGCGGCAGGAAGACCGCGACCAGGACGACCGGCCAGAGCACCGCCAGCAACGGGTAGTGCTGCGCCGCCCAGGAGTCACCACCCCAGCCGGGGTTTCCGAACAGCTCCCGGGTGGCGCCGACGGTCGCCGACAGCGGGTTCCAGGCGGCCACCGCACCGAGCCACGCGGGCATTGTGGACGGAGCGACGAACGCGTTGGAGAGGAAGCCGAGCGGGAACTCCAGGGTCTGCACGGCCACCACGGCCGTCTGCCCGCGGGTGACCAGCCCGAGGAAGATGCCGACCCAGATCAGGGCGAAGCGCAGCAGCAGGATCAGCCCCAC
Source organism: Micromonospora sp. DT228 (assembly GCF_049841595.1). Taxonomy (NCBI): domain Bacteria; kingdom Bacillati; phylum Actinomycetota; class Actinomycetes; order Micromonosporales; family Micromonosporaceae; genus Micromonospora; species Micromonospora sp. DT228. The sequence continues at coordinate 259,024 of NZ_JBNCKO010000004.1, forward strand.
CGCCTCGAGCGTGGCACCGGCCCCGCCGTGCGCCCGCCACCCGATCGCGAGGCCGGTCAGCAGCAGGACCCCGAGCGTGACCAGGGCGAACAACATGTCGGCCACGGCCCGGGCCGCCAGCGGGGCCAGCGACGCGACGGGCATCGACCGGAGGCGGTCGGTCACCCCGCGCTCCAGGTCCTCGGCGACGGCGATCGTGGTGAGGCTGATGCCGAACACCATTGTCATCACGTACATGCCGGGCATCAGGAACCCCCGGTAGCTGCCACCGCCGGGCACCTGCAACGCGCCACCGAACAGGTAGGCGAACATCAGCACGATCAGGATGTTGAAGCCGAGTGAGGCGATCAGCGGGCCGGGGTCGCGTCGCCACCGGGCCAGGCCACGCCAGATCAGCGTGCCGCTGTCGGTCAGGAGGGCGGGCCGACCGGGCGTCAGGTCCACCGCCGGGGCCGGCGTGCTCGCCGCGCTCATGCCGCCACCTCCTCGGCGGCCCGGGCGCGGTGCCCGGTGAGGTGCAGGAACACGTCGTCCAGGGTGGGGCGGCGCAGCGCGACGTCCGCCACCGGGACGTGCTCGGCGTCCAGCGCCCGCAACACGTCGACGAGCGCGCCGGCCCGGTGGCCGACCCGGACGCTCACCACTCGCCGGTCCACGTCGACAGTCGGTTCGTCGCCGGCCACCCGGCGCACCTGGGCGACGGCGACGGCGAGGTCGGTCGGGGCCGCGACGACCACCTCGATCCGATCGCCGCCGAGGCGGGCCTTGAGGTCGTCGGGAGTGCCCTCGGCGATCACCCGGCCCGACTCGACCACCGAGATCCGGTCGGCGAGTTGGTCGGCCTCGTCCAGGTGCTGGGTGGTGAGCAGCACTGTGGTGCCGGTGCGCACCAACTCCCGGACCGCCTCCCACACCTCGTTGCGGCCCCGCGGGTCCAGCCCGGTGGTGGGCTCGTCCAGGAAGAGGACCGCGGGGGCCAGGATCATGCCGGCTGCCAGGTCGAGCCGGCGGCGCATGCCCCCCGAGTACGTGCTGACCGGGCGCTCGGCCGCGTCGGCGAGACCGAAGCGGTCCAGCAGCTCGACCGCTCGCTGCCGGGCGCGGCGGCGACCCAGATGGAACAGCCGGCCGAAGAGCACCAGATTCTGCCGGCCGCTGAGCGCCTCGTCGAGCGCGGGATGCTGCCCCACCAGCCCGATGCGGTAGCGCACCTGGTCGGGCTGGCGGGTCACGTCGAACCCGGCGACCTCGGCACGACCCTCGTCCAGCCGGAGCAGGGTGGACAGGATCCGTACCGAGGTGGTCTTGCCGGCCCCGTTGGGGCCGAGCAGGCCACACACCGTCCCCGGCCGCACCCGCAGGTCGAAGCCGTCCAGCGCGTAACGGTCCCGATACCGCTTACGCAGCCCTTCCGCCACTATCGCGTCGTCTCTCGTCGGCACAGTGCTCCCCTTCCGCAGGCGTTCAGGCGGCGATACCGTACACCATACGGTAGGACGTACGGGAGCGATGCGTCGATTAGGTTCGGCAGATGACGATCTCCTTGGACGGTCGGCGATTCCGGGCCGTGGCGGATGTGGTGGCCGGCGAGGTGGGCACGCAGACCGTCTTCACGTACCACGAACGGGCCGGCGAGGTGTGGGCCGAGTACGCCGGCGGGTCGATCCGGCGCGGTCACCTGGTCGGCACCCGCGCGGGTGACCGGCTGGACTTCCGCTACGTCCAGCTCAACGCCGACGGTCAGACGTCCTCGGGGCACTGCGTCTCCGACGTGTCGGTGCTGCCCGACGGCCGGGTCCGGCTGCACGAGACCTGGTCGTGGGAGTCCCGGCCGGGCAGCGGCAGCAGCGTCGTGGAGGAGGTGCCGGCTCCCTGACGACTACTCGCCGGTCCCGACCTGGCCCGCCACGCCGACGTTCAGCGGGTCGACAAGGAGTTTGTCGAAGGCCAGCTCGGCCGCGCCGATCAGGGCGGCGTCCCGCCCCAGCGCCGCCGCGCGCAGCCGCAGGTGCGCGCGGGAGGCGGGCAGCGGCATGCTGTCCAACCGCTCGCGGACCACGTCCGCTCCGGCGGTGAAGATGTCGCGAAGCGAACCGCCGAACACCACGGCATCCGGGTTGACCACGTTCACCAGATTGGCCACACCGAAGCCGAGCCATCCGGCGACCTGCTCGACGGCGGCGCGGGCGGTTCGGTCGCCGTCCGCCGCCGCGCGCAGCACCTCGGCCACCGCGGCGCGATCGCTCGGATCACGGCCCGCGTGCCGCAGCAGCGCGGCTTCGGAGATCTCGGTCTCCCAACAGCCACGTGAGCCGCAGCCGCAGGGCAGGCCGTTCGGGTTGACGACCATGTGGCCGACCTTGCCGCTGTGACCGCGGTGGCCCATCACCAGCCGGCCACCGACGATGATGCCGGCGCTGATGCCCAGGTCGCCGTGCAGGTAGATGACGTCGGCGATGCCCACCGCCACGCCCCGGACGTGCTCGGCGAGCCCGGCGATGTCGGCCAGGTCACCAGCCACGAAACCGGGGCCGCCGCTGAACTCCGCCTCCAGCGCGACAGCGAGCGTCTCGTCGATGCTGGCGATCCGGATCCGGCCGTCCGGGTCACGGGTGGTGTCGGTGACCGCGGCGGCGCCGCCGACCAGCAGCGCGTCGGTGGCCACCGACCGTTCCATGTCCCGGACCAGGTCGGCGAGGGGCGCGACGGCGTCGACTGCCGACAGGCCACTGGGTCGCGCGATCTCCCGCCGATCGAGGATCTGCCCACCGAGACCGACCCGGGCGGCACGTAGCCGGTCCGCGTCGATGCTCAACGCGTGGGCGTAGACCCGGTCGGAGCGGGGACTGACCACGAGTGAGGGCCGGCCGGCGCGGCGGGCCGTGGTGGGTGCCTCCTCGGTGACCAGGCCGCTGGCGACCAGGTCGGCTGCGAGGGCACCGATGGTGCTTCGGTTGAGGCCGAGCCGGCTTGTCAGTTCGGCCCGGGACGTCGGCCCGTGCACGTGGACGTAGCGCAGCACGGCGCCGAGATTCTGCCGCCGGATCTCCTCCTGGCTGGCGCCGGGGACCGACGGCAGCGGGGGTTCGGTGGGGCGGCCGACGCCGGCTGGTCTGGACCGGACGGGTGTTGCCACGGTCAGACCTCCTTCCGGGTCGAAGCCGGTTGGCGCGGGGGCGTGAGGACGACGATGGGTCCCGGTAGAGGAGACCCGGGACCCATCGGCGTTGCTGCCTACCGTGCGGTGATTACTTGGTGAGCGGCGCGAGCTTCGGGTCGGTGGCGTACGCCTCCGCGGCGTTCGCCTTGGTGACGGCGACCGGCGGGAGCAGGTACGTGTCGACGACCTTGCTGCCGTTGTTGTAGGACTTGGTGTCGTTCACCTGCGGGGCGTCACCGGCCTGGAGAGCCTTGACCATGTTGATGGTCTCCTTCACCAGGTTGCGGGTGTCCTTGTTGATCGTCATGTACTGCTCACCCTTGACGATCGACTTGACCGACTCGACCTCGGAGTCCTGGCCGGTGACGATCGGGGTCGGCTTGCCAGCGCCCTTGACCGAGGTCAGGATGGCGCGGGCCAGCGTGTCGTTCGGGGAGAGGACGCCGTCCAGCTCCTTGCTGCCGTAGGTCGAGGTCAGCAGCTGGTCCATGCGGGCCTGCGCACCCTCGGCCTTCCAGCCCTGGATGGCGGTCTGCTTGACCTCCTTCTGACCGGAGGCCACGACCACGGTGCCCTTGTCGATCTCCGGCTTGAGCACGCTCATCGCGCCGTCGAAGAAGACACCGGCGTTGTTGTCGTCCGGCGAGCCGGAGAACAGCTCGATGTTGTACGGGCCGTTCGGCTTCTTGGCCTTCATGCCGTCCAGCAGGGCCTGGCCCTGGAGCTGGCCGACCTTGAAGTTGTCGAACGCGACGTAGTAGTCGAGGTCCGGCGTGTTCTTGATGAGCCGGTCGTACGCGATGACCTTCACGCCGGCCTGGTGGGCCGCCGCGACCTGGGTCGACAGCTGCGCGGCGTCGGTCGCGCCGATGACGATGACCTTGGCGCCCTTGGTCACCATGGCGGTGATCTGGGCCTGCTGGTCGGCGACAGTGGTCGACGCGCCGGCGTACTGCACGTCACCCTGGAAGCCGGCCTCCTTGAGGCCGTTGGTGAACAGGTCACCGGCGAGGACCCAGTTCTCGGAGGTCTTGGCCGGGAGGGCCACGCCGATCAGCGAGTTGGCCGCGAAGCCCTTGGCGTCGCCGCCCTTGGCGTCGGAGTCGCCGTCACGGCCGGAGCCGCAGCCAGCGAGGGCCAGCATGGCGGCGGCGCTGATGGCGACCACCGACGTGCCGAAGAATTTACGCATGGTGAGGACTTGCCTTTCTGGATGTGGAACAGGGTGGTGAGGGGTCGGTGGCCGTCAGCCGGACACCGCTGCCTTGGCGGGCTCGCGCTCCGCGTCCGGCGGTGAGGCGGAGTCGTCGCGGCGGAACGGCCGCATCAGGCTCCCGATGATGGAGAAGCGCCCCTGGCTCTTGTTGTAGACGTCGACCGCGACGGCCAGCAGCAGGACCAGGCCCTTGATGATCTGGACCTTGTCGGTGCCCACACCTTCGAGCTGGAGGCCGTTGTTGAGCACGGCCATGACGAGACCACCGACGATCGACCCGCTGATGGTGCCGATACCGCCGGCGACGGCCGCGCCACCGATGAAGACCGCGGCGATGGCGTCCAACTCCCAGCCGTTGCCGTCCTGCGGGCCGGAGGCCGCCGAACGGGCCACGAAGATCATGCCGGCCAGCGCGGCCAGGACGGACATGTTCATCATGACGAAGAAGTTGACCCGCTTGAGCTTCACGCCGGACAGTTCGGCCGCCCGGGAGTTGCCACCCACCGCGTAGATGTGCCGGCCACCGGCCGTGTTGCGGGTGTAGAAGGAGTACGCGATCACCAGGACCAGCAGGATGATGCCGGAGATCGGGAAGCTGGTGCCGACGCGACCGCTGGCGAAGCGCAGGGTGGCGAAGGCGATGACCCCGACCATGATGGCCAGCCGCAGGATCGAGACCCACATGGGCGCCGGGTCGGCGTCCATGGCCCGCCGGGTGTTACGGGCCCGAAGCTCGCGCCACACCACGGCCACCGCGGCGGCCAGGCCGAGCAGCAGCGTCGCGTTGTTGTAGCCGGTGTTCGGGCCGAACTCGGGCAGGAACCCGGAGCCGATGTCCCGGAAGCCCTCCGGCACCGGGATGCTCTGCGCGTTGCCGATGAACTGGTTGCCGCCCCGGAACAGCAGCATGCCGGCCAGGGTGACGATGAACGCCGGCACCCCGATGTAGGCCACCCAGAACCCCTGCCAGGCGCCGATCACCGCGCCGATGGCGAGACCGAACACGATGGCGGCGGGCCACGGCAGGTCCCACTCGGTCATCGACTTGGCGACCAGGATGCCGGTGAAGGCCGCGACCGAGCCGACCGACAGGTCGATGTGCCCGGCGACGATCACCATGAGCATGCCGATGGCCAGGATCAGGATGTACGAGTTCTGCTGGAACAGCGCGATCAGGTTGTCCGAGCGCAGCGTCAGCCCGTTGGTCCAGATCTGGAAGATCAGGACGATCGCCACCAGAGTGAAGATCATCCCGAACTGGCGCGCGTTGGAGGTCGTACCTCCAAACAGATTCTTCTGAAGGTCCTTGATACGGCTCATCGGGAGGCCAACTTCTTCGTCGAGGTCATCTGCTTCATGAGGTTTTCCGGGGTGGCGTCGGCCCGAGCGATCTCGCCCGTGATGGCGCCTTCGAACACGGTGTAGATGCGGTCGCAGAGCCCGATCAACTCAGGGAGCTCCGAGGAGATGACGATGACGCCCTTCCCCTGGTCGGCGAGCCGCTGGATGATGCCGTAGATCTCGTACTTGGCGCCGACGTCGATGCCGCGCGTCGGCTCGTCGAGGATCAGCAGGTCCGGGTCGGTGAACATCCACTTCGCCAGGACGACCTTCTGCTGGTTGCCGCCGGAGAGCTTCGAGACGCTCTCGTCGACAGTCGGGGCCTTGGTCCGCAACTCCTTGCGGTACGCCTCGGCCGCCTGGTACTCCTCGACCTGGCTGAGGACGCCGCGGTGGGAGATCTTGGACAGCTTGGCGGCCACCGTCGACGTCTTGATGTCGTCGAGCAGGTTGAGGCCGATCGCCTTGCGGTCCTCGCTGACGTACGCGAGCCCGTTGTCGATCGCGTCCGCGACCGACTTCAGGACGATCTCCTTGCCGTCCTTGATGATCGTGCCCGACTCGAACACCCCGTAGGAGCGGCCGAAGACACTCATCGCGAGTTCCGTGCGGCCCGCGCCCATCAGACCGGCGAAGCCGACGATCTCGCCGCGGCGCACCACGAAGCTCTCGTTCTTGCAGACCTGCCGGTCGGCGGAGATCGGGTGCCGGACGTTCCAGTCGCGCACCTCGAAGAAGACGTCACCGATCTTCGGGGTGTGGTCCGGGAACCGACTGCTCAGCTCACGGCCGACCATGCCCCGCACGATCCGGTCCTCGTCGACCCCGTCCGCCTTGACGTCGAGGGTCTCCACGGTCCGGCCGTCGCGCAGGATGGTGATCTGGTCGGCGATCGCCTCGATCTCGTTCAGCTTGTGCGAGATCATGATCGAGGTGATGCCGCGGGAGCGGAAGCCGCGCAGCAGGTCCAGCAGGTGCCGGGAGTCCGCCTCGTTCAGCGCGGCCGTCGGCTCGTCCAGGATGAGCAGCTTCACGTCCTTGGCGAACGCCTTGGCGATCTCCACGAGCTGCTGCTTGCCGACACCGATGTCCTTGATCAAGGTGTCCGGGTCCTCTTGGAGACCGACCCGGGCCATCAGGTCCAGCGCCATCCGGTTCGCGGCCTTCCAGTCGATCGCGCCCCGCTTGCGCGGTTCGTTGCCGAGGAAGATGTTCTCGGCGATCGACATGCCCGGAATGAGCGCGAGCTCCTGGTGGATGATCACGATTCCGGCGTTCTCGCTGGCCCGGATGTCGGAGAACTTGCTCTCCGACCCCTGGTAGACGATCTGGCCGTCATAGCTGCCGTACGGGTAGACCCCGCTGAGGACCTTCATCAGCGTGGACTTGCCCGCACCGTTCTCGCCGCAGATGGCATGGATCTCACCGGCGCGAACCACGAGGTTGACGTCGGAGAGGGCCTTGACTCCGGGGAACTCCTTGGTGATGGAGCGCATCTCAAGGAGGGTCGGCACGTTGCTCATCGCTCGTACCACCTCGCCAACGTCATCGGTTGCCTCCGGAAGGTTGAACCTTCACTTGGTTTTGTTGTTGACGGCAACGTATTGCGGCCGAAGGGCCATCCGCAAGGCGAGGGACTGTTGAAAATGTAACAATCCGGCAATATCGACGAAGCACTCTTTTCGCCCGTCACAGCCGCCTCCGCAGCCCCTCCCGGCACCTTCGCCTGCCGGTGGCAACGTTGTCAAACGAAGACAACGCCGCGATCGGCTCCCATCATCCCCAACAGGCCCGCCACCAGCCACGATCCTCGTCGGGCCGAAAGAGGGCGTCGCAACGCGCGCCGGCCACCATCGAATGATCGTGATCGGGCCGCGACGCCGGCACCCCACCCGGCGCGGCCCGGCGACCCTCGGCCGACGGTGTGACCCACGCCTCCATCGGGGGGTCGGATCGACGGTGATCGTCCCGTCACGCCCGCCACCAGGAGACGGATCCACGCCTTAACGTCCCTTAAGGGCGGATCGGGGACCGTCTGCCCGCCCGCTCCCCCGGTGCCGACGGGTCAACTCTGGCGCAACACCGCCTTGATCACCCCGTCCTCCCGGCGGTCGAAGCGGCGGTACAGCTCCGGCGCGTACCCGTACCCGGCTCACCGGGCACGGGTACGCATGCGTCGGTCTCCGCCTCCAGCGTCGCGTCGGGCACCTCCCGCACCGCGACGGTCCGGACGTCGGCGTAGACGACGGCGCGCATCCCGGGTCTCCTGTTCGGCGGCGAAAGAGCCGGTCTTCCCCCGACCGGGCCGTTCATGGCCGGGGCAGGTGGAACCACGCGGACCCGGTGCTATCTTAGGAGTCCTAAGTTTCTTCCTAGCGAGACAAAGGTTCGCGATGCCACGGCAGGGTCTGACCAGCGCGCGCGTTTCCGCCGCCGCGGCCGAACTGGCGGACGTGGTCGGTCTGTCCCGGCTGACCGTCGCGGCCGTCGCCCGGCACTTCGGCGTCTCGGACGCCGCGCTCTACGTGCACGTCCGCAGTCGGGACGCCCTGATCGAGCACGTCGCGGTCCGGGCGGCGGCCGCGTTCGCCGACCAGCTCGCGATCGCCGTGGCCGGGCGGGCGGGCCACCGGGCTCTCGTCGGGTTCGCCGACGCCTGGCGCGCGTTCGCCGTGGCGCACCCGGGGCAGTACGCCGCTACGCAGCTCCCGCTTCCGCCCGAGGTCGGCACGAGTTCGGCCGGGCATCTGCGCCTGATCGAGCTGAGCTACGCGATGCTGCGCGGCTACGGGCTCGACGAGCCGGCGCTCACCGACGCGATGCGATTCGTCCGCAGCACCCTGCACGGCTTCGCGAGTCTCGAAGTCGTCGACGGTTTCGGGCATCCCCGCGCCGTCGACGCGTCCTGGCACTCGATCCTCGACGCGGTCCACACCACCCTGAGTAACTGGCCAACCCATGAACGGGAGCAGCAGTGAACAGTCGTGACCAGTCGGTCGAGTCGGCCGACGGCACCCGCCTGGTGGTGCGACGCCTGGGCGTCGGGGACCCCATCATCCTGGTGCACGGCTCGGGTGGCGGGCTGCACTCCTGGGCCACCGTGGCTGAGCACCTCGCCGACGACCACGAGGTGTGGCTGCCGGCGCGGCGCGGCTACGGCCCCAGTGACGTCCCGGCCGGCACCAAATCCTTCCGGGACGAGACCGCCGACCTGCTCGCCGTCATCGACGCGGCCCGCCAATCGTCGAGCCGACCGGTCCATCTCGCCGGCGCGTCCTACGGAGCGACGCTGGCGCTGCACACCGCCCTGGCCGATCCGCGCGACGTCCGCTCCCTGGCCATCTTCGAACCACCGCTCTTCGCGGCCGGGGCGGAGATCGCGCCGCTGCTCGACCGGTACCGTGCCGCCTTCGAGCGCGACGACGCCGTCGCGATGGCAGCGGCTCTGAACGACGTGACGCGGGTCCCGGCCGAGATCGTCGCCGCGATCGCCGCCGGCGCGGCCGATCGGGTGCCCGACCCGGTCGAGGCGCGCCGCTCGGCGATCGGCTGGCTGCACGATCTCGAGGCCCTCGCGCAGGACAGCACCGACATCGCGCGGTGGTCCGCGATCGCCGTGCCGACTCTCCTGTTGGCGGGCGCGGACACTTGGGAGCCGATGCCCACCACGATGGACACTCTCGCCAGGACGATTCCGGCAGCCCGCTACGTCGTCTGGCCGGGCCAGTCGCACTTCGTCACCATGACGGCACCCACCCTGGTCGCCGACGCCCTGCGGCAGTTCTTCGTCGAGGCACCGGCGGCCCAACCGGGAGGGTGACCCCAGCCGGGACGGCGGCCCGGCCGGGACGGTGACCGCCACCCGCTGACGCCGCCGGGGCAGGATCCCGCACCGCAGGTGCGGATCCTGCCCGTCGCATCGGCGGACGCCCCCGGCCTACTCGGGCGCCTGCTGTTGGCGGAACTGTTGCACCGGGAGGCCGCCGCGACCCCAGTTCTCGGTGTCGACCTCGTCGATCACCACGAATGTCGACGTCAGCGGCTTGTTCAGGACGTCGCGCAGCAACTCGCTCACGCCCTTGATGAGGGCGGCCTTCTCCTCGGCGGTCGCCGCGGACGCGCCCGCGGTGCTGCCCTCGCGGGTGATCTGGATGGTCACGATCGGCATCGTCTGCTCCTTCTGCGGTGGTGGGTGGCGTCAGTGACCGGCGTTCTGGCCGCCGTCGACGTGCAGGATCTCGCCGGTGACGAAGGGAGCGGACTCCAGGTAGAGAACGGCGTCGACCACATCGCTGGTTTCGCCCATCCGGCCGACCGGGTGCAGGCCCGCGAGCGTCTGGTGCGTCTCCACCGGGTGCATCGGGGTCTTGATGATGCCGGGCGCGACGGCGTTGACCCGTACGCCGCGAGCCGCGTACTCGATGGCCAGGGACTTGGTGGCCGAGCTGAGGCCGCCCTTGGTCAGCGAGGCGAGCACCGACGGAACGTGCGAGCTGGGCTGGTCGACGAAGCTGGTCGTGATGCTGACGATGTGCCCCGCGCCCCCGGCCACCAGGTGCGGCAGGACGCGTCGGGTGAGGTGGAAGAACCCGGCGAGGTTGACCCCGGTGACCAGGTCGAACTCCTCGTCGGTGTAGTCGGTGAACGGCTTGGCGACGAAGATGCCGGCGTTGTTCACCAGGGTGTCGATCCGCCCGAACCGGTCCAGGGCGGCACGGACCACCCGCTCCGCGGTGTCGGCCTCGGCGATGTCGCCCCGAACCGTGACGACCTCCGGGTCGGTGGACGCGCCGATCGAGCGTGAAGTCGCCACGACGCCGTACCCGAGCTTGCGGTAGGCGTCCACGAGGTCGGCGCCGATGCCCTGGGAGGCCCCGGTGATCACGACGACCTTCTGTCCCTGACTGCTGTTCATGAGGAAACCACCTTCACTAGACGACTGGTCTACTAAAAGCTAGCCGACCGGTCGTGTATCGTCAAAGCATGGGACGCACAAGTGACGCGCGGAACAAGATCCTCGACGCGGCCGCCGCGCTTATCGAGCAGCGCGGCTATACGGCGCTCGGGGTGGCCGAGATCTGCACAGCGGCGGGAGTGCCGAAGGGCAGCTTCTACTACTTCTTCGAGTCCAAGCAGGCGCTCGCCCGCACCGTCATCGACGAGCACTGGGTCACCCAGCGCCGCCAGTGGGAAGAGGTGCTCGGCAGCGAGCGCGACCCGCTACAGCGGCTTCGGGACCTGTTCGAGGCCACCGAGGAGATCCAGCGCGTCGGTCAGCAGAAGGCCGGAGTCGTTGCTGGTTGCCTGTTTGGCAACCTCGCCCTCGAACTCAGCAACCAGGCCGAGGAGATCCGCGGTCGGCTCCAGGAGATCTTCGAGGAGCAGATCAGCCTCATCGAGCAGGTCGTCGTCGAGGCGAAGGAGAACGGCCTGGCGGGCCCGGGTGTCGACAGCCGGGAAGCCGCCCGATCGATCGTCGCCCAGATCGAGGGGCGGGTCCTGTTCGCGAAGTTGCTCAACGATCCGACCCAGCTGGAAACGCTGTGGCGCAACTGCCTCGATCTCCTCCAGGTCCCGGCGGAGGCGCGGACCACCACCGGCTGAACGGACCGCTGTCGTTGACCGTCCACTCCGGGCGCGCTGCGCGGTCGCTCAGTAACATCGGCGGGGCACGATGTTCAGGCGGACCACCACCGACCGGATCGGGCACCCGACATGACGACCGAGCAGACCACCTCTCCGCCACGTGCCGGCGTCGGCATCGTCGCCAGCGCCCTGGGCCAGAGCGTCCGCGGTCCTCGCCCGATCCTCGCCGACATCTCGCTGGCCATCGCGCCCGGCGAACTGGTCGCGATCATCGGTGCCAGCGGCGCCGGCAAGACCAGCCTGCTGGAGCTGCTGGCCGGGGTCCGGCGACCGACGGCGGGCGCCGTGACCTACGACGGCGCCGCCCCGGCGGGCGCGATCGGTCTCGTCCCGCAGGACGACATCATCCACCGCGAGCTGCCACTGGCCCGCACCCTGCGCCACGCCGCCCGGTTGCGCCTGGCAGCCGGCACCGGGCCGACCGAGGCCACCCGCCGAGTCGAGGAGGTGCTCGCCGAACTGCGCCTCACCGAACGGGCCGCCACCCCGGTGGGCCTGCTCAGCGGTGGTGAGCGCAAACGCGCCAGCATCGCCGTCGAGCTGCTCACCCGGCCCGGCGTGTTCTTCCTCGACGAGCCCACCTCGGGTTTGGACCCGGCGATCGCCGTGGAGTTGCTCCGGGTGCTGCGTACGCTCGCCGACTCCGGGACCACTGTCGTGCTCACCACACACCAGATCACCGACGTGGACCGCTGCGACCGGGTCGTCGTGTTGACCCGACAGGGTCGTCTGGCGTTCACCGGCACACCCGCCGCCGCGCGGGAGTTCTTCGACCTGCGGTCCCTCGCCGAGGTACACCTGCGGCTCGACGAGGCGGCGCACCCGGCCGAGTGGCCCGACCGCTTCGCCGCCCAGAACGACGCCGAGCAGCGCGACGGCGAGCGCCCCGACGCCGAGCGGCGGCACCGCGCCGGCGACGACAGTGACATCGCCACGACGCCGCCCCGGCGGGTCGGCCGACTACGCCAGTGGGCCGTCCTCACCACGCGCAACGCGGAGATCGTCGTCCGCAATCGGCTGACCCTGGCGATCCTGCTCGGCTCACCGCTGATGGTGCTCGGCATGTTCGCGCTGCTGTTCCGACCCGGGGCGTTCGAGCCCACCCGGCCGAGTCCGACGGTGACCGTGATGATCCTGTTCTGGATCGCGTTCGGCGGCTTCTTCTTCGGGCTGACCTACGGGTTACTGCAGATCTGCACCGAGCTGGCGATCCTGCGCCGGGAGCGGCTGGCGGGTGTCCGGCTGCTGCCGTACCTGCTGGGCAAGGTCGCGGTGCTGCTACCGCTGCTGGCCCTGGTGGACCTGGCCCTGCTCGGGGTGTTGCGCGGGATCGACCGGCTGCCGCCGGTCGACGGCACTGACTTCGCGGCCCTGTACGCGACCCTGCTGCTCTCCTCGGCGGCGGCGCTCACCCTCGGCCTGCTGTGCTCGGCGGCGGTCTCCGACGCGGCCCAGGCGACGCTCATGCTGCCGATGCTCTGCTTTCCGCAGGTGCTCTTCGTCGGTGCGATCCTGCCGGTGCCGGCCATGGCGGTCGGCGGTCAGTGGCTCAGCCTCGCGATGTCGAACCGCTGGGCGTTCGAGGGTCTGGGGCACACCGCCGGGGTGGAACGACTCTGGCGCGACGGCGGCTCCCCGCTCGGCCCGCCGCTGCTGGCCACGTACGGTGACAGCTTCTCCCGGCCGGTCTGGGTGAACTGGCTGGTGCTCGGCGGTTTCGCGGTGCTCTTCCTCGGTGCCGCCTGGGCGGTGCTGGCCCGACGGGACTCCCGTCGTGCCTCCTGAGCCGATCCCGCACGCCTCCCCCACCGCGCTGCCGGGCTTCGCCGCCACCGGCCGGATCGACGAGTTACGCGCCACCGAATACCGGCACCTGGACACCGCCGGGCAGGTGTACCTCGACTACGCCGGTGCCGGGGTCGCGGCACAGGCACAGGTACGCGAGCATCACGACCGACTGCTGGCCGGCCTGTACGGCAACCCGCACTCGGAGAACCCGAGCAGCGCGGCGGCCGGTTCCCTGGTGGAGTCGGCACGACGCGCGGTGCTCGACTTCTTCCGCGCGGACCCGTCCGAGTACGCGGTCGTCTTCACCCCGAACGCCAGCGGCGCCTGCCGACTGGTCGGCGAGGCGTACGCCTTCGGCCGCGCCGCGCCGCTCGTGCTGACCTGGGACAACCACAACTCGGTGAACGGCATCCGCGAGTACGCCCGGGCGGCCGGCGCAGCCGTGCGCTACGTGCCGCTGAGCGGGCCGGAGCTGCGGGTCGCGGAGTCGGATCTGACCAGGGTGCTCGACGCCAGCCGTGGCGGGCGCTGGGGTCGGGGGCGTCGAGGGCTGTTCGCCTATCCGGCGCAGAGCAACTTCTCCGGCGTGCAGCACCCGCTGGGCTGGGTGGAGCTGGCCCACCAGCACGGCTACGACGTGCTGCTCGACGCTGCCGGCTTCGCGCCGACGAATCGGCTGGACCTCAGCGTCGTCCGGCCGGAGTTCGTGTGTCTGAGCTGGTACAAGCTCTTCGGCTACCCGACCGGGGTCGGCGCGTTGCTGGCCCGCCGCGACGCGCTGGCCCGGCTGCGCCGGCCGTGGTTCGCCGGGGGCACGATCCGGGCGGTAAGCGTGCAGGGTGACTGGCACCGGTCGATGGACGACGAGTCGGCGTTCGAGGACGGCACGCTCAACTTCCTGAGCATCCCGGACGTGGAGTTCGGGCTGCGGTGGCTGGACTCGATCGGCGTGGACCTCGTGCATGCCCGGGTCGGCCTGCTCACCGAGTGGCTGCTGGCGCGGCTGACCACGCTGCGGCACGCCAGCGGCCAACCCCTGGTGCAGGTGTACGGCCCGACGACGGGCGCGGGCCGCGGCGGCACGGTGACGTTCAACCTCCGCGACCCGGACGGCGTGCTTGTCGACGAGCGGCTTGTCGCGCGGGAGTCGGCGGCGGCCGGCTTCGCCCTGCGGACCGGCTGCTTCTGCAACCCGGGCGCGGGTGAGGGCGCGTTCGGCATCAGCAGGGACTCGCTGCGGCGGCGGCTGTTGGCGCGGGTCGACACGATCGACAGGTACCTTGCCGAGCTGCGCCTGCCGACGGGCGGCGCGGTCCGTGTCTCGTTCGGGCTGGCGTCCACCGCGACCGATGCGGAACGCTTCGTCGACTTCGTCCAGTCGACATACCTGGACCGCGGTGTCGGCGTCGAGGCGCCGCTGCCACCGCGGTTGCGGTGTTGACCCGGACGCGCGGGCGCGTCAGCTGACCTGGGCCACCGGCGCCGGGCGGTGCGTGATCTCCTCCATGAACGGGAACTGGGCGGTGAGCTCGGCGATCGTCAGCCCCGACTGCCAGGCAGCGGCCACCGTGGCGACCTGCAACAGGTCCATCACGTCGCCGCGCGCCAGCACCTCGCCGGACACCCGCAGGTCGATCATGAAGTAGCGGGCCTGCGATCCCAGCTTCACACAGACCACGCCCTGCCCAGAGTGCAGCTCGGCGCAGGTGAATCGGCTCCGCCCCTGCTCGGGGGCGGTGACCCGACCGAGATCGAGCCCGTGTCGGGCAGCGGTTTCGATGAGCGCGGGGGCCAGACCACCTCGCTCGACCAGATCCGGGTAGAGGCGCACACCCAGCGCCGTCGACGCGTCGCTCATGACTGACTCCCACTTCCTTGTGACAGAGACCAGCAGCGCGCAGGTTACGAGGAGGTTTCCCGCACGCCTCGTCATCCTGTCCCGGGTGGACGCCTCACGGCAATAGGAAGGGTCGATTCGACCGCTATCGAGTAACAGACGAGGGCCACCGCTCCGGGGGCCGTCGCGTCCATCTCGGAGTCCCGGGACGGTCGCCGAGCCGCGCTCGGTGTCGACGACGTGATGGGCGATGCGAGCTTATTGGAAACACTCTTGACAGAAAGACATGATATCGACATGCTTCTCTACAGAGAGCGCTCTCCGCCCTTTTCGTCGCGCAGCCTCCACCACTCCCCCGCCGAGGAGCCTCCCGTGTTCACAGCCCGCACCCGGTCTCGTCCCCTCGTCCTCCTGGCGGTTGCCCTCGTCGCGACCGCCGGGGCGCTCGTCCCGGCGCACCCCGACCGCGCCGAGGCCGCCATCGGCTCGATCAGCTGGCAGGACGAGTTCAACTCCCCGTCCGGCACGCCCGTCGACCAGAACAAGTGGCGGTTCGACACCGGCGGCGGCGGCTGGGGCAACAACGAGCGGCAGTACTACACGAACAGCACGAGCAACGCCGTCCACGACGGCCAGGGCAACCTGGTGATCACGGCCCGCCGGGACAATCCCGCCAACTACCAGTGCCACTACGGGCGCTGCGAGTACACGTCGGCGCGGCTGCTGTCGGCGGCCACCTTCACCCAGACCTACGGCCGGTTCGAGGCCCGGATCAAGATTCCGCGCGGCCAGGGCATCTGGCCGGCCTTCTGGATGCTCGGCACCGGCGGCGGCTGGCCCGACGCCGGCGAGATCGACATCATGGAGAACATCGGCCGGGAGCCCAACACCGTGTACGGCACCGTGCACGGGCCCGGCTACTCCGGCGGTGGCGGCATCACCGGCAGCCGCAGCCTCGGTGCGCCGCTCGCCGACACCTTCCACACCTACCGGGTGGACTGGGAGCCGAACGTGATCACCTGGTACCTGGACGGGGTCCAGTACCACCGGGTCGATCCCGCACGGCTCGGCGGCAACCGCTGGGTGTTCGACCACCCCTTCTTCATGATCCTCAACGTGGCGGTCGGCGGTAACTGGCCCGGCTACCCGGACGGCTCGACCCAGTTCCCGCAGCAGATGCTCGTCGACTACGTCCGGGTGTCCAGCTACACCTCCGGCGGCGGTGACCCGGCACCTGGCACCAGCCGGATCAGGGGCGCGCAGAGCGGGCGGTGCGTCGACATTCCCAGCGCCAACCCGGTCGAGGGCGCCAAGCTGCAGATCTGGGACTGCAACACCACGGCGGCCCAGAGCTGGACCTTCGCCTCCGACGGGACGGTCCGCGCGATGGGCAAGTGCATGGACCCCGCCTGGGCCGGCACGGCGAACGGCACCGAGGTCAACCTGGTCAGTTGCAACGGCAACACCGCGCAGCGCTTCACCCTCAACGCCGCCGGCGACCTGGTCAACCTCAACGCCAACAGGTGCGTGGACGTGCGGGACGCCAACCCCAACAACGGCGGCAAGCTGCACCTGTGGGACTGCCTCGGCGCCGCCAACCAGAAGTGGTCTCGCATCTGACCGGCCGAGTGCGAAGGCGCGGGCCGTCCGAGGGAAACTCGGGCGGCCCACCGCCGTGCGGGCCGGCGCTCACCTCCTCGAACCGGATTGACTCGATGAGCGGAGGGCATGACTTACGCCCACTATGTTCGGATTAGTCCATAATCCGGCAGTTCCGGGAGTGAGCTCATGTCGCACCACCTCGATACCCCCCTGGCCGCCCAGGGCGGCCAGTTGTACATCGACGACCTGTACGTCTTCAACGGTGACCGCGCCACCGTGTTCGTCATGGACGTCAACAGCTCGGTGACCAAGGCCGACATCAAGCGCGGCTTCCACGCCGAGGCGCGCTACGAGATCAAGATTCACATCAACCGGTCCGAGGTGGAGGACCTCACCTACCGGTTCGCCTTCGGCGAGCCGGACGGCGACGCCCGGCAGGCCCTCCAGGTGTACGAGCTCAGCGGAGCGGACGCCCGCGACGACGCCGCGATGGGCACCCCCGTCGCCGAGGGGCGCACCGGCGAGGTGACCACCGGCGGCAACGTCCGGATCTGGGCCGGCCGGATCACCGACCCCTTCTACGTCGACCTCGACGAACTCGCCACCATCAACGGCGCCGTCAAGAACGGTTCGCGGGTGGACCGCTCGGCGTGGCGGGTCGACCAGGCCAGGAACAGCTTCGCCGGCACCACAGTCGAGTCGATCGTCCTTGAGGTCTCCCATGACGAGCCACTGCTGCGCGACGGCACTGAGATCGGCGTGTGGTGTCGCACCATGCTGGCCACCGACGCCGGCGGTTGGCGCCAGATCAACCGCGCCGGCCACCCGATGATGTGGCCGATCTTCTGGCCACACGACACCGACTTCTCCGACCCCGCCAACTTCCGGCACCCCGGCAACGACCTCACCGAAGGCGGCGAGGAGATCGCAAACGCGGTCGCCGGGGTGGTCAAGGCGAACGGCACCGCACCGGACCCGCAGGCGTACGGCTGGAGCGTCGCCCGGCAGCTCTACCCCGACCTGCTGTCCTACACGGTCGGCACGGCAGCGAACTTCGGTTTCGCGGTCCGCAACGGCCGCACCCTGGCCGACAACGCGCCCGAGGTGATGTTCTCCCTCGTGTTGAACACCGGCACGACCTCCGGGCTCACCCCGGAGGTGACCAAATCGGCCCGCGCCGAACGGTTCCCGTACGTGATCCCCGCCTGACCAGGCAGCCACGCGCTACTCGTGGGTGGGAAAACACCCTTGTAGTCCGATATGCGGTTGTTTGCGCAGATAGTCTCATCAGTGCAATCCCACGGGGGATGTCAGGACGAAGGAGACTTGATGCGCAGGAAACTTCTCGCCGCCGGCCTAGCCGGTTTCGCCGCTGCCGCCGCCCTCGCCGGGCCAGCCGCCGCGGACACGACGGGCGACACGATCGTGACCCTCACCGTCAACGCCGCCGGTGGCCTCTCGATCACGGTGCCCGCGACAGCGAACATCGGAAACGGCGTGGAGGGCACGACCGTCTCCGGCCAACTGGGCCCGGTCACCGTGCTGGACCAACGGGGATCGCTCACCCCGAACTGGACCGCCACCGTCGTCTCGACCGACTTCGTCACCGGCGGCGGCACCTCCGGGGAGACCATCCCCAACATCAACGTCCTGTACTGGTCGGGTAACGCGACCGGGACGGCCGGCAGCGGCACCTTCACGCCGGGGCAGCCGAGCTCAGCCCAGGCGGTGATCATCAATGTCCCGCGGACGGCGTTCAGTCACACGGGTGGCACCGGCAACAACTTCGCGAGCTGGAACCCCACGCTGCAGGTGAACGTTCCGGATGGAACCGTCGAGGGCGTCTACACCGGGACGGTGACACATTCGGTGGTCTGAGCCGCTCGGCCGGCTGGTGCTGCTGGCCTCGGTCGCTCTCGTAGCGGTCGGGGCGTCGGCGGCACCAGCCGTTGCCGCGCGGGAGCAGCGGTACGAACCTGGGGACGATCCCGCCGCGATCAATTTTCGATTGCTGGACATCCCCACCGCCCGGGCCGAAGATCCCCGCGCCCGGGTCTACATCATCGACCACCTCAAGCCAGGCGCGACGATCAGCCGCCGCGTCGAGGTGCGCAACGATTCTCCGGCGACGCAGAAGATCGAGCTCTACGCCGGCGCGGCCTCGGTCGAGAACACCGCCTTCACCGTGCCCGACGACCGCACCGGCAACGAACTCAGCGGCTGGATCAAACTGACGACGGCCGCCGTCGAGCTCGCCCCGGGCGAACGTGACTCGGTGGCGGTGGACATCGCCGTTCCGAAGAATGCGTCCAAGGGCGAGCGGTACGCCGCCATCTGGGCGCAGGTGACCAGCGGTTCGAAGCAGAACGGCAACGTGGTGCAGGTGCACCGAGTCGGTATCCGTGTCTACCTCGACGTCGGTCCGGGCGGCGAGCCGCCGACGGACTTCCGGATCGGCGACCTGGCAGCCGAGCGCGGAATCGGCGAGTTCCCCGTGGTCACCGCGATCGTCACCAACACCGGCGAACGGGCGCTGGACATGACCGGACGTCTCACGTTGAGCAAGGGAGCGGTCCAGGCCGGGCCGTTCAAGGTCACCAACGGCGTGACGATCCTGCCGGGCCAGAGCGGCAAGGTCCGCATCGCGGTCGATCAGTCGCTGCCCGCAGGCGTCTGGGACGTGCAGGTGTTTCTCGCCAGCGGGCTGGTGGAACGGAAGGCGGAGGGACGTATCACCCTGCCCGTTGCGGCACCGATGGAGCTCGCCCAGTCCCCGACACCGATCTGGCTCGCCTACGCGATCGGCGTCGCGGCGATGCTGGTGCTGCTCGTGCTGGTCGGCTGGTATCTCGCTCGACGACGACGGACACGATTCACGCCAGGTCACCGCGTGAGCTGACGCGGACTGACCTCGTCGGCGCGGCCGAGGAGGTCAGTCCGCGGGATGCTGTCAGCCCTCGATGTCCCGGGGGTCGCGGCTGCGGGGGTAGGTGTTCTTCTCCCCGATCGTGCCGTCCTGCTTCTTGACCACGTGCTCGACGCCGCGGTCGGCCGCCATCTCGCGGCCCTGGGCCTGCGCGTCGACCTTCACGTCATGCGTGCTGGTGGCCCGCTCGTGGCCCTCCGGCTTGTTCTTCCACTGCCCGTCCTCGTGGTACGTGTCGACGTCACCCTTGGCCATGGCCGGCTCCTCTCCGCGTCTGAACTGTCCCCCCAGTCAGTGCCCCGAGCCGGGCCGGGCAAACCGCGGTCCTCAGGAGACGGCCGGGCAGTTGTTGCTCACCCGCCGGAGGATCTGTTCACGTTCGTCGGTGGTGATGCCCGACGCCGTGCCGTCGAAGTACGTCTCGACCTTGTCCCAGCCGCGTCGCTGCTCGTAGTGCAGGTGCGGCGCGCCGGAGTTGCCGGTGCTGCCGAGCCGCCCGAGCTGGTCACCCTGGGCGACCTTCTGACCGACAGCGACCAGGGGCGGTTCGAGCATGTGCAGGTACTGCGTCTCCCACTTGCTGCCGTGGTCGATCTTCACCCAGTAGCCGCCACCGCGCCCCCGTGGGCCGTCCGGGTTCTCCGGGGTGCGGCCGCCCAACGACCCGTTGATGCCCGCCACCGTGACCGTGCCGGCGGCGGAGGCGAGCACCGGCCGCCCCCACGCCTCGCCCTCGATCGGAAAGAAGTCCACGTCGTAGTCGTCGTGACCGGGGTAGGTGCTGAGCTGCCACGTCTCGCCGCAGGAGACCGGCATCTGGAAGAGCGGGCGCGGGCCGGCCGGTCGCAGCATCGGCACCGCGACCACCGCGATGCCCAGGACGGCCGCCACCGCGACGAGCGCGAGGAGGATGCGGAGGGCGCGACTGCGAGGACGGCGGTGGGAAGGGGCTCTGGGCGGGCGGCCGGTCGTCATCGAGCCGAGCATGGCAGATGCCGGCAACACCTCGGCCCCCGCGGGTCTGCACGATGTCCACTTTGGCAGTGCCCAGGGATCACGGCCGATAGGCTCGGTACAAGGAGACGCAGCGGATTAGCACGTGATGACGGGAACAACAATGCGCAGGCCCTTTGAACTGACCGTGGCAATCGGAGCGGCATGCCTGGTGGCTTGTCCCACGCCCGCCCGGGCCGACAGCACCGGCGACGTCACGGCCACCGTCGTCGTCGCCGGCGGTGAACTCTCCATCATCGTGCCGGCGAGCGCAGATCTCGGGCAGGGGTCGCCCGACGAGGGCATCTCCGGTCAGCTCGGCACGGTCACCGTCGTCGACGATCGCGCGCAGCTCACGGCGACCTGGGTGGCGACCGTGACAGCGACTGACTTCACCACCGGTGGCGGGACGCCGGAAGAGACGATCCCGGCCAGCACGATCGACTACTGGTCCGGACCAGCTACGCAGGACGTCGGCACCGGCGTCCTCGTACCGGGTCAGCCCACCGCGGCCGAGGCGGTGCCACTCGCCACGGAGCCCAGGGCGTTTAGCAGGACCACCGGTGACGGACTGAACAGGGCCAGCTGGAACCCGACCTTGATCTTCGAGCTGTCACCGTCCACGGTGGTAGGCGTCTACACCGGAACGGTGACCCACTCGGTCGGCTGATCGGCGCCGTACGACAAGCGCCGGCTCGGCAACCGCCAATCGGCGGCCAACGCGGCTCGCGGCTCGCTCAATCCAGACTGACCGCGCCGGCCATTCGGTCGGTGCTCTCGGTCGGTCGGGACGCCGAGTGGGCGGGCGCGGGCGCAACCCGGCGTCGGCGGTGGCGAAGCAGGACGATCGCGCCCAGGCCGACGATGAGCAGCGCCACCACCGCACCCGCGGACCAGGGCCAGGACATGCCGGAGCGCTCGGCGGCCGGGGCGACGGCGCCGGCCGGGAGCAGATCGGAGTGGGTCGCGCAGACGAGTGGCTTCTTGCCGTCCTTGGCGGTGGCACACGCAACCGTGGCGAGTCGCAGAAGATCCTTTGGCGTCTCACCGACCCGGGCCACGGTGGTGAAGGTGGACTCCTGACCCACAGTGAGGTCGGTGTCCCAGGTGACCGCGCCGTCCCGAGACTTGCCTCCGCGGTCGGCGGAGACGAGGGTCAACCCGGTCGGCAGGCTCTGCGAGACCTTGATGTCCGCCACTTTGGTGGTGCCGAGATTGCGGACGGTGAGCCGGTATGTCAGCTCGTCGCCGGCGGCGACCTCGGTCCGGCCGTCGTCCACCGTGATGCTGAGCAGCGGGCCGGGCGGCGAGGCCGACGCGGACGGCTTCGGCGTTGGGGCCGCCGCCTGCGCCGGGGCGACCGCCGGCCCGGCCAGCACCCAGGCGGCCAGTGCGGTCGCCAGGACAGGGATCCTTCGCATGATGCTCCTCAGGCTGTTACTCGGTAATCGCCACGTACTCCAACGTCGTGGAGTACTCGTCGGCTACGACCGCGGGAATGCTGACCTCGTAGTCGTTGCCGATCGCGTCCCCGCCCGGCGCCGACGGCCCGGGCTGGCGGTGCACCACCACCGGCGTCACGTCGGAGAGTTCGCGGAAGACGCTGGTACCGCTCTCCCGTACCCTCAGGTTCTCGATCGGGATCGTGTACGGATTCGCGGGATTCGCCCCGACCAGTTCGGGCGCCAGCCCGCGCACTGTCACGGCGTATCCGGTGGGGCTGTTGGTGGTGACGGTCATCGTGACCGCCTCGGGCCGACCGACCACCTGCTGAGGCCGGCCGGTCAGGGTGAACCCGGCCGGCAGGCCAGACAACGTGATCGACTGCGCGGCCACGACGACAGTTGCGGTGCATGCTGGGCCGCCCCCACCCGCCGGGCAGGTATTACCGAGGGTGGTGGAGGCCACGGTGTTGACCAGGCTCCCGTCGCCGGAGACCGGTTGGTTGACGGTGACGCTGTAGGTGATCGCGGCGGTGGCACCGACCGGCAGGTCACCGGTCCAGGTGAGCACCGGGGCGGTGTAGGACAGCACGCCCGTGGTGGTGACGGCATCGCCGACGTACACGGCGTCATCGAGGACGCCGACGAGCGAGTCGGTGAATGTGGCGCCGCTGTAGGGAGCCTGCCCGCTGTTGGTGACGAGCACCGAGTACCGCACGGTCCCGCCAGCGACGACCGTGCCGGTGTCGGCGGTCTTGGTGATGCTCAGTTCAGGGATCCGGACCGCGACCGTCGCGGTGCAGGCCGTCGATCCCGGACAGTCGGCGCCCACGGTGCTGGAGCTGACGGTGTTCACCAGGCTCTGGTCGCCGGTGTCCGGGAAGTTCACCGTGACCGAATAGGTGATCACCGCGACCGCCGCGACGGGAAGGTCACCGGTCCAGGTCAGCACCGGTGCCGCGTAGGAAACCAGACCGGAACTGGAGGTGGCGTCCGCGTTGTACACGGCGTCGTCGAGCACACCGGTGAGCGAGTCCGCGAGGGTCGCGCCGGTGTACGGCGACTGTCCGGTGTTGGTGACCGTGACCGTGTACGTGACAGTGCCGCCGGCGGTGACGGTGGCGGTGTCCGCGGTTTTGGCGATGCTCAGCCCCGGGATCAGGATGGCGACCTGGGCGCTGCACCTCGGGTCGGCGTTGCCGACCGCGCAGTTGTTGGCCTGCGCGCCGGAGCTGACCGTGTTGACGAGGGTGCGACCGGCGACCTGGCTGTCGCTGACCGTCACGGTGTAGGTGATCGTCACGGCGGTGCCGACCGGCAGGTCACCGCGCCAGGTCAGCACCGGTGCCACGTAGGAGACCACCCCGGAACTGGAGGTGGCGTCGGCGTTGTAGACCGCGTCCCCGAGCAGGCCGGCGAGCGAGTCGGTGATCGTCGTGTCGACGTACCCCGTCTCTCCGGTGTTCGTGGCGGTGATGGTGTAGGTGACGGTGCCACCTGGCGTGATGGTCGGGTTGTCGGTGGTCTTGTCGATGGCGAGGCCGGGCAGCAGCACGGCGACGCTGACGGTGCAGGCGGGGCCGGGCGCCGCCGTCGAACAGTTGCTGCCGGGCGCGTCGGTGGTGATGGTGCTGGCCAGGGTCCGGTTGCCGGTGTCCGGGTTGTTGACCGTGACCGTGCCGGTGATGACGATGACGCCGCCGACTGGGATGTCGCCGGTCCAGGTCACGTCGGCACCCACCACGGTCAGGGTGCCGGAGCTGGCGACCTGGTCGCCGTTGGGTCGGGCGTCGTCGAAGACGTTCGCGGCGTCGGTCACCACCCGGATGCCGACGTACGGGGTCGGGCCGGTGTTGGTGAAGGTGGCGGTGAACCGGACGACGCTGCCGGGCGTGGTGGTGGCCACATCGGCGACGTTGGTGATGCTGAGCGCCGGGATGAGCACGGTGACGGTGACCGTGCAGCCCGGGTCGGTTCCCCCGGCCGGGCAGTTGCTGCCCGGCGTCGTGGAGGTGACGGCGTTGGTCATGCTCCGGTCGCCGTCGGAGGGGTTGTGCACCGCGACCGAGTAGGTGATCACGGTGCTGCCGCCGACAGCGAGGTCACCGGTCCAGGTCAGGGTCGGCGCGGCGTACGACACCACGCCACCGGTGGCGACCGCGTCGTCGTTGAAGGTGGCGTCGTCGAGCACGGCCGCGAGGCTGTCGCTCAGGGTGGCCCCGGTGTAGTCGGTCTGGCCGCTGTTGGTGACGGTGATGGTGTAGCCAACCGTGCCGCCCGGGGTGGTGGTGCCGACGTTGGCGTGCTTGTTGATGCTCAAGGCCGGCAGCAGCACCTGGACGGTCGCCGTGCAGGCCGGATCCGAGCCTCCGGGCGGGCAGTTGTTGCCCGCGGCGGTGGAGCTGACCCTGTTGACCAGGACGCGGCCGCCGGTCTGCGGATCGTCGGCGGTGATGGTGTAGGTGATCGTGACCGACCCGTCGATCGCCAGGTCACCGGTCCAGGTGAGGGTCGGCGCGGCGAAGGCGACGACGCCCGAGCTGGCGACGGCGTCACCGTTGTAGGTGGCGTCGTCGAGCAGGCCGGCCAGGTCGTCGGTGACGGTGGCACCGGTGTACGGGGTCTCGCCGACGTTGGTGACGGTGATGGTGTAGCCGACGGTGCCGCCGGGGACGGTGCTGGCCCGGTCCGCGGTTTTGAGCACGGTCAGCGCCGGGATGAGGATCGTGACGGTCGCCGTGCACGCCGGGTCGCTGCCGCCCGACGGGCAGTTGTTGCCGGGTGCGGTGGAGTTGACCACCGAGGTCATGATCCGGTTGCCCAGGTCGGGGTCGTGCACCGTGAACGAACGGGTGATGGTGAGCACCGCACCGACCGGCAGGTCACCGGTCCACCGGATGGACGACGTATTCGGCACCAGCTCCAGCGTGCCCGTCGAGGCTGTGGCGTCGCCGTTGTAGGTGGCGTCGTCGACCGAGCCGGCGAAGTTGGTCGTTATCTCGATTCCGGTCAGCGGGGTCGTTCCGGTGTTGGTGGCCGTGGTGGTGTACCGGACCGTGCCACCCGGTATCGAGGTGGGGGCGTTCGCCGTGTTGACGATGCTGAGCACCGCCACCGTCACGGTGGCCGTACAGGCCGGGTTGGTGCTGCCGACGGCGCAGCTGCTGCCGACGGCCGGCGAGCTGACCCGGCTGGTCAGGAGGCGATCGCCGTTGTCCGGATCGGCGACCGTCACGGAGTAGGTGACAGTGGCCGTCGCCCCCGGGGCGAGGGTGCCGGTCCAGAGCAGGTTCGGGCTGGTGAAGGTGACCGTGCCGGTGCTCGCGGTGGCATCTCCGTTGTAGGTCGCGTCGTCCAGCAGCCCGGCCAGCGCGTTGGTCACCGTGACGGCGGTCTGCGCGGTCTGTCCGGTGTTGACGATGGTGATGGTGTAGCCCACCTGCGCGCCGGGCGTGGTGCTGGCCGTGCCGGCGGCGACGGTGATGCCCAGGCCGGGCGTGAGCACGGGTACCAGCACCGAGCAGTCCGGGTTGGAGCTGGCCGGCGGGCAGGTGCTGCCGACCTCGGTCGAGGAGACGGCGTTCACCATCGTCTTGTCTCCCGGGTCGGGGCTGAGCACGGTCATGGTGTACGTGATGACGGCGCTCTGCCCCGCCGCGAGGTTCCCGGTCCAGGTGAGCGTCGGCGCCGCGTACGACAGAACGCCCGCGGTGGCGGTGGCGTCGTTGCCGAAGGTCGCGTCGTCCAGCGCGCCGGTCAGGTCGTCGGTGACCACCGCGCCCACGTACGGTGCGGTGCCGGTGTTGTTGACGGTGATGGTGTAGCCGACCGTGCTGCCGGGTGTCGTCACCGGCGTGTTGGCGACCTTGACGATGCTCAGGGCCGGCACCAGCACGTCGACCCGGACGGTGCAGCGCAGATCGGTGCCGCCGACCGGGCAGTTGTTGCCCTGGATCGCTGAGCTGGCCGTGCTTGTGATGATCTTGTCGCCCTGGTCCGGATTGCGGACCAGGAAGGTGCTGGCGATGGTCACAACGCCGCCCACCGGCAGGTCACCGGTCCACGTGAGACCGCTCGGTCCGACCACGAGAACGCCGGAGGTGACCGTGTCGCCGATCGGCACGGCGTCGTCGAGCAGGTCCGCGCCGCCCAGGTTGACAGCCGCGCCGAAGTAGGCGGTGCCGCCGTCGTTGGTGATGGTGGTGGTGAGGACGACCGTGCCGCCGGGCAGCGCGGTGGCCATGTCGGCGGTGTTCAGGATGGTCACCTGCGACACGGTGACCCGCGTGGTGCACCTCGGGTCGACGCTGCCGGCGGCACAGTTACCGCCGTCGGAGTCGGAGACCAGGGTGTTGACCATCAGGTTGTCACCGGTGACCGGCTGCACCGTCACGCTGTAGGTGATAGTGACGGACCCGGCCGTCGGCACGTCACCGGTCCAGGTGAGCACCGGGGCGGCGTAGCCGATGGTGCCCACCCCGCCGGCCGAGGCGTCGTTGTTGTAGACGGCGTTGCCGAGCACGTCGGCCAGCGAGTCGTCGAAGGTCGCGTCGAGGTACGGGGTGAGCCCGGAGTTGGAAACCACCACCGTGTACGTGACCACCGACCCAACGCTTGCCGAGGCCACGCTCGCGGTCTTGGCGAACGTCAGTTGGGACTGGTCGACGATCGCGACGGTCACCGTGCACTGGGGGTCGGCGCCGCCCACTGGGCAGTTGGCCCCAGCCGCAGCGGAGGTGACGACGTTGGTGAGCACGTCGTCACCGGTGGCTGGATTGTCGACGGTCACGCTGTAGGTGACCGTCACGGTGGCACCGACGGCCAGGTCGCCGGTCCAGGTGAGCACCGGCTCGGCGTAGGAGACCGTGCCGGCCGTGGCGCTGGCGTCCGCGTTGTAGGCGGCGTCGTCGAGAATCCCGGTCAGGTCGTCGGCGACGCTCGCGGCACTGTAGTCGACCTGACCCGAGTTGGTGATGGTCAACGTGTAGGGCACCGCACTGCCCGGCAGCGCGGTCATGGCAGTCGTCGACTTGGCGATGGTCAGCGCCGGGGTGAGGACGAGCACAGTCGAGCTGCACCCGGGCGCCTGAGTCGTCGGGGTGCAGGAACTGCCGACGGCCGTGGACTGCAGGGTGTTGAACATGATCTTGTTGCCCGGGTCGGGCGAGCGCACCACCACCGAGTAGGTGATCGTGACGACCGCGCCGACCGCCAGGTCACCACTCCAGGTGAGGGTGGTGCCGGCAAAGTCCAGGGTGCCGGCGCTGGTCACCGCATCGCCGCTGTACGTCGCGTCGGTCAGCACCGCCGCCAGCGAGTTGGCCACACTGATCGCGGTGTACGGCGCGGTGCCCGAGTTGGTGATCGTCACGGTGTAACCGACGGTCTGCCCCGGCACGGCGGTCGCCGTGTCCGCGACGATGTCCAGTGCGAGGCCCGGCACCAGCACTGCCACGCTGAAGACGCAGCGCGGATCCGTACTCGCGGGTGGGCAGTTGTTGCCCGCAGCCGCCGAGAACGCGCGGCCGCTGATCTGCCGGTCGCCGGTGTCCGGGTCGAGCACCGTCGCGGTGCCGGTCAGCGTGATGGTCTGCCCCACCGCGATGTCACCGGTCCAGACCGCACCGCCACCGCCGGCGGTCAGCGTCCCCGAGGAGGCGGTCTGGTCACCGGTGGGCAGCACGTCGTCGATGAACCCGCCGAAGTCGAGATTGACCCTGGTGTTCAGGTAGGGCACCTGGCCGGTGTTCGTGAAGGTCGCGCCGACCCGGATCAGACCACCCGGCAGGACGGTGGCCGGTTCGGCGTCCAACGCGATCACCAGTCGGGCCACCGGCACGGTGACCGTGCAGCGGGCGTCGCTGCCGCCGACGGTCGGGCAGTTGCTGCCCGCAGCGGTGGAGCTGACCCGGTTGCTGAGGATCAGGTCACCGGCGACCGGATCGTGCACCGTCACCGAGTAGGTGATCGTCACCGACCCGCCGACGGCCAGAGGTCCGTTCCAGATCAGGTTGGGGCTGACGAAGCCGACCGTGCCGGCGGAGGCGACCGCGTTGTTGTTGTAGGCCGCGTCGTCGAGCACGCCGGCCAACGCGTCGGTGACGGTCAGCGTCGGGTACGCGGTCTGCCCGGTGTTGCTGATGGTGACGGTGTAGCCGACGGTCGCACCCGGCGTGGTGGTCGGCACGCTGGAGGTCTTGGTGATGGTCAGTGCCGGCACCAGCACCAACACGGTGGCGGTGCACCGCGCGTCGCTGCTGCCCGTCGCGCAGTTGTTGCCCGGGGTGCTGGAGACCACCGTGTTGACCAGCGACTTGTCGCCCGGGTCCGGGTCGAGGATCGTCATCGAGTACGTGATGGTCGCGGCGGCACCGATGCCCAGCGCGCCCACCCAGCTCAGGTTGGGCGAGGTGTAGCTGACCGTGCCGGACGAGGCGGTCGCGTCACCGTTGTAGGTGGCGTCGTTGAGCGGGTTGGCCAACGAGTCGGTGAACGCCGCCGCCGCGTAGGCCGTCTCGCCGGTGTTCGTCACGGTGATGGTGTAGGTGACCACGCCACCGGGGACGGTGGTGGCGCTGTCCACGGTCTTGACGATGGCCAGCCCCGGCAGCAACACCGTGACGGTGGCCGTGCAGGCCGCGGCGGGCGTGCCGGCCGGGCAGTTGTTGCCGGCCGCCGTCGAGCTGAGCGTCGAGGTCAGCACCCTGTTTCCGGCGTCGGGGTTCTGCACGGTCACGGAGAAGCGAACGGTGGCAGTCGCGCCCACCGCGAGCGCGCCGGTCCAGGTCAGCACCGACCCGGACACGTCGACGGTCCCGCTGTCGGCCGTGGCGTCCGAGTTGTAGACGGCATCGTCGAGCACGCCGGCCAGCGGGTTGGTGACACTTGTCGTCGCCGGGTACGCCGACTCGCCGGTGTTGGCGATGGTGATCGTGTAGCCGACGGTGTCGCCGGGGATGGCGGTGGTCGCGCTCGGGGTGTTGGTCAGGGTCAGCCCGGGCAGCAGCACGGCGACCGTCGCCGAGCAGCGGGTGTCGACGCTGCCGGTGGCGCAGTTGGCGCCCGGTGTCGGGGAGACCAATCGGTTGGCCATCGTCCGGTCACCGGTGGCGGGACTGCCGACGGTCACCGAGTACGTGATCGTGGCGGATGCGCCGACGGCCAGGGCGCCGCTCCAGGAGATGGTCGGGTTGGTGTAGGAGACAGTCCCGGAGGTGGCGGTGGCGTCGCCGTTGTAGGCGGCGTCGTCGAGCACCCCGGCCAGCGAGTCGGTGAAGCTCGCCCCAAGGTAGGCGGACTGGCCCGTGTTGGTCACCACGATCTCGTAGGCCACCACCGCACCGGGCGTCGTGCTCGGCACGCTCGCCGTCTTGAGCAGCGTCAGCCCGGGGATGAGGATGGTGACCGAGGCCCTGCACCGCGGGTCGATGCTGCCGGGGGCGCAGTTGTTGCCGACCGCCGAGGACGACACCACGCTGGTCAGCACCGGCTCGCCGGTGGTCGCCGGGCCGACCGTCACGCTGAACGTCACGGTCACCGTCGCGCCGACCGCGAGGTCACCGTTCCAGGCCAGGATCGGACTGGCGTACGACAGCGACCCGGCGGTGGTGGTCGCGTCATTGTTGTACGTGGCCCGGCCGAGCACCCCGGCCAGCGAGGTGGCGACACTGATCCCCGTGTACGCGGTCTGCCCACTGTTGGTGATGGTGACCGTGTAGCCGACGGTGGAGTTGGGTGTCGTGTTCGCGGTGCTCGCGGTGTTGGTCAGGACCAGGCCGGGCACCAGCACGGTGACCGTCGCGGTGCAACGGGAGTCGTTGGCGGTGGCTGGGCAGTTGCTGCCCAGGCTGCCGGAACTGACCGTGTTGGTCATGACCTTGTCGCCGGGGTCCGGAGCGCGCACGGTCATCGTGTAGGTGATGGTGGCGCTGGCGCCGACCGCCAGGATGCCGGTCCAGGTCAGGTTCGGCGAGCTGAAGGAGACCGCACCAGTCGTCGCCGCCGCGTCGTTGTTGTAGACCGCGTCGTCGAGTGCCGCGCCCATCGCGTCGGTCAGGGTGGCGGCCGGGTAGGCGGCCTGCCCGGTGTTGGTGACCGCGATGGTGTAGCTGACCACGTCGCCGGGCGTCGCGGTGGTCCTGTTCGCCGTCTTGACGATGGTGAGCGCGGAGACCGGAACGTTGACCGTGCACCGGGCGTCGAGGCTGCCGGCGGTGCAGTTGGTGCCGAGCGTGGGCGAGGTAATCGTGTTGGTCAGCATCAGGTCGCCGGTCGGCGGGCTGGCCACGGTGACCGAGTAGCTGATGGTCACGGCCGCGCCGGCGGCCAGGTTGCCGGTCCAGCTCAGGGTCGGGCTGACGAATGTGACGGTGCCCGAGGTGGCGGTCGCGTCAGCGTTGTACGTCGCGTCGTCGAGCACCCCGCCGAGCGGGTCGGTGATGGTGACGCCGTTGAGCGCGACCGTGGCGGTGTTGGTCACGCTGATCGTGTAGTTCACCGTCCCGCCGGCCGCCACGGTGTTCACGTTCGAGGTCTTCGTCACGACCAGCGGCCCGGTGGTGATCACCAGGGTGACCGGTGCGGTCGCCTGTTGGCCGGCGGCGTCGACGACCCGCACCGTGAAGCTGGAGCTGCCCTCGGTGGTGGGGGTGCCGGAGAGCAGACCGGTGCTGGGGTTCAGGGTCAGACCCGGCGGCAGTGTGCCCGCGCTGACCGACCAGACGAACGGCGCGGTTCCGCCGTTCACCGTGAGCTGGGTGCTGTACGGGACGCCAACCTGGCCGGGCGGTGGCGGCGGGAACGTCAGCGTCGGCGAGGCGGTGATGCCGAGGGCGACCGTCCTGGTGGCGGCCTGGCCGAAGGAGTCGACCACCCGGACGGTGAACGAGAAGTTGCCGCCGAGGGTGGGGGTGCCGGAGAGCAGACCGGTGCTCGGGTTCAGGGTCACCCCGGGCGGCAGACTGCCCGCGCTCACCGACCAGACGAACGGGCCGGTGCCCCCGTTCACCGTGAGCTGGGTGCTGTAGGCGATGCCGACCTGCCCCTGCGGCGGCGGCGGGAACGTCAGCGTGGGCAGCGGCGCGATGACGATGCTCAGCGCCTGGGTGGCTGCCTGGCTGCTGGCGTCGAGCACCCGGACGGTGAAGTCGAAGGTCCCGGCAGCCGTGGGGGTGCCGGAGAGCAGACCCGTGCTCGCGTTGATGGTCACCCCGGGCGGCAGACTGCCCGCGCTGATCGACCAGGCGAACGGTGCCGTACCGCCGTTCACGGTGAGCTGGTTGCTGTAGGGGACGCTGACTTCGCCGGCGGGCGGCGCGGGGTTGGTGAGGCTGGGCGACTGGTTCGGGATGACCGGCGCGGACTGCGCCGACGGTGGTCCGGCACCGCCCGCGTTGAGGGCCGTCACCGTGAAGGTGTACGCGGTGCCCGGCGTCAACCCGGTCACCGTCTGGGTGGTTGCCGCGCTGGCGAAGGTCTGCGGGGTCTGCGCCACCCCGCCGATGTACGGGGTGATGACGTAGGAGGTGATCGGGCTGGCGCCGGTGCTGGGCGCGGTCCAGGTCAGCCGGGCCGACGAGTCGCCGGCACTGGCTGCCGTGATGGTGGGTGCCCCGGGCACCGCGTACGGCACTACCGCGTTGGACGCCGGACTCGTCGCGCTGGTGCCGATCGAGTTGATCGCCGCGACGGTGAACGTGTAGGTCGCGCCGACGGTCAGCCCGGAGATGACCCGGCTGGTGGTGGACGTGTCGTAGGTGATCGGGGTCTGTGCCACCCCGTTCCGGATCGGGGTGACGACGTAGCTGGTGATCGGGCTGCCGTTGCTCGCCGGGGCCGTCCAGTTCACCGTGGCGCTGGCCAGGCCGGCGGTCGCGGTGGGCGCGGCCGGGGTGGCCGGTACGTCGGTGTAGACGTAGCTGGCGGCGGCGGCGACGCCCCGGGTGACCACTGTGACGTTCACCGTGGCGGCACTGCTGCGGGCGGGCATGGACGAGATGCTCAACGTCCCGTTCGCGTTGACGGTGAAGCAGCCAGCGGCCGGGCCGGACGGGCAGGGCAGGAGGACGACCGGCGTACCGGCCTGCTGCTGCGCCGTGGTGCCGATCTCGATGGCGGTCGCCCCGGCGATGTTCGTCCCGCCGACCGTCACCGCGACGCCGCCGGCGATCGTGCTCGTCGCGGGCGAGACGGTGATGCCGCTCGGCGTCGCCGGCGGTGTGCCCACGACAGTGGTGGTGGAGATTCCGGGGTTGCCGTCGATGGACGAGGCGGTGACCGTCGACTGCGTCTGGATGATCGACGGTGTGACGGCGGACCCGGTGACGATGGCGACCACCGAGATCGGTGGCAGCGAGGTCCCGTTGGCGAAGGGCCCGTTGCTGTTGGTGCAGGTGACGGTCTGCCCCGTTGGCGGCGCGCAGACCCAACCGCTACCGAACGCGCCAACCGGCACCACACCGGTCGGCGTGGTCGCGGTCATCGAGACCGGGGCTGTCTCGTTGGCGCCGACGGCGACCGAGGGAACCACCGTGTAGTTGACCGGATCACCGGGCTGGGGGTTCGGGCCGGTGTAGCTGGTCTGCGTGACGTTCAGGTCGGGCACCGGGTTGAAGGTCACCACGTTGGTGTTGTCGACCTCGTGGTTGTCCACCACGGAACCGGTGGACGCCACCCAGCCGAAGGCGAGTTGGCGTGGGATGCCGTTGCTGTTCAGCCAGTTCGGTGAGGGGTAGAGGCCGGCGGCGACCGCGGGTAGCGGACCCTCCAGGACCCGCGAGACGCTCGCGCCGACCGGCCGGAAGACCACCATGTAACGTCCGGCCGCCACCACCAGACCGGAGGCGGTGGTGAACGACGAGGTGGTCGGGTTGATGACCACCTCGACCGGTACGACCGAGGCGGCGCGGTTGTTGGCCCGCAGTGGGACTACCGGCGACGATCCGTTGGTGGCGGTGCTGTTCAGACCGCAGTAGCCGACCGTGCCCCGACCGGGTCCCCGCACGAGCACCTGACCCGGAATCCGGGAGGCGGTGACGAAGGCTGGGTCGGTACAGCCGCTCCCCTGGTAGGTGGTGGTGCTGTAGTTGCCGAAGACGTCGAACCCGATGCCCAGGTAGCCGTTGGCCAGACCGGGCAGTGTCCTCGTACCGGTGTATCCCAGCCCTCCCCCGGACTGGCCGATGGTGGCCGGCGCGGCCGGGTTGGCGGGGTCGACCGCCGCGAGGACGAGGGTCATCCCGTCCGCACCGCCGGTGTTGCCGTACTGGTAGAGGTTGAAGGTCATGTCCAGCCCGGACGCGGTGGGCACGCTGGTCGCTCCGAAGAGCCCACCGGTCCGGTTGAGGGTGGCGTCGGTGAGTCGCAGCTTGCCGCTGCCGGGCGCGTCGGTCTGCGTCGCACAACTGTGCAGGGCTC
This sequence comes from Micromonospora sp. DT228, assembly GCF_049841595.1. NCBI lineage: Bacteria > Bacillati > Actinomycetota > Actinomycetes > Micromonosporales > Micromonosporaceae > Micromonospora > Micromonospora sp. DT228. Next base: position 292,390 of record NZ_JBNCKO010000004.1, read on the forward strand.
CGGTGCTGACGTTGCCGGAGGCGCTCAGGCAGGCGAAGTTCGGGGTGGTGGACGCCGCGGGTAGGGCCGGCAGGACGATCGGACCGAGTCCGTCCGGGTGTTGTTGTGGAAGGGCTGGTTGAACAGGACGGTGCCGGCTGCCTCGGCGACGACCGGGTTGAGCACGGCGACCAGAGTGGCCAGCAGGGTGCCCACCACGCAAACTGCGGTTCGGCGTCGGACCTCGCGGCGACCGAACAGTCGCGAGGACCGGGTGCGGGTGTTCAACGGGCCACGTCCGTGCTGTCGACGATCGCGACAGTCAACGAGGGGCGCACGCCGTTCGTCGCGGCACCGCTCCGACCCCGTCTCGCCGTAAAGCCATTCACCATCGCCACGGACATGCGTCAACCCCCCATAAGACGCACTAAGGCTATGCCAGCCGATAAGCCGCCTTCAGGCGTAATCGGAAAAGACAGGACGAATCGGCGCACGGACCGGACCTGAGCGTGATTTCGTGAATCGTGAAAGACGCTCGGCGGATGGCGGTCGGCCCGCCGGCCAGACCAATCGGGACGGACCGAGGGATAGCACGTGGCCTACCGGGTCAGGTCGTCAAGAACCGACGCCGGCAGCGCCGGATGCGCTCCGTCACCCGCCACCGTGGACGGCTCCGGCGTCGCCGGGGGGGGCGGCGGGCGCGTAGACCCCTCGCCGAGCCCCCGCGAGAAGTCGATCTAGCGCGGGCCCCCACGGCGGGGGG